>CAYUDT010000302.1:0-1548 GCA_964443695.1 uncultured Conexibacter sp. | reverse complement strand
GCCTCGTCGCTGAGGATGTCGCCGAACATGTTCTCGGTGACGATCACGTCGAAGTGGGTCGGGTCGGCGACGAGCTTCATCGCGCAGGAGTCGACGAGCTGGTGCTCGAGCTCGATGTCGCCGTACTCGTCGGCGTGGATCGTGCCGGCGACCTCGCGCCACAGGCGCGACGTCTCGAGGACGTTGGCCTTGTCGACGCTGGTCACGCGGGTGCGCGCGGCGTCGAAGGCGACGCGCATGATGCGCTCGATCTCCGGCGTCGTGTACTCGCAGAGGTCCGATGCCGAAGTCTCGGTGCGGGTCTTCTCGCCGAAGTAGATGCCGCCGGTGAGCTCGCGGATGACGAGCAGGTCGGTGCCCTCGATGACCTCGCGGCGCAGCGGCGAGGCGTCGTACAGGGCCTTCAGCGGCTTGACCGGCCGCAGGTTCGCGTAGAGGCCCATCTCCTTGCGGATGCCGAGCAGACCCTGCTCGGGCCGCGGCGCCTTGGGGTCCGTCGTGTCCCACTTGGGACCGCCGACCGCGCCGAGCAGGACGGCGTGAGACGACTTCGCGCGCGCCAGCGTCTCGTCGGTCAACGGGACGCCGTACTCGTCGATGGAGTGGCCGCCGAACAGGTGCGACTCGGTCTCCACACCGGGTACGAGGTGCTCGAGCACCTTGACCGCCGGAGCCATGATCTCGGGACCGATTCCATCCCCGGGGAGCAGCACGATGCGAGGCATCGGTCCATCCTTGCGCATCGGCCCTCCGGGCCGCGTTCTGCAACCGCCTACAGTCTGAAGTTGTGGCCGCAACCAACTCGAGCGACCTTCCCCAGGAGTTCAGCGGAGCACGGGTCCGCCGGATCTCCCTGCAGGTCCTCGCGCTGCTCGCGGTCCTCGGCCTGGTGGCCCTGCTCACACCCGGCTTGGGCGAGCTGCGCGAGCGGCTGACGGACGCCGCCCCGGGCTGGCTGGCCGTGGCCGTCCTGCTGGAGCTGCTCAGCGGCATGTCCTACGTCGCGATGTTCCGGCCCGTCTTCTGCCGCCTGATGTCGCTGCGCAGCGCCATGGAGATCAGCTGGAGCGAGTTGGGGATGGGGTCGCTGGTGCCGGCGTCCGGCGCGGGCGGCATCGCGCTCGGCGCCTGGGTGCTCAAGCGCGACGGCATGAACCCGGAGCGGATCGCCCGTCGCAGCGTCGCCTTCCTGCTGATCAAGTCCAGCGTGAACTTCGCGGCCGTCGCCGTCATCGGCATCGCGATGTTCGCCGGCGTCGGACCACACCACTCATGGGCGCTGACGATCCTCCCGGCGTCCATCAGCATCGTCTTGATCGTGCTGGTCAGCCTCATCCCGCGGTTGCCCGACGGCCACCACGCGTCACCCGACGACGGGTCGATCAGGAGGGCCTGGACGGCGCTGCGGCGCTGGGTGATCAGCGGGACGGCCGACGCGGGCGAGGTGCTGCGCCGCTTCGAGCCCGGCCTCTACATCGGCGCCATCGGGTACTGGGCCTTCGACAACGCCGTCCTGTGGGCGACCTTCCACGCGGTCGGGGTCACGCC
>CAYUDT010000301.1:0-1578 GCA_964443695.1 uncultured Conexibacter sp. | reverse complement strand
CGTCGTGACGCAGGTCCGCTCGCCCGAGACCGATGGCTACAACGCCATCCAGGTCTCCTTCGGCGAGATCGAGGCCCGCAAGGTCAACAAGCCTGAGGCCGGCCACTTCGGCAAGGCCGGGGTGACCCCGCGTCGTCACGTCGTGGAGATCCGCACCAGCGACGCCGCGTCGTACTCCGTCGGCCAGGAGCTCTCTCCCGAGCTCTTCACCGCCGGCGACGAGATCGACGTGACCGGCACCAGCAAGGGCAAGGGCTTCGCCGGAACCATGAAGCGTCACGGCTTCTCCGGCGTCGGCGCTTCCCACGGTGCCCACCGCAACCACCGCAAGCCGGGCTCCATCGGTGCCTGCGCCACGCCGGGCCGTGTCTTCAAGGGCACGCGCATGTCGGGGCGCATGGGTAACGACACCGTCACCACCCAGAACGTCACGGTCCACGCCGTCGACGCCGAGAAGGGCCTGATCCTGCTCAAGGGTGCCGTTCCCGGCCCCCGCGGCGGTCTCGTGGTCATCCGTTCGGCTGCCAAGAGCTCCGTCGACTCTGGCAAGGAGGCCTGAGCATGGCTGTCAAGACCGTCAAGGTTGACTTCCCCTCCGACATCTTCGGTGTCGAGGTCAACGTCCCCCTGATCCACCAGGTCGTCGTGGCCCAGCAGGCCGCGGCCCGCCAGGGCACGCACTCGACCAAGCGTCGCGGCGAGGTCCGCGGCGGTGGCCGCAAGCCCTACAAGCAGAAGGGCACCGGCCGCGCCCGCCAGGGCTCGACCCGCGCGCCGCAGTTCGCCGGCGGTGGCGTCGTCCACGGCCCGCAGCCGCGCAGCTACGACCAGCGCACCCCCAAGAAGATGAAGGCCGCCGCCCTGCGCGGTGCCCTCTCGGACCGGGCCCGCAACGGTCGCATCCACGTCGTGGACGGCCTGGTCTCCGGTGACAAGCCGTCGACCAAGCTCGCGCTCACGTCGCTGGCCTCGCTCAGCGACCGTGTCCGCTTCCTCGTGGTGCTCGAGCGCTCCGACGCGCTGACCTGGCTCTCGCTGCGCAACGCGCAGCAGGTGCACATCGTCGCCGTCGACCAGCTCAACACCTACGACGTGCTGGCCTCCGACGACGTCGTCTTCACGCAGGGCGCCTACGACGCCTTCGTGGACGGCACCGCCGCGAGCAGCACCCAGGCCAAGGAGGACGACAAGTGAGCACGCTGCACAAGGACCACCGCGACATCCTCATCGCGCCGGTCGTCTCCGAGAAGAGCTACGGCCTCCTCGACGCCAACAAGTACACCTTCATCGTCCGTCCGGACGCCAACAAGACCGAGATCAAGATCGCGGTCGAGAAGGTCTTCAACGTCAAGGTGACCGCGGTCAACACGATCAACCGCCAGGGCAAGACCCGCCGCACCCGCACCGGGCTCGGCAAGCGCGCCAACACCAAGCGCGCCATCGTCAGCCTGGCTGAGGGTCACCGCATCGACATCTTCGGCCAGGTCGGCTGACCGCCGGAATAGGACTGATCACACATGGCAATCCGCAAGTACAAGCCGACCACCCCGGGCCGTCGTGGCTCCTCGGTGGCCGACT
>CAYUDT010000300.1:0-1664 GCA_964443695.1 uncultured Conexibacter sp. | reverse complement strand
CGCTCTCGCTATAAAGGATACGGCGTCATGGTCTATTGGCATGTCGAGACCAACGCGGTGTCGATCTATACCCAAACCAAGAGCTTCTCCACGTCGGAGATCGCGGCCATGATCGAAGGCCTCGTTCGGCATGACACCGACATGCGGGTGGAGAAGAATTTCGTGGATAGCCATGGTCAGTCGGAAGTGGCCTTCGCGTTTTGTCACCTGCTCGGAAGCGTGCGGTTGATGCCTCGCCTGAAACGTATCAAGTACGAACGGTTGTACCTGGCCGAGAAGGGAACGGCTGGAGCGTTTCCCCATCTGGCGGGCACGTTGGCGCGTCCGATTCGGTGGGATCTGATCGAACAGCAGTACGACGAGATGGTCAAAGCGGCCGTCGCCTTGAAACGCGGCACAGCCACCTCGGAGGCTATTTTGAAACGGTACAACTCGTACAATGTCACGCATCCCACCTATAAAGCGTTGGCCGAAGTCGGCAAGGCCGAAAAGACGATCTACCTCTGTGACTATTTGGCATCCCGAGATGTCCAGCGAGAAGTGCAGGAAGGACTGAATGTCGTCGAAAACTGGAACGCGACGAATGACTTCATCTGCTATGGTCGCCAAGGCGAGTTAGCAACGAACAGCCGTGAACAACAAGAGGTCGTCACGCTCTCATTACAACTGCTCCAAAACTGCCTCATGCTGATTAACACGCTGTTGGTGGAACGGACAATCGAGCGCGAAGGCATGTGGGAGCGGTTGACGGCGGAAGACTTGCGAGGACTGACGCCGTTGTTCCATGGACACATCAATCCGTACGGACAGTTTGCGTTGGATCTCTCGCGACCCTCCTTTCTGGAGGCTGCCTGAGACCGGGGTGTTTGTCCAATGGAGAATTCTGTGCTGTTGGGTCAGATCGCAGCTAGCCTTGTCTTACCCCTTTTAACGTGAATGAAAATGCGAGTCGACTCGACTGTCTTATTCGTGGAAACGTGACCGTTCAACATTCTATGCTTTTCGCTTTTCTATAGCGGAAGCTTCAGTATTATTCACCCCTAGAGGCCATGAAGAGCCCATCGCGCAAGGAGGACGTGCGTGAACAGGTCGTTTTTGAAATTGAGAATAAGAACTAACATTATTATCTTCGGCCTTTCGCTGATGGTCGCTTTCACAAGCCCCCTTCCCGTGAGTGCTGAAGAACCGTCTCCACAGCAGACCACTACGACAGAGAAAGCGCCATCCCAGAAACCTTCCACAGAGAACGAGGTTCAGGATACGCCTTCGACGACGACCACAGAGGAGAGCTCGGTTGAGCAAACGTCGGCCGATTCCAAGCCGCTGAAGATTCCCTTAACTGAGATTATCGGGACCTCTCCGACGGCTCTCGACCATATCCCCGGATCGGGGAAGGTCATCACCTCTGAGTCCATCCAGAACAACCATCGATTCACGATCAATGAAGCGCTGCGAGAGGTCCCTGGTGTTCATGTGCGGGACGAGGATGGCTTAGGGATCAGGCCGAATATCGGCATCCGTGGCTTGGACCCGACCCGCAGCAGAAAAGTCCACATCATGGAGGATGGCGTTCCGATCATGCTGATGCCTTACGCGGATCCGTCGTCATATTATTTTCCGCCGATCTTCCGATTCGACCGAATCGACGTATTGAAAGGCAGCGG
>CAYUDT010000299.1:0-1677 GCA_964443695.1 uncultured Conexibacter sp. | reverse complement strand
TCCTTGCCGGCGGGCACGGAGACCTCCGACGCCAACGTGGCGACGGTCTCCAGGTCCGATTCACTGAGATCCGCGAACACGGAGATCTTCTTCAGGCGAGCTGCGTCCATCTGGTGTGGTTCCTCCCGAACAGAGTTGCGGGGCGATCATGCCCGATCAGGGCGCCGTCGTGGGAGAAGTGTGCGTGCCGCCACGCACGACGACCCGTGACAGCACGCACGCCTCAGCGACCGATCTGGTCGCTGAGGGGGCTGCGCAGCCAGGCCAGGACGGCCCGCACGCGGCGGTGCTGGTCGGCGCTCGGCGGCAGGTCCAGCTTGGTGAAGATGTGCTGCACGTGACGCTCCAGCGTCTTCGGCGAGATGAACAGCTCGCCGCAGATCGCGTTGTTGGAACGTCCCTCCGCCATCAGCGACAGGACCTGACGCTCACGGCGCGTCAGCTCGGCCACGGGGTCGGCGGGGCGGATCGTGACGAGCCGCAGCGCACGGGCGAACGGCTGCTCCTCGCGGACGAACCGCTCCGGCTTGTCCAGCTGCGGCTCCGCATCCACGGGACACGGCGCTGCCATCGGGTCGGGGAACATCTGGGCCTCCTCGTCTGCGCATCAATCCGGGGTGCGATGCGTCGGAGTACCGGCGTGAGGAACGGAGGAACGCCGTAACCAGGCGATGAACAATCGGGGGAACGCCCGCATCCGCGGCGCGTTTGGGTGATACCCCCGATGCTGGGCGACCGGGGACGGGCCTACAGTTGGTCCGCCCATGGACCAGCCATACGACATCGAGCCTGAGACGGCGGGCGTCGCGGCGGAGATCCTGCGCGAGCTGGAGACGCTCGCCGCGCTGGCCGAGCCCTCGAGGCCGGCGAAGGGGCGCTTCTGGCGGCGGCCCGCCGGCCGCGAAGAGCAGCCGACGGGCGCCGCCTAGAGCGACTGGGTTACTCCGCGTCCTCCGACGCGGCCGGGGCGTCCTCACCGGCCTCGAGAGCGGGAGTGGCATCGGAGCCGGCCTCGGCCTCACCGCCGCCGACGGCGGCCGGGACCTTCGGCTGGACGATGGACAGCTTCACCTCAGGCTCCTCGGAGCCCGGGGGAACCTCGTTCTTGTCGACGAGCACCGTGGCGCCGGGCGTGAGCTCGGCACGGAGCACGAAGTCGGCAAGCGGGTCCTCGATGTAGCGCTGGATGGCGCGCCGCAGCGGACGGGCACCCATGGCGGGGTCCCAGCCCTTCTCGACGAGCAGGTCGCGGGCCTCGGGCGTGAGCTCGAGCTGCAGCTCGCGCTCGGCCAGGGAGCCGCGGATGCGGAGCAACAGGAGCTCCACGATCTGCGTGATCTCGTCCTTCGTCAGCTTGTGGAAGACGATGACGTCGTCGATGCGGTTGAGGAACTCCGGCCGGAAGACCTTCTTCAGCTCGCCCATGACCCGCGACTTCATGTCGTCGTAGGTCATGCCCGCGTCCTCGTCGCCCACGCTGAAGCCCAGCGGCGTGTTGCGCGCGATCTCGCTGGCCCCGATGTTCGAGGTCATGATCACGATGCAGTGACGGAAGTCGACGGTGCGGCCCTGCGAGTCGGTCAGGCGACCGTCCTCGAGGATCTGCAGCAGGATATTGAAGACGTCCGGGTGGGCCTTCTCGATCTCGTCGAGCAGGAGCACGCAGTACGGCTTGCG
>CAYUDT010000298.1:0-1741 GCA_964443695.1 uncultured Conexibacter sp. | reverse complement strand
AATAGCCGGGCTTCGAATGACAGCGGCCTTCGAATCCGTGACCGGTTTGGGCTGCACGAAAACGGAGTTGACGCGATGAAGCGCACCTACCAACCGTCGAACCTCGTCCGCGCCCGTCGCCATGGCTTCCGGGCGCGCATGGCGACCAAGGGTGGCCGCAAGGTTCTGGCCGCGCGCCGCGCAAAGGGCCGCAAGGTCCTCTCGGCCTGAGGGCCGGACCGACGGCACACGGCATGACACCGCCGGAGGCGCCCGTGCAAGGCCAGATGGCCCGGGACACGGACACGCCCCCGGCGGTTTCCGTTTGCCTGACGCTGACAAAGCGCGCCGAATTCCTCCGTGCCGCGCAGGGGCGCCGGCAGGGGATGCCGGGCTTCCTCCTCCAGGCGCGGCAGCGCGGGCCCGAGGCGGCCGATCCGGCAGCGATCCGGGTCGGGTTCACCTGCTCGAAGAAGCTCGGCAACGCCGTGGCCCGCAACCGCGCAAAGCGGCGCCTGCGCGAAATCGCCCGCGTCATCCTGCCGCTTCACGGCCGGCCAGGCTGGGATTATGTACTCGTCGGCCGACCCGAGGCGACGGCGGCCCGCGATTTCGCCGACCTGAAGGCCGACCTCATGCGCGCGCTCGACCGGATCCACGGACCCAAGGGATGACACCCCTCGCCCATGTCGTGGCCTTGCCCGTGCGGGCGTACCGGCTGATCCTCAGTCCCTGGGTCGGACATTCCTGCCGCTACCAGCCGACCTGCTCGGCCTATGCGCTCGACGCGCTGGAGAAGCACGGCGCGCTGCGGGGAAGCTGGCTGGCGCTCCGGCGGATCGCGCGCTGCCATCCATGGGGCGGCTCGGGGTACGATCCGGTGCCGGGTCGAGGATGCGACAACGACGGCGGCGGGGATCAGTCCTCGAAGGGCTGAACGCGGGTCAGGCGAAAAGGTGCGCCGCCGCCTGCCGCTTCCTCGACTTCGCTTCGTTCGAGGTTCTGGTAGACGAGATTGATCGCCATCACGTCGTCGAGCGTCACCGGCTCTGCCCGGAACCGTTCGGGCACGAAGCTTCCGGGTGCGGCGGCGCGCGCAAGCTCGTCCAGCACGTCACGGCCGAAGACGATCGCGCCGTCGAGATCGGCGGATTTCAACTCCGCTCCCGCGAAGCTTGCCCCGATCAGAACCGCACCGCGAAACGTCGCCGCGCCCAAGCCCGCGCCGTCGAACCGGGCACCCAGCAGCACCGCACCGTCAAAGCTCGCCGCCGTCAGGAGCGCGCCGCCGAAATCGGTGCCGAAATGCACCGAACCGTCGAAGTCCGCGCCTGCGAGGAAGCTCGAATAGGGGGAGTTTTCCGGCAGGAAGGGCGCGCGCGTCCGCTCCGGACCGACAACGGCAAAACTCGACCGGCGGAACTGCGCGTCCCGGAACCGGGCATTCTCCAGATAGGCCCCGCCGAGGTCCGCCTCCGTCAGGTAGCTGCCGGACAGGTCGGCGTAGGACAGCCGCGCGCCGAGCCCGGTCAGAACGGCGATGTCCGCGTTGGGCAGGTAGGCGAAGGACAGGTCGAGCCCGGCGAGATTCAGCGGTTCGAGGTTGTGAATGCCCGCGCCGAGAAGAACGCTCAGGAGTTGCCCCCGCTCCGGGCTGGCAGGGCGATCGATGAGCCGGTTCTCCGCGCCCTCTTCCGGCCAGTTGAAAGCCGTTGCCATCCGCGCGTAGGTCTTCGGCAGATCGGCCCGCCGCCGCAGCATC
>CAYUDT010000297.1:0-1755 GCA_964443695.1 uncultured Conexibacter sp. | reverse complement strand
ATTATATCAATGTAGACGGCAAACTTTCCACTGGCCGCTGGCAGCCTTTGACCAGCAAGGAAATACAATTCTCCTGTACCAATGCCACATTTGCCGGCAATGAACTGATCATTCCCGATGATTTCAGTGCAGAAAAAGTTACAGTAAAAGCCGTACTGAAAAGCAATCCTTCTGTATTTATCGAAAAGACGATCTGGATCAAGAAACTCCCCGACGGACCTTTACCCACCAAAGACGAAATATTAAAAGGAATTCCGGATAGAAAAATTAAAAAGAAGAACTAAGGCTTCGGCCATTAATCTTCACACCCTTATCTTTGCGCCGGCAGGTCTTACACGACCAGCTCCTGCTGAACCCTCCCAGGGCCGGAAGGCAGCAAGAGTAGGTGGTTGAGCGGTGCGATGTAATCAGCCTGCCATTTTTTTTGCCCCCAATCCCCCTGAAGGGGGTTAAAATACACCCGTTATGAAATTTTTTATTGATACGGCAAATCTTGCCCAGATCAAAGAAGCCAACGAGTTAGGTATCCTGGATGGTGTTACCACCAATCCTTCACTGATGGCCAAAGAAGGCATTAAAGGTGAAGAGGCGGTGATGAACCACTACAAGACCATCTGCGAAATGGTAGATGGCGATATCAGCGCAGAAGTAATCAGCACCGAATTCAAGGCTATTATAGAAGAAGGAAAAAAGCTGGCATCAATCCACCCGACTATTGTGGTAAAGGTGCCAATGATCAAAGACGGTATTAAAGCTATCAAATGGTTTTCTGACAATGGTATTCGCACCAATTGCACATTAGTGTTTTCTGCAGGTCAGGCAATTCTTGCCGCCAAAGCCGGTGCTACTTATCTGTCTCCCTTTATCGGTCGTTTAGACGACAGCAACTGGGATGGCATCGAACTGATCTCTCAGATCAGGCATATTTATTCCATCCAGGGTTTCAAAACAGAAATACTGGCCGCTTCTATCCGCAATGCCCTGCACATTGTAAAATGTGCCGAAGCCGGCGCCGATGTTTGCACTTGCCCGCTGGATTCTATACTCGGATTATTAAAACATCCACTGACGGATATTGGCCTTGCTAAATTCCTGGAAGACGCCAAGAAGACATTGTAATCTTTCTACTTTTTCCTATTCCAGAACCAGGCAGAACACGGATGACATGGATGATCAGGATTTGCACTGATAGTTATTTTTTATGCCTGTTGCACTGGCGAAAATTAAAATAAAAAAATCCGTGAGTATCCCTTTATCCGTGTTATCCGTGTTCCGATTTATATCAACTTATCGCTGAAAAGCAGAATTGATTTTGGTAAACCCAATCAGTTCATCAGCCCTTGCACCGAAATTGCGGAAGTACACCAATACCATATAACTGTTCTCTGTACCCCAGTAGTTTCCTTCCGTATTTTCATAAAGAGCCTGCACACCCGGCTGTTTTTTATCGGTCAGTGTTACATAGGAATAGTTGTAATAACCCTGTTTCAGGTACAAAGCCTTTTCATATACACCCTTTTCCTCGTTGAAGATCATCTTTGAATTATCATCCTGCAAATAATTTGTCAGTTCACCAAACAGGTATACTGATTTACCTTCATAAGCCCTGTTGCCCGGCGGTACATAAGTAAAGTGTACCCAGGCATAATCACTTTGCCAGAGGGCATTAGAGTTATCCCTGTTCTCAACGGTGTAAATGCCATTAAAGTCGCGGTAGTAGATATACAACTGTTGCCTTCTTTCGCCATCCGGTTT
>CAYUDT010000296.1:0-1804 GCA_964443695.1 uncultured Conexibacter sp. | reverse complement strand
CGAGGAGAAGGTCGCCCAGGGCCAGGCGCTCGCCAACAAGCTCTTCAACGCGACGAAGTTCGTCGTCGGCAAGGTGCCGGAGGGGACGGTCGCGGCGCCGCGGGCGACGACGGTGGAGGACCGCTGGATCCTCAGCCGCCTGGAGGCCGTCAAGGCCGACGCCGCGCACCGCATCGCGACGTTCGACTTCTCCAAGCTCGCGCTCGGCCTCTACGACTTCGTCTACGGCGAGCTGTGCGACTGGTACCTGGAGCTCATCAAGGGCCGCGACGTCGACGACGACCTCGCCGCCACGCTGCTGCACGTCCTGCGCGAGACCGTCGCGCTCGTGCACCCGGTGATGCCGTTCGTCACCGAGGACCTGTGGGCCAACCTGCCGGGCTTCGACGGGCGCCTGCTGGCCGCCTCGGAGCTGCCGGCCCCGGCGCCCGAGCTGCGCGACGCCGCCGCCGAGGCGCAGATCGCCGCGCTCGTCGACGCGGTCACGACGATCCGCGCCTGGCGCAACGAGGCCGGCATCGCGGCCGGGGCGTTCCTCGACGCGCGGCTGTCGGCCGACGGCTACGACGGCACCCGTGCGGTGCTGGCCCGCCTGGCGCGCGTCGCGCTGACCGACGACGCGGACGCCGAGGCCGCGGGCGCGATCGTCATCCCCGGCGGCACGCTCGAGGTGCTCGCCTCCGGCGCCTTCGACCCGGCCGAGCTGCAGCGCAAGGCCGCCGCGCAGGCCGACGCGCTGCGCAAGGAGATCGCGCGCGCGGAAGGCAAGCTCGGCAACAAGGGCTTCACCGACAAGGCGCCGCCGGCCGTCGTCCAGGGCGAGCGCGACAAGCTCGAGCGCCTGAAGGGGGAGCTCGCCCGGCTGGAGCAGGCCGCGTGACGCAGCGCACGCTCGGCGCCCGCGACGCCGAGGCGCACCTGCTGTCCCTCGAGCTGTTCGGCATGCGGTTCGGGACCGACCGCATGCGGCGCCTCCTGGCCGGCCTCGGCGACCCGCAGACGCGCTTTGCGTCCGTCCACGTCGTCGGGTCCAACGGCAAGTCCTCGACGACGCGGATGCTCGCCGCGATCCTCCAGCGGCACGGCCTGAGGACGGGGGCGTACCTGTCGCCGCACCTCGTCCGCTTCGGCGAGCGCATCCGCGTGGCGGGGGAGGACCTGCCCGACGAGGCCTTCGGGGCGGCCGTGACGCGGGCGATGGCCGCGGCCGCGGTGCTCGACGCGGCCGCGGAGTCCGACGACCGCGTCACGCAGTTCGAGCTGTTGACGGCCGCGGCGCTGGACGAGCTCGCGCGCCAGCAGGTCGACGTCGCCGTCATCGAGGCCGGCCTCGGGGGCCGCTACGACGCGACGAACGTCCTGCCGTCCTCGGTGCAGGTCCTGACGAACGTCGGCCTGGAGCACACCCGCTGGCTCGGGCCGACGATCACCGACATCGCGCAGGAGAAGCTCGCGGTCGTGCCCGACGGCGGGACGCTCGTCGTGGGGGCGGGCCTGCACCCCGAGGCGCGCGCGGTCGCCGAGGCCGTCAGCGCCGAGCGCGGCGCGCGCCTGATCGTCGCGCCGTCGACGCCGCCGGCCGGGGTCGAACTCGTGGCCGAGGGGAGCTTCCAGCGCGGCAACTTCGCGCTGGCCTGCGCCGCCGCCGAGGCGTATCTCGGTCGGGAGCCCGACGCGGTCGCGGTGCTCGCGGCGGCCGCGGCGACGCGCGTCCCCGGGCGCGGGCAGCACAACGGCACCGAGCCGGACCCGATCGTCGACGGCGCGCACAACCCCGACGGGTTCGACGCCCTGGCCCAGACCC
>CAYUDT010000295.1:0-1849 GCA_964443695.1 uncultured Conexibacter sp. | reverse complement strand
GCAAGGCGAACCCATGGGGCGTCTCATGCCGGCAGCTCCTCCTCGAGGTGTTCGCCCGTCTTCTCCACGAAGACGTCGTCCAGCGTCGGCTCGACGAGCTTCAACGCGGCCACGAGGAAGCCGGCCTCGTCCAGCGCGCGGACCACCGGGGCGATCGCCGCAGCGCCCTCGGCCACGCAGAGGCTGAGGTCGACATCCGACGGGGCGACGCGGACGTCCCCGTGCGCGGCGACGACCTGCTCGGCGCGCGCGATGTCGGCGCCGTCCTGCAGCGTCAGGTCGATGTGCGTCCGGCCGGCCTCGGCCTTCAGCGCGGCCGGCGTGCCCTCGGCGACGATGACGCCCTTGTTGATGATGCCGACGCGATCGGCGAGTTGGTCGGCCTCCTCGAGGTACTGCGTGGTGAGGAAGACGGTGGTGCCCTCGTCCTTCAGGCGACGGACCTCGTCCCAGAGCGTCATGCGCGAGACGGGGTCCAGGCCGGTGGTCGGCTCGTCGAGGAACAGCACCGCCGGTTCGTGAACGAGGGCCATCGCGAGGTCCAGGCGCCGCTTCATGCCGCCCGAGTAGGCGCCCACGCGGCGGTCCTGCGCGTCGACGAGGCCGACCCGCTCGATGAGCTCGGCCGAGCGCGACTTGACGTCCTTGGCGGGGATGCCGTGCAGGGTCGCCTGCAGCTCCATCAGCTCGCGGCCGGTCATCAGGAGGTCCAGCGCGGCCTCCTGCAGCGCCACGCCGATGTGGCGCCGCACCTCGCCGGGCTGGGTGGCGACGTCGAAGCCCGCGACGGTGGCCTTGCCGCCGGTCGGGCGCAGCAGCGTCACGAGCATGCGCACCGTCGTCGTCTTGCCCGCGCCGTTGGGTCCCAGGAACCCGTAGACCTCTCCCGGGGCCACTTGGAGGTCGATGCCGCGGACGGCCTTGAACCCGTCCCGGTACTCGCGCTCCAGGCCCACAACCTCGATCGACCCCGTCATCTGGACTGCAGCCTAGTGGCCTTTTCGCGGATGTCCGGGCCGTGACACCGCAACTTCGCCGGTGGGTCGTGTTGAATGGTCAGTGATGAAGACGCTCACCGCGGCAGCTTCCGCCTGCGCGCTGGGTGTTCTGGCCCTTCCAGCAGCGGCCGGCGCGACCGCGTCGGTCACCGAGCTGGGCCAGTTCGACTCCAGTGTGAAGGGCAGCTGCCCAGGAAAGCCCTGCTACGCCTTCAGCCGCACGACCGGCTACCAGGCCAAGGTCGGGGACAAGAAGAACCCGATGGCCGCTCCGGCGGATGGCCGCATCGTGGCCTTCACCGTCAGCTTCGGCAACCCGGGCAAGAAGCAGATCTCCTACTTCGAGAAGAAGCTCGGCGGTGCCGCGTCGATCTCGCTGGCGATCATCAACCCGCCGAAGAAGTTGCGCGCGCGCACCGTCGCGTCGTCGCCGGCCTTCGACCCGTCGCCCTACTTCAACTCCGTCGCGACGTTCGCGCTGGAGAAGTCGATCCCGATCAAGAAGGGCCAGATCGTCGGGCTGACGTCCACCTCGTGGGCGCCGCTGATGCAGACCGGGCAGCCGGTCACCACGTCCTGGCGCGCTTCGCGCAACAAGGGCACCTGCGACGACGTCCAGGTCCAGCAGACCGCGCAGACCCAGCCCAACCAGCTGGCGCGGTACTACTGCCTCTACAAGTCGATCCGTCTCGCCTACAGCGCGACGTTCATCCCGGATCCGAAGACCAAGGACTCCAGCACGCGCGCCTACATGCGGCGGGCGGGCGAGTAGCGCCGCGGGCGAGCAGCGCCTACTGATCCGGGCAGGCGCCCGGGTTGGCGCTGCAGAAGGCGTCGAAGCCGCCGCTGTC
>CAYUDT010000294.1:0-1858 GCA_964443695.1 uncultured Conexibacter sp. | reverse complement strand
GCGTCGCGAAGCGGTTGCCGTAGAAGTGCCAGAAGCGCTCGGGGTCGGCCCGCCACGCGTCGATGTGCGCGACCTCCATCGGGTTGACGTTCTCCCACAGCCCCGTGCCGGGCGAGCGGAAGTCCGGGATGCCCGACGGCACCGAGATGCCGGCGCCGGTCAGGGCGACCACCGACTTGGCCTCGCGGATCAGGCCCGCGAGCTTCTCGATCTTGGGTGAGACCTCCACGAAGGTCACTTGCCGGTCCACTCCGGCTTGCGCTTGCCGAGGAAGGCGCTGATGCCCTCCTTCGCGTCCTCGGAGGCGAAGACCGCGCCGAACGCGGCGATCTCCGCGGCGACGCCGGCGTCGAGGTCGCCCTGGGCGGAGACCGTCTTGATCTGCTGCACGGCCAGCGGCGCCTGCTCGGCGAACTTGCGGGCGAACGCCAGCGCCGTGTCGAGCAGCTCGTGGTCGACCACGACCCGGTTGACCAGGCCGTACTCGTAGGCCTCCTCGGCGGCGATCGGGTCACCGATGAGGTTCATCTCCAGTGCCTTGTTCTCACCGACCAGGCGCGCCAGCCGCTGCGTCCCGCCGAAGCCGGGGATGATGCCGAGCTTGATCTCCGGCTGGCCGAACAGCGCCGCCGTGCCGGCGATGCGGACGTCGCAGGCCATGGCGAGCTCGCAGCCGCCGCCGAACGCCAGGCCGTTGACGGCAGCGATCGTGACGATCGACGACTGCTCCATCTCGCGCAGCAGCCCGTGCATGCCCTGCAGCAGCTCTGCGCCCGCGGCCTCGTCCATCGTGGTGAACGCCTTCAGGTCGGCACCTGCGCTGTAGAGCATCGGGTTGGAGGAGGCGATGATCAGCGCGCGGATGCCGGCCTCGTTCACGGCCGTCCAGACGGCGCGCAGGTCACGCACGACGTCCGGGGAGATCGAGTTCATCTGGCCGTTGGCCAGCCACGCGATCGCGATGTCGCCGCGGGTCTCGAGCTTGACGACGTCGCCGGGCTGCGTCGCGTCGTACTGCGGGTAGGCGTAGAAGCCCTGCCCGCTCTTGGCGCCGAGCCGGCCCTGGGCGACGAGGCGCCGCAGGATCGTCGGCGGCGTGAAGCGGTCACCGTGCTTCTCGGCCGCCGCCTCCAGCTTCTCCAGCACGACGTCGAGCCCCTCGACGTCGGCCTTCATGAACGGCGGCAGCAGCCCGCGGCGGGGGTCCAGGCCGGCACCGGCCATCATCCCGAAGTCGATGTCGCGGTGGTTGGCGACGCCCTCCTCCAACACCAGCGCGGCCTCGACGAAGGTCTTGAGCACGAGCAGTTCGACCAGCTCATCCACGTCCGGCTCGGCATCACCGGGGAGGTTCGGCGAGCCGTCCGCCGCGTAGAAGCCGTCGCCGCCGGTCTTGGCGCCGAGCTTGCCCTCGGCCACCAGACGCGCCATCCCCTCGGGGACGTAGAAGCGGTCCTCGCCGAAGGACTCGTCGTCGTACTCGGCGTGCAGGTGCTCGGCGACGTGCAGGACGGTGTCCAGGCCCAGCAGGTTGATGAGGAAGTACGGCCCCATCGGCACGACGTTGGCCGCGCCGACGCCCTCGTCGATCTTCTTGATCGACAGCCCCTGCTCCTCCTGAGCGCGCCAGATCTCGCTGATGCCCGAGTTGAGGATGCGGTTGACGACGAACCCCGGCACCTCGGCGCAGCCGATCGGCTGCTTTTTGATGGCCTGCGCGAACGTCAGCGCGGCGCCCATCGTCTCCGAGGACGTCTGGTCGCCCTCGATGATCTCGATGAGCGGCATGACCGCGGCGGGGTAGAAGTAGTGGAAGCCGACGACCTTGTCGGGCCGCAGCGTCGCGTCGGCGATCTCG
>CAYUDT010000293.1:0-1962 GCA_964443695.1 uncultured Conexibacter sp. | reverse complement strand
CGAACAGCGTGTCGCCGTGGAAGACCGGGTTGGGGTGCGAGAGCTCCTCGGTGGCCAGGTTCGCGATGGCCTTGCCGGAGACGTCGGAGACGCTCATGCCGAGGGCCAGCGAGTAGACGAGCGGACCGACGACGACGTTGCGGCCCTGCTGCGACTGACCGGCGTACACATCGTTGATGTGCAGCGGGTGGTGGTTCATCGTGATGAGGCAGAACAGATGATCGTCGGCCTCCGTAACGGTCTTGGCGGGCCAGTGCTTGTAGACGGCGCCCTCCTCGAACTCCTCGAAGTAGCGGCCGTAGGCGTGGCCGCCGGAGGCCTCGCGCTCGCGCTGGTCGGTCGTGAACTCGCTGTCGCTCATAAGGCGGGGAATGGTGCCCGAAAGCTCCGGAGAACGCCTTGACGCCTTGTCTAGCGCTTCGCGCCCTGCCCGTTGCCGCAGCTGTCGTGCACGCCGATCAGGCGCAGCTTGGCGCGCTTGGGCGCTCGCGCGGCGAAGCGCAACCCGCTGCGGTCGATCCGCGCCCGGACGTGACGTGAGCGCCTGCTGCCCTTCACGCGGTAGCTGAAGATCGCGCTGCCGGTGCGCACGCGACGGGGCAGCGCCAGCAGAATGTCCTGGCCCGGATCGGGATAGGTCGCGACCAGCTGCACCCCGCGCGCGGTCCGGCGCGGCGCGGCGGTCGCCAGCGTCAACGGCTTGACGACGAACAGCTCCGATGTCGCCGTGTAGGGCCTGGCGGACGACCCGTCATAGGCGTAGCCGGTGATCCGGAAGCGGTAGGTGCCCAGCGTGTCGCACTCGCGGAACTGGTGGCGCGCGGTCCAGACGTCGCCCGACGCGCGCTCGACCGTGTCCTGCAGGCCGTCGTCGGTGGCGACCGTGACCCAGCCGTCGCCGCCCTGGCGCTGGATGGAGACGAACGTCCGGCCGCGCTGCGCGTCGACCTGCGGGTCGCCCCCCTGCCAGCGGAACTCCGCCACGCCCATGCGGTCGATGAACTGCTGCGGCTGCTTGAGCGCTTTGCCCGGTGACACGGCGCGGCGGGGCGTCGTCCCGCCGCCGCCGGGCGGCCCGAACTCAGGGATCCGCTGCGCGGGCGCGGGCGCGGCGCTTCCGCCGGCCAGCGCCTTGACGAGGTCCACCGCGACGCCGCGGTACCGGGCGCCCTGCTGGCGGCCGTAGAGCGTGAAGCTGCCCTCGTAGTGGCAGGTGTCGTACTCCTCCGGCGTGGCGGTGTAGCTGACGTAGGAGTTGGCCAGGCCGACGATGACGACCCGCCTGGCGGTGCCGCCGGCGGCCGCCAGCACGGCCGCGCGGACGCGCCGGCCCATCTGCGTGGTCATCTCCGTCGGCAGTGCGACCAGCACCGTGTCCCCCACCCGCCACGCCGAGACGGGCACCGACGACGGCGCGATGCCGACCGCGGCCAGCAACGGCAGCTTGTTGCCCTGGCCGGGGCCGGCGACGTCGGGGACGGGCGAGCACTGGCCGTCGGGTGCGACGATGCCGCCGGCACCCAGCGCCGGGATCGGCCCGACCGGAGCGCCGTCGTGGGAGGACCCGTCGAAGCCCATGATCGTGTAGCGGCTGTCGAGGTCCAGCGTGTCGGTGAGGTGGCTGCCGGCGTCCTCCCAGGCGCGCAGGATGCCCCGACCGACCCTCGTCCCGGCGGCGTTGGCCGACGCGAAGGCGTTGGGGACGTACTGCAGCGCCACGTCGCCCTCCTTCTCGGGGCCGCCGTCGGGGCTGACGTCACCCTCCGCGCTGTTGGCCCAGACGTCGACGACCGGCTCGGTCACCGGGTGCGGCGACCGCCGGGTGAGGGTGGTCTCGACGACGCGCTCGGCCGACGCGGCGTTGTCGCCGCTGAACAGCAGGTTGTCGTCGCCGAAGGACGTCGGATGGATCGCGAAGTTCGACCACGCCGCCACGGGGGTGCCGTCGGGGCGCTCGACGCG
>CAYUDT010000292.1:0-2007 GCA_964443695.1 uncultured Conexibacter sp. | reverse complement strand
TTCAGGTGCCTGTGTCTTTCGGGACGTGGAGGTTCGAGTCCTCTCATCCGCATCGCAGAGAGCCCTGGCCGCGCCGGGGCTCTCGCCGTTTCGGGGCCGAGACGCCCAACGCCGGCGGGCTGGCCGTGCCGGCCCGCCGCGCAGGACGTGTCAGCCGCGGGCGTAGGCCGCGACGGAGCGGCCCTCGCGCTCCTGCTGGAAGACGAAGCGCGTCAGGCGCTGCTCGTCGTTGCGCGGGAGCGGGTCGAACTGGATGGCGCGGTGGCCGAAGGAGGTCGCGCGGACGACCTCGCCGGAGGCCTGCAGGTCCATCTGGTCCGGCAGGCCGATGCTGAAGCGGACGGTCTCACCGATCTCCAGCGTGGCGGCGTTCTCCAGGAGCATGCCGCCGGCGCTGATGTCGACCGTGTTGGTCAGCAGGTCGTGACCGGGGATCGCCACGCGCACCTGCGCGCGCACGCGCGCGAAGTTGCGGCGCTGCATGACCACGGCATCGGCGGCCTGGCTGAGGATGAAGCCGTTGGCGGCCTGGCGCAGGACGCCCTCGCGGCGGACGAGGCCGCGGGCGGAGCGCCATTCGAGGCTGGCCGGCAGCTCGGTGCCGCCGGGCAGGATGACCTCCTCGCCGAACGGCTGGAGCAGCACGTCACCCGGAGCGGTCGCCTCGTGGCACTGGACCGGCAGGCGCCATCCCCCGGGGATGACGACATCGATCGGGTGCCCCGGCAGCGGATCGGGGGCGGCGTGAGGGTCTGTGGGGAGGGTGGCGTCGACGCGCAAGACGGATCGTCTTGGAAGTCGGCCACCGCGGCGACCGCTTTAGCCCACCGCCCGCCGAACGTACGGATCGCCACGCAACGCCGTGGCGATCCATACGTTCACCTCCGCTGTCTCAGGACAGCCGGAACCGGATGAGGTTGCGCGACTTAGCCTTGCGCTCCTTGTTGGAGAAGCGGTCGACGCCCCGCACCCAGGCCAGGTACGTGCCGGCCGGCAGCGTCCGCTTGACCTTCAGCGACCAGGTCTTGGTCCCCCGCGCGCGGATGTACTGCGTGCGCAGGCAGGAGCGCGGCGCGCCGAACGTGCCGTTGGCCTTCACGAAGCGGCACTTGTTGCCGACCTGGCGGCCGATGGCGACCTCGACGCGGGCGAGCTTGGGCAGCAGGCCCTTCGGCGCGCGGTCCTTGGAGGTGCCGCGCAGCGTCAGGCCGCGGCGCTTGAGCACCAGCTTGCGCTTGGCCGCGAAGCGCGACACCGGCGCCAGCCTGTCCTTGGCCGCGACCTTGCCGAACGGCTGCCCGCACCGGGTGTTGTCCGGGCGGCAGTAGTCGGTCAGGTTCATCGCCAGCTGGTAGCCCGTGTACGTGACCCCGTGCGGCTCGAGGCCGTTCTCGTGGTCGTACTTCACCGAGGGCTGCGGCAGCAGGCCGCCGATGATCCGCACGACGCCCTTGCCGAGCTTCAGCTCGCCGTAGGTGACGGTGTCGGGGACGGTCGCGACCGACGGGGACGGGCCGGGCTCGACGCCCACCCCGACGACGCGACCGCCGGCCTTCTCGAACGCCGCGCGCTGGACGAACCACTGCGGCGCGGCCGCGAAGTCACCGCCGGACGGGTCGGTGATCTGGAAGCCGACCGGGACGGGCTCGAACGTCTGGCGCTTGAGCCCCATGTTGAAGCGCGCGCCGGGCATGTCGATGCCCGCGGCCAGCGGGTCCTTGGTGGTCGACGCGGGGTCGCTGGGGTCGCGCCCGCTGACGACGTCCTTGGCGAACACGACCTGGCCGAGGTACTGCAACTGCGACTTGACGGCGCTCGCGCCGATGTCGCCGAACAGCGAGGGCAGGAGCTTCAGCGCGCCGTCGGTCAGCACGAGGTTGCCGCCGTTGCCCACGAACGTCTTGACGCGGTCGCTGAAGCCCGCGGCCGTCGGCACCTCGTCGCTGAGGACCAGCGTGTCGAGCGGCGGCAGCGCCTTGGCCGGGTCGATCTCCTCGTACTGGTTGC
>CAYUDT010000291.1:0-2074 GCA_964443695.1 uncultured Conexibacter sp. | reverse complement strand
GCGTAACAGATGTCGTCGGTGCGCGGCCCGGTGATGTTGGGGAAGCGCTCGCGCAGCCGGTTGATGATCTGGCGCGTCTCGTCGACGCTCAGCGTCGTCTGGGAGATGTAGGCGAGCTTGCTCGGGTCGTCGATGACGAGGTCGTCGACGTCCGCCTCGGTCTCGACGAGCACGATCGACTCCGGGGCCTCGCCCATCGTGCCCTCGACCTCCTCGTGGCCGTCGTGACCGATGAGGACGATGGTGTAGCCCTCCTGCGCGAACTTGATCGCCTCGCGGTGGACCTTGGTCACCAGCGGGCAGGTCGCGTCGATGGTCCGCAGGCCGCGGCGCTCGGCGTCGGCGTGGACGTGCGGAGCGACGCCGTGGGCGCTGAAGACCGTGATGGCGCCCTCGGGGATCGAGTCGTCGAGCTCGTCGACGAAGATCGCCCCGCGGCCGCGCAACTGCTCGACGACGTGCTTGTTGTGGACGATCTCCTTGCGCACGTAGACCGGTGCGCCGTACAGGTCGAGCGCGCGCTCGACGGTCTGGACGGCCCGGTCGACACCCGCGCAGTAGCCGCGCGGCGCCGCCAGGAGGATCTTCTTCGGCGTGGACGACACGCCCTAGATGGTAGGGCTTCAAGGGTGCCGCGCAGGCTCAGGGCAGCGCGATCCGCGCCAGGACCGGCCGCGGCTGCAGGACCTATCGCAGCCCGCGCAGGAGCTCGACGACCGTCTCCCCGACCGCGTCGGCGCTGTTGGCCGACAGCTTGTCCTCGCCGTCGTAGAGCGAGTGGCCGTCATAGCTCCAGTCGATGAGGTCCACCGCCTGGACGCCGTCGTTGAGGAACGGCGTGTGATCGTCGGTGATCGCCGGGCCGGTCGACGCCGGGAAGTAGGAGAGCTTGCCCGCCCTCCGCGCGGCGCTGCGCAACGCCGTCCACAGGATCGTGTCGCTGGTCGCCTCACGCGGCAGTTGCAGGCCCTTGTTGGCGACGTAGTCCAGCAGGACCATGTACTTCGTCCGGCCGGGATGGGCCGCCACGTAGGCCCGCGAGCCCCGCAGGCCAGTGTTGTAGAAGTCCGCCTGCTCCTCGGGCAGGCCGGCCGCGGGCTCCTCGCCGTCGAACAGCACGAACGTGATCTCCGGCGCGCCCTTGGGCCGCTTCAGCCGCTTCAGCGCCCGCGCGGCCTCGATGACGATCGCGCTGCCCGCCGCCCCGTTGTTGGCGCCGACGAAGCCCTTCGGCTTGACCAGCGTGTCGTAGTGGGCACCGAGCACGATGCCCGGCCGCGAACCCGGGATGCGACCGACGACGTTGCGGAGGTCCGGCTCACCCGGGATCGCCTCGAAGCGGCCGGCCGGGAGCTTCTTGACCAGGACGCCGGCCAGCTTGCGCAGTTGCGGCGAGCCCGCGGGGCGCTGCCCGTAGCCGACCTGCAGGTGGATGAGGTCCATCGCCCGCCGGGCGTCGAAGCGGTTGGCGGGCTTCGCGGCCGCCGCTGCCGTGGCGTTCGTCGACTGCTCCGTCGACGCCGCGCGCTGGGGCTGGGGGTCCTCGTCGTCCTTCTTCAGCGCGAACGCGGCGACGACCCCGGCGATCGCCACGGTCTGCACGGCTCCCGCGATGGTCAGGGCCCGGCGGGTGCGCCGGCGCTGGATCGCGCGGCGCGCCTCGGCGTCCTCGGCCCCGGGCTGCTCAGTCGTTTGCGGTCACCGCCTCGAGGATGTGCGCGAACTTCGCCCGCGACGCCTCACGGCGCGTGGGGACGTGCTCGGTCGGGACGAGATCGGCCGGCGGCTCGTAGCCGCGCAGCACCTGGCGCGCCACCGACTGGCGGTGCACCTCGTCGGGGCCGTCGTAGATGCGGGCGGCGCGCGCGAAGCGGTACATCGCCTCCAGCGGCAGGTCGGTGGAGTAGCCCAGCGAGCCGTGGATCTGCAGGGCGCGGTCGACCACGTCGTGCAGCACCTTCGCGCCGTAGAACTTGATGAGCCCGATGTCGGTGCGCGCCGCGGCCGGGCCGTCGCGGTCCATCTTCCACGCGGCGTGCAGCGTCATCAGCCGCGCCGCCTGCATCTCCGCGGC
>CAYUDT010000290.1:0-2091 GCA_964443695.1 uncultured Conexibacter sp. | reverse complement strand
CCCAGCTGTTCCTGGAGGACGGCCGCGTCGAGCGCGTCACCGTCCTCGAGGCCGGGCCCTGCCCGGTCACGGGAATCCGCACCTTCGACCGTGACGGCTACGAGGCCGTCCAGCTCGCGTTCGGCGCGACGAAGGAGAAGCACCTGACCAAGCCCGAGCTCGGGCACCTGAAGAAGGCCGGCACGTCCGCGCACCGCCACCTCGTGGAGTTCCGCGACGAGGCCGGCGAGCTGCAGGTCGGCGAGACCGTCACGGTGGAGGCCTTCGAGGTCGGCACGCGCGTGAAGATCGCCGGCACGTCCAAGGGCAAGGGCTTCCAGGGCACGATCAAGCGTCACAACTTCGCCAGTGGCCCCAAGTCCCACGGCTCGCACAACGTGCGCGCCCCCGGTTCCATCGGCGCCTCCGCCTGGCCCGCCCGCGTGATGAAGGGCATCCGCGGTCCCGGTCAGATGGGCAACAAGCGCGTCACCCAGAAGGGCCTCGAGATCGTCAAGATCGACGCTGGCCAGAACCTGCTGATGGTCCGCGGCTCCGTGCCCGGCCCTCGCAACGGTGTCGTGGAGGTTCGCACCGATGCCTAAGGCCCCCGTCCTCGGCGGCTCCAAGTCCGTCGATCTCGACGAGACCGCGTTCAGCGCGCCGTTCAACGGCCCGCTGGTGCACGAGTCCGTCCGAGCCGAGCTCAACGCCCGTCGCCAGGGCACGGCGTCCACCAAGACCCGCGGCCAGGTCCGCGGCGGTGGCGCGAAGCCGTGGCGTCAGAAGGGCACCGGCCGCGCCCGCGTCGGCTCGTCCCGCAACCCGGTCTGGACCGGCGGCGGCACCGCCTTCGGCCCGCAGCCGCGTTCCTACACCTTCAAGGTCAACCGCAAGGAGAAGCGGGCCGCGCTGCGCAGCGCGCTGTCCGTGCACGCCGAGCGCGAGACCATCGGCGTCTTCGACCCGTCGGCGTTCGACACGCCGTCGACGAAGGGCGCCGCCAAGCTCATCGCCGACTGGGGCCCCAAGGGCTCGATCCTCGTGATCCTCACCGACGCGCAGGAGCAGGCCGCCCTGTCGTTCCGCAACCTCGACATCGTCCGCGGCGTGCTGCCGGCGGAGGGCGTCGGCGTGGCGGACCTCATCGGCGCGGCGAACGTCCTCGCCTCCGAGGAGGCGCTGACCGAGCTGGCCAACCGTGCCAACGGCGTCAAGGCGGAGGCCTAAGAGTCATGGACCATTCCCAGGTCATCATCCGCCCGGTCGTCAGCGAGAAGAGCTACGTCCTCTCGGCGGTCGACAAGTACACGTTCCGCGTCCACCCGGACGCGCACAAGACGCAGATCCGCCAGGCCGTCGAGGCGCTCTTCCCGGGCGTCAAGGTCGTCGAGGTGCGCACGATCTCGGTGAAGTCCAAGCCCAAGCGGCGTGGCATCACCGCGGGTCGCACGCGCTCCTGGAAGAAGGCGATCGTGCAGGTGCGCCCGGGCGACACCATCCCGATCTTCCAGGGCCTGCAGGGCCTGGAGGGGTAGTCACACATGCCCGTTCGCAAGCCCAAGCCCACCAGCCCCGGCCTCCGCTTCGTCTCGTACCCCTCCTTCGAGGAGATCACCAAGACGACGCCGGAGAAGACCCTCGTCGAGGGCCTGAAGAAGTCCGGTGGCCGCAACAGCTACGGCCGCAAGACCTCCCGCCACCGCGGCGGTGGGGCCAAGCGCCTGTACCGCAAGATCGACTTCAAGCGCACCCGTGACGGCATCCCCGCCAAGGTCGCCGCGATCGAGTACGACCCCAACCGCACCGCGTACATCGCGCTGCTCCACTACGTGGACGGCGTGAAGGCCTACATCCTGGCCCCGGCGCGCCTCAAGGTCGGCACGATGGTGATGAGCGGTCCCGAGGCCGAGATCGCCGTCGGCAACTGCCTGCCGCTGAAGAACATGCCGACGGGTACCGTCGTGCACAACGTCGAGCTGCAGCCCGGCCGCGGCGGTCAGATGGGCCGCTCCGCCGGCACGTCGATCCAGCTCATGGCCAAGGACGGCGACATGGCCACGCTGCGTCTGCCCTCGGGCGAGATGCGCATGGTCCGCGCCGAGTGCCGCG
>CAYUDT010000289.1:0-2172 GCA_964443695.1 uncultured Conexibacter sp. | reverse complement strand
GCAGCTCGGCGTGCAGCTCGACCGCGTTGATGAGGTTGCCGTTGTGGGCCAGCGCCAGCTCGCGGCGGTTGCCCTGGGACCCGGCGGACCGGTGCACGGGCTGGGAGTTCTCCCACTCGTTGGAGCCGGTCGTCGAGTAGCGGACGTGGCCGATCGCCAGGTCACCGGAGAGCGCCCGGAGGTCGTGCTCCTTGAAGACCTGGTTCACCAGGCCCAGCGCGCGCTGGGTGATGATGTACCCGCCGTCGTCGGCGGCAGCGATGCCCGCGGACTCCTGGCCGCGGTGTTGCAGCGCGTACAGGGCGAAGTACGCCAAGCGTGCGACCTCGTGGCCGGGACCGTAGATCCCGAAGACACCACATTCATCGCGCGGTCCTTCACGCGAGTCGACGACTGGAAGCTGAAGGCTCATCGGCGGCAGGTGACGTCACGATCACGGGTGACGACGGTGTGAACGGTAGCAGCGTCCGCGGAGGTCCCGGCCTGACCACCTGTCGAGTCCCCCGAGGGACGGCCGGATCAGGCGGCGGCCAGCGCGGCGCACGCCTCGGCGTAGCGCGCCGGCGACTGACCGACGTACGCCGTGAAGTCGCGGATGAAGTGCGACTGGTCGAAGTAGCCGAGGTCGACGGCGACCCGCGCCCAGTCCTGCCGCTCGCCCGACGCAAGCTGCTCGGCGGCCTCGTGCAGGCGGTAGCGCTGCAACACCCACTTCGGGGAGACGCCGACCCGCTCGGCGAACAGCCGCTGCAGCTGGCGCGGGGACACGGCGTGCCGCGCGGCGATGGTCTCGACCTTCGTCCCGGGCGCCGCGGTGAGCATGTCGCGCACGACGGCGCGGACGAGGTCGGCCGTCGCGTCGGGCGCCGGGCGTCGCTCACGCAGGAAGTCGCACAGCAGCGCGAGCTTGCCCTCGACGGTGTCCTCGCGCGCGCCCGCGCGCGCGACGGCGTCCCCGTCCTCCCCCCACAGCTCGGCGAAGGCGAAGACACCGTCGGTGAGGTCGCCCAGCGAGCGCTCGGTGAAGCCGGCGAAGCCACCGGGACGGAACTTCGTCCCCACGCACCAACCGGTGCCCGAGAGCTCACGGACGTCCTTGGGACGCTGCACGCCGTAGATGTGGGCCCCGTGCGGCTCGAAGCAGACGTTGACGCACGGGTGGGTGATGACCTCGCTGGTGTACGGGTCGCGGTCGCGCAGGTCCCAGCGGACGACCCAGTGGCGCTCGACGACGTCCGCCAGGTCCGGCGGCGGCAGCAGGCGCGTCAGCGAGAACGCCCGCCCGAGCTGGTCGGGGCGCAGGATGCCGCGGGTGCTGGTGGTGGGATCGTCGTCGGGAATGTCCAATACAGCTACCACGCCCCCGGGTAGTTTCGGCGTTGATGAGCTACACCAAGACGAACGTCGCCGATCTCGAGGACAAGGCTCCCGGCTACGGGATGGCGGAGTACGGCTCCGCCCGGTTTGCGCGCGAGGCGCTCGGGGCCGAGCGGATCGGCATGGCCCACTATGCGGTCAACCCCGGACAGCGGATCGGCTTCGGCCACTCCCACGAGGCGGACGAGGAGATCTACGTCGTCGTCGCCGGCAGCGGCCGGATGAAGCTGGGCGACGAGGTCGTCGAGCTGGCCGCCAAGGACGTGGTCTACTGCCCGCCCGCGACGATGCGCGCGTGGGAGGCCGGGCCCGACGGGCTGGAGCTGCTGGCCTTCGGCAGCCACACCGACGGTGACGGCGACATGACGATGGGCTGGTGGACCGACTGACTAGCGCGGCCTGCGCTTGGCCTTCGCCTTCTTCTTCTTGACGGCCTTCTTCTTCACGGCCTTCTTGGGCGGCACGCCACAGGCGAGGTCCAGGGTCTTCGTCTCGCCGCGCCCGATGCTCAGCGGCACCGTCTGGTACGTGGTGCCGCCGCGCGCGCAGGTCAGCGTGTACTCCTTGGCCCGCGACGGCGGGAGGTTCCACGCGTAGCGCCCGTTCGCAGGGACGGTCATCGTCAGCTCGACCGACTCCGGCACCTCGGTCGCCGGTGCGCCGCTCTCGACGCACGCGACGGGCGGCGCGTTGTTGCGCACGAGGATGCCGCCGGACGCGACGCACGGCTTGCGCGTCAGCGCGGTGAAGGTCTTCTTGACGGTGAGCACCGCGCCGGCGGGCGCCGCGCCGGCG
>CAYUDT010000288.1:0-2215 GCA_964443695.1 uncultured Conexibacter sp. | reverse complement strand
GGTGCGGTAAGAGCGCACCGGCGTCGTGGTGACACGGCGGCCAGGTAAACCCCACCCGGTGCTAGTCCAAGCAGGACCGATGACGCGGCCCGCCGAGGTCCAGGTAGGACGCAGAGATGGATGGCTGCCCAACGACAGAATCCGGCTTACCGACCTGCTGTGGGAGGGCCCCGCTCCGGCGGGGCCCTTCTATTTCAACGGGCCCGGCCGAAGTCGTCCGCGCCGATGATGTCGTCCTCCAGCGCCATGACGAACAGCTCGATCTCACCCGCGGTGAACATCGGGCGGGCGACGGGGCGGGCCGGGCGGGCGACCCCCGGAGCAGTTCGGGCCGGAGCGTCGGCGGCGCTGCGGCGGCGACGCGCGGCCGCGCCCATCGTGCCGCCCACGACGTTCATGAGCGTCCGGCCGAGCCAACCAAGGTCATCGTCGACGGTGCGCATACCTCCACATCGACCGGCCGCGCCGAAAGTTGCGGGGTTCGGCCCATCGTCCATCCGTTGAGGTCCGGCGCGCCGCCGCAGCAGCGGGACCGCGGCGGGCCGCGATGTCGAGCTCAGGCCCGGCGCCGCTGGCGCTGCAGCACAACCGCGGCGGGTCGCGTCGAGCTCAGGCCCGGCACCGCTGGCGCTGCAGCACGACCGCGGCGGGCCGCGTCGAGCTCAGGCCCGGCGCCGCTGGCGCAGCAGCACGACCGCGAAGATCGCGACACCGATGTACAGGCCGTAGCGGGAGACCGCCTTGGCCGCGTCGACGGCGGGCTGGCCGATCGCGTAGCCCGCCGCGACGAGCGCGCCCACCCAGATCAGGGCGGCGATCGCGTCGAGGACGAGAAAACGTCGCAGGCTCATCCCACTCCATCCCGCCAGCACGTCGACCAGCGCGGTCGGCAGCGGCAGGATGTAGGAGAGAAGCACGACGGCGCTGCCGCGGCGGTGCATCGTCCCCTGGAGGCGCTGGACCTGGCCGGTCGTGCGGGGGCGCCCCTGCACGAGCATCGCGATGGCCCGTTCGCCCCAGCGGACCCCGGCCCACCAGTACAGCCAGTCGAACATGATGCAGCCGCTGGTGCCGGCCAGGAGCGCCAGGATCAGCGGCACGTCGCCGGTCCGCACCATCGCGCCCGCGGTGATCATCGAGGCCGGCGAGCCCCGCAGGAACTCGAGCAGCACCGGGTGCGTGCCGACCATCGACGGTGCGACCGGCGTCAGCGCCAGCCCGTAGAGCGCCGTCAGCGCGAGCAGCCCGGCGAGGATCCGGTCGGCCCGCTGCGCGACGAGCCCCGCAGGGCCTCCGTCGGGCGGCTGCGGTCCATCGAGCGGAGGTTCGGTGACCGGAAACCGCATCCAACTCCCAGACTAGGGGTCCGGCTCACCAAAGGACGAAGCAGCCTCGCGCCTCCAGCGCGTCGGCGACGGCCGGACGCTGTGACAGCGGGTTCCAGCGCAGATCGAGCTTCTCCAGCGCCGGTGCGTCGGCCAGCTGCGGCGGCAGGTCGGTGATGGCGTTGGCGCGGAGATCCAGCACGCGGAGATTCGGCAGGGTTGCCAGCACCCGGGGCACGTGCGCGAGTCGGTTGGCGCGGAGGTCGACGTGGCGGAGGGCCTCGGCGGCGGCAAGCGCTTCCGGCACGTCGGTCAGCGCGTTTCCCCGGAGGTGCAGCGCGCGGAGGTTCGCCAGCGCGCCGAGCGTGTCCGGCAGGTCGGTGAGAGCGTTGCCTTGGGCGCGCAGCTCGACGAGCTGCCCGAGCTCGCCGATCCAGCGCGGCAGGGCCGAGATCCGGCACGCGTCGACGCCCAGGTACCTGAGCCGCCGCAGCGCGCGGACGAACTCGGGGACGCGGTCGAAGCCGTTCTCGCCGAGGTAGAGCACCTCGAGGTTGGCCAACGCCGTCAGCTCTTCGGGCGCGAAGGTCAGCGCGTTGTGCGCGGCGTCGAGCATCGTCAGCTGCGTGAGCTCGGCGACCTCGCGCGGTATCGCCTCCAGCCCGCGGTCGGAGATCACCAGGCCGCGCGCCGTCGCCGCTTCGGCCGGCAGCACGAGCGGCTCGTCCCGCCGCAGATCCAGGATCTGAGTCACCACCGGATCCTCGCGCAGCACCAACGCCCCGTGTGTGCACTGGTTGGGTAGGGAGCCCAATGGGTGCACGCGCGGTCCGGGGGTGGAGTTCCCCCGCTTTCGTGGACACCTGATGACTGAGCGTGCTCAGTCGGAA
>CAYUDT010000287.1:0-2223 GCA_964443695.1 uncultured Conexibacter sp. | reverse complement strand
TGTCAACAGGAACCGAAAAGTGCACCGTTTTCAGGAAGCGAATAGTGCGCCAGTGAAGACGCGTCGGCGGTTGGGATTCAGGAGGAGGGCCGGAGGCCCGATGCCTGGATCCCAACCGCTGGCGTGCCAGCGGTGCCCCGCTCCTTGAGCCGGTAGCTCTTGCCCTTGAGGGTGACGATGTGGGCGTGATGGACGAGGCGATCGATGAGCGCGGCGGCGACCATCTGGTCGCCGAGGATCTCGCCCCAGGCTTCGAAGCCGCGGTTGCTGGTGACGATGATCGAGCCGCGTTCGTAGCGGCGGGCGACCAGGGCGAACAGCAGGTTGGCGGCCTGGCGTTCCAGCGGCAGGTAGCCGATCTCGTCGACGACGATCAGCGCGTAGCGCTCCAGCCGCTTGAGCTCGTCGTCCAGGGCGTTGCGGTGCTGGGCGGTCTCCAGTCGGTCGATCCATTGCTGGGCGGTGGCAAAGGCGACGCGGTGGCCGGCCTGGCAGGCCTTGATCGCCAATGCCGTGGCCAGGTGCGTCTTGCCGGTGCCGGGCGGCCCGAAGAAGCAGACGTTCATGTGCTCTTGGGTCCAGGCCAGCTGGGCGAGGTGCAGGATCAGCGGCTTCTCGGCAGCGGGCTGGGCGGTGAAGTCGAAGTCCTCCAGCGTCTTGTGGGCCGGGAAGGCGGCGTGGCGGATGCGGTTGCGCGCGCCGGACGCGTCGCGGGCGAACACCTCGGCCTCCAGCAGCGTCTGGAGGAACTGCTCGTAGGGCCAGCCCTCAGCGCGGGCGGTCTCGGCGGTCTGCTCCAAGCGCTCCAGCACCCGGGGCGCCTTGAGCTTGGCCAACAGGTAGGGCAGGCGCTCGCCGACTGCCGGCTGCGTCTTCTTGGCGGGGCTCATGCGCAGAGCTCCGCGTAGTCCTCAAGCGCCGGCGGGACGATCGCCGGCCCGGCGATCGGGATCAGTCGCGCGACCGGCGGCGGCTCAGGACGCATCCGCGGCGCCGGCAGCCAGACCCCGTGCTGATAGCTGCGCGCATAGGCCGCGACCGTGTGGCCGTGGTGCTCGATCCACACCTCGTCGCGGTTCCAGCGCAGCTCGACGCGCTGATGGACCAGCTGCTCCGGCGCGCGGTAGAAGCAGCGGCCGTGCTTGAGGTAGCCGTCGGTCGGCACCCGCGACGACCGCCTGCCGGCGGCGTCGAAGGCGATCGGCGGCAACGCGCGCAACGCGTCGCGCTCGACGGCCAGGCGCTCGGCGACGATGTGCCCGCCCGTGGCGTGGCGGCGCGGCAACGCGATGCGGTCGCGCCAGCGCGCGTAGACCTCATCAAGCTCGGCCAGATCGCCGAAGCGGCGGGCCGGCCAGAAGCTGGTCTTGTGGTAGCGAACGCCGCCCTCAACGGCGCCCTTCTCCCGGGGCGTCTCCGGGGTGCAGGCGTGCGCGTGAAAGGCGTAGTGGCCGCGCAGCTGCGAGAACCTGGGATTCCAGCGGATCACCTCGGTGCCGTCGAGCTTCTCGCGCTTGGCGACCGCCGACCTGAGGTTGTCGTAGACGCACTCGCGCGGAACGCCGCCCAGCCACTCAAACGCGCGGACGTGCCCCTGCAGGAACGACTCGATCGTCATGTCGAAGGTGAAGTGCGCCGTCGACGCGCCCGAGAACGGCAACGTGAAGATCAACGCATAGACGCGCCGCTCGCGACCCAACAGCTTCGGACGCGTGGGCATCTCCGCCCAATCGACCTGCAGCACCTGCCCGGGCCGATAGCCCGTGCGCTGCGCCGCCCTGACCGGCTTGGGGCGCAGCCCGGCCAGCCGCTTGCGGACCAGATCCACCGACCCCGTGTAGCCGTAGTCCTCGCGCAGGATCTCCGTCAGCCGCGGCGCCTTGATGTCCTCCACCTCCTTGAGGACCTCCTGCATCACCGGCTCAAGCGGATCGAGCATCGACCCCGCCGGCTGCCGCTGATAGCGCGGCGGCTCATCCGCCTCGATCAGCCGCCGGACCGTGCGGCGGTTCATCCCCAGCCTCGCGGCAATCTCACGCTGGGAGACCCCGTCGGCCGCCAACGCCCTGACCTGCGCCCACTCCGACACGCTGCGCACCCTTCCGCCGCCCTCCGCTCGCTCCCGATCAACGAGCTCGAGCGTCCCGACGGCACCGGTCGCCACACGAAGTGGCGCACAATTCACTTCCTAGAAGTGGCGCAGTATTGGGTTCCTGGCGTCAT
>CAYUDT010000286.1:0-2237 GCA_964443695.1 uncultured Conexibacter sp. | reverse complement strand
GACGCTCCACCACCAGACCGGCGGGCCGAGCAGGTCGAACACGATGCGGACGAAGCCGTAGACGGCGACTTTCGTCATCACGCCGCTCATCAGCGCCGAGACGTGGCTCGGCGCCGCCGGATGGGCGAGCGGCAGCCAGGCATGCAGCGGCACGAGGCCGGCCTTGGACCCCGCCCCCGCCAGCACGAGGATCAATACCAGCGCCTTCACGCCCGGCGCGTGCTCGACATTGCGGATGCCGTCGAACGCATAGCCGCCTTCGGCGCCGGCGAGCAGGCCGAAGGCCAGCAGCAGCGCCAGCGTGCCGAAGCTCGCCATCACCAGATAGACGTAGCCGGCGCGCGCATTGCCCTCCTCGCGGTGATGCGCCATCACCAGCGCCCACGAGGCGAGCGACATGGTTTCCCACGAAAGCAGGAACGTGAACGCGTCGGCGGCGAGCACGACGAGGTTCATGCCGGCGAGGAACGCGGGATAGAACGGCAGCACGCGGGCCGGCTCGTGCTCGTGGCGCCCGTACCCCACCGCGTAGAGGCTGGCCGCGAGGGCGCCGAGATTGACGACCGCGAGAAACAGCGCGCTCAGCGCATCGAGCCGGAAGCGCGCGCCGAGCCAGGGCAGCCCGAGCGGCAGCGTCGCGGTCTCCGGCGCGAGCGCGCCGAGCAGCGCGTCGAGTCCGGCCGCGAGCAGCGTGGCGCTGATCGCGGCGGAGAGGCCGTACACCAGCGGCCGCCCCAGCGCGCCCCGCTGCGTGACGGCGCCCGCGACGGCGACGATCGCGAGCCCCAGCACGCCATACAGAGCGACGGTGAGCGGCATCTACTTTCTCAAGCGCACGCCGCGCCCGCCTCCGCCGCTCACCGCGTCTTCGGCGATCAGTACGATGCCGGCCTCGGCCAGCGCGTTCACCAGCTTCATCAGCGAATCGACGTTGCCGCGGATCGTGCCGTCGCTGGCTTCCATGCGCTGAATCGTCGGCAGCGAAAGGCCCGAGGCTTCCGCCAGGCCTTTCTGATCCATTCCCAGCAACGCCCGCGCTGCTTTGAGCTGGGCCGCGGTGATCATGGCGTTTGCATCAAAGTTGATGTGTGATGCTTTACTTTCAAAGCATAATGCGCGTGAACGGCCCATTCAAGGCCGAAGCGGCCGGCGCCGGTCCGAAGCCAAGTTTCGAACGCCGCGGCCGATCTGCTAGGTTGCCGACAACGCCTTTCACTCTCTCCCGTTTGCATGCGATGAACAAACCGGTTCTGCCTCCGAAGATCAGGCGCGCCGCGCAGGGCCAGCCGCTCGGCGCCTATCCGCGCGTGCGCATGCGCCGCAACCGGCGCGACGACTGGTCCCGCCGCCTCGTCCGCGAGAACACGCTCACCGCCGACGACCTCATCTGGCCGGTGTTCGTCATCGAAGGGCGCGGCAAGCGCGAGGCCGTATCCTCGATGCCCGGCGTCGAGCGCATGAGCGTCGACGTGCTGGCCGAGGCGGCCGGCGAAGCGGCGGCGCTCGGCATTCCGTGCATCGCGCTGTTCCCGAACACGCCGGCCGCGGCCAAGGACGAGGATGGCAGCGAGGCGCTCAATCCCGAGAATCTCGTCTGCCGCGCGATCCGCACGCTCAAGGCGAAGCAGCCCGGCATCGGCGTGCTGTGCGACGTGGCGCTCGATCCTTACACCTCGCACGGCCATGACGGCGTGATCCGCAACGGCTACGTCGCCAACGACGAGACGGTGGCGATCCTCTGCGAGCAGGCGCTGGTGCAGGCGCGCGCCGGCTGCGACGTGATCGCGCCGTCCGACATGATGGACGGGCGCATCGGCGCGATCCGCGAGGCGCTCGACGCGGAAGGCTTCGAGCACGTCCGCATCATGGCCTACGCCGCGAAATATGCTTCGGCGTTCTACGGGCCGTTCCGCGACGCGGTGGGCTCCGCCTCCTCGCTCAAGGGCGACAAGAAGACCTACCAGATGGATCCCGCGAACGGCGACGAGGCGCTGCGCGAAGTGGCGCTCGACATCGCCGAGGGCGCCGACATGGTGATGGTGAAGCCCGGCATGCCGTATCTCGACGTCGTGCGGCGCGTGAAGGACGCATTCGGCATGCCGACCTACGCCTACCAGGTGAGCGGCGAATACGCGATGATCCGGGCCGCGGCCCAGAACGGCTGGCTCGACGGCGAGCGCGCGATGATGGAATCGCTGATGGCCTTCAAGCGCGCCGGCGCCGACGGCGTGCTCACC
>CAYUDT010000285.1:0-2237 GCA_964443695.1 uncultured Conexibacter sp. | reverse complement strand
CGAAGCCGACGCCCAGCAGCGACTCGGCCATCGCCGAGCACTCGATGTGCCAGCCGGGCCGGCCGCGTCCCCACGGCGCGTCCCACGCGGTGTCCTCGCCCTCCTTCTGCGCCTTCCAGAGCGCGAAGTCCAGCGGGTCCTCCTTCAGCGAGGCGCCCTCGACGCCCTCGCCCTGGTCCATCTGGTCGACGTCGCGGTGCGACAGCGACCCGTAGCCCGCGTCGGAGCGCACGCGGAAGTAGACGTCACCCTCCACGGCGTAGGCGTGGCCCCGCTCGATCAGCACCGAGATGTACTCGATCATCTCGTCGATCGTCTCGGCCGCCCTCGGCTCGTGGTCGGGGCGACCGACCCCCAGCCCGTCCGTGTCGGACTCATAGAAGGTGGTCATCTCCGCCGCCAGTTCCTCCGACCCGATCCCGCGCGCCGCGGCGGCGTCGTAGATCTTGTCGTTGACGTCGGTGACGTTGGCGACGAACGTCACCTCATAGCCCTCGTGCTGGAGGAAGCGCTTGAGCAGCGAGAAGACGACGAACGGCCGGCCGTTGCCGATGTGGATGCGGTTGTAGACCGTCGGCCCGCACGCGTAGATGCCCACCTTCCCGGGGTCACGGGGGACCAGCTCGGTGAGCTGGCCGGTACGGCTGTCGTGCAGTCGGATCGCTCGCATTTTGGGACAAATCTACGGGGGTGACGACCCGGGTGCCGGGTAGGGTCCAAACCTTCATGCCCGCCTCCCCGTCCCACATGCGCCGGCGCGAGCAGGTGCAGGAGGTCTTCCGGACCCTGCCCGATCGCTACCTCGGCGCCCCCAAGGGTCATGAGTCGACCGTCCAGATCCGCCTCGGCGACATCGGTCGCGTCTATGAGGTGCGCTGCGATCGCCATCGCGCGCACGTCCGCACGGGCACCAGCACCCGCCCGGACGTCGTCCTCGGCACCGACGCCGAGACCTGGCTGCAGCTCCGCGAGGGCCGGCTGTCCGGCGTGGACGCCTTCAGCAAGCGCCTGCTGACGGCCAGGGGCGACCTCGATGCGGCCCTCGGCTTCGAGGGCCACTTCCGCCTGCCGGGCGGCCGCCCGCCGCTGGTCCGCCTGCGCGACGTCCGGCTACACGGTCGGCGGACGGTCAGCGTCCTCACCATGGGTCAGGGAACGGACGTGGTGCTCATCCACGGGCTGGGCGCGACCAAGACCAGCTTCTTCGACACCGCCGCGACGTTGGCCGGCAGCGGCTACCGCGTGCACGCCATCGACCTGCCGGGCTTCGGCTCCAGCGCCAAGCCGCTCAACGCGCCCTACAACGCGAAGTGGTTCGCGCAGACGGTCATCGACCTGCTCGACGCGCTGGACATCGACCGCGCGCACCTCGTCGGCAACTCGATGGGCGGGCGCGTCAGCCTCGAGGTCGGCCTGACCGCGCCCCAGCGCGTCGGTGGGCTGATCCTGCTGGCCCCGGCCGTGGCGTTCGTCAGGCGCCCGTTCCTGCGGCTGGTCCAGGTGCTGCGCCCGGAGTTCGGCGTCCTGCCCCACCGTTTCACGCGCGGGATGGTCGAGAGCCAGCTGTTCGGCCTCTTCGCCGACCCGGATGCGATGGACCCGGCCATCGCGGACATCGCCGTCGACGAGTTCCAGCGCATCTACTCAAGCGCCGCCGCGCGCGCCGCGTTCCTCACCAGCGCGCGCAACATCTACCTCGACAACCCGCGCACGTTCTACGAGCGGCTCGGCGGCCTGAGGCCGCCGGCGCTGTTCATCTGGGGCACGCACGACCCGCTGATCCCCTCCGCCTTCGCCCGGCACGTCAGCCAGGCGCTGCCCGGAGCCGAGCAGATCGTCCTCGACGGCGTCGGCCATGTGCCGCAGATCGAGCGGCCCGAGCAGACCAGCGGCATGGTCCGGCGCTTCCTCAACGGCGTCGACAGCCGCGTCGGCGGGCAGACCGGGCGTGCCGCCGCCTAGGCAGCAGCCCTAGAATCGGGGGCGATGAGCGACGGAACGCAGACCGTCCCGATCCACTCCAACGGGCACTCCTCCAACGGCTTCCACCACGAGGAGGCAGAGCAGCGGCCCGCGTCGAGCGTTTCGGCCCTGCAGCGCCTCCCGGGTCAGCTGGCCCGCGCGCTGGCCGCGCAGGTCCAGCAGCGGATCCCGAAGGCCGACCTCGACGAGCGCGATCCGGACTACATCCGCGACAACCTCCCGCGCCTGTGGCTGCTGTCGACGCTGTGGTTCCG
>CAYUDT010000284.1:0-2246 GCA_964443695.1 uncultured Conexibacter sp. | reverse complement strand
CGCGGCCCAGCAGCAGCGCGCGGGCCTTTGCGGCGCGCAGCAGCATCAGGCCGGCGCGCGGGCTCGCGCCCAGCTGCGCGCGGTCGTCCTCCCGGGTGCGGCCCAGCAGGGCGACGACGTAGGACCGGAGCGCCTCGGAGGTGTGGACCCGGCGGGCGGCATCCTGGACGGCGAGCAGGTCGGCCGCGGTGCCGACCGGCCGCAGCGTGCGGGTGCGGTCGCCGCCCTCGTGCGCGGCCAGCATGTCGACCTCCGCGCCCGGCGACGGGTAGCCGAGCTCCAGCCGGGCCATGAAGCGGTCCACCTGCGCCTCCGGCAGCGGGTAGGTGCCCTCGAACTCCACGGGGTTCTGCGTGGCCAGGACCACGAACGGCCCGGCCAGCTCGTGGCTGTGGCCGTCGACGGTGACGCGGCGCTCCTGCATGACTTCGAGGAGGCCCGACTGCGTCTTGGGCGACGCACGGTTGATCTCGTCGACGAGGACGACGTTGGCGAAGACCGGGCCCGGGCGAAACTCGAAGCGCTCCTCGCGCTCGAGGTAGAAGTTGAAGCCCACGACGTCCGCGGGAAGCATGTCGGCGGTGCACTGGACCCTGCTGAACTGCAGGTCCACCGCATTGGCGATGGCCCGGGCGAGCGTGGTCTTGCCGACCCCCGGAAGGTCCTCGATGAGGACGTGGCCCTCGGCCGCCACGCAGATCAGCAGGTCATCGAGGATCTCCTCACGGACCTCGACCGCCTCACGGACCTTGTCCTTCAGCGCGCGAGCGAGCTTGACGGCTGACGCGACCTCCTCAGGTGCGACGGGTCCGGCACTGCTCTCGTCGACACTGGACATGTGGCAATGACTATGCCCGTTCTGCGGCAGTGGCGCGCAAGTTGTCGACGGTCTGCAGGATCGCGCGGGCGATCTCGGCCTTGCCCGCCCGGGGCACGTGCGTGTCACCGTCGGCGGTGACGATCGTGACCTCGTTGTCGGTGGTGTCGAAGCCGATGCCCTTCACGGCGACGTCGTTGACGACCACGGCGTCGAGGCCCTTGCGCTGCAGCTTGCCGCGGCCGTACTCCACGGCACCCTCGCCCGTCTCGGCCGCGAAGCCGACGAGCGTCTGCCCGGGCGCGCGCTGCTGCGACAGCGCCGACAGCACGTCGTCGGTCGGCTCCATCTCGACGGTCAGCCCGTCGCGGCCGGTCTTCTTGATCTTCCTGTCCGCCTGCGTGGCCGGCCGGAAGTCGGCGACCGCGGCGGCCATGAGCAGCACGTCGGTGCGCGCGAACGCGCTGACGCACGCGTCCTTCAACTGCGCGGCCGTCTCGACGTCGACGTAGCTGACGCGCGGATGGCGCGGCAGGCTGACGTTGGCCGATACCACGGTGACGTCGGCACCCAGCGCGGCGGCCTCCTCGGCCAGCGCGTAGCCCATGCGGCCCGACGAGCGGTTGCCGACGTAGCGGACCGCGTCGATCGGCTCGCGGGTGCCGCCGGCGGTCACGAGCACCTTCAGCCCGTCCCACGGCCGCGGGGTCCCGGACGGGACGACGGCCTCGATGGCGGCAAGGATCTCCGCGGGCTCGGCCAGGCGACCGGTGCCCCACTCGCCCTTGGTGGCGAGGGCCCCCGTGCCGGGGGCGACGACGTGGGCGCCGCGGTCCTGCAGCGTCTGCAGGTTGGCCTGGGTGGCCGCGTGCTCCCACATCGCGTCGTTCATCGCCGGGGCGATGACCAGCGGACATCGGGCGGCCAGCGCGGCGCTGGTGAGCAGGTTGTCGGCCAGCCCGTGCGCGAGCTTGGCGATGGTGTTGGCCGTCGCGGGCGCGACGACGAACGCGTCGGCGTTGCGGACCAGCTCCAGGTGGCTGGCCGGGTCGTGGTGCGGCGCCTGCTGGTCGGGAAACGCGCCGCGGGCGGGGTCGCGCTCGAACTCGGAGGTGAGCACCGGGGCCCCGCTGACGGCCGCGAACGAGGCGCGGCCCACGAAGTGCTGCTCGCAGGCGGGCGTCTGGATGACCCGGACGCTGTGCCCCGCCTTGGTGGCGAGGCGCACGAGCTCCATCGCCTTGTAGGCCGCGATGCCGCCCGAGACGCCGAGCAGGATGCGCGCCATCAGGAGACCGCCAGGGGGCCCGTCTGCGGCCGCACCGCCGGTCGGTGGCTGCGCGAGCGCATCGGCGCGGCCTCCGCCACCCCTCCGGCTAGCGGTAGTGGTACTTGATCTTGCCCTGAGCGATCTCCTCGAGGGCGATCG
>CAYUDT010000283.1:0-2346 GCA_964443695.1 uncultured Conexibacter sp. | reverse complement strand
GCGCTGTTCGTCAAGCTCGCCAAGCTCGACCGCCCCAAGACGCGCGCCGACGTCCCCACCTACGTCCTGATCCCCGCGTTCGTCATCAGCGAGCTGAAGACCGCCTTCCAGATCGGGTTCCTCATCTTCCTGCCGTTCCTCGTGATCGACCTCGTCGTCAGCTCGACGCTGATGTCGATGGGCATGGTGATGCTGCCTCCTGTCTTCATCTCCCTGCCCTTCAAGATCCTGCTGTTCGTCCTGGTGGACGGCTGGAACCTGATCACCGCCTCGATCGTCCAAAGCTTCCACTGATGAAGAAGAACACGGGACCCACCTGCGCCGCCCTGGCTGCGCCCGGCACAACGCGACGCCGCTGAGCGGCTCCGGCACCCGAACGCCATGGATCAAGACACCGTCGTCAACCTCTCCACGCAGGCCCTGAACGTCACGTTCAAGCTGGCCCTGCCCCTGCTCGCCGTGGGCCTCATCATCGGCCTGGCCGTCTCCGTCTTCCAGGCGGTGACGCAGATCAACGAGCAGACGCTCTCCTTCATCCCGAAGGTCCTGGCGCTCGCCGGCGTGCTGGTCGTCGGCGGTCCCTGGATGCTCAACACGCTGCTGGCGTACACCTCGGACCTGTGGGGCCAGATCCCCAACCTCGTCGGGCCGTAGAGGTCATGATCCGCGGCGGGATGCGCCTCGTCGTCGTGCTGACAACGCTGCTGCTGCTCGCCGCGGTCGCGCGCGCGGACGAGCTGCCCGAGCCGCAGATCCCGGTGGACGTCCTCGTCGTGGGTGACTCGCTGGCGGTCGGGATGCGTCCGTCGCTGCCGGACGACATCGCCCCGCGGACGGTCTGGTGGGACGCCCGGACCGGGCGCACCACGCCGGAGCAGCTGAAGACGCTGAAGCTCCTGGTGCAGGCCCACACCCCGCGCGTCGTCGTCATCTCGCTGGGGACCAACGACGGCAGCGATCCGTCGCGCTTCTCCGCGCGCGTCCGGCGGACCCTGCAGGTCGTGGGGGATGACGCCTGTGTCGTCTGGCCGGACATCTCCCGCCCGGAGCGCAAGGGCGCGTTCGCCGGGCTCAACCGCGCGTTGCACCGGGCCGCGCTGCACCGGGCCGGCCTGACCATCGTGCCCTGGCGTGACGCCGTCGTCCGCCGCGAGGTGCGGATGCGCGACGGCGTGCATCCCACGCGATCCGGGTACCGGCACCGCAGTCTCATGGTGGCTCGGGCCATCCGTGATACCTGTCCGAGCTGACCGATGTCGATCCTGGCCCTCCTCCTCGCAGCGCTCGGCGCCGGCGCGTCGCCGCCCGCGCCCGTCACCTCGCCGGCGCCCGCGCCGGGCCGGGTGCTCGTCGTCGGCGACTCGCTGGCCGTGGGCATGAAGCCGTACCTCACGCACGAGCTGCGGCCGCACCGCGTGGTCTGGAACGCGCTGGCCGGCCAGACCACGCCGTGGGGTCTGCGCAAGCTCCAGACGACGCTGCGGTGGTACCGGCCGCAGGCCGTCGTCGTCTCGCTGGGGACCAACGACGGCCCGTCGGGAACGGCGTTCGCGCGCCGCATCGACACGGCGCTCGACCACATCCCCCGCAGCGCGTGCGTGATCTGGCCCGACGTCTACCGCCCGTCGCGCAAGGGTCCCTTCCGGGCGCTCAACAGCGCGCTGGACCGGGCCGCGCTCACCCACCGGCGCCTGCACGTCGTGCCCTGGCGCGAGGTCGTCGCCCGCAACCACGTCCGGCTCGCGGACGGCCTGCACCCCGACGCCAACGGCTACCACTACCGGTCGGCGCTGATCGCCCGCGCGGTCCGGCGCGACTGCCGGCTCTAAAGACGCGCGCCGGCGGGCCGACCACCCGGGACAGAAGGTCCGTCCCCTCCCCGGACCCTCGCCTGAGAAGTTGACCATCGACCAGCTCATCGCCCAGGTCGGCGTCCAGCACGTCGCGGCGTTCTTCCTCGTCCTCGCGCGGGTGTCGCCGCTGTTCATCCTGGCGCCGCTCTTCAGCTCCAAGCTCGTGCCCGGGCGGGTCCGCGGCATCGTCGCCGTGGCCCTCTCGCTGGGCCTCTCGCCGGTCGTCGCCGCCGGCCACACGATCGACACCGATGCCTTCCGGTTCGCGCTGCTCATCGGCAAGGAGCTGCTCGTCGGCGCGGCGTTCGCCTACGCGCTCGGCGCGCTGTTCGCCGCGCTCACCGTTGCGGGCTCCTTCCTCGACACGCTCATCGGCTTCTCCTACGGCGGCCTCGTCGACCCCGTCACCGGCACGCAGTCGACGATCCTCGCCCAGGCCTACGGCCTCATCGGGACGCTGATCTTCATCGCCATCGGCGGGGACGCCTGGGTC
>CAYUDT010000282.1:0-2457 GCA_964443695.1 uncultured Conexibacter sp. | reverse complement strand
GACGACCTCGAGCACATCGCGATCTGGCCGGCGTCGCACTACAACGTGCGCGAGGGGACGGTCGAGAAGGCGGTCGAGGAGATCGGGCGCGAGCTCAACGCCCGCTGCGCCGAGCTGGAGGCCGAGGGCAAGCTGCTGGAGTCCCACCGGCTGCGCCAGCGCACGCAGTACGACATGGAGATGCTGCGGGAGATGGGCTTCTGCAACGGCATCGAGAACTACTCGCGGATCCTCGACGGCCGCCGGCCGGGCGAGCGTCCCTACTGCCTCATCGACTACTTCCCCAAGGACTTCGTCTGCTTCATCGACGAGTCCCACCAGACCGTGCCGCAGATCGGTGGCATGTACGAGGGCGACCGCTCGCGCAAGCAGACGCTCGTCGACTACGGCTTCCGCCTGCCGTCGGCGATGGACAACCGCCCGCAGACGTTCGACGAGTTCCTGTCGATCACCCCGCAGATGGTGTTCGTCTCGGCGACCCCGGGTGAGTACGAGCGCACGCACTCCGCCAAGGTCGTCGAGCAGATCGTCCGCCCGACCGGCATCGTCGACCCGCACGTGGACGTGCGCGAGACGAAGAACCAGATCGACGACCTCATGGGCGAGATCCGGACCCGCGTCGACAAGGACGAGCGCGTGCTGGTGACGACGCTCACCAAGAAGATGTCGGAGGACCTCACCGACTACCTGCTGGAGATGGGCTTCCGGGTCCGCTACCTGCACTCCGAGATCGACACGCTGGAGCGCATCCAGATCATCCGCGACCTGCGGTTGGGCGAGTACGACGTCCTCGTCGGCGTCAACCTCCTGCGCGAGGGCCTGGACCTGCCCGAGGTGACGCTCGTCGCGATCCTCGACGCCGACAAGGAGGGCTTCCTCCGCGGCGAGACCTCGCTGATCCAGACCATCGGCCGCGCGGCCCGCAACGTCGAGGGCACGGTCATCATGTACGCCGACAAGGAGACGGCCGCCATGAAGGCCGCGCTGTCGGAGACCGACCGGCGCCGCGCGATCCAGGTCGCCTACAACGAGGAGCACGGCATCGTGCCGTCCTCGATCATCAAGGGCGTCTCGGACATCGCCGAGTTCCTGCAGGCCGAGTCCAAGTCGCCCAACAAGCGCAAGCGCAGCGCCCGCAAGAAGGCCGACGCCGAGGCGCTGACGCCGAGCGAGCTGGAGAAGACCATCGTCGAGCTGGAGGAGGAGATGCTCGCCGCCGCGGAAGATCTGCGCTTCGAGTACGCCGCCCGCCTGCGGGACGAGATCCGCGAGCTGCGGCGCGATCTGCGCAACCTCGCGGAGTTCGAGGCCGCTAGCTGAGCGTCAGGCGCGGCTCGTCGTAGCCGCGCAGCGCGGTGAGCCGCGCGACCGGTTCCTCGAGCTCCTTCTTGGCGAGCCGCCCGACCTTCTCGACGGTGACCTCGAGGGCCCTGCCCTTCGCCTTGGCCCGCCAGAGGCCGGCGACGCGGCCGTCCTGGAGGACGGCGCCCGGGCTGGCGACGGGGCGAAAGAGCCGCTTCTGCAGGTCCTTCTCCGGTGTCAGGAGCGGGCGGTTGGGCTTCTGGAGGAACGGGTCCCCGGGCGGCAGCAGGTGCACGCCCGTCGGCTGCGGCGGGTCGGCCAGCCGGCGCTTGGTCTCCGGCGCGAGGTGGCCGTCCTCGGTCTCCTCGAGGTCGGCGTCGTCCCACAGGCGCTGGGCGTGGGGCCGGGCGAGGTTCGCCCACTCGCTGAACGCCTGCACGGTGTTGGGCCCGTAGAAGGTGAGAAAACGGGTGACGGCGTCGGCGGCCTTGGGCGTGCGGCCGGGCCGGCCCGGCGTGTAGCGCCGCTCGCTGTCGATCCGGGTGCCGGCCTTGACGGTGGCGTACCGCCAGAGCATCGGCGCGACGTGGTGGCTGTCGCAGCCCTTGCAGTAGGGCAGCAGGGCCTCGTTGCCGACCTCCTGGCGCAACGCCTCGTGAAGGGCGTTCTTGTCCAGCGGCGTGCCCTTGGTGACCCGGGCGACGGCTTCGGCCACCTCGGCCAGGACATCGGTCGTCCGGAAGCCGTGCTCGGCGCGCAGGCGCTTGATCTGCTCGCCGAGTTGCGCGGTCAGCTCGTCGTCGTCGCGGGCGATCAGCGCCCGGCCGTGGAGCGCGAGGTCGTCGGGGACCTGGGCGTGGATCGCGCCGCGGAGGGAGTGCGCGACCACGAGGTCACCCGCGTCGACGGCGTCCGTGAACACGGGGCGGGTCAGGCTGGGCAGCCGCGCCCCGAGGGCCAGCAGCGCCGCGTCGCGGTGGAAGTCGGAGATCGGGCAGGAGGCGGCCTGCGCCAGCGACGTCGCGGGGGTCGTCAGGTGGGCCTGCGCGTGGCGGAAGGCGAGGATCTGGTCGGCGTCCACACGTGATCTCTACCCGCAAAAGGCGTGTCGATCTCCTCGCGCGTGGACCGATGAAACCGACACGCCATAAGGCG
>CAYUDT010000281.1:0-2587 GCA_964443695.1 uncultured Conexibacter sp. | reverse complement strand
CCATCGAGGCGCTGCGCGTCAAGATGGGCAACAAGATCGGCAAGCTCGCCGACCGTGAGGCCGCCGAGGGCACGATCGCGTCCTACATCCACGCCAACAACAAGGTCGGCGTGATCGTCGAGGTCGACTGCAACACCGACTTCGTCGCCAAGAACGACGACTTCATCGCCTTCGCGAAGGACGTCGCGATGCATATCGCCGCGTCGCCGCAGACGCAGGTCGTCTCCCGCGACGACATCGACCAGGAGAAGAAGGACGCGGAGATCCGCGTCTTCGAGCAGCAGGCCGCCGACAAGCCCGAGAACATCCGCCCGAAGATCGTCGAGGGCATGCTCAACAAGTGGCTCGGCGAGGTCTCGCTGCTGGATCAGGTCCACGTCAACGCCGACAAGTTCGACGGCAAGACGATCGAGCAGATCCGTGGCGACCTCTCGGCCAAGACCGGCGAGAACGTCGTCATCCGTCGCTTCGCCCGGTTCGCGGTCGGCGAGTAGTTCGACCGCGTCAAGCGGATAGTGTCCGGCGAGCGATGAGCGAATTGATCGACGAGTTGCTCGCCGAGGCACGCGAGCGGATGCAGAAGGCCGTCGACGCGACGGCCAACGAGTTCGGGACGGTGCGCACCGGGCGCGCCAGCCCGGCGCTGCTCGATCGCGTGATGGTCGACTATTACGGGGCGATCACGCCGCTGAAGCAGCTGGCGACCATCAACGTCCCCGAGCCGCAGCTGCTCTCGGTGCAGCCCTTCGACCAGTCGGCGATCACGTCGATCGAGAAGGCGATCCAGAACGCGCAGCTCGGCCTGACGCCGTCCAACGACGGCCGCATCATCCGGCTGAGCATCCCGGCGCTCAACGAGGAGCGCCGGCGCGAGCTGGTCAAGCAGGCCCGCGGCATCGCCGAGGAGGGCCGTGTCGGCATCCGCAACGTGCGGCGCGACATCATGCAGGACCTCAAGGAGCTCAAGGACGAGGGCGAGGTCGGCGCCGACGACGAGCACCGCGCCGAGGGCGAGGTCCAGAAGCTGACCGACGGCAAGATCGCCGAGCTCGACGGGCTGCTGAAGTCCAAGGAAGCCGAGATCCTCGAGGTCTAGATGTCGTCCGTAGGGGAGGACGGCAGCGGAGGGCCGCAGTACGTCGCGATCATCACCGACGGCAACGGGCGCTGGGCGCAGGCGCGGGGCCTTCCCGTCGCCGACGGCCACAGCGCCGGCGCCGACACCGTCAAGGCGCGCCTGAAGGACGCGGTGTCCTTCGGCATCAAGGAGCTGACGGTCTACTCCTTCTCCACGGAGAACTGGTCCCGCAGCGCCGAGGAGGTCACGGCGCTGATGCGGATGTTCAGCGCCCGCATCCGCGACGAGACCCCGGAGCTGAAGGCCGAGGGCGTGCGGATGCGGTTCATCGGGCGCCGCGACCGTGTCGCCAAGGCACTGCTGGAGCAGATGGAGTGGGCCGAGGCGCAGACCGCGGCCAACACGCGCATCACGCTGTTCATCGCCTTCGACTACGGCGGACGCGACGAGATCCTCGACGCCGCCGTGCGCTACCAGGGTGGCGGCGAGGAGGCCTTCCGGCAGCTGCTCTACGCACCGGAGATGCACGATCCCGACCTCGTCATCCGCACGTCCGGCGAGCAGCGGCTGTCCAACTACCTGCTGTGGCAGTCCGCCTACGCCGAGCTGGTCTTCGCCGACGAGCTCTGGCCGGACTTCGACCGTGACGCGTTCGCGCGCTGCCTGGACGAGTACACCAACCGCAACCGCCGCTTCGGAGGACGCTGATGCCCCAACCGCGCCGGGAACGCTCCGACCTCGCCGCGCGCGTGCTGGTGGCGATACCCGCGGTGGCGCTGGCGGTGACGCTCGTCGCCGTCGGCGGCCCGCTGTTCGCCGCGGGCATGTTCGTCTTCGCCGTGCTCTGCCTGCACGAGCTGTACTCGATGTTCTCCTTCGCGCACCCCTCGCGCCTGGCCGGGATGCTCAGCGCGGCCGGTCTGGTCATCGCCGCCTGGCAGGGGACGCCCGAGACGGTGTTGCTGGTCGCGATGGCCGCGGTGCCGCTGACGTTCATCGGCATCCTCCTGCAGCCCGAGGGCGGCGCCCCGGGCATCTCGGTGACCCTGCTCGGCGTCATCTGGATCGGGGTGCCGTTCGCGACCGCAGTCATGCTGCGCGAGTTGCCCCACGGCGGCGCCATCGTCTTCGCCGTGCTGCTGGGCACGTTCCTCGGCGACACCGGCGCCTACCTGGGCGGACGCGCGTTCGGCCGGACCAAGATGGCGCCGCGGGTCTCTCCGAACAAGACCGTCGAAGGCCTCATCTGCGGCATGGGCGTCGCGATCGTCGCCGTCTGGTGGGCCGGCCTGTCGCAGGACTTCCTGGGCGGCACCAACGGCGCGTTGCTGGGGCTGGGCGTCGCGATCTCCGCCCCGCTGGGCGACCTCTTCGAGTCCTACCTCAAGCGGGACGCTGGAACGAAGGACACCGGCACGCTCTTCGGCGCGCACGGTGGAGCGCTGGACCGGCTCGACGCGGTGCTGTTCAGCATCTGCGTCGGGTTCTGGATCTGGCGCGCGATGCTCT
>CAYUDT010000280.1:0-2604 GCA_964443695.1 uncultured Conexibacter sp. | reverse complement strand
CCGTTCTGGATGCGCATGCGGCCGAACTGCTTGACGACGTCGATCGCCTCGATCGCCGCCACACCCTCGTGCGCGCGCTTCTTGCCGGTGTGCCAGGAGTACGGGTTGGGGTCGTCCGGCTCGATGCCCGGGACCGTGTAGTCCTTGTGCAGCTTCGTGCCGGGGATGGGCTCGTAGTAGCCCTCCTCCGCCAGCACCTGATCTCCGTCGTCACCCATCCAACCGCTCCTCTCCCGCACGGACGGCGCTGAGCATACTGCGGTGCCCCAGCGCTGGCGATGGTACGTTCGCGCCGTGATGAGGCGCTCGGCCGTGGGCTTGGGAATGCTGGCTGCGACGTTGGGCCTGTCGGCCTGCGGGGCGACGTCGAGCCCGGACGCCGACGCTCCGGGCGGGACGTACACCGCCGATGTGAGCAAGGCAGCCTTTCCCACGCGCCAACATGTCGCCCAGACCAGCGACCTGGTCCTGCGCGTGCGCAACACCGGCGACAAGGCCATCCCGCAGCTGACGGTGACGATCTGGACCGGCGACGCCGACGCCGGCGCGCCGAAGGCACAGGGGGCGTTCAGCGTCCAGGCCGACGACCGCGCCAACAACCCGGTCTGGGTGGGCGCGAGCGGGTACCCCCGCGTGGCGGGCGTCACAGGCGCGTCGGTCAACGCGGCGGGGGCAGTGGCGGCGCAGACCAACACCTACACGTTCGGCAGCCTCGCGGCGGGCGACACCCGCACGGTGACCTGGCGGGTCACGCCGGTGCGCACCGGCAACTACGACGTCCACTACGCGGTCCACCCGGGCGTCTCGGGCAGCGCCAAGCTCACCGGCGATCAGACCACCGGCAGCTTCGCCGTGAAGATCGACGACGCCTCCGGCTGCGTGATCAGCGCGACGAAGTCGGCGCAGAACTGCGGCGCCTGACCGCTCAGGTCGTCCGCACCACCAGGACGTCGCAGGGCGCGTGGTGGGTGATCTTGTTGGGGACGCTGCCCAGCAGGAAGCGGGCCGCGCCGGTCATGCCCTTGTTGCCGACGACGATGAGGTCGGCCTCCTGCTCCTCGGCGATGGCGATGATGACCTCTGCGGGCTCGCCGCGGCGCACGATCGAGGAGACCTCTTGCACGCCCGCCTCGGCCGCGGCGGCCACCTCCGCCTCGAGATCGGCCGCGGCCTGCGCGCGTGGGCCCACCGCGTGGGCGACGTCGCCGGGCAGCCCGGCGTCGCGCACGGCGTCGTCCAGCGTCGGCTCGTAGGCGTGCGGTGAGTCGCGCGGCTCGGGCTCGAGCGTCGCGCGGACGATGATCAGCTCACCGCCGAGGATCCTCGCCAGCTCCACTGCCTGACGCACCGCTTCCTCGGCCGTTCCCGACCCGTCGCTGCCGACGATGATCTTGCGCATGGGCCGACCCTAACCTCAGTGGACGAACGTTCGGTGCTTCTGGGACGCCGGAGCGCTCAAGTCCGTGGAGGAACCAGCCGATGCGACACCGTGTTCGACGTCGCCGCTGCCGACGAACCGGTCGTTCGCCGTGCCCTGACCTGGGCCGGCTTCACCGCCCACGACGTCGAGGGCCGCAAGCTCGGCCACGTCGTCGGTCCCGTCGTGGACCGCGCCACCGGCAAGCTGCTGTGGCTGCTGCTCGAGCTGCAGGATCACGGTCGCCGCCGCATCGTGGTGCCGGCCGACGGCGTCGTGGCCGGCGCCGGGCACGTGATGGTCCCCCACCGTGCCGAGGTGCTGAGGCGGCTGACGGCGGCGTCCCCCGACGAAGCGATGACACCGCGCGGCGAGCAGCTCGCGACGGGACCGTTCACCCCGCCCATCGCGCGCCCGCCCGCGCCGTGGGAGCGCCGCCGCGTCACCGCGCTGGCGTCACTCGACGCCGACGGCCGCCTGATCTGGGAGCCCGGTCCGCGCGAGGCGGGCAGCCGGGTGCACCCGCCGCGCCTGCGCGTCGTCATCGCCGACGACAACCCGGGCTACTGCGCGCTGCTGCAGGTCCGCCTCGAGGGCCGCGGCGACGTCGAGGTGGCCGCTGTGGCGCACACCGGCGCGGAGGCCATCGCGGCGATCCGCGACGCGCGCCCGGACATGGCGATCGTCGACCTCGACCTGCCGGACATGGTGGGCCTCGACGTCTTCGCCGCGACGCGTGAGCACACCAAGACGCGCTTTTTGATCCTCTCCGGCCACGACAGGCTCGGCCGCTTCGTCGACGCGGAGGTCCGCGGCCGCGGCGTCTTCATGTCCAAGAGCGCCGGGGTCGAGGAGATCCTCCACGCGATCGACTCGCGCGGCTTCAGCGTCGCCTAACGGCGCAGGTCCAGATCGGACGGCAGCGCCAGGCACGCCGCGGCGATGAGCTTGGCCGCATTCTCGACGTCGTCGATCTGGACGACCTCGACGGGCGAGTGCATGTAGCGCAGCGGGAACGAGACCAGCGCCGCGGGGATGCCCGCGCGGGCGATGAACATCGCGTCGGCGTCGGTGAACGTGCGGCCGCCCGACGAGGACACCGTGAACGCGATCTCCTCCTTCTCGGCCGTCGCGTGGAGGTGCTCGAACACCCAGGGGTGCAGGATCGAGCCGCGCTCGACCACCGG
>CAYUDT010000279.1:0-2646 GCA_964443695.1 uncultured Conexibacter sp. | reverse complement strand
CGACCTTCGGGTTATGAGCCCGACGAGCTACCAGACTGCTCCACCCCGCGGCGTGCTTTCAACTTAGCAAATTCCGGCCGTCAGGCCGCTCGGCGAGCGGGCTCTACTTGACTTGCTGGAGGTTGCCTGAGGTGGCCGCTTCGAGCGCGGCGCTCGGGTTGGGGTCGTAGACCTCGATCTGCAGATCCTGGTCCTTGAAGGCAACGAAGACGCTGTCCGGCTTGGCGGACGCAACTGCTGCGATGCCGCCCTGGATCGGCGGCGACTTAGATCCGGCCTTCTTTGAAATCGCGGTGACGACGCCGTAGGCGTTCTCCATCGGATACGTGCCAACAGTCAGGTACTTATCCTGGTTGCCGGCCTTTGCTCCATCGGGGATGTAGCGGATGTACACGCGGCCGTCGGCGCGGTCTGTGTACTCGAGCTGCTTGCCGTCGATCTCGCCGAGCCAGTAGATCGGGTAACCCAGAGACTTGGCTTCGGCCTGCAACTGGCTCTTTGTGACGATTCGCGAGCCGGGGGTGAGCTTTTCATCGTCGCCACACCCCGACCCGAGCAATGCCGCCACGAGCACGAGTGCAGCAATGCAGACGGTTGTCCGGTGAGAACGGGAAAGTCCGCGACGGTATCGCTTTGAGATCAAGTTAGGCATTTATCGAAATTCTGTGGGCTGAATCGGTCGGAAGATGTCGAAGAACAACGAAGCGTTGCCAGATATTTCGCCGCCCTACCTCGCGTGGGCAATATATCCGTCGGGGGTTGGCGCAAAGATGGTGATTCAGTTTGAGTAGGTGGTGGACCGGACAATCGGTCCACGGTTACTCAGTTTTTTGCTCAAGGACCGGCTCTAGTAGTCGATCTTCTCCCTAACCCGCTCAGTGCATGAGCAAGAGGAAATCCCCCACACCAGCAACGGAAGGTTTGAAACCGTGCACACCGGAATGAAGAAGATGTCATTGCTAGTCGTCGTGGCAGTTGCCATCACGGCCGTGATCGCGGCGCTGCCGTCGATCGCCAGCGCAGAAACCGTCACGATCTGTACGAACAAGAAGGGCTCGAGCGTCACGGTTCGCAAGGGCGACAAGAGCTGCAAGAGCGGCACACGCAAGATCACAATTGAGACCGTTGGTGCCCAGGGTCCCCAGGGCGCGCAGGGAGTTCCCGGCGCGACGGGTTCGGAGGGCGCACAGGGTCCGCAGGGGGCACAGGGCCCACAAGGCCTGCAGGGCGAAAAAGGCGACAAGGGTGACCAGGGCGATCAGGGCATCCAAGGTCTCAAGGGAGACCAGGGCGATCAAGGCGTCAAAGGCGACCAGGGCGACCAAGGCGTGAAGGGTGACCAGGGCGACCAGGGCCTGCAGGGCCTTCAAGGCGAAGCCGGCCCGCCCGGCGCCGAGGGCCCCACCGGCCCCGAAGGTCCCAAGGGTGACAAGGGTGACAAGGGTGACCAGGGCGACCAGGGTCTCCAGGGGGAGCAAGGCCTCCAGGGCGAGCAAGGCCTCCAGGGCGAGCAGGGTCTCCAGGGCGAGCAGGGTCTCCAGGGCGAGAAGGGCGACCAGGGTGATCCGGGAGCTCCTGGCGCTGCGGGAGCTCCGGGCGCTCCGGGCGCGCAGGGCCCGGCTGGGCCAAACGCCGCAATCGGATTCGGTGAGGTCGGAACGAACACCAGCTCGCTTCGATACAGCACTCTCGGCCGAAACGGAAACGCCACCGAGACGCTGAGGTTGGCCGACATTCCTGTAGCGCTCACGGTGAGGAACTTCTACGTCCGACTCGACTCGACACCGACAACCGGCTCGTACACGTTCACCGTTCGCAAGAACGGCTCCACCGACACCGCGGTTACGTGCACCATCGCCAACCCCAGCACGACGTGCTCTGACACCACACACAGCGTTGCGTTCGCGGCTGGCGACCGGCTTTCGATCTCCTCGACGCCAGGCGCCCCCGCCCCCACCGGGCAACCCAACGGCGCCTTCACGCTGCAGATGGGCGACTGACGGAGGGACCAATCGAATCAACTTCGGATTTGGCGGCGGGTTGCGATCCGTACAAAGCCCGCCGCCGGATCGAAGCAGTAGGCGAGGACGTTGCTCACGGCACGGAATCGTTGGGGGAATCAAGTGCAATGAACGATGGAAGTAGTCGAAAGGACTAGATCAATGACTTCAGTGAAGTCCACAGGCAGACTCCTCCTGATGCTCACGGCAACGGCGCTCACATTCGCCGTCGTGCTGGGTGCCGCAGGAACCGCCTCTGCTGCGACGCAGTCAACAATCTGCGCGAATCCGAATGGAAACAAGGTGCGAGTCGTGACCGGCGTTGTTCGCTGCGGCGGCAAGCGTGTCCGCACGATCGTCAACAACCCCGGCCCGGCCGGCCCGCAGGGCGCGCAGGGTGCTCAAGGTGCTCAGGGTGTCCAGGGAGTCGCTGGCCCCGCTGGCGCGGCAGGTCCGGCAGGCCCGCAGGGCCCGCAGGGTGACAAGGGTGACCAAGGCGACCAGGGCATCCAGGGTGACCAAGGAGTCCAAGGCGACCAAGGAGTCCAGGGTGACCAGGGTGTCCAGGGTGACCAGGGTGTCCAGGGCCTCCAGGGTCCGCAGGGCGACCCAGGTCCGCAGGGCGAACAGGGCCCGCAGGGTGACC
>CAYUDT010000278.1:0-2647 GCA_964443695.1 uncultured Conexibacter sp. | reverse complement strand
CGATGGCCAGGCCGTCCTTCATCGTGATGTCGTCGATCGGCCGCTCCTGGGTGGCTGCGGCCTCGGCGCGCAGCATCACGAATGAGAAGATGATCAGCGCGCTGCCGACGACGTAGAGGCTGCGCAGGTCGTCGTCGATGAAGTGCGACAGCAGCAGGCCGAGGATGCTGATCGGGATCGTGCCGATGATCAGGTACCAGCCCATGCGCGCGTCGACGCTCTCGCTGTTCCAGCGGTCACCGGTCAGCGAGCCCAGGAACGCCCGCGTGATGTTCCAGAGGTCCTTGCGGAAGTAGACGAGGACGGCCGCCATCGTCCCCAGCTGGCAGACCGCGGTGAACGCGGTGCCCGGGTCCTCCCAGCCGCAGATGGCGGGAACGATCCGCAGGTGGCCCGAGGAGGAGATCGGCAGGAACTCGGTGAGACCCTGGACGATGCCCAGGACGATCGCTTGCAGCGCGTTCATTCGGCGCCACCGTAGCGGTCGCGGGGCGGACGGCGGCGGGTGACCGCTGTCCTACACCTCGCCGATCGGGCCCAGGTTCGGCGTCAGGCCGAAGGTGCTGAAGGCCCGGAACTCGTGGAAGTGCCTGTGCGCGGGGCCGTGGAAGTCGGCGCTGCCCGTCGTCAGCAGGCCCAGGTCGCGCGCGCGGGCCTCGACCAGCCGGGTCTGGCGCTCGTCGTGGGTGATGTAGAAGGCCTCGACCCCGTCCAGCCCGTCGGCGGCGAACCGCTCGAGGGTGGCCAGGACCTCGGCGTCGGCGTCGATGTCCCAGAACGGGTGGGCCCAGACCGCGACGCCGCCGGCGGCATGGATCAGCGCGATCGCCTCAGCGACGGTGGGGTGCGTGCGGCGGCGGTACCCCGGTGTGCCGGGGATGAGGTAGGCCACGATCACGGCGCCGACGGAGTCCAGCGACTCATCCGCCAGGCGGGCGGCGTTGCCGGGGTGCGCGAGGACCGCCTCGGCCAGGTGCGGGCGGCCGATCGGCAGTCCCTCGGCCGCGCGGGCGTCGAGCGGGCCGCGGTCGAGCTGCCAGCCGCACTCGGTGAGCGCGTCGATCATGCGGGCGCCGCGGGCGTTGCGATCGGCCCGGAAGTCGGCCAGTGCGGCCAGCAGCGCGGGGTCGGTGTGGTCGAAGCCGTAGCCGAGGATGTGGAGGTCCTCGTGCTCGCCGTCCAGCGCGGACAGCTCGGCCGCGGTGACGACGCGGATGCCGCCGAGCGCCTGCGCGGCCTCCAGGGCCTGCGCGACGCCGTCCGCGGCGTCATGGTCGGTCAGCGCCAGGAGCTCCACGCCGGCGTCCCTGGCCCGCGCGACGACCTCGCCCGGCGCCAGCGCCCCGTCGGAGACGACCGAGTGGGACTGCAGGTCGAACGTGGGCCGGGCGCTCATGCAGCCGGCGGCAGGTCGTCGCCGGGCTCGTCGTCCTCGTCCTCGACCTGCTCGTCGGCGGGCATGTCGCCGACCGCGGTCAGGCGGGGCAGGCGCTTGAGCGCGGCGTCCAGGCGGGCGCGCAGGGGTGCGGCGGTCTGGCCGACGATCGTGCGCTCGGCGGCGCTCATGTCCGGCCAGGCGGCCCGCAGCTCCTCGAGCTGGGTGCTGACGGTGTCGAGCTGCTCACGTGCGCTGGTGTTGGCGCCCTCGTCGAGCGCCTCCTCGGCGGCGGTGAGCGTCAGGCCGATCTCGGCCAGGAGCTTGAGATGGACATCCATTTCTGGACAGCAACCTACCGTCGGTGGACCCCCGCGCAACGTCTTTAGGACGCTAGCGGTTAGCATGCTAAGGATGAGCACCGTCATCGACCGCCCGGACGTCGCCGCGTTCAACGCGGCCTACGACGACTTCACGCGCGCCCAGCGTCGGGTGCGCGGCCGCTTCAACAGCGCGCCCGTCGTCCCGGAGCTCAGCCTCTCCCAGTTCCACCTGCTCGAGCCGCTCGCCGTCGCCGGTGAGCCGCTGTGCGTCGGGGTCCTGGCGGACTCCGCCGGCGTCTCGGCGCCGAGCGCCACGCGGATGCTCGACGGCCTCGTCAAGCGCGGCATCGTCGAGCGGCTGCGCGGCACGGAGGACCGCCGCCTGGTCCGGATCGCGCTCACCGACCACGGCGCCGCCCTGGTCAACGAGAAGCGGGCCCGGATCTTCGAGGCCCGCACCACGATCTTCGACGCCCTCTCGGCCGGCGAGCGCAAGAGCGCCGCCCGGCTGTTGCAGAGCCTGGCCGCCGCCATCGACGAGCTCCATCCATGAACCCGCACCACCCTGCGCCCGACGAGGCGCGCACCCACCCGTCCCGCACGCTGCTGATCCTGGCCCTCGGCGCGATCTCCTACGCGCTGGCCCAGACGCTGATCGTCCCCGCGATCCCGGAGATACAGGACAGCACGGGCACCTCCCAGGAGACGGTCACGTGGATGCTGACCGCCTTCCTGCTGTCCTCCTCCATCGCCATCCCGCTGCTCGGCCGGCTCGGCGACATCATCGGCAAGGAGAAGGTCCTGCTGATCTCGCTGGGCGTCTTCGCCTTCGGGTCGCTGATCTGCGCGATCGGCTCGACGTCGATCGTCGCGCTCATCGCCGGGCGCCTGGTGCAGGGCATCGGCGGCGCGGTCTTCCCGCTGTGCTTCGGCATCATCCGCGACGAGT
>CAYUDT010000277.1:0-2682 GCA_964443695.1 uncultured Conexibacter sp. | reverse complement strand
TCAAGGTCAACGACAAGGGCACCAAGATGGCCAAGGGCGTCTGCCCGGTCTGCGGTACCAACCTGAACCGCATCCTCGGCAAGGCGTGACTCCGCGCCCCACGAGCTGACACGACGGCGCCGCCCCACCGGGGTGGCGCCGTCGCTGCGTCCCGGCCCCTGATCGGCCTGTGGAGCACCGCCCGCGGCCGCGCGCGGGATGGGACCGTGGCGACCATGAGTGCCACCCCGCTCCGCGCGCAGCTCGACTGCCCACCGCCGTGGCGCCACCGCGTGGCCGTCGCGCTGGACGTCGCCGGTGTCACCGTGGCCGCCGACGCACCCGTCGGGATCGCGGTCGCCCCGGGCCGGCTGGTGTCGCGCACCGTCGACGACTGGTGCGTGGCCTCGCTGCCGCACCTGCTGGTCGGGGTGTGGCCGTGGGCGGTCGACGTCGGGCCGTGGGTCGCGCCGGGCGTGGGGCCGTGCGCGCGGTGCGTGGGCGCCGCCGTGCTCGACGACGGCAGCCGTACGCACCCGGACGCGACCCCGGGCGCGCTGCCCGGCGCCTGGTTGGCGGTCGCGGCCGGGGTCGTCGCCCGCGACCTCGACGCGTGGCGGCGCGACGAGCCGCCCCACACATGGGCCGCGTCGTGGCGCTTCGACCACCGCCCGGTGCCGGAGGAGCGCCGCTGGCAGCGCCACCCCTACTGCGGCTGCGCCTGGTTCGACACGGCCTGAGCCCGCGGCCGCGGCGCGGTCACCACCACTCGCTGTCGAGCTTGCTCTCCATCGCACGCAGGTGGGTGCGCGAGCAGGTGTCGCAGAAGGTGCGCCGCCGACCGTTCTCGACCGCCGTCGTCCACGTCAGCGTCTGCTCGTCCGACGCCTGGGTCCCGCAGAAGTCACAGGTGATCAGCTCGCCCATGGCCCGAGGGTAGCCCGGCCGCACCGCCCCCGGACACGGCACGAGCCGGTACGACGTCACCGTGACGTCGTACCGGCTCGTGTCCTGCTCACCCGCGATCAGGGTGGCACCCGGGGGCCGTGGCCCCTCTCAGATCGCGCGGGCAAGCGCGAGACGCGCCTGCTGCGCGGCCTGCTCGGCCTTGCGGCTCATGCGGCGGGCCAGGGCCAGACGGTGGCCGCGCCGGAGCTCGAGCGCCTCTCCCAGGCGCGCGGACATTTGCGCGCGTGCGAGTTCTTCGTGCATGAGATTCATGTCGTTCGTTCCGTTCAGGTAGGTCTTCATGGTGGGTGTCTTTCCTGTGTTTCCTCGGAGGGGCGGGAGCGGTGCTGTCCGGGCTAGGCGACCTGGATGGTCTGCTCGGACTTGCGGGGCCTGCCTCGCGGACGCTTGCGCGGGATCACCACGCCCTGGAGGAAGAGCTCGCCTCCCCAGACGCCCCACGGCTCGCGCCGCTCACGGGCTCCGTCGAGGCACAGCGCCTGCACGGGGCAGCCGATGCAGAGTGCCTTGGCCGCCTCGACGTCCGCGGGGGACTCGGCAAACCACAGCTCGGCGTCGTTGACGCGGCAGGGCAGCAGCTCGTCATCCACTCCGGCAGCTGCGTCGTGCAGGGCACCGAGGGGAGCCTGGGGCTCCGACCCGGTCGCGTCGGCAGCTCGGTTGCGGTCGAGAACGCTGATGGTCATGTGTTTCACCTCCTCATCGGTGACCTGATCGCGGGTTGTTCACTGGACGAACGGTGCGGGACAAACAGAAAGGCCGCGGATCCCGGGTGTCGGGTTCCGCGGCCTGGAGGCTGCCGATGAGGTGCGTGACCTATGTCGACGGACTCCAGACCGAAGTGCCCGGGAAATCGCCCTTGATGCGAACGATGGCGGCGTCGCCCTGGACGGCCACCACGCCGGCGCCGAAGGCGCGGGTGTGCGCGCAGGGGCGGCCGAGGGTGGACATGCCGAAGGACGGCGTCCAAGCCGTCATCGTCTTCGTGTAGTTCTCCATCAGGGCCACCTCCTTCGGGGCATCGGGCGCGGATCGTCGTCAGCGATCCCAGTGCGCGTGGGTTGTTGTCGAGAACGCTAGACCCTCGACGACGTCAGGGGCAAACGATTTTGTGGGTATTACCGAAATTCTTTCCCGGGATCCCTCCGGGAGCCCGGATCAGGCCTCTCGGCCCGCCACCAGGGCGAGGACGTCGTCGCCGTACTTGGCGATCTTGCCGGGGCCGACGCCGCTGATCGCGCGCAGCCCCGACTTGTCGGTCGGGACGTGCTCGGCGATCAGCTGGAGGGTGGCGTCGGTGAACACCACGAACGCCGGCACGCTGTCGGCGGACGCCCGGGCCAGGCGCCACTCGCGCAGCCGCTCGAAGAGGGCCTCGTCGTAGGAGGCGGGACAGTCGGCGCAGCGCCCGGTCTTCTTCTCGCTGGCGCTGGACAGCGCCTTGCCGCACTCGCGGCAGTGGAGCGCGGCGCGGTTGCGGCGGCTGCGCTCGCGGCGCTGGCCGGACGCGCTCGGCACCCCCTCGACGAGGCCGGACAGGAACGGCGAGGCGCCGCGGTTGGCGCGGCCGCCGGGCTCGCGGGCCACGGCCCACGACACGGCGAGCTCGTCGCGCGCGCGGGTCATCGCGACGTAGAGCAGGCGTCGCTCCTCCTCGACCTCGGCAGGAGTCTGGGCCTGCGAGATCGGCATCATCTTCTCGTGCATGCCGGCCACGAAGACGGCGTCCCACTC
>CAYUDT010000276.1:0-2790 GCA_964443695.1 uncultured Conexibacter sp. | reverse complement strand
ATCCAGGACGGCGCCAGCCAGGCGCTGAGCCCGATCCGCAACCTCTTCGGGTGGGTCGGCGACACCTGGCACGCCAAGGGTGACAACGGCGACCTCAAGAAGGAGCGCGACGAGCTGCGCCAGAAGGTCGCCACCCTCAGCGCCAAAGCACGCGAGGACGCCGAGCTGCGCCGCATGGTGGGCCTCGACCAGAAGTACGAGATCGCCGACCTCGACCCGGTGACCGCCCGCATCACGAGCACGTCCTCGACGCTGTTCCTGCAGACGATCATCATCAACAAGGGCTCCGACCAGGGCATCAAGGTCGACCAGGCCGTCCTCGGCGACCTCGGCCTCATCGGCAAGGTCACCGAGGTCTTCGGCGGGCACGCCCAGGTCACCCTGATCACCGATCAGGACGTGCGCGCCCGTGCGGTCACCGAGGGCAACGTCAACGGCATCGTCCAGGCCTCGCCGGGCAACCCGCGCGAGCTGATCATGAAGTTCGCCACCGGCGACGTGGAGGAGGGCCAGATGGTCACCACCCGCGGCACCGACGGCGATGCCAAGCGTCCCGCGCTGTTCCCGCCGGACATCCCGATCGGCGAGGTCACCAAGGTCGACGAGGCCGGCACCGACGCCCAGGTCGTCCACGTCCGGCCCTACGTCAACCCCCGCAAGCTCACCTACGTGCAGGTCATCACCCGCACGGCCCCGGCCGACCACTCGTGAACCCCGCCACGACAGCCCTCCTGACCCGCCTGGCGATCCTCGGGTTCGTCGCGTGCGTGCTGCAGGTCGCTGCCGTGGCGCAGATCACGATCTTCGGCATCAACGCCGACCTGCTGCCGCTGACGTGCGCTGCGGTGGGCCTGCTGTCGGGCTCGCTGTGGGGCGCGCTGTTCGGCTTCAGCACCGGCCTGCTCGTCGACGCGGCGCTGCTGCAGACGATGGGCCTGTCGTCGCTGTGCTACCTCATGGCCGGCTACGGCGCCGGCCGCCTGCGCGAGCTGCGCGACCCGCAGGGCGTGCTGATCCCCATCTTCGTCGGCGCCGCCGCGACCGGCGTGGTGTCCGTGGGTTACAGCGGCATGCGCTTCCTGCTCGGCGAGAACGCGCCCGTCTCCTTCCTGCTGCTGGGCCAGACGATCGTCGTCATCGCGGTCAACGCCCTGATCGCCCTGCCCGTCCACTCCGCGGTCCGCCGCTGGCTGACGCCCGTCCTCCCGGAGGACCCGCGCCGCCGCCGGCGGCGCGCGCAGACCACGCGGCTGAGCCCGCTCTTCCGCTCATGAGCTTCATCGAGCCCGGACCCGGCGGCCTCGGCAAGACCGGCGGCAACGGCGGCGGCCGCGTCCCGCTGCCCCCGCAGATGGCGATGCGCGTCGCGATCATGGGCGTGGTCGCCTTCGGCCTGTTCGCGATCATCTTCTTCCGCCTCTGGTACCTGCAGGTCCTCAGCGGCGAGCAGTACCTGCGCCAGTCGCAGGTCAACAAGGTGCGCACCGAGCCGATCCCCGCGCCGCGCGGCAAGATCCTCGACCGCACCGGGGAGGCGCTCGTCGCCAACGAGCAGGCGACGATCATCGCGATCGACCCGCGCAAGCTGCCCGACGAGGAGAAGGAGCTCGCCGCGCAGTGGGGCAAGGACTTCGCGGCCCGCGAGCGCCTGATCGACCGCCTGACCAGGCAGCGTGAGCAGGAGGTGGCCCGCCAGCGGCTGCTGCGCAGCCAGGCCAAGACCAAGAAGGGGCGCAGCGCGAAGATCGACGTCCCGAAGATCAAGAAGCCGCCCAAGGTCCCGATCCCGGACATCCCGGCCTCGCTGAGCAAGCGCTTCGCCGACCTCGGCGACGTCATCGGGATGAAGCCGCAGACGATCCAGTCGCGCGTCATCCTCGGCCTCTGGCTGGCGCCCTACGCGCCGGTCAAGATCAAGACGGGCGTCAACGACACGATCCGCGACTACCTCTACGAGCGCCCCGAGAAGTTCCCGGGCGTCGAGCCGTCGCAGACCTACATCCGCACCTACAAGTACAAGGACCTCGCGGCCCAGCTGTTCGGCACGCTCGGCGGCATCTCGCAGGCCGAGCTGGACTCCGGTGGCTACAAGGGCGCGGGCAACTCGACCGTCGTCGGCAAGAGCGGCCTCGAGCGCGAGTACGACGCCGACCTGCGCGGACGCGACGGCGTCGAGCGTTTCCTCGTCGATGCCCAGGGCAACCGCCAGGGCGCGGCCCGCCAGACGGCGCCGACCGCCGGCCGCTCGCTGAAGCTCACGCTGGACCGCAACCTCCAGGCCGTCGGGCAGGGCGCACTGCAGACCTTCGGCGGCGGGCGCCCCGGCGCGTTCGTGGCGATGAACCCCGAGAACGGCGCGGTGTACGCGCTGGGCTCGGCGCCGTCGTTCGACGCCAACATCCTGGCCAAGCCGATCTCCACCGACCGCTACGACGAGATCTTCAGCGAGGACGCCGGCGCCCCGCAGTTCAACCGCGCGATCACCGGCGCCTATCCGACGGGCTCGACGTTCAAGCCCATCACCGCGCTCGCGGCGCTGCAGCACGATCCGCCGCTGCTGACCGTCGACGAGGTCATCGCCTCACCGTCCTGCATCACGATCGCCAAGCAGCCGTTCTGCAACGCCGGTAAGGAGGACCTCGGCGCGGGCAACATCGTCGAGTCGATGAAGGTCTCCGCCGACGTCTTCTTCTACGTGCTCGGGCAGCGGGCCAACAACCAGAAGGGGCAGGTCATCCAGACGATGGCCCGCAAGCTCGGCCTGGACAACACCACCGGCATCGACGTCCC
>CAYUDT010000275.1:0-2795 GCA_964443695.1 uncultured Conexibacter sp. | reverse complement strand
CAGGCCGTTCTCGCGCAGCGTCGTGCCGGTGGCGGTGAGGTCGACGATCGCCTCGCAGAGGCCGGTCAGCGGCGCCAGCTCCACGGCGCCCTTGACCTCGACGATCTCGGCCTGCCAGCCCTTCTGCTCGAAGTGCTTGGCCGCGGTCTTGAAGTACTTCGTCGCCACGCGCACGACGCCCAGGCGGCGCAGCGCGTCCTCGGCAGGGTCGGGGCCGGCGACGGTCGCCACGACCATCGTGCAGGGCCCGAAGCCCAGGTCGACGAGCTCGTAGACGTCGCGCTCGGACTGCTCGGTCAGCACGTCCTTGCCGGTGATGCCGATGTCGGCCGCGCCGGCCTCCACGTAGGTGGGGACGTCCGACGGGCGCATCGTGACGACGCCGATGTCGTCGAAGAGCAGCTTGCGGTCGTTGTCGCGGACCTCGCTGGTGTCCAGGCCCAGCCGATCGAGGACGTTGAGCGTGTCCTTCATCAACGCGCCGCGCGGCACCGCGATGCGCAGCCCGTTCAGCCCGCTCACGCCGACTCTCCCTTGCCCGAGCCCGCCAGCGCCTCGTGGAGGCTGTCCAGCGAGATCGCGAACCCGACCGCGGGCAGCTCGCGGTCGCCGAAGCGGCCGAGCAGGTCGTCGTATCGGCCGCCACCGCCCAGCGGCATGCCCGAGCCAGGCGCGTAGATCTCGAAGACCGCGCCCGTGTAGTAGTCGAGGTCGCGGATCAGACCGAGGTCGAAGATGACCCGCTCGCGGACCTCCGCCCCCAGCGCGCCGTACACCGCGCGCAGCCGGTCGCCCGGCTCGCCGAGGTCCTCGAGCACCTCGCTGCCGCCGCGCCGCTCGGGCACGCGCAGCAAACGCTCGTCGAGGCCGTGGGCCTCCACCTCGTTTGCCAGCGTGACGAAGTCACGGGCGACCAGGGCGTCGAGGAGCTTCTCCTGCGTCGCCGCGTCCACCCCGTGCTCGGCGCACAACTCGGGATAGAGGGAGGCGTCGCCCAGCCCGATCCGGTAGTCGGTCAGGCCCACCGCGTCGAGCGCGCGGCAGAGGACGGTCAGCACCTCGCCGGTGCCCTCGGGGGCCTGGGCGCCGATCAGCTCGCAGTCGGCGTGCAGGGACTCGCGGGGCATGCCGCGATGCGGCTTGATCTGGCGGTAGACGTGGGCGAAGGCGCAGAAGCGCAGCGGCAGCTCGGCGTCGGCGTAGCGGGTGGCCGCCACGCGCGCGATCGGCACCGTGAGGTCGCTGCGCATCATCAGCGCGTCGCCGTGGTCGTCGACCAGGCGGTAGACGCCGCGGGAGCCGCCCATCCGGCCCACCTCGGACTCGAACTCGACGGCAGGCGTGTAGATCTCGCCGTAGCCGTCGGCCAGGAAGCTGTCGCGCATCTTCGCGGTGATCTCGCGGAGCTCGCGCATCTCGTCCGGCAGGACGTCGCGCGTCCCGCTCGGGATGGGGTGGATCGTCGCCATCGGGGACGGCGGAGATTAGTCGGTGGCGACGCGTTCGATCCGCGCGCCCAACTCGCGCAGGCGCTCGTCGATGCGCTCGTAGCCGCGATCGATCTGGCGGATGTTGCCGATCTCGGTGCGGCCGTCGGCGCACAGCGCCGCCAGCAGGACGGCCATGCCGGCACGGATGTCGGGCGATTCCACGCGCTGGCCGCGCAGGGCCGACCGGCCCATGACGACGGCGCGGTGCGGGTCGGAGATGTGGATGTTGGCGCCCATCGCGATGAGCTTGTCCACGAAGAACAGGCGCGATTCGAACATCCACTCGTGGATCAGGACCTGGCCCTCGGCCTGGGTCGCGAGCGCCACGGCGATCGAGGTCAGGTCGGCCGGGAACTGCGGCCAGGGACCGTCCTGGACGCGGACCATCTGGTCGCCGAGGTCCCGCGCGACGATGAGCCGCTGGTCCCCGGGCACGATCAGGTCGTGGTCCTCGAAGTAGCTCTGCAGGCCCAGCTTGGCGAAGACCAGGCGGATCATCCGCAGGTCACCGGGGTCGGTGTCCTTGATCCGCAACTCGCCGCCGGTGACGCCGGCGATCGCCATGAAGCTGCCGATCTCGATGTGGTCGGGGCCGACGTCGTGCGTGCAGCCGCCGAGCTCCTCGACACCGGTGATCGTCAGGACGTTGGAGCCGATGCCGATGATCCGCGCGCCCATCTTCACCAGCATGCGCGCCAGGTCCTGGACGTGCGGCTCGGTGGCGGCGTTGCCGATGTGCGACTCGCCCGGCGTCAGCGCGGCCGCCATGAGGGCGTTCTCGGTCGCCATGACGCTCGGCTCGTCCATGAAGACCTCGCCGGCGGTCAGGCGCGTGCCCTTGCCGCCCGGGGCTTCGAGGACCAGGTCGGTGTCCTCGTCGCGGTCGGTCGCGCCGAGGGCGCGGAACGCGTCGATGTGCGGGTCCAGCCGGCGGCGGCCGATGACGTCGCCACCGGGCGGAGGCATGCGCGCGTAGCCGAAGCGGGCCAGCAGCGGGCCGGCCAACAGGAACGAGGCACGGATGCGCTCGCTCCACTCACGGTCGACCTCGGCGTCCTTGGTGACGCCCTTGGCGCAGAGCTTGACGGTGTGCTCGCTGACCCATTCGACCGTCACCCCGAGCGCCTGGAGCAGCTCGAGCATGGCGGTCACGTCCCGGATGCGCGGGACGTTGCGGACCGTGACCTCGTCAGAGGTCAACACGCAGGCCGCGAGGATGGGCAGGGCGGCGTTCTTGTTACCGGCGGGAACGATGGTGCCGCTGAGCGGCACGCCGCCGTCGATGACGAACTTCTCCATGGGGGC
>CAYUDT010000274.1:0-2811 GCA_964443695.1 uncultured Conexibacter sp. | reverse complement strand
CCCCTCTCTCCGCTGGCCCGAAGCCCCGCCCCGTGCGGGGCTTCGTCGTTGCCGGGGGCCGGGTAGGGGGTCGTCCATGACGCAGTTCGGCTACACGATGATGTGCGAGCAGTCCGCCCCGGACGCGCTGGTCGGCGACCTCCAGCGCGCCGAGGCGTGCGGCTTCGACTTCTCGGTCATCAGCGACCACTACCAGCCGTGGCTGGAGGAGCAGGGCCACTCCGGGTACGCGTGGGCGATCCTCGGAGCGGCCGCGCAGGCGACCGAGCGGATCCCGCTGATGACCTACGTCACCTGCCCGACGTTGCGCTACCACCCGGCGGTCGTCGCGCAGAAGGCCGCGACGATCCAGGTCCTCTCCGGCGGCCGCTTCCGGCTCGGTCTCGGAGCCGGGGAGAACCTCAACGAGCACGTCGTCGGCCGGCGCTGGCCCATGGCCGGTGAGCGGCACGAGCTGCTCGCCGAGGCGCTGGACATCATCCGGCCGCTCCTGGACGGAGAGACCGTCAACCACCGCGGCAAGCACTTCGACGTCGAGACCGCCCGCCTCTGGGACCCGCCGCCGACGCCCGTGCCGATCGGCGTGGCCGTGTCCGGCCCGGACTCCTGCCGCCTGGCGGGCGAGCGGGCCGACCTGATGGTCGCCGTCGAGCCGAAGGGCGAGCTCGGTGAGCTCTTCGACGCCGCCGGCGGCGCCGGCAAGCCACGGGTCGGGCAGGTCGCGATCGCCTACGACGCCGATCGCGACGCAGCGGTGCAGCGGGCCCACGAGCAGTTCCGCTGGTTCGGCCTGGGCTGGAAGGTCAACGCCGACCTGCCCGGCCCCGACGGCTTCGCCGCGGCCACCCAGTTCGTCACGCCCGAGCAGGTCGGCGAGGCGATCTCCTGCGGCCCGGACGTCGAGGAGCACGTCGAGGCCATCCGCCCGTTCCTCGACGCCGGCTTCGACAAGATCGCGCTGGTCCAGATCGGCGGAGAGCACCAGGACGCCTTCTTCACGTTCGCCGAGGAGGAGCTGCTGCCCGCGCTGCGCTCGTTGAGCTGAGCGACCGGGGTCAGGTGGCGTAGCGGGCGATGACGGCGCCCGCACGGGCGCCGTAGCCACCGCCGAACAGGACGGCGTGGACGAGCAGCGGCGTGAGCTGGTGCAGCTCGACGCGCTCGCGCCAGCCGTCGGGCAGCGGCCAGACCTCCTCGTAGGCGGCGAAGAACGGGGCGGCGGGTGCGCCGAACAGCTGGAGCATCGCGAGGTCGACCTCGCGCGGGCCGACGTGGGCCGCAGGGTCGATCAGCAGCGGCTCGCCGTCTGCGGCACGGCCGAGGACGTTGCCGGTCCACAGGTCCCCGTGCAGCCGGGCGGGAACGTCGTCGTCGGGCAGCAGCGCCGCGGCGTCGACGCGCTCCAGCGTGTGCAGCGTCCCCGGGGGCAGCGCGCCGCGGGCGTCGGCCGCGCGGGCCAGCGGCCACCAGCGCTGCTCGACCAGCCAACTGGCGGCGTCCGGGGCGGGGGCCGCCTCGAGCGCCAGCGGGCCGAGCGGGATCGGCGTGACGGGCGCGTCGCCCCAGCCGCCGGCGGCCGCACGGTGCGTCAGAGCCAGGCCGCGCCCCAGGCGCTCGGCGTCGAGCGCGCCCGTGTCGACCCACTCCAGCACGAGGAACCCGTCTTCCACCGCCAGCACCTCGGGGGTGCGCAGGCCGCCGCCGTCGGCCAGCCAGGCCAGGCCCGTCGCCTCGGCCGCGAAGCCGCCGTTGGGCGACGCCTTGACGAACGCCCGCGAGCCGTCGGCCAACGTTGCGCACCAGGCGTCGTTGAGGTCGCCCCCGGCCACCGGGCGCAGCGCCGTGACCGGCGTGCCCAGCGCGGCGGCAACCGCGTCCCTCACGCCGGCGGCAGGGTGTCCAGCAGCCCGGCGCAGGCCGCCTCGACGAGGTCCAGCACGTGGTCGAAGCCCGAGGGGCCGCCGTAGTAGGGGTCCGGCACGTCGAGATCGCCCGAGCCGGCCGAGGCCGGGTCGAACTCCCGCAGCAGCCGCACCTTCGCCGCAGCCTCCGCGTCCGGGGCCAGGCGCCGCAGGTCCCGCGCGTTGGACGCGTCGGCGCACAGCAGCAGGTCGAAGTCGTGGAAGTCGGCCGGGCGCACCTGCCGTGCCGCGCCCTCCAGCAGGATGCCGCGCGCGGCCGCGACGGCGGTCGAGCGCGCGTCGGGCGGGTCGCCCACATGCCAGCCACCGGTGCCCGCGCTGTCGATGGTGATCACGTCCTGCAGGCCCCGCTCGGCGACGAGGTGGCGCATCACGCCCTCTGCTGTGGGCGAGCGGCAGATGTTGCCCATGCAGACGAAGAGGAGACGCGTCATCGGGACGCCGCAAGCTATCGCGTGCGGCGTCCCGTGACGGTCACAGCTACTCGCAGACCTTCAGCACCTTGATGCGGACGATGGGCGAGAGATCGAGGCTCAGGCCACCGAGCAGCGGCTTGAGACCAAGCGCGTTGCAGACGGCGGACAGGTCGATCAGAGCGGGCGGCGCAGCCTTGGCCGCCTTCTTCTTGGCAGCCAGGCCGGACGCCGGAGCCGCGGCCCCACCGATCCCCAGTGCTGCAACGGTGGCCATGACAGCCACGGACTTCTTACGCATGCTTCCCCTTTCATGCATGGCGGGCCCGAACCCCTGCCGAGCCCCTCGCGGGCGAGCCTACCGCCTCGCACCACCCAGTTCCGAACCGAAAACTTGTAGATCGAGCAATCGATTCACGGGGGTGCGGAGCTAGCCGTCGTCCTGCCGGAACGCCCAGCGGACCTCGTCGATCGAG
>CAYUDT010000273.1:0-2832 GCA_964443695.1 uncultured Conexibacter sp. | reverse complement strand
TCGGGGGTAATTCAATCGGCAGAATGCTCGGCTGTTAACCGAGTCGTTGTGGGTTCGAGTCCCACCCCCCGAGCTTCATCAAGCCCCGCCTCCGAGCGGGGCTTATTCGTTCTTGGGCTCCTCGGCCAGCGAACGGGCGATGGCCTCGTTGACCTCACGCTGCAGCTGGTTGCGCTGACGGGCCAGCGCCGGGATGTCACCGTCGCCGGTGCGGCGTGCGCGGTCGATGCGGCGGTCCAGGGCGGCGAGGCGCAGCTGGGCCAGCGAGGCGTCGAGGGTGGTGCGCGTGGCCTTGCGGTCCCCGGCCCGCACGACGAGCTCGGCCATGAGCGACGCCAGCTGCGGGTCGTCCTCCAGGCCGGCGGCCGGACGGTCGGGGCTGGTGATGATGTGCCGGGCGGCCCGGCGGTGCAGCTCGTTGACGAGGACGTCGTCGATGTCCAGGCCGCGCAGCAGCTCCGCACCGCCCATCGGGACGGCGACGCACGCCGTCAGGAAGGCGCGCTCGGCGCGGGCCAGCGGGTCGTTCGCGGAGGTCAGCGACCCGGCGCCGCCCGGGTCGAGGTCCGCGGCGTCGGGGATGGCCGCGGAGTCGAAGCCCTCCCATGCGCCGTTGGCCTGCTGCTGGGGCCGCGGGGCCTGCTGGCGCGGGCGCGGCTGTTGCACCGTGGCCGACCGGCGCGGCGCCCCGAGCATCCGCTCCAGGACCTTCTCGTCGATGTCGGTCTTGTCGAAGATCAGCGCGAGCAGCTCGCTGCGCAGCGCCCCCGGCGGCACGTCCTTCATCACCGGGGCCAGTTCGGCGATCGCCGCGTCCTTGCCCTCGGCGTGCGACAGGTCGGCCCGGTCGAGGATGCGGCGGACGTTGAACACCACGAAGCGCACGCTGGAGTCGACGGAGCGCTGCAGCGACTCCACCCCGCCCGGCTCCAGGACGATGTCGGCCGGATCCTTGCCGCCCTCCATCGTGATGACCCGCAGCTCGACGTCGCGCCCCTCGGCGACCTTCGCCGCCTTCAGCATCGCCTCCTGGCCGGCGTTGTCGGCGTCCAGGGCCAGCAGGACGACCGGCGCCAGCCGCGACAGCTCCCCGACCTGCTCGGGGGTCAGCGCCGTGCCCATCTGCGCGACCGCGTTCTCGATGCCGACCTGGTGCAGGGCGATGACGTCGGTGTAGCCCTCGCAGAGGATGACCCGCCCGCTCTTGGCCGCGGCCGCGCGGGCCAGGTGCGACGCGTAGAGGTTCTCGCCCTTGTGGAACACGGCGCTCTCGGAGGTGTTGATGTACTTCGGGCCCTCCCCGTCGCCCATCTTGCGCGCGCCGAAGCCGATGATCCGGCCGCGCCGGTCGTTCAACGGGAACATCACGCGCCCGCGGAAGCGGTCGTACACGCGGCCCCGCGAGTTGCGCTGGACCAGCCCGGCGTCGTAGAGCTCCTTCTCGGAATAGCCCGCCTGGCGGCCGGCCATCAGGACCTTGTCCCAGGCCGACGGCGAGAAGCCGACCCGGAAGCGCTTGAGCTGCTCCTCCGAGAGGCCCCGCTCGCGCAGGTACTCGCGCGCGCCGGCGGCCTCGGCCGAGTCCCACAGGTAGCGCTCGTAGAACACCGTCGTCCGCTCGATGATCGCCAGCAGCCGCTCCCGGGCCTTGCGGCGGCGGGCGGCGTCGGGGTCCTCCTCGGCGACGACGAGCTCGATGCCCGACCGGTCGGCCAGCCACTCCATCGCCGAGACGAAGTCCAGGCCCTCCTTCTGCATGACGAAGCTGAAGATGTCGCCGCGGGCCCCGCAGCCGAAGCAGAAGTAGACCTTGTCGCTGGGCTTGATCCCGAAGGACGGCGTGCGCTCGTCGTGGAACGGGCAGCAGCCCTGGTAGTTGTCCCCGCCGACGCGGCGCAGCTCGGTGTAGCGGCCGACGAGATCGACGAAGTCGACCGCCTCACGGACCTTGTCCTTGCTGTCGTCGGTGTAGCGCGGCACGGGAGTCCTAGACGATAGGACGGAACGGATCACGGGACCCGGCTCGCCGGCCGCGGCCGGCCGCCCGCGGGCCGGCGCCGGTGGGGCCGCTGCGCACCCGCCTCACACCGCGAAGCCGTCCGGCACCGCGAGCGCCTCGAACGCGCGAATGCAGTACCGGTCGGTCATCCCGGCGATGTAGTCGGTGATGCGCTGCGGCAGGTCGGCACCGGGCGCGCCGCCGCCGTCGGGCGGGCCGTCGGGCATCGCCGCGTACGCCTCGACGAGGGCCCGGATGACGCCCTCGACCTTCACGTGCTGGCGCTGGGCGACCTCACCGAGGTAGACGCGGTCGAACATGAACGTCCGCAGCGCGTCCATCGCCTGGCCGAGCTCGTCGCCCTGGACGATGTCGCCGGCGGCCGCCGAGTGCTCGACCATGTCGTGTACGAGGCGGTCGATGCGCACCGAGCCGGTGTGCCCGAGCACGTCCAGCGCGTCGCCCGGCAGCTCGGCCTCGTCCAGGACACCCGCACGGATCGCGTCGTCGATGTCGTGGTTGATGTAGGCCACCCGGTCGACGATCCGGACGATCTTGCCCTCCAGCGTCAGCGGCGTCGGCGAGCGGCCGGAGTGGCTGAGGATGCCGTTGCGCACGTCCTCGGTGAGGTTGAGGCCGCGGTGGTCGCGCTCGAGGACCTCGACGATGCGCAGCGAGTGCTCGTAGTGGCGGAAGCGGCGGCCGTACAGCTCGCGCATCGCCTCGTCGAGGAACGTCTCGCCGATGTGGCCGAACGGCGAGTGCCCGAGGTCGTGCCCGAGGCCGATCGCCTCGGTGAGGTCCTCGTTGAGGCGCAGCGCGCGGGCGACCGT
>CAYUDT010000272.1:0-2860 GCA_964443695.1 uncultured Conexibacter sp. | reverse complement strand
CGCAGAACACGTAGGCGTGGCGCTGCAGCTCCCAGTAGCCCTTGCCGAAGACGTAGCCCGGGAACAGCACGCGCGGGTCACCCTTGCGGTGGACCTGCTTGATGTACTCGTCCGCGTAGGGCGCGCCGCCGACGACGACGCACTTCATCCCGCGGGCCTGCTCGCCGGAGATGTTGGCGAAGGCGTCGACCAGGACGTGCGGGTTGTTCTCCGGCTCCAGGCGGCCGACGAAGAGGATGTACTTGCGCGGCTCCAGGCCCAGGCGCTCCAGCGTCTGGGTGGACGGCGGGTCGGAGTCGCCCGGATCCTCGACGCCGTAGGGGACGACGCCGATGCGGCGGCCGTAGCGCTGCTCGAAGATCTCCGCGACGGCATGGCTGTCGGTCAGCGCGCGGTCGGCCCAGCGGGGCGCGTTGCGCTCGGCGAAGCGCAGGTAGGTTTTGGCGATGTCCGGCCACTTGGAGCGGTCGGAGTCCAGGCCGTCGACGTTGATCACCGTCGGGATGCCGGCCGCCCGGGTCACCAGGCACATCGGCGAGTTGCCCGCGATGAAGAACAGCGCGACGTCCGGCTTGAGCTTCCGCGCGGCGTGCAGGCTGGACAGCATCGTGTGCGCGAAGGTGTCCAGGTACTTGTTGCGCAGCGTCGGCAGGTGGATCAGGCGCGCGCCCTTCCACTCGTGCAGGTCGGGGTCGACCACGTGCGGGCGGCAGTACACGACCACCTCGTGGCCGCGCTGCACCAAGCGCGACGCCAACTGCTCTGCAGCAGTCTCAAAGCCTGAGTAGGACGCGGGGATGCCGCGCGTGCCGAGGATCGCAACCTTCATCCGTGAACCGCCCCTGCGGGGTGGAGGGCCAATGTATAGGCCTCGACGTGCCGGCGGGCTGACCGTGCCCAGCTGAACTCCGCGGCCTGGCGCCGTCCGCGCTCGGCGAGGTCGCGTCGCAGGGCCGGATCGTGGGCGACCTTGTTCAGCACCCTGGTGAGGTCGTGGGGGTCGCGCGGGTCGACGTAGACCGCCGCGTTGCCGCACGTCTCGGTCAGCCCGGGGCTGCGCGCGGCGATGACGGGCGTGCCCGCGGTCATCGCCTCCAGGGGTGTCAGGCCGAAGCCCTCGTGCAGCGACGGGTGCACCAGCGCGGCGGCGTCCCGGTACAGCTGGGCCAGCTGCTGGTGCTCGGGACGCTCCACGTGGACGACGCCCTTCGCGCCCCGGCCCCGGTGCGCGGTGCCGGCCAGGACGAGCGGCAGCGGGTCGTCGAGCTGGTCGCGATAGTCCTTGTAGGCGATGAGCAGCAGGCCGAGGTTCTTGCGCGGCTCGTCGTCGCCGACGTAGAGGAAGTGCTTGGCCGCGCCGGAGGACGAGCTGCCGTCGGGCTCCTGCCCCGGGCCGTGTGGGGCGACGACGATCCTGCTCGCGGGGACGCCCCAGCGGGCCATGACGTCCTTCGCCGTCGTCCGGCTGACGGCGATGACCGCGGCGGCGCGGCGGGCCGCGGTGCGATGGGTGAGCGTCGCGTAGCGGCGGTAGGCCGGGTCGAAGCACTGCGGCAGGCGCTCGAAGGCGAGGTCGTGGACGGTCACGACCTGGGGCACCTGGGCCTTGAGGGCGAACGCCGGCAGCGGGTGGTGCAGCAGGTCGGCGTTGGCCTCGCGCACGTGCTTGGGGAGCCCGACCTTCGTCCACCACTCGTCGGTCGCGGCGTTGACGGCACTGCGCAGGCCACCACCCGCAGGGGCGCGGCGCGCGTCGTTGTGGGCCTCCACGACCTCCACGCCCGCGTGCCGCAGCGCCTGGATGACGTGCTCGAGGTAGACCCCGGTGCCGCTGGGACCGCGTAGCGCGAACGTCGTGTCGACCAACACCCGGATGGCGTGAGCCTACGCGTTCTTGGCAGTTCTCTGAGGAGCCGGAAAAGCGGCAAACGGGATGCGGGCCGGTCGCGTCATGCTGGTCATGTCCACTCGATTCCTTCGCGCCGTCGCTGTCGTCGGCGCCACCACCCTCGTCGGCGCCGGCGGCGTCGCGTACGCCCAGAGCAGCGACTCGGGCTCCTACCCCGGCGGCAGCGGGTCATCCGCCGGCAACGGCGGTCAGCGGCACGGCAAGCCGCCGAAGGGCCGCAAGAAGCCGCCGCCGAAGCTCACGGCCGAGCAGATCCAGGCCGTGGCGGACAAGCTCGGCGTCTCCGTCGACGTGCTGAAGGCGGCGATGGAGAAGGCCAGGCCCGCCGCTCCGTCGGGTGATCAGCAGGCCCCGCCCGCCCAGGGTCAGGGCGACGACTCCCGGCAGGGTCCGCCGCAGGGCGGCCGCCCGCAGGGTCCCCCGCCGTCCGGCGACGGTGACGACGACGCCCAGCAGGGCGGCCGTCCCCAGGGCCCGCCCCCGTCCGGCGACCGCCCCGCCCGTCAGGATCCGATCGCGATCATCGCCCAGGAGCTCGGCAGGACGACCGCCGAGGTGAAGGCCGCCTTCGACAGCGTCCGCCCGGCGAAGAAGGCCAAGAAGGCCGACAGCGACGACGACGCTCCCGCGGGGGCTTCGCGCAGCAAGCGCTGACCCACCACAGGCCAGTTGCCCGAGGTTGTCCGTGCCGGGTGCGGACAACCTCAGGTGGTTCGGTGGGGTGGGTGCGGGGTTCGGCGGACCCCTCCCCCTCCGTCCGGCTTTGCGGGTCGGACAGCACGCGCCCCTTCGCTCCTCGCGTCTCCGTGACCGCGAGAGCTCCCAGGCGGTTCGCCACGAACCACGTTGGAGTTCTCGGCGCGTGGTGCGCGGGCTTCGCGGCGCGGTGCGCGGGTTCGCGGCGCGGTGCGCGGGCTCGCGGCGCGGTGCGCGGGCTCGCGGCGCGGTGCG
>CAYUDT010000271.1:0-2876 GCA_964443695.1 uncultured Conexibacter sp. | reverse complement strand
CAGATGCGCGCGACGATCCCTGAGGAGATCAAGCAGGCGCGCTGGATCGTCAAGGAGCGCCAGGAGATGCTGGCCGAGGCGAAGCGCGAGGCCGAGCGCATCGTCAAGGAGGCGCGCGAGAAGCAGGACCAGCTGATCTCCGAGGAGGAGGTCACCAAGCAGGCCGAGCGCGCCGCCGAGGACATCATCGAGGACGCCCGCGCCCGCGAGCGTGAGATCCGCCTCGGCGCCGAGGACTACGCCGACGAGATCCTCAACACGCTCGAGGTCAACCTCTCGAAGTTCATCGCCGCCGTCCAGCGCGGCCGCGAGCGCCTGCAGGGCAAGGACGAGCCCGCCGAAGTTGCCTGATCTGCGCGCTGCGCGCTTGATCAGGCCGGAAGTCCCCGCCTAGCGGCTCGGACGTCCCGGTGTCGCTGCCTGGACCCACGCGGCCGGATCGCATCGCGATCTGGCCGATGGAGGACGACACCTACGGCATCGACGTGCTCTACCACGGCGCGACCGGCTTCCGGCGCGCCGACCAGGTGCAGCGCCAGCTGAGCGACGCAGGCGTCGTCGCAACGTTGCGCCAGGAGCCCGGCGACGCCTGGATCGTGCGCTTCGGCCCCGTGCCGCGCGACCAGATGCTGGCCGTCCTGAACGGGTACGTCTGGTGAGTTCGTGACAGCGGTGTTGCAAACGTCAGATTCCGTCCGCCGGGCGCGACATCTTCGACGTGATGCGCTTCCTGCACACCGCCGACTGGCACCTCGGCCGCCTCTTCCACGGGGTGTCGCTGCTGGACGCCCAGGCCGAGCACCTGGCCTGGCTGCGGGATGTCGCGATGGAGGCGTCGGTGGACGCCGTCCTCGTCTCGGGCGACCTGTACGACCGGGCGCTGCCACCGGTGGACGCGGTCTCGCTGGCGTCGGAGGCGCTGTCGGCGCTGACGGACGTCTGCCCGGTCGTGGTGATCTCCGGCAACCACGACTCCGCCACCCGGCTGTCCTTCGGCGCCGGCCTGCTGGAGCGGGCGGGCCTGCACGTGCGGACCGAGGTCGCGCGGATCGGCGAGCCGGTGCTCTTCGACGGCTGGGCCGTGTACCCGATCCCGTACCTCGAGCCGGACGTCGTGCGGCTGGAGCTCGGCGTCGCCGAGCGCGGTCACGGGCCGGTGCTGGCGGCGGCGATGCAGTGCGTGCGCGACGACATCGCGCTGCGGTCACCCACGCTGAAGACCGTCGTGATGGCGCACGCGTTCGTCTCCGGTGCGGCCTGCAGCGAGTCCGAGCGCGACCTGTCGGTCGGCGGCTCGGCCACCGTCGCACCCTCGGTGTTCAACGGCGTCGGGTACGTGGCGTTGGGGCACATGCACGCCCCGCAGGAGCTGTCGTGGCGCTCGCGCTACTCGGGCTCGCCGCTGGCCTACTCGTTCTCCGAGGCGGGCCACGAGAAGTCGGTGGCCGTCGTCGACCTGGCCGGCGAGCGCCCGGCGGTCGAGCTGCTGGCCTGCCCGGTGCCGCGCCGGCTGGCCGTGCTGCGCGGCGAGCTGGCGTCGTTGCTGGAGGATCCGGCGCTGGCCTGGGCCGAGGACTGCTGGGTGCAGGTCGCGCTGACCGACCCCCTCCGGCCCGCCGAGGCGATGGACCGCATCCGGGCGCGCTTCCCGCACGCGGTGGTCCTGACGTTCGAGCCCGTCGGCGCCGTCGAGGGGCCGGCACGGTCCTACGCGGCGCGTGTGCGCGGCCTGGACGACCGTCAGCTGGTGTCGGCGTTCGTTGAGGACGTCCGCGGCTCGGCACCGACCGAGGACGAGGACGAGTTGCTCGACGAGGCCCTCGCCGCGGCGCGCATCGCTGCTGCCCGTGAGGTCGCGGCGTGAGGCTGCACCTGCTGGAGATCCAGGCCTTCCAGGCGTTCGCCGGGAAGGAGACCGTCGACTTCGACGCGCTGGCGGCGGATGGCCTGTTCCTGCTGCGCGGGGACACCGGCGCCGGCAAGACGACGGTGCTCGACGCCGTCTGCTTCGCGTTCTACGGCGAGCTGCCGGGTGCACGGGCCGGTGACGCCCGGGTCCGCTCCGACCACGCCGCACCGGACGTGCGCACGCAGGTCGTGCTCGAGGCGACGGTGCGCGGGCAGCGGCTGCGCATCACCCGGTCGCCCGCCCAGGAGCGCCCGCGCAAGGTCGGCCGGGGCATGACGACCGACCCGGCCTCCGTGATCGTCGAGGCGGTCGAACCGCACGGCGCCACGCGCGTGCTGGCCACCCACACCGCGGAGGCCAAGGAGGAGCTGGGCCGCCTGCTGGGCCTCAGCAAGGCGCAGTTCTGCCAGGTCGTGCTGCTGCCGCAGGGCGAGTTCGCGACGTTCCTGCGGGCCCGCTCGGAGGACCGCAAGGAGCTGCTCACCGAGCTGTTCGCCGCCGAGCGCTTCGGCGAGGCGGAGATGTGGCTCACCCGGCGGCTGAAGGAGCAGGTCGGGGCGGTCCGCGAGGCGACCGCGGCGGTGGCCGACGTCGCGTCGCGGCTGGCCGAGGCGACGGGCGAGGAGCCGCCCGGCGGGTGGGAGGAGACCCCGGCGGCGCTCATGGCGTGGCTGGCCGACCGCCGGGTCGTCGCCGAGGCCCAGCGCTCCACGGCGCTGGCCAACCGCGACCGGCTCACGGGGCTCGAGGGCGCCGCCGACCAGGCGCTGCAGGATGCCCTGGCCCTGGACGACCGCCGCCGCCGCCACGCAGCCGCCGTGGCCGCCCGCGACCAGCTCGACGCCGACCGCCCGGCCCACGAGGCCCGCGTCGCCGAGCTTGCCGCTGCCCGTCAGGCCGCCATCGTCGTGCCCCTGGTCCGGGCCGTCGCCGAGCGGGCCGAGGCGATGCGCGCCGCCGCGGCGGC
>CAYUDT010000270.1:0-2891 GCA_964443695.1 uncultured Conexibacter sp. | reverse complement strand
CCTGCGGGTCGATCGAGCTGTCGGTCTCGATGTCGAGCGTCAGCTTGTCGAAGTCGGTCTTCTGACCGACGCGCGCCTGCTCGACGGCGTACGCCACGCGGCGGACCGGCGAGAAGATCGAGTCGATCGGGATGACACCGATCGGCTGGTCGGGCGACTTGTTCTCCTCGGCGGGGCGGTAGCCACGGCCGCGGCCGATCGTCAGGTACAGCTCGAGCTTGGTCTTCTTCTCGAGCGTCGCGATGTGGACGTCCGGGTTGAGGATCTCCACACCGGCCGGCAGGTCGATGTCCTTGGCGGTGATGTCGCCAGGGCCGGTCACGACGAGCGGGGCCTCGACCTCGGTCGCATCGCTGTGCATCTTGCACACGATGTCCTTGAGGTTGAGGACGATGTCGGTGACGTCCTCCTTGACGCCCTTGATCGTCGAGAATTCGTGCGCGACGCCCTCGATGCGCACGGACGTGACGGCAGCACCGGCCAGCGAGCTGAGCAGCACGCGGCGCAGGGAGTTGCCGAAGGTGTAGCCGAATCCACGATCGAGGGGCTCGATCGTGAACGTGCCGCGGTTCTCCTCAACGGATTCGCTGGTGATGCGGGGAACCTGGAAGTCGAGCATGGGGTCCAATCTTGTGTTCTGGTGCCGCGGCGCAGAGTGCAGCCGCGGCGGGGAGCGAGGTCGGTCTCGGTGCTACTTGGAGTACAGCTCGACGATGAGCTGCTCCTGCACGGGCGCGGTGATCTCACGGCGCTCGGGCTTGCGCAGGACCTTCGCGGTCAGCGCGTCATGGTCGGCCTGCAGCCAGGCCGGGACCTGCGCCGTCAGCTCGGTCGCGTCGCGCACGATCGGCTCGGCCGACGAGTTCGACTTGAAGGCGATGACGTCGCCGGACTTGACCTGGTAGCTGGGGATGTCGACGCGACGGCCGTTGATCGTCCAGTGACCGTGGCGGATCAGCTGACGCGACTGGCGGCGCGAGGCGGCGAAACCGAGGCGGACCAGGACGTTGTCGAACCGCGACTCCAGGAGCTGGAGCAGGTTCTCGCCGGTCACGCCCTCCTGGCGGGAGGCCTTGGCGTAGTAGATGCGGAACTGCTTTTCGAGCACGCCGTAGTAGCGACGGGCCTTCTGCTTCTCGCGCAGCTGCACCCGGTACTCGGACTGCTTCTGGCGGCCGCGGCCGTGGTCACCCGGCGGGTAGGCACGACGCTCGACGCCGCACTTGTCCGTGAGGCAGCGCTCACCCTTGAGGAAGAGCTTCTGGCCCTCACGACGGCACTGCTTGCAGGCCGCAGACGTATCGCGCGCCATGGCTCAGACCCTCCGCCGCTTGCGGGGGCGGCACCCGTTGTGGGCCTGCGGCGTGACGTCCTTGACGCCCGTGACCTCCAGGCCGGCGGCCGAGAGGGAGCGGATGGCCGTCTCGCGCCCGGAACCGGGGCCCTTGACGAACACCTCCACCTTCTGGAGACCCTGCTCGATGCCCTTGCGGGCAGCGGCGTCGGCCGTCACCTGAGCGGCGAACGGGGTCGACTTGCGGGAGCCCTTGAAGCCGGCGCCGCCGGCGGACTCCCACGCGATCACGTTGCCCTCGCGGTCGGTGAGGGACACGATCGTGTTGTTGAAGCTGGTCTTGATGTGGGCCTGGCCGACGGGGATGTTCTTCTTCGGCTTGCGGCGACCACGCGACGGGCGCTTGGGAGCGGGCACTACTTCTTCCCTGCCTTCTTCTTACCGGCGACCGACATGCGCTTGGGACCCTTGCGCGTGCGGGCGTTCGTCTTGGTCTTCTGGCCGCGCACGGGGAGGCCACGACGGTGGCGCAGGCCGCGGTAGCAGCCGATCTCCATGAGGCGCTTGATGTTCTGGGAGCGCTCGCGCCGCAGATCGCCCTCGACCGTCAGGTCGGTGTCGATTGCGTCGCGGAGCTTGCCGACCTCGTCCTCGGTGAGGTCCCGGACATAGGTGTCGGGATTGATGCCGGTCTTCTCGAGAAGCTCGTTGGACGTCGCACGGCCGATGCCGTAGACGTAGGTGAGTCCGATCTCGACTCGCTTGTTGAGGGGGATGTTGACCCCTGCGATACGTGCCATAGGTAGGTAGTTGGGCCCTTACTAGCCCTGACGCTGCTTGTGACGGGGGTTCTGGCAGATGACGAGGACCGCGCCGTGACGGCGGATGATCTTGCACTTCTCGCACATCGGCTTGACCGACGGTCGTACCTTCATGGTTCCTTTCACGGCGGTGGTCCCGGCGACGTGGCTCTGGCCGCCGCTCGGGCTGCCGCTACCAGTCGCAGGTTTCAGACACGCGCGCGCACGCAGACGCGTGAAAGCGCGGACCGTTCAAGATAGCAAGGGCTTGCGGAAAACGCGGTCTGACCGCCTTCCCTGCTACCGCCTGAGCGACGGCGCGCGCCGGAGGGCCTACGCCGCGGCGGTCTCGTCGAGCACCTCGTGCCACGGCGTGAGGATGCGGGGACCCTCCTCTGTGACGGCGATGGTGAACTCGAAGTGCGCGGCCAGCGACCCGTCCTGGGAGTAGATCGCCCAGCCGTCGTCGCCCATCCGCACCATGTGGCGGCCGGCGTTGACCATCGGCTCGACGGCCAGCACCATGCCCGGCTCGAGCTTGACGCCCCGCCCCGGCTCGCCGTAGTTGGGGACCTGCGGCTCCTCGTGCATGTCCCGGCCGATGCCGTGGCCGACGAGCGAGCGGACGACGGAGAGCCCCTCGGCCTCCACCACCGCCTGGACCGCGTGCGAGACGTCGCCGAGCTTGTTGCCCGGCCGCATCTGCTCCACGGCCGCGAACAGCGAGGCCTTGGTGACGTCGAGCAGCTTCTGGGCGACGGGCGTGATCGGACCCACCGGGAAGGTCACGGCGCCGT
>CAYUDT010000269.1:0-2906 GCA_964443695.1 uncultured Conexibacter sp. | reverse complement strand
TGCTACCAGCTGCCCGCGCTGATGCGCGAGGACCTGTCGATCGTCGTCTCGCCGCTGGTGTCGCTGATGCAGGACCAGGTGCAGGCGCTCTCCAGGCGTGCGCCCGGTCTCGTCGGCATGGTCAACGCGCAGCAGGACGCAGGCACCAACCGCGCGGTGCTGGAGCGCGCGCGGTCGGGAGGTCTGCGGCTGCTGTACGTCGCGCCGGAGCGGTTCTCCTCGCCGTCGTTCATCCAGGCGATCAAGGACTGCTCGATCGGGCTGTTCGTGGTCGACGAGGCGCACTGCGTGTCGCAGTGGGGCCACGACTTCCGGCCGGACTACTTCCGCCTCGGTGACGCCGCGCGCTGGCTGGACGCCGCGTGCATCGTCGCCTCGACCGCGACGGCCACGCCGCGCGTGGCGTCCGACATCGTCGAGCGGCTCGGCCTGCGCGAGCCTGCGCGCGTGGCCACCGGCTTCGATCGGCCCAACCTGACCTTCGGCGTCGTGCAGCCCAAGACGCCGGCGGTGAAGCCGCGGATGATCGCGGCGGCGCTGGGCGAGCCGGGCGCGCTACCGGCCATCGTCTACTCGGGCACGCGCGCGCAGACCGAGCAGACCGCGGCGCAGCTCTCGCGCGACCTGGGCCGTGAGGTGCTGGCCTACCACGCCGGCCTCTCGCGGGACGCCCGGGCCAAGGCGCAGGACCGCTTCATGAGCGGCGAGGTCGACGTCGTCGTCGCCACCAACGCGTTCGGCATGGGGGTCGACAAGGCCGACGTGCGCACCGTGGTGCACGAGTCGGTGCCGGCGTCCCTGGAGGCCTACTACCAGGAGGCCGGCCGCGCCGGGCGTGACGGCGCGCCGTCCCGCGCGCTGCTGCTCGCGTCCGGCAAGGACAAGGGCCTGCACGTCTTCTTCATCGAGCGCGCCGAGGTCTCCGACGCGGATGTCGCGCGCGTGGCCCGCACCATCGAGCGGCTGGTGGGTGGACAGGTCGGCGCGACCTACGACATGGCGCTGGACGAGCTGGCGTCGTCGCTCAGCGAGGTGGACCAGGTCCGCGCCATCCTCGGCGCGCTCGCGCGGGCGGGCGTGATCCAGCCCGCGCCCGCACCGGTCGACCGCGTGCGCGGCCGGCTGTCTGCGCCCTTCGACGGCCGCGCCGCCGCGGTCTGCCGCACCTTCGCGACGGAGGCCCAGAAGGCCCGCTGGCGCCAGTACCGCTCGGTGTGGGGCTTCGCCGAGGGCAATGCGTGCCGCCGCCAGACGATGCTGCGCCACTTCGGTGACGGCACGCCGCCGCAGACCAACGACGGCGTCGCGTGCTGCGACATCTGCGACCCGACCGCCGTGCCGGACGCGGTCCGCGACGCCGGCCGGGCCCGGCGCGGGGGAGCGGCCGGGCGGGCGGAGCGCCGGCCCGCGGCCCCGCGGCGTTCGACGGCACCCATCGGCGACGACCTCGACGCGGCGATCGTCGCCGTCGTGGACGCGGCGAATCCCGGCGTCGGGCGCACCCGCGTCGTGGAGATCCTGCGCGGCGGGCGCTCGAAGGTCATCGAGAAGTACAACTACGACGGCTTGCCCGGCTACGGCACCTTCGACCACCTCACCAACGGCGACGTCCTCACGCGGGTGGACGAGCTGATCGCGGCCGGCAGGCTGGAGTCGACCGGCGGCATGTACCCCAAGCTCAAGCTCGGCAACGACGCACAGGGGACGCTGGCTGCGTGACGCGGAGCGCGCGCGCAGCGGCAGGCGTTCCGGCGGGCGCGCTCGCCCACCCGGGCCACGGTGGCGCGGATGCCTGACCGGCTGCGCGTCGGCGTCCTGGCCTCCGGGGTCGGGTCCAACCTCGGCGCGATCCTCGACCATGTCCACGGGCGCGAGGCGGACGTCGTCGCCGTCGGCTCCGACAAGGCCGACGCGCCCGCCCTGGAGCGCGCGCGGGCACAGGACGTGCCGACCGCCGTGTTCGCGCGGGCCGACTACCCCGACCGCCCGGCGCGCGACGCCGCGATGGGCACCTGGCTGGACGACCAGGGCGTGCAGCTCGTCTTCCTCGCCGGCTACATGGCGATCCTTGACGCCGCGTTCGTGCAGCGCTTCAAGGGCCGGCTCATGAACGTCCACCCCTCGCTGCTGCCCGCGTTCCCGGGCATCGACGCGGTCGGGCAGGCGCTGGCCTACGGGGTGAAGGTCTTCGGGGCGACGGTGCACCTCGTCGACGAGGGCGTCGACACCGGCCCCATCGTGCTCCAGCGCGCGCTGGAGCTTCCTGACGCGAGGACGCGGGAGGAGGTGCGCGAGCACCTGCGCGCGGTCGAGCACGACCTCGTCTGCGAGGCGGTCCGCCGCTTCGCCGCGGGCACGGTCCGCCCGGACCCGGAGCACCCCCGGAGGATGCTCACCTAAAGGCGGCTACCCGGCGCCCTCCGGGTCCTCGCCGCCCTGCTGGTCGTCGGTGTCGTGATAGTCGCCGACCTCGTCGGGCGGCTGCGTCGTCGGGCTCTCCTCGGCCTTCCTCTCGGCCTCGTGGATGTGCTCGTCGAGCTTCTCGATGCGCTCCTCGAGCTCGTCCGCGCTGCGCTCGAGCTCGCGCTCAGGGTCGTGACCGGTTGAGGTGCCCATGGAGCAAGGGTTCCCAGGGCACTCCGGAATATGCTCCCGGGCATGGCCGAGTTGACCGCCCCCGGGGAAGTCCGCATCAAGAGGGCGCTGCTGTCCGTCTCCGACAAGCGGGGCATCGTCGACTTCGCCAAGGGCCTGGCCGAGCTGGGCATCGAGATCATCTCGACCGGCGGTACCGCCCGGGAGCTGAAGGAGGCCGGGCTCGAGGTCCGGGCCATCGACGACTTCACCGGCTTCCCGGAGATCATGGACGGGCGCGTCAAGACGCTGCACCCCAAGCTCTACGCCGG
>CAYUDT010000268.1:0-2993 GCA_964443695.1 uncultured Conexibacter sp. | reverse complement strand
TCGAGCTCCTGCTCGAAGCGGCGGCGGTTGAGCAGCCCGGTCAGCCCGTCGTGGTCGGCGATGTGCTGCAGGCGGCGCTGGCTGGAGTTGCGCTCGGTGACGTCATGCCAGACGGCCAGGCCGAGGTGCTCGTCGCTGTCGCGCAGCGGGCTGACGGTGATGCGGTACTCGCGGCCGTTGACCGGATTGGCGTAGCTGAACTCGAGGGTCGCCCCTTCGATTGCTGCGCGGTAGCGGGGCTCGACGAAGAAGCGCGCGCTCGGGTCGAGCATGTCGGCGATCGGCCGGCCCTCGTAGGCCGACCCCGGTTCTGACAGCCAGGCCAGGCCGCTGCCCTCGGCCATGCGGACGCGCAGCCCGGCGTCGAAGACGGTAACGAGCATGTCGGGGAGGCTGGCCGCCAGCGTGCGGTATGCGGCCTCGCGTTCGGGGGCAGAGCGATCCACCTTGCCCTGGGTGGTCGGCCAGCGGCTTGACAACTAAAACTATGGTGCGTAGTTTTACGACTATGCCCACTCGCGTCACGCTCCTCGGCTTCGTCAACGCCTGGCTCGTCCCGGAGGACGACGGCCTCACGCTCATCGACACGACGATGGGCCCCGGGGCGAAGAAGATCCTCAAGGCCGCCGCCGAGCTCGGTCAGCCGATCACGCGGATCGCTCTGACCCACGGCCACAGCGACCACGTCGGCGGGCTCGACAGGCTCGCCGCCGAGCTGCCCGGCGTCGAGGTGCTGATCAGCGCGCGCGACGCGCGGCTGCTCGACGGCGACACCTCCCTCGACGAGGGCGAGTCCGGCAGGAAGATCACCGGCGGGGTCAGCGCGACGCAGACCAAGCCGACGCGGACGATCGCCGCCGGGGACCTGATCGGCTCGCTGCAGGTCATCGCGGCGCCTGGGCACACCCCCGGCCACGTCGCCTTCCTCGACCCGCGCGACGGCACCCTGTTCTGCGGCGACGCCTACACGACGTTCGGGGGCACGATCCTCACCAGCGCGAAGGCGTCGCTGCCGTTCCCGCTCGCCGCCGGGGCGACGTGGGACAGGGCCGTCGAGCTGCAGACCGCCAAGGACCTGCGCGCGCTGGAGCCCAAGGCGCTCGCCCCCGGGCACGGCAAGCTCGTCACCGCACCGCTGGCCGGGATGGACGCCGCGATCGCCAAGGCGTCGTAGGTGTCGCCCCGGCGCGGCCTCGACGCCGAGCAGGTCACGGCGGCGGCCGTCGTGATCGCCGACAGCGAGGGCATCGAGGCGGTGACGCTCGCGCGCGTCGCCGCGGAGCTCGGCGTGCGGGCGCCGTCCCTCTACAACCATGTCGCCTCCCGCGAGGCGCTGCTGCAGGACATCGCGCGCCGCAGCTACGCCGAGGTCGCCGACGCGCTCGCCGGCGCGACGGTCGGCGTCTCCGGGCCGGAGGCCGTCCGCGCGATGGCTGCCGCCTACCGCGCCTATGCCCACGGCGCCCCCGGCCGCTACATGGCCGTCCAGCGCCGGGCGCTGAAGGACGAGGCCGGCGCGGCGGCCCTCGTCGAGACCCTGGGCGGCGTCCTGCGCGCCTGGAAGCTCGAGGGCGACGAGCTGATCCACGCCATCCGCGCGATCCGCGCCGCGCTCCACGGCTTCGTCACGCTGGAGCTGAACGACGGCTTCGGCCTGGCGCTCGACCGCGACGCCTCCTTCGCCCGCCTCGTTGAGATCCTCATCACCGGCCTCGGCCCGCCACCGAACTGATGACTTCATCAACCCTCAACCACCCTCAGTCCGTCAGGCACCCTGAGGGTGGTTGAGGGTTGACCGATCGGTCGTTTCTGGCGCGTTGCCGTCCTGAGGCCCGGCGCCGGACGCGCACCGCTAGCTAGATCGTCCTCAGCGCCTCCGTGGGTGACAGACGCGAGGCACGCACGGACGGGTACAGGCCGGCGAGGACACCGATGACCACTGCCGCGCCGACCCCGCCGGCCAGCGCGGCGGGCGGGACGACGACGGGCTGGCCCTGCGCCTGCGACGACACGCCCGTCACGACCGCGCCGAGCCCGGCGCCGGCGAGTCCACCCGCGAACGCCAGCAGCAGCGACTCGGTCAGGAACTGCATCGCGATGTGCCGCCGCGTCGCGCCCAGCGCCCGGCGCAGCCCGATCTCGCTGCGCCGCTCCAGCACGCTGATGACCATGACGTTGGCGATGCCGATGCCGCCGACGAGCAGCGCGACCGCGCCGAGGCCGAGCAGCAGCGACGTGAACGCGCCCTTCGCCGCGGCCTTCGCCTCCAGCGCATCGGAGGGCCGGGACACCTCGACCTCCTCGGGATGCTCGGGGTTGGCGGTCGGCGCCAGCAGCGCGCGGGCGTCAGCCACCCGGTCGACGTCGGCGCGGACGTAGGTCTTGGTGGGGTTGGCCGCGGTGTCGAACAGCTCCTCCGCCGCGGGCAGCCCGATCAGCGCCGAACGGTCGATGCCCGGGTCCAGGGTGACGGTGTCGACGATGCCCACCACCGTGAAGTACCGCTCGCCGATCCAGACCTGCGGTGACCCTGCCGCGCTCTCGATGCCCAGCCGCTGCGCCGCGATGCGGCCCAGGACCACAGCGGGGAACCGCTCGGTCGCGGCGTTCAGGAACGAGCCGGACAGCATCGTCGCGCCGAGCGTCCTGACGAGGCCGCGATCGGCGGCCTGGACGCTGATGCCGCTGGTGTCGTCCTCGTCGACGAGCGGGTTGCGGCGGACGCTGGTGCCGATCGCATAGACCGACGCGCTCGCATCGACGAGCGGGAGCGATGCGACCCGTGGCCGCGACGTCTTGGGCAGCACCGCGTCGTCACCGAGGAACGACTGGCCCGGGGTCACGGTCAGGAGGTTCGTCCCGAGCCGGTCGATGGTGGCCAGCAGGTCGGCCTGCGAGGACGCGCTGATGCCCAGCACCGCGACCATCGAGGCGATGCCGATCGCGATGCCGACGGCCGAGAGCGCCGCGCGCAGGCGGCGGGTGCGCAGCCC
>CAYUDT010000267.1:0-3048 GCA_964443695.1 uncultured Conexibacter sp. | reverse complement strand
ACCGCGGTCGGCAGCGTGCGCGCCCGCTACTACAACGAGGCGCTGAAGATCTACAAGGCGCACAAGGCCGTCGGCGTCGGCGCGGGTGGTTACGGGGTCGCCCGGCTGCGCGTGCGCGAGGACGACCTCGACGTCCGCCACGCTCACGGCTACCTCTTCCAGACCGTCGCCGACCTCGGCACGTTCGGCCTGCTGCTGTCGCTGGCGCTGCTGGCCGCCTGGCTGGCCGCCGTGGGCAAGGCCGTCGGCGTCGTCTTCGAGTTCCGCCGCGGCGCCTACCGCCCCAGCTTCTTCCAGCTGCCCTTCGGCCCGGAGCGCGTCGGCCTGCTGAGCCTGCTCGCGGTGGTGGTCGTCTATGGCGCGCACTCCACCGTGGACTGGACCTGGTTCATCCCCGGGCCGACGTTCATCGCGCTGCTGGCCGCCGGCTGGGTCGCCGGCCGCGGTGGCCGCGAGAGCTGGAACCAGTGGATCACCGACGTCCACGCCCAGCCGATCGTCCCGCTGCGCAAGCGGCTGCGGACCGGCTTCGCCGACCGCGGCCGCGCCGGCGTCGCCGCCGCGCTGGTGGCCATCAGCGTCATCGTCATGTGGGCCACCTGGCAGCCGCTGCGCGCCGTTCACGCCAACGACGACGCGCTGGAGCTGCTGTCCGCCGGCAAGGCCGCCCAGGCCCTGGACAAGGCCGAGCGGGCCCACGAGATCGACCCCCTCTGGACGGAGCCGCTGAACACGCTGGCGCTCGTCCACGCCACCGCGGGCCGCAAGGACCAGGCCCAAGCTGCGTTGCAGGAGGCAGTGCAACTCCAGCCACGCAACCCCGCCACGTGGCTCCAGTTGGCCAGCTTCGAGCTCGACAGCGACCCCGCTGCGGCCAAGAAGGCGCTCGGTCCCGCCCTGTACCTCGACCCGCGCAGCCCCACTGGTGTCACACTTTTCCTCGACGCCCAGCGACGTCTGGCCGGCGGCGCCACCCCCGGGGCGGGCGGGCCGGTCACCACGACGCCCTAGACCCGTTTCTTCTCTCCGATGCTCCGCCGTCTCCTCGTCCCGCTCACGCTCCTCTGCGTTCTCGCTGCGCCCACCGTCGCCGACGCTGCGCGCCAGCAGGAGTCGACCTTCCAGGACGACAACCACCTCGTCTACGCGACGCCCGGCGATGCCGCGCACACGCTGGACACGCTGAAGGCGCTCGGCGTCGACCGCGTCCGTATCTCGGTCTTCTGGCGAGAGGTCGCGCCCGCCGCGCTGAGCAACGACAAGCCCAACTTCGACGCGTCGGACCCGGCGCAGTACCCGCCCGGCTCGTGGGACCGCTACGACACGCTGGTCCGGCTGGCCCAGCAGCGTGGCCTCGGCGTGAACTTCAACGTCACCGCCCCCGGCCCGTACTGGGCGATGGGCAACCCGGAGCGCGCGGACATCAAGAACGTCTACGACCCCAGCGCCAAGGAGTTCCAGCTCTTCGTGCGCGCGGTCGGCACCCGCTACAGCGGCAAGTACGCGCCGGTCATCGGCCAGCCGCCGCTGCCGCGCGTGAACTACTGGTCGGTCTGGAACGAGCCCAACCAGCCGGGCTGGCTGACCCCGCAGTATGCGATCGACCCGCGCGACACGAAGAACTACATCGAGGTCGCCCCGCGCATCTACCGCGACCTCGTCGACGCGATGTGGACCGCGCTGCAGGCCACCGGCCACGGCGACGACACGATCCTCGTCGGGGAGACGGCGCCCAAGGGCCAGAAGGAGAAGAAGGGCGTCACCCGCGCGATCCCCGCGCTCAAGTTCATCCGCGAGCTGTACTGCGTCGATGACAACCTGCAGCCCTACCAGGGCACGTCGGCCCAGCTGCGCGGCTGCCCGGTCAGCAACCCGGGGTCGTTCCCGTCGGCGCACCCGGGCCTGTTCAAGTACACCGGTTACGCGCACCACCCCTACGAGCTGCTGCTGTCGCCGCACACCAAGCCCGACTACAAGGACTACGCGACGATCGCCAACGTCGCCGACCTCCAGAAGCTGCTCAAGCGCGTCTTCCAGCGCTACGGCCAACCGCTGGCCGGCGGCGCCAAGAACGGCATCCCGCTCTACTTCACGGAGTTCGGCTACCAGACGCCGCCGGACCCCCAGGGCGTGTCGTTCGCCCAGCAGGCCGCCTACATCAACGAGTCCGAGTACATCGCCTGGCGCAACGGCAACGTCAAGACGCTGTGCCAGTTCCTGCTCAACGACGACAAGCCGGTGCCCGGCGTGCCGCGTGACTCCCAGGACGCCTGGCTGACCTTCCAGAGCGGCATCGCCAACGAGAAGGGCGCGCACAAGCCGTCCTACGACGCCTACGAGATGCCGATCTTCCTGCCCAAGCGCTCCGTCCGGCGCAAGCACCGGATCTACGTGTGGGGCGGCGTCCGGATCGCGGCCGAGGGCAAGAAGTACAGCGTCGGCATCGAGCTGAAGGGCCGCAAGAGGTCCGACACGTTCAAGCGGATCGCCACGGCCCAGACCGACGGCAAGCGCGGCTACATCTACACGAAGGTCAAGATCAACCGCTCCGGCAGGATCCGGATCGCCTGGCGCAACCCGGTCACGAAGGCCGTGACCTACTCGCGCTCGGTGTCGATCAAGGCGAAGTGAGCCGCGCCCTCAGCGCGCGCTGCGCTGCAGGGCACCTTCCAGCACGTCCGGCGGCAGCGGCCCGGGGCCGCGGCCGGCGTGGACCGCCTCGAGCAGCGCCTCGTACTGGTCGGTCACCGCGTCCCAGCTGTACTGCTTGGCGCGCTCACGGGCGCGGCCGCGGTAGCTCTCGACGAGGTCCGGGTCATCCAGCACGCGCTGCAGCTGCTCGGTGAGCGAGGCGACGCCGTTGCCGCCGTCGAAGGTGATGCCGGCGTCCCCGATGGTCTCGACGTTCGGCGCGTGGTCGTTGACGATCACGCAGTTGCCGGCCGCCATCGCCTCGAGGATCACCGGGTGCGTGCCGCCGACCTCGGTGGGCGCGCAGAACACGTAGGCGTGGCGCTGCAGCTCCCAGTAGCCCTTGCCGAAGACGTA
>CAYUDT010000266.1:0-3079 GCA_964443695.1 uncultured Conexibacter sp. | reverse complement strand
GCGCTGGACAACCGCAAGCTCAAGGCGACCGGCTACCGCTACCGCTACACGACGCGCGAGACGGTCGTGAAGTTCCGCGAACACCAGCGGATCGCGCCGCTGCGCGCCGGCGCCGGTGACAGCTACCGCTACGAGGAGGAGGTCGAGGAGTTCCTGCGGCGCTCGCCGAGCGTGCGTCCCGGGGCGATCGGGCCCGGCGGACGCCCCTCCCCGCGGGAACTGGCCGAGCTCGAGCGCCTGCTGGAGCGGGTCAAGGCCGAGCAGGGGGAGGACGCCGCTCCTGCGAACGTCGCCCCTGCCGGCGCGCGCCGGAAGGCCGCCGCCAAACGGGACCGGGCGTCCCGGGTGACCCCCGCGCCGCCGCCCGGGTTCGAGGAGCTCGAGGCCGAGGAGGTCATCGCGCTGCTGCCGTCGCTGACCACGGAGGACCTCGATGCGCTCCGGGCACACGAGGACACGACGGCGGGGCGTGAGAGCGTAATTGCGGCAATCGACAGCATCTTGGCGCGTATGCGCTCGTCCGTGACCCCCTGAAGCGCGTAACAGCCCGCTACGGAGCGGGTTTCTGTCATACCCGCCGACCGCAAGACGGCTTACACTTCCCGGCGATCCACCCCCATGCGCGCACGTAACACGTTCCTTCTCCTGGCTCCCGTCGTCCTGTTGCTGCTCGTCGTGGGCGGCACCATGGCCTTCGACGCGTCCCGCGGCGACACGATCCCCAAGGGGGTCAAGGTCGGCGGCGTTGACGTCGGCGGGCTCTCGGCCACCGAGGCCAAGGCCAAGCTCAACCGCGAGTTCATGGCGTCGGTCAAGAAGCCGATCACCGTGCACTGGGACACGTCCTCGTGGATCCTCGGCGCGCGTGAGGCGAAGATCGCCGCGAACGTCGACGCCATGGTCGACCGGGCGCTGGCGTTCAAGGACGAGGGCAACGCCTTCTCCCGCAGCCTGCGCCGCATCACCGGCGGCGAGCTGGACAAGTCGCTGACGCCGTCGGTGAGCTTCTCCGACCGGGCGATCATCCGGATGCTCGACAAGATCCGCTCCGGCGTGAACCGCAAGCCGCAGGACGCCTCGATCTCCTTCGAGAACGGCGCGTTCAAGAAGGTCGAGTCGCGCACCGGCCTGCAGGTCGACGCCAGCGCGCTGCACCGCCAGATCAAGGCCGCGATCGTCTCACCGACGGCCGCGCGCACGTTCACGGCGCAGACCGCCAAGCAGCAGCCGAAGGTCACCGACAAGAACCTGGCCAAGGAGTTCGGCACGGTCCTCGTCGTCGATCGCTCGGCGTTCACGCTCAAGCTCTACAAGAACCTCAAGCTCGAGAAGACCTACTCGGTCGCCGTGGGCGCCCAGGGCCTGGAGACGCCGGCCGGGCTCTACCACATCCAGAACAAGGCCGAGAACCCCGCCTGGACGGTGCCCAACAGCGCCTGGGCCGGGTCGCTCGCGGGCCAGGTCATCCCGGGCGGGGCGGCGAACAACCCGCTCAAGGCCCGGTGGCTGGGCATCTTCGACGGCGCCGGCATCCACGGCACCAGCGACGACGCCTCGATCGGCTCGGCCGCGTCGCACGGCTGCGTGCGCATGCACGTCTCCGACGTCATCGACCTGTACCCGCGGGTGCCGGTCGGCGCGCCGATCTACATCAGCTAGGACGTCCCGCCCAGGCCGGCGCCGATCTCCGAGATCGGCACGTCCTCCCAGCCGTTCTCCAGCAGGGAGGTGTAGGTGTCGCTGTGCCGAAAGACCAGCGACCCGATGTGGATGCCCCGTTCCTGCTTGCGCACCACCGCGTACCACATGGTCGTGGCGTCGTCTGACCCCCGCAGGCGCAGCCACGGTCGCTCCGGCTCCTGCTCGACGCCGACGACCATCCCGGCCGCGATGAGCTGGCGCTGCGTCGCGACCTGACCGGTGGATGTGTCGATGAAGAACTTGGCCACGGATCCGGAGGATAGGTGGGCGGAGGCGCTCAGGCTTCTTGACGCCGATCTCGCGCGCCGCGGCAGCGCCGAGAAGACGCGCCGTGCGTACGGCATCGACTGCGGCCAGTTCGCCGACCACGCACGCTCGCTGCAGCTCCAGCCCGAGGACGTGGGCATGAGGGACCTGCGGCGCTACGCCGCGCTGCTCGGCCAGCAGGGCCGCGAGCCCAAGACCGTCGCGCGCAAGCTCGCCGCGCTGCGGGGCCTGCTGCGGGTGCTCCGCGAGCACGGCTGGATCGAGGCCAACCCGGCCGAGCTGGTCTCCGCGCCCAAGCGCGCGCAGAAGCTGCCCGACGTCCTCAAGCCCGACGAGGTCGCCGCGCTGCTGGATCGCATCCCCGCAGACACACCGCTCGCGCTGCGCGACAAGGCGCTCTTCGAGCTGGCCTACGCCTGCGGCCTGCGGGCGGAGGAGCTCGTCAACCTCGACGTCGACCGGGTCGACTTCGACGGCGAGGAGCTGCGGGTGGAGGGCAAGGGCGGCAAGACCCGCTTCGTGCCTGCCGGAGAGGCCGCGCTGCAGGCGACCACCCGCTATCTGGAACGCGCCCGGCCGATCCTGCACGCAGGCGACGGCGAGACCGCGCTGCTGCTGTCGAAGTCCGGCCGCAGGCTGTCCACCAGCGATGTCCGGCGCCGTCTGCGGACCTGGGCGCAGCGCACCGGGCTGGCCGGCAACGTGCATCCCCACGCGCTGCGGCACTCGTTCGCGACGCATCTCCTGGAGGGCGGGGCCGATCTCCGTGCCATCCAGGAACTTCTCGGGCACAGCTCGATCTCCACGACACAGGTCTACACCCGTGTAGAGTCAGCCAGACTCAAGTCGGCCTACGCCCGTGCACATCCCAGGGCTTGAGTGTGTGAAGAACCTTGGAGACCAACGTCAAAGCGATCGAACTGAAGGACCTGTGGCGGCGCTACAAGTCCTCGGGTGATGAGAGGGCCCGCGAGCGACTCGTCGTCGCCTACTCGCCCTTGGTCAAGTATGTGTCCGGCCGCATGGCCTCCGGCCTGCCGGCGCACGTCGAGGAGGCCGACCTCATCTCCTACGGCCTGGTCGGCCTGATCAACGCGATCGAGCGCTTCGA
>CAYUDT010000265.1:0-3081 GCA_964443695.1 uncultured Conexibacter sp. | reverse complement strand
GTGCTCGGCTCGGTGTTGACGATCACCATGCGGCCGTCCACGAGGCGCAGGCGCTTCACCGCGCCGATGAGGACGCCGAGGGCCGTCGAGTCCAGGAAGCGGGTCTCGGAGAGGTCGACGACGATCGCCTTCGCGCCGCTGTCGATCGCGTTGCCGATCGCCCGCTTGAGCTCAGGGGCCGTGAAGATGTCGACCTCGCCGGCCACGGCGACCACGTGGACGCCGCCGGCTGCACGGTCTTCGGTGAGGGAGAAGTCGAACGTCATTCGGGATGCGGCACCGCTGTCGAGCATCGTCGCCATCCGGTACCCCGCACTGCAGACTGGCAAACGCGGGCGCAGAACGTCGCGCCGGGGGTCACCCGGTGATCGTCACCACGAGATATTCCGATCCGCCGCTACCCGGGCGCACGCGAATCTCATCCGCGAGACGTTCGACCACGTTCCCCGCGCCCTCGACGCTCGTGCCCTCGAGGACCTTGGCCGCGCCGCCCTCGCGCAGCGGCCCGATCCGCAGCTCCAGGCGCCCGTCCGAGGCACGCAGCGCCACCGGCAGGTCTTCGGAGACCGAGTACGCGGGCGCCCGCGCGGCGATCGCGTCGGCGATGAGCAGCGCGTCCTGGAGGCGGTCCAGGGGCAGCGGGGCCCGGCCGGCGTGGATGCCCACGACGCGCGAGAGGACCGGGCCCACCAGCGGTCCCTGCTTGATCGTCAGCCGCGTGTGGTCCAGCCCACGCGGCTCCAGCGCCGTCACGGCGCGCCTGTGCCCATCTGCCAGTCGTCGTCGGCCAGGTCGTCCGCCCCGTGCCCGCGGGCCGCGTCGGGCAGCAGGTCGAACGTCATGCGCACCTCGGTGCCGCCGCTCGGGGCGGCGGTGAGCTCGAGGGTGCGCGCCAGCGACGCGATGAGCGGCAGCCCGACGCCCAGGCCCGGTGAATCGGTGCGCGGCGCCATCCCGCTGCCGTTGTCGCGGATGCTGACCCGCAGCGTGTCATCGCCCGTGAACACCCGGATCGTCAACAGCCCGGGGGACCGACCGGCGTAGGCGTGCACGACGACGTTGGCGCAGGCCTCGCTGACGGCCAGGCGGATGTCGTCGAGCACCTCGGGATCGATCGCCAGCACGTCACCCACGCCGCCGAGCACCTGGCGGACCACGGCCACGTTCTCCGGCAGCGCGGTGAGCGAGAGCTCGAGATCGGGAGTGCTATCGGGCATCGTCGGGGAGGGTGGGGACGCGGAAACGCCGAACGCTCTGCTTTCCCGCTGGCCCTGCAAATAAAACTCGCTCTGGGGGTCACCACGGTGCACTGACCGCCCTTGACCACCCCGATTTGGTGTCGTCGCGAGCAAGTCCGTCGCTCTGCCCACCCTTGACCGCCTTGTTCGGCAGCTGTCCGCCCCGAATATGGCGGCTGTCCCGACCGCGACACCGGAGAGGACCTCACTCCATGAGCACTACCGCTGATACCCCCCGCATCGACGACGAAACCGCGCTGCTCCGGCGCTACCACGTCAACGGTGACCTCGAGGCCCGGCGTGAGCTGGTCGAGCGCATGATGCCGCTCGTCCGCCACATCGCCCGGCGCTACGCCAACCGCGGGGAGCCCCTGGACGACCTCGTCCAGGTCGGCGCCGTCGGGCTCATCAAGGCCGTCGACCGCTTCGACGTCGACCGCGGCGTGAAGCTGTCCACCTTCGCGGCCCCCAACATCGCCGGCGAGATCAAGCGCCACTTCCGCGACCGTGGGTGGTCCATCCGCGTCCCGCGCGACATCCAGGAGCTCAACGCCAAGCTCGGCCAGGCGGTCGACCGCCTCACCACCAAGCTGCAGCGTCCCCCCACCATCCCCGAGCTCGCCGAGGCCGTGAAGGCCACCGAGGAGCAGGTCCTGGACGCCATGCAGGGCGCCCAGAGCTACTCGACGGTCTCCTTCGAGGAGCCGATCGGCGACAACCGCACGGCGATGGACACGCTCGGAGCCGAGGACGAGGCGTTCCTCACGGCCGAGCGCCGCGTGCTGCTGTCCTCCGGCCTCGACGCGCTGGCGCCGCGCGAGCAGGAGATCATGCGCCTGCGCTTCTTCGCCGGGCTGACCCAGCGCGAGATCGCCGACCACGTCGGCATCTCCCAGATGCACGTCTCGCGGCTCATCCGGCGCTCGCTGGAGGAGATGCGGACCCGCATGGCCGACGGCACCGAGAAGAAACCGGCCAAGCGCCGCCACCTGCGCGCCGCGTAACCCGCGCGCACACCAGAGACCGGCGCTGCCACCGCCCCCACACAGGCGCGCCGGTCCCGGGAACACCACCCCGAGGCCTCGTTTCAGTCCACTGAAGCGGGGCCTTTCCCGTTGAAGACGAGCTTCGCCGGGTCCCAGGGCGAGGCGCCCTGACCGCGCTCGAGGATCTTCACCGACTCACCGACGATGTCGACGTAGGCGTAGGCCGCGTTGTCGGCGTCGTCGGTCTCCATGATCGAGTTCTTGATGTCGACAGTGGAACGCACGACGTAGCGCCCGTCGCCGAGCCCGTCGAAGGGGACGAACTGCCCGGGGCGCTGCCAGCGGTAGATGTCGCCCCATCCGGGCGACAGGCCCAGGACGCCGTCGCTGGGGTCCTGGCAGTTGCCGGTGCCCGTGTCGCCGGAGCCGATGACCGCATCCGGCGCGGTGTTGTGGACGGCCTTCCACTCACCGAGCAGCTGGTTGGCCGGGCAGAAGCCGGACTTCACGCCCTGTGAGGCCTTGACCAGGTCGGCGGTCTGCCTCGTGGTGGTGACCGTCTTGTAGCGCTTCTTCTTGGAGCCCTTCCTGCGCTTGACCCGGACCTTCCTGGTGGTCGTGACGTCGCGGACGTTCTCCACCTTGAACAGCTCGTAGGTGAGGATGTCGTCGTCGTGGAAGTGGGCGTGGGTGTAGTGGAAGGAGTACGTCCCCGCAGGATGCGCGTCCTTCTGGCCATCGCCGTAGTAGACGATCTGGCGGATCGGTCCCTTGGCGATCGGCGACATCCCGGCCGCGACGTCCTCGACGAAGCTGAAGCGCATCTCGAACGGGCCGTCACCGACGTTCATCGGCCC
>CAYUDT010000264.1:0-3087 GCA_964443695.1 uncultured Conexibacter sp. | reverse complement strand
CGGTACGTTGGGGTCTTCGTGAGCACGACCGCCGACACCGTCACTGTCAGCGGCGCCGATCGCGGCGCCTTGCTGGCCAACCTCACGGTGCGCTACGGCAAGGTCGAGGTCGTCAGCGAGCGCCAGGTCGCGCTCCCCGACGGCAGCGACGGCTGGGAGCTGACCGTCCGGCACCGACCGTTCACGGCCGCCAACGGCGCCGCGAGCGCACCGGCCGCCCGCAACACCGCCGCGCGCCGCGGGCTCGGTGGCCTCATCGGCGGCGCCACGCAGCGCGCCCGGGCTGCCGGCGACCGCGCCCGCCAGGAGGACCAGCGGCGGGCCGCCGAGGTGCGCCGCCAGGCCGAGGCCGAGCGCGCGAAGGCCGCCGAGGCCACGCGGGCCGCCGCCGAGCAGGTCCACCAGGCGACGTCGGAGGTCGACGCCGCCGAGGTGCAGGCCGCCGTCGCCGCCGCCGCGCGCGAGGCGGCCGAGGCCCAGGCCCGGGACGCCGCCGCCGCCCGCGAGCAGGCCGAGCGCGAGCAGGCCGAGGCCGCCGCGAAGGCCGAGGCGCAGGAACGCCAGCAGCGCGAGAGCGCCGCCCGTGACGACGCCGCCGTCCGTGCCGTCCGCGCACAGGCCAGCGCCGCCCAGGAGGAGGCCCGCGCCGCCCGCGCCGAGGCCGACGCCGCCCACGGCGAGACCGATGCGCTGCGCCGCCAGATCGAGGCGCTGCGCAGCGAGTCCGCGGCCGCTCGCGAGCAGGGCGAGGCCCTGCGCGCGGAGGCCCAGGCCGCCCACCAGCAGGTCGAGGCCGCCCACGCGGAGGCCGATGCCGCCCGGGCCGAGGTCGAGGCGCTGCGCGCGGAGCTCGACGCCCACCGCGAGCAGTTGGCCGCCGAGCTGCGGGCCGAATCGGCCGCGCAGACCGAGGAGGCCCGTGCGGCGGCGCTCACCGAGGTCGAGGAGGCCCGGGCCGATGCGCAGCGGGCGGCGTCCGCCGCCGAGGCGCGGATCTCCGAGGCCACCGCGGCCGCCCAGGCCGAGGCCGCCGAGGCGCAGGCCCGCGCCGAGCGCGAGCTCGCCGCCGAGCGCGCCGCCCTGGAGCAGGAGCGCAGCGCGCTGCGCGAGCAGGCCGACGCGACGGTGAGCGAGCTGCGGTCGACCGTCGAGCGCGAGCTGGCCGCCGAACGGTCGGCGCTGGAGCAGGAGCGCGCCGCCCTGGAGCAGGAGCGCACCACCCTCCGCGAGCAGGCCGACGCGGCAGCGGCCGCGCTGAAGGCGACGACCGAGCGCGAGCGCGAGGCCCTGAAGGCGTCGCTGGCCGACGAGGCCGCCGACATCCGTGCCGCCGCGGAGGCCGAGGCCGCCCAGCTGCGCTCCGACGCCGAGCGCATCCACGCCGAGGCGGCCAAACTGCGCGACAACGTCGCCGCCGAGGTCGACGGGCTGCTGGCCAAACGTGAGAAGGAGGCCCAGCAGCAGGCCCGCGGGCTGCACGAGCAGGCCGGCGCGCAGGCGCAGGAGATCGTCGAGGAGGCCCGGCGCCACGCCGCCGACGTGCGCACCCGCGCCGAGCACGAGCTGGCCGCCGCGCGCGCCGAGGCTCGCGAGCAGCTGCGCTCCGGGCGCGAGCAGGCCGCCGCGCTGCTGGCCGCCGCGCGCTCCGAGGCCGACGGCGCCATCGCCGAGGGCCAGGAGCTGAGCAAGGTCGTCCGCCTGATGATGGACCAGCTGCGCGAGGCCGGCCGCAAGCTCGACGCCGACGTCCAGCAGGCCCACCGCCAGATCACCGAGCGCACCTCGCTGCAGTCGGTGCAGTCGCGCAGCCGGGCGGAGATGCCCGACCTGGAGGCCAGCGCGACCGCGATCGCCGCCCAGGTCGTCCGCATCCTCTCCGACGAGAACGCGGCGGCCGAGCAGCAGCCCGGCGACTAGCGGTGTCCGGTCTGGCCGGCGCCGCCAAACGCGCCGCGCGCTCGTTCGTGATGCGTCCGGGCGCGGTGCACCGCGTCCCGGTCGGGCTGGGCCGCGGGCTGTACCTGGAGTCCGATGACCGCTCGACGTTGCACACCTACGCGGGGACGGCGGAGCTCGAGATCGCGCGGTACCTGCGGGCGTTCGCGCGCCCCGGGGTGCGCAGCTTCGACGTCGGCTCCAACAACGGCTGGTACGCGATGGTCCTGGCCCGCCTGACCCAGGCCCCGACCGCAGCGTTCGACTTCGACCCGGTCTGCCTGAAGCGGATCGCGCGCAACCTGCACCGCAACCCGGGGCCGGCGGCGCACATCACCCTGGTTGATGCGTACGTCACCGCGACCGTCGACCGCGTGCAGGGCACCGACACGCTGGACCGCATCGCGTTCGAGGACCTGTGGGTCCCGGACCTGCTGAAGATCGACGTGGAGGGCGCCGAGCTGAGCGTCCTGCACGGCGCGCAGCGGATCCTCACCGAGCGGCGCCCGCACCTGGTCATCGAGACCCACGGCCTGCAGGTCGAGCGCGGGTGCGCAGACCTGCTGCGCGAGCACGGCTACCGCGTCCGCCTGGTCCACCAGCGGCGCATCCTCAGGGAGGGCCGGCCCAACCCGCACAACCGCTGGCTGGTGGCCGAACCCGGCTGAGCACCAACGGCCGGGCAGCGTCGCCCGGGCCGCCCGGCAGCAGCCGCCGGCGGACCGGCGGCTGCTGGAGGGGGAGGAACCTAGGAGGACACCAGCGCGGCGTGGAGTTCGACGAGCTCCGCCGGGTCGATCGCGTAGCCGTGCTCGGGGCCGGGGTAGGCCCGGCTGCGCACGTCGTCGGCGTAGGCGGCGACGCCGGCGTTCATCGCCTCCTGGAGGTCTGCGTAGCGCTGCACGAACTTCGCGCCGCGCCCCTCGCGGATGCCCAGGAGGTCGTGGAACACCAGCACCTGGCCATCGGTGGCCGGGCCGGCGCCGATGCCGATGACGACGGCGTCCATCTGCGGCATGACGGCCTCGGCGACCGCGCTGGGGATGGCCTCGAAGACCACCGCGAAGCAGCCGGCCTCCTGCAGCGCCAGCGCCTCACGGGCGATGCGCACCGCGGCGTCGCCGGTCTTGCCCTGCGCCTTGTAGCCGCCGA
>CAYUDT010000263.1:0-3100 GCA_964443695.1 uncultured Conexibacter sp. | reverse complement strand
CAGCGCCTTGCTGGGCATGCACGCCCAGTAGCTGCACTCCCCGCCGAGCAGCTCGGCCTCCACGATCGCGGCCGTCATGCCGGTGCCCTCGACGGCGTACTGCGCGGCGTTCTCGCCGGCGGGTCCACCGCCGAGGACCACCACGTCGAACTCCCGGACGTCCTGCTTGGAAGGGGTCGTCATGATGTGACCCTACGCCGCGGATTTGGCGAGGCCCTTGCTGGTTCAACTAGAATGCTCCCTGAGGGGAGTACCCCATCCAACATCCGTCGGTCAGTACGGCGCCCCCGCGGGCGCCCCGGCGGAGGCCGCCTCTCGGAGCGGTGGGGGAGACCTCAGGACACAATCCTGAGGAGACCCATGTCGTCCATCGCTTCACCCACCCTGTGGTTCATCACCATCGGTGTGGTGCTGGCCCTGCTGGTCGTCGACTTCATCGCCACGCGCAAGCCGCACGAGGTGTCGATGAAGGAGGCCATCGGCTGGTCCGCGTTCTACGTCGCGCTGCCCCTGGCCTTCGGCCTCTACGTCTGGTCCGCCCACGGCGGTGACCGCGGGCTGGAGTACTACACGGGCTACCTCGTCGAGAAGACGCTGAGCGTCGACAACCTCTTCGTCTTCATGCTGCTGCTCGCGGCCTTCGCGGTCCCCGAGGTGCTCAAGCAGCGGGTGCTGCTCTACGGCATCGTCGGCGCGCTGGTGCTGCGCGGCATCTTCATCGCGCTCGGCGCGGCCGCGCTGTCCCGCTTCGACTGGGTGTTCCTCATCTTCGGCCTGATCCTGCTCGCCACCGGCGTCAAGCTGCTGCGTGACGCGATCAAGGGCCAGGAGCACGAGGTCGAGGTCTCCGAGATGCGCGTGGTCAAGGTGGTCCGCCGCCTGATGCCCGTCACCGACGACTACGAGGGCGCCAAGCTCACCGTCGTGAAGAACGGAGCCCGCGCGCTCACCCCGTTCGCCCTGGTCACGATCGCCGTGTTCGCCACCGACGTGGTCTTCGCGGTCGACTCGGTCCCCGCGGTCTACGGCATCACCGGCGACCCGTACCTCGTCTTCGTGACCAACGCCTTCGCGCTGCTCGGCCTCCGTGCGCTCTACTTCGTGCTCGAGGGTGCGCTGGGCGCGCTGGAACACCTGTCCTACGGCCTCGCCGCGATCCTGGGCTTCATCGGCTTCAAGCTGGTCCTGCACTGGGCCCACCTGGTGTGGCCGTCGGTCCCCGACGTGCCGACCCTGATGTCGCTGTTCGTGATCGTCGGCATCCTCGCGATCACCGTCACCACCAGCCTGATCGCCAACAAGCGCAAGAAGGCGTCGCGCTCCGATGAGGCCGTCGGCACGCACTGACCCGCACCTCGCGGCGCCGTCACCGGCACCGACATCGACACCCGGACGGCGTACGTCAGCACCAGCGGCGTACGCCGTCCGGCGTGAGGTCGCGGTCGCGCAGCACCACCGCGAGCCGGTCGCCGACGTCGGCGCAGGTGCGGTCGAAGTCGCGGACGCGGTACTCCACGGCCAGCACCTGGTCGCCGTAGACGTCGGTGTAGGCGCCGCACTCGTCGTAGCGCCCGCACTCCTCGGCCACCGCGAAGTCGAAGCCGACCCGCGTGCCGTCCCAGCCGGCGCGGTTCTTCTGCCCGGCGGCCAGGCCCGCGTCGTGCGCCCCGGCGACGAGCAGCCGGGCGTAGGCCGTCGCCTGCCGGGCCCGCAGCAGCCCGCGGCTGCGGGTGAAGGAGTCGAGGTTGTCGTACTCCACGGCGTCGAAGCCGTCGCGCGCGCAGCCGGCGGTCCAGCGGCCCACGATCCGGGCCAGCCGCTGCCGCTTCGCGGGCGTGCGGATGTCGAGCAGCCACTCGCCCCAGGCCTCGTCCTCGACGAGGCGGCCGTCCGCGTCCTGCAGGAGCAGGTCGCGGCGCGCGAGCCACGAGCGTCGCGCGCCGGGCTGGGTCTGGAAGCCGTTGACGTAGCAGATGTTGTAGGCGCCCGGGGCGGGCGTCTCCGTGCGGTCGCGCACCACGATGCCGACGTTGTCGGGCACGTAGGCCGGGCCGCCGAGCTGGTAGTCGACGTCGGTCCCGACGGGCAGGGGCGGCGGCTCCGCATGGGCGACCGCCGGGACGGCCAGCAGGGCGCAGACGAGGGTCGCGAGGACGCGGCGCACGGCTCAGTCCACCGTCAGCATCGTGGCGCCGAGACCGATCATCATCGTGCCGCCGGTCGCGCTCAGCGCGTCGAGCCGGGTGGGCCTGCGGGCGAACCAGGTGCGGGCCGCGCCCGCGGCCAGCGCCCAGAGGCTGTCCGACGCGGCCGCCATCACGCCGAAGACCAGCCCGAGCATCATCGTCTGCGCCGCGACGGCGCCGCCCGGGTCGGTGAACTGCGGCAGGAAGGCCACGAAGAAGACGATCGTCTTGGGGTTGGTCGCGCCGACGGTGAAGCCGATCCGCACCGGGTGGCCCCGGCGGACCGGGGTCGCCGTCAGCATCGCCACCCGCGCGTCGGCGCGGTGCCGGATGGCCTGCACCCCCAGCCACACGACGTAGCCGGCGCCGAGCACCTTGACCACGGTGTACGCCGTCGCGCTGGCCGCCACGACCGCGCCGAGGCCCACCGCGACCAGGGCGACCTGCACCACGAGGCCGAGCGCGTTGCCGACGACCGACAGCAGCGCCTCGCGCCGCCCGACCGTCAGCGCACGACCGATGGTGAACAGCAGGCTCGGACCCGGCACCTGGATGAAGAGGATCGACGCGACGAGGAAGGCGATCCACTGGCTCGACGACGGCATGGCACCAGTGTGGGGCCACCCCGTCGCCGTGTCAGCCGCGTTCCGCCGATCAGCAGCCGCAGGAGTAGTAGGTGATGTCCCAGTGGTTGCTCTCGCGGGCGTACACGTTGCCGGACGGCGCGGTGTAGAGCGCGGCGCCGTCGCCGCGGGTGCCGGAGTAGGAGTAGTGGCTGGTGATGTAGCTGCTCACGCAGGTCGTGGGGCTGACGTCGACCTTGTAGCCGTTCCAGTGGCTGTAGGTGCCCGACGCGTGCCCGGTCTCCGTGCCGCCGGTGATCGTGATCGCGCAGCCGCTGATCGACTTGAAGG
>CAYUDT010000262.1:0-3247 GCA_964443695.1 uncultured Conexibacter sp. | reverse complement strand
TCGTGGCGGATGTACGCCTCGACCTTCTTCATTACGCAGTTGCCTCCTTGGTGGTAGCGACCGGCGCCGAAGATGAGAAGGACGCGGTCGTCGGTGCCGCACCGTAACCCACGAGCTCGGGCGCGGGGATGAACTGCTCCGGGTAGCCGTACATGCCGTGCTCGGAGATGTCGAGGCCGGCGTCCTCCTCCTCCTCCGTGACACGGAGGCCGTACGTCTTCTTGATCACCCAGAAGACCCCGTAGGACATGACGAACACGAAGGTGAAGGCGATGATGACGCCGACGACCTGCGCGATCAGCTGCTTGGGCGTGCCCGAGTAGATCAGGCCGCCCTCGGGGTCACCGAAGGCGTTGTAGACGGCCAGCCGCGGCGACGTGAAGATGCCGCAGGAGATCGTGCCCCAGATGCCGCAGATGCCGTGCGCGGTCAGCGCACCCACCGGGTCATCGAGCTTCTTGTCGATGGCGTACACGCCGAGCGGGACGATGATGCCGGCGATCGCGCCGATGATCGGAGCGGTCCAGGCCTCGACGTAGCCCGACGGGGCGGTGATGGCGACGAGCGCGCCGATGGCGCCGTTGCCGGCCATGCCGATGTCCATCGTCTTGGTCTTGGCGTAGGCGGTCAGCAGGGCGAACAGCACGCCGGAGGCGGCGGCCAGGTTCGTCACCAGGATGATCTCCGGGAAGCGGCCGTCCAGGCCGCTCAGCGCGGTGCCGCCGTTGAAGCCGAACCAGCCGAACCACAGGATCAGGACCGACAGGCCGAACAGCGGCATGTTGTGGCCCGGGATGGCGCGCGGCTTGCCGTCGGGGCCGTACTTGCCCTTGCGCGGCCCGAGGTGCAGCAGGGCCGCCAGGCCGCCGGTGGCACCGATGAGGTGGACGGCCGTCGAGCCGGCGAAGTCCTGGAGACCGGTCAGGCCGAGGCCCAGGTAGTCACCGTTCTGCAGGAAGCCGCCACCGAAGACCCAGTGGGCACCCAGCGGGTAGATCAGGCCGGCGAAGATGATCGAGTAGATGATGTAGACGCCGAACTTGATGCGCTCGAGGGTCGTGCCCCAGACGATCGCCAGCGAGACGGCGCAGAACACGAACTGGAAGAAGAACTTCGCCTCGACGGTGACGTCGAAGATGCCCATGACCGGGAACGCGGTCGCGGGATCACCGAAGTCACGCAGGAAGAAGCCCGTGTTGCCGAACACGTTGAACGAGTCGCTCACGGGCTTGCCGAAGGCAAGAGCAAAACCGCACGCCCAGAACATCAGGGCGGCGATGGAGAAGTTGGTGAGGATCTTGGCGACGACCGTGCCCGCGTTCTTGCCGCGCGAGAAGCCGATCTCCAAGAACATGAAGCCGACCTGCATCAGCATCACAAGCAGAGCTGCGAGGACGACCCAGATCGTGTTGATCCCGGTCGACTCCTTGAACAGCCCGTTTCCAGCGGCTTCCAGCGTGTCGGCGTGAGCCGCAGCCGGAACAATCAACGCGGTCAACGCGCCCGTGGCGAGCGCCTTGGCCGCAAGCGAACGTCGCATACGTCCTCCTGGGTCAGAGTGGCGATTGCAGTCTGCGCCGAGCGCCCTTGGGTCTCTTTAGCCCTGTGTCGGAACATCGGTCGAGCCCTTTCGCCACCCGGTCGAGGCGCCCCATACGCGCTGGCTACATCGGGGCGAACCGCTCTGGCCCGCGTTTGGACAGGCGGATAAGGTGCGGCCATCGCGAGGCGCATACCGTGCGTCCTGCAGTCCCGCGCGCGTGTCGACGTGTGCGCTCGCTTTCGACCCGGAGGACCTTGATCCACCCATGAGCAGAACCCGTCAGCAGAACGTCTTCGCCGCCCAGTGGAGCGCCAACGGCGGCGCCCTCGGCGCCCCGGACCTCACCGCGCCCGGCGCGAAGGTCTTCGGCGAGAACGTCTTCGACACCGATGAGCAGCGCGCGCGCCTGCCCAAGCACGTCTACAAGCGCCTCACCGCCACGCTGGCCGCCGGCACGCCGCTGGACAGCGACCTCGCCGACTACGTCGCGCAGGCCATGCGCGAGTGGGCGATGGAGAAGGGCGCCACCCACTACACCCACTGGTTCCAGCCGCTGACCAACCTCACGGCCGAGAAGCACGACTCCTTCTACAACCCGGACTTCGAGGGCGGCTCGATCGCCGAGTTCTCCGGCAAGGAGCTCATCCAGGGTGAGCCGGACGCGTCGTCGTTCCCGACCGGCGGCATCCGCGCGACGTTCGAGGCCCGCGGCTACACCGCGTGGGACCCGACGTCCCCCGCGTTCATCATCGAGAACCCGAACGGCTCGACCCTGTGCATCCCGACGGCCTTCGTGTCGTGGACGGGTGAGGCGCTCGACGCCAAGATCCCGCTGCTGCGCTCCATGGACGCGATGTCCAAGGCGGCGGTGCACGCGCTGAAGGTCCTCGGCCACGAGGACGTCTCGCGCGTCTTCACGACCGTCGGCCCCGAGCAGGAGTACTTCCTGGTCGACGAGCAGTACTACTTCGAGCGCCCCGACCTGTACACCACCGGCCGCACGCTGTTCGGCGCCAAGCCGCCGAAGGGCCACGAGCTCGACGAGCACTACTTCGGGTCGATCCCGGAGCGCGTCCTCGCGTACATGCTCGAGTGCGAGCAGGAGCTGTTCAAGCTCGGCGTCCCGGTCAAGACCCGCCACAACGAGGTCGCCCCGGGCCAGTACGAGCTGGCGCCGATCTTCGAGAACTCCAACGTCGGCTCTGACCACCAGCAGCTGACGATGCAGGTCCTGCAGAACGTCGCCCGCAAGTACGGCATGGTCTGCCTGCTGCACGAGAAGCCGTTCGCCGGCGTCAACGGCTCGGGCAAGCACAACAACTGGTCGATCGGGACGGACACGGGCCGCAACCTCCTCGATCCGGGCGACACCCCGGCGGAGAACGCGGAGTTCATGTTCTTCTGCGCCGCGGTGATCAAGGCGGTCAACAAGCACCAGCAGCTGCTGCGTGCCTCGGTCGCCAACGTCGGCCAGGACCACCGCCTGGGCGCCAACGAGGCCCCGCCGGCGATCATCTCGATCTTCCTCGGCCAGGAGCTGCAGGACGCCTTCGAGAAGGTCGCCACCGGCAAGGGCGGCAACGCCAAGGGCTCGGTCATGACCCTGGGCACCGACGTGCTGCCCAAGCTGCCCAAGCACGGCGGCGACCGCAACCGGACCTCGCCGTTCGCCTTCACCGGCAACAAGTTCGAGTTCCGCGCGCT
>CAYUDT010000261.1:0-3292 GCA_964443695.1 uncultured Conexibacter sp. | reverse complement strand
GGACGCTCAGCGCGCCGCCGTAGTACTGCAGCAGGAACTCCAGCGCGACCTCGGCCATGTCGGCCTCGCCCTGGTTGTCGAGATAGAAGCTCTGACGGTCCGACAGGACGCCGTCGCGGATCTGGAAGACCTGCGCGTTGGCGTCGGTGCCCTCGACCGCGACGGCCACGGCGTCCAGCGTGCCGACGGATTCGTTCGCGACGCGCTGGCGCTCCAGCAACGATCGCACGGCCTTGAGGCGGTTGCGCTCCAGGGCGGCCTGCTCGTACTCCTGCGCGGCGGCCGCCGCCTTCATCTTCTGCTCGAGGTCCTTCTCGATGTCGCGGTAGCGACCCGACAGGAAGGCGACGACGCCGTCGATGGCCTCGCGGTACTCGGCCCGGTCGACGTGGCCGGCACACGGGCCGCCGCAACGCTTGATGTAGAAGTCCAGGCACGGGCTGCCGGACTTGCGGCCCGGCTCGGGGCCGTTGCAGGAGCGGAACAGGAAGACCTTGCCCAGCAGGTCCAGCGTGTTGCGGACGCGCTTGGCGTTGGAGTACGGGCCGAAGTAGAGCCGGTCCCTGCGGTGTCTTTCGCGCGTGAAGTAGACGCGCGGGAAGTCCTCGTCCATCGAGATGGCGATGAACGGGTAGCTCTTGTCGTCGCGCAGCTTGATGTTGAAGCGCGGGCGGTACTGCTTGATGAAGTTCTGCTCGGCCAGCAGCGCCTCGGCCTCGCTGCCCACGAGCAGGAACTGGATGTCGTCGGCCAGGCGGACCATGTCGGCGTGGCCGGCGGACTGCGGGCGGCCGCTCGTCTTGGTGAAGTGGCTGGCGACGCGCTTCTTGATCGATTTGGCCTTGCCGACGTAGATGACCTTTCCGCGGCTGTCACGGAACAGGTAGACGCCCGGCCCGTCGGGCAGGTGCTTGCGCTGTTCGTTGATGCGGCTGGAAGCGGCCACACCCCGAGGATATGTTGGTGTGATGAGCGAGTCCGTCGCGTTCCGCACATGCCCGCTGTGCGAGGCCACCTGTGGTCTTGCCGTGACGGTCGCCGACGGGGTCCCGGTGAAGGTGCGCCCCGACCACGAGGACGTGTTCTCGCAGGGCTTCGTCTGCCCGAAGGGCGCGTCGTTGCTGGAGCTGCACGACGACCCGGACCGGGTGCGCACGCCGCTGGTGCGCCGGCCGGACGGGTCCTTCGCCGCCGCCTCCTGGGACGAGGCCTTCGAGGTCATCAACGCGAAGCTGCCGCCGCTGATGGCCGAGCACGGCCGCGACAGCGTCGCGATGTACCTGGGCAACCCCAGCGCGCACTCGATCGGGCCGATGATCTACGGCCGGGTCCTGGCCAAGGCGCTGGGCACGAAGAACATGTACTCGGCCTCCACGGTCGACCAGTGGCCCAAGCAGCTGTCCGGGTCGATGATGTTCGGCACGGCCGCATCGGTGCCGGTGCCGGACATCGAGCGCACGGACTTCTGGCTGATCCTCGGCGCCAACCCGCTGGCCTCCAACGGGTCGCTCATGACCTCGCCGGACGTGCGCGGCAAGATCAAGGCGATCCAGGAGCGCGGTGGCCGCGTTGTCGTCGTCGACCCGCGCCGGACGCGGACCGCGGCGCTGGCCGACCAGCACCTCTTCATCAGGCCGGGCACCGACTCGCTGCTGCTGTTCGCGCTGCTGCACGTGATCTTCGCCGAGGGCCTGGACTCGCTCGGCCGCGCCGAGGGGCTCGTCGCGGGGCTGGAGGAGGTGCGGTCGCTGGCCGCGGGCTTCCCGCCGTCGGCCGTCGCCGAGGTCTGCGGCATCGCGGCGGACGACATCGTGGCGCTGGCACGCGCGCTGGCGGGTGCGCCGTCGGCTGCGGTCTACGGCCGGATCGGCACCACGACGACGTCGTTCGGCGCGGTCGCCTCGTGGCTGATCGACGTGCTCAACGTCGTCACGGGCAACCTGGACCGGCCGGGCGGCGCGATGTTCACCACGCCCGCCGCGGGCGGGCCGACGACGTCGGGCGAGCCGGGCCGCGGCCGGGGCCACCGTCCCCCGCGCTTCGCGTCACGCGTGCGTGGTGCCGGCGAGGTGTTCGGCGAGCTGCCGGCCGCGTGCATGGCGGAGGAGATCGAGACGCCCGGGGAGGGTCAGGTCCGCGCGCTGATCACGGTCGCGGGCAACCCAGCGGTCTCGACGCCCAACTCCTCGCGGCTCGAAGCCGCGCTGGAGAGCTTGGACTTCATGGTGTCGATCGACATCTACGTCAACGAGACCACCCGCCATGCCGACGTGATCCTTCCCGCGCCGTCGCCGCTGGAGAAGCCGCATTACGACGTGGCGCTCTACGGGTTCGCGGTGCGCGACGTGGCGAACTGGTCGGTGCCGGTCGTCGATCGGCCGGACGGCATGCTCGACGAGTGGGAGACGCTGCTGCGGCTGGTTGGTGTGGTCACCGGTCAGGGACCGTCGTGCGACGTCGCGGCGCTGGACAGCTTCGTGGTGGGCGCCATGGTCGCCAAGGAGATCGCCGACGAGCGGTCACCGGCGTTCGGGCTGTCGGCCGAGGCCGTCTCCGAGGTCCTGGCCGCGCGGGTCGGGCCGGCGCGGGTCGTGGACCTGATGCTGCGCTGCGGCCCGTACGGCGCTGGCTTCCCGGAGATCGACGGCGCTGTCGCCGGTCCGGGGACGCTGTCGCTCGGGCTGCTCGAGGAGCACCCGCACGGCATTGACTTCGGGCCGCTGAAGTCGCGGCTGCCGGACGTGCTGCGCACCGCGTCGGGGCTCATCGAGCTGGCGCCGGCGGCGCTGGTGGAGGATGTCTCCCGGCTGGGTGAGCGTCTGGCCGAGGGCGTTGGCGAGGGCCTGGTGCTGGTCGGCCGGCGTGACCTGCGGTCCAACAACTCCTGGATGCACAACCTGCCCAAGCTCGTGTCGGGCCCGGCGCGCTGCACGGCCTGGGTGCACCCGGACGACGCCCTGAAGTTCGGCCTGGCCGATGGCGAGGACGCGGTGGTCACCGCCCGGACCGGCGCGATCTCCATCCCCGTCGAGGTCACCGAGGACGTCATGCCCGGGGTCATCTCGATCCCCCACGGCTGGGGCCACTCCCAGGAAGGCGCGGAGATGTCGGTCGCAGCCGCCCATGCGGGGGTCAACTCCAACGTGCTCTGCGACGAGCAGGTGCTCGAGCCGCTGTCCGGCACCGCCGTGCTCAACGGCATCCCCGTCACCGTCGCGCCCGTGCGGGAGCCGGTCGCGGGGTAGATTCGCGCGGCGCGGCGCGGCGCGGCGCGGCGCGGCTCAGCGCGGCG
>CAYUDT010000260.1:0-3326 GCA_964443695.1 uncultured Conexibacter sp. | reverse complement strand
CGATCGCGACGTCGAAGCCGATGAAGTCCAGCAGGGCCAGCGGGCCCATCGGGTGGCCGGCGCCCATCGCCATGCAGCGGTCGATGTCCGACGGCGGCATGCCCGACTCGACGTAGAAGTCGACGGCGCTGAACAGGTACGGGAACAGCAGGCGGTTGACGACGAAGCCGGGCGTGTCCGGCACGTTGACGCCGACCTTGTTGAGGGCCTCGCAGATGTGCTCGGCGCGGTCCTTGGTGTCCTGCGTGGCGTTCGGCGCGTACGCGAGCTCGACGAGCTTCATGCGCGGCACCGGGTTGAAGACGTGCAGGCCGACGAAGCGCTCGCCGACGCCGAGCTGGTCGGCCAGCTTGGTCACCGACAGCGACGACGTCGTGGTGCCGATCAGGACGTCGTCGCCGACGACCTCGAGGACCTGCGACAGGATCGCGGCCTTGGCGTCGTGGTCCTCCACGACGGCCTCGATGACCGCGGAGCACTCGGCCAGCGGGCCGAACTCGGTCACGATCTGGACGTGCGCGGGGTCGACGTCCTCCATGCGGCTGGCCGTCTTCTCGATGGACTTGCGGGCCTTCTCGGCCGAGGCGTCCGACCGCGCGTACAGCACGACCCGGCCGTGGATGGCGGCGGTGGCGGCGAGTCCGGTGGCGATTGCACCCGTCCCGACGATGCCGAGCTTCTCGTTCATAGGGCGCGCATCCAACCAAACGTCCGCGTTTTCTGCGTTGCGAGTTGACTGACCAGTCAACGCCGCCTGCCCGCCGGGCGGCTCGGACGTCCCGCTGCCTGCGGCAGCTAAGACGCACTTGAGACGGGTTGCCCTTGTGACCGGACGGGTCTGCCGCCACACTCGCCGCCATGGGCCTGATCGGCGACTGGATGAAGTCCAAGAACATGAAGGACCCCGCCAAGGGGACATTGCAGGTGACCGCGTCGACCTACCCGCCGGACAGCGCGACGTCCGGCAACTTCTCGATCAACGGCGTCGTCACGGCGCCCGGCCTGCCGCCCACCGCCATCGAGCACGCCGGCATCGCCAAGACCAAGAAGTGGCCCCACAGCGGGCAGACGCTGCCCGTCACCGTCGACCGTGAGGATCCGACCCGGCTGCGGATCGAGTGGGACGAGGTCGTCGACTCGTGGGACCGTGCCCGCGACAACACCGAGGCGCTGGCCGCCCAGATGCGCGGCGCCACCGGCGACGCGAGCCCCACGCCCGTCGCCGGCCTGCCGAACGTCGCCATCCAGCACACCGGCCAGGTCCTCGACGCCACCGGCATCCCGGGCCTGCGCGACGAGGTCATGAAGCTCGCCGTGGGCGGCGGCACGCCGGACCAGATCATGGACGCGCTGCGCGAGCACGGCATCCAGGTGCCCGACGGTGCGGCGATCAACGTCGTCGACACCCACAACGGCGGCGCCATGGCGGCGTTCGGCGGGATGCTCGGGGCCACCGGGCAGCCCGAGGAGGACCCGGCCGAGCGGCTGAAGAAGCTGCAGGAGCTGAAGGCTCAGGGGCTCATCACCGACGCGGAGTACGAGTCCAAGCGCGCGCAGGTCCTTGGCGACCTCTGAGCTGGCGGAGCTGGCGCTCCGCGGCGAGTGGCGGCCCTACCAGCGGCTGGCCCTCGAGGCCTTCGAGGCCGACCGCGCCGCCGGGCGCCTGACCACGCACCTCGTCGCGCCGCCCGGCGCGGGCAAGACGATCGTCGGCCTGGAGATCGTGCGCCGGCTGGGCAGCCCGGCGCTGGTGCTGGCACCGACCAGCGCGATCGCCGCGCAGTGGCGGGACAAGGTCTCGCTGTTCGGCGGGACGCCGGAGACGCTGTGCGGCGAGGACGGCCCGCTGCAGGTGCTGACCTACCAGGCGATCTGCCGCACGGCCGACCCCGACGGTGCGCTGCGCGAGGCGGCGCTGACGCGGCTGGCGGCCGAGCGGGCCGCGACGCTGGCCACCGATGCGGCGTCCGCCCGCGCCGAGCTGGCGGCCCTGACCGGCGCGGCCGCCGAGCGGCTGGACAAGGACCTCGCCTCGACCGTGGCGGCGCTGAAGCGCGAGGTCGCCCGCGGCGAGCACCTCGAGCAGGACTTCGCCGAGCTGCTGGCCCCGGAGGCCCGGCGGCGCGTGGCCGCACTGGTCGCCGCCGGCGTCGGCACGGTGGTGCTGGACGAGTGCCATCACCTGGCCTCGATGTGGGGCTACCTGGTCCGCACCGCACTCGCCGCGTTCGGCCCCGACGTCCACGTGATCGGCCTGACCGCCACGCCGCCCCGGGACCTGCGCGGTGACGAGGCCGCGATGTACGACGGGCTCCTGGGCCCGGTGGACTTCGAGATCCCGCTGCCGGCGGTCGTCCGCGACGGCCACCTCGCGCCCTACCAGGAGCTGGCGTTCTTCACGACCCCGCTGGACTCCGAGCGGGCCTGGCTGGACGAGCGCCACGTGCGCTTCGCCGAGCTGCTGGACCGCCTGCACGACCCGGCCTCCCCCGGCGAGGAGGACCTCTCGTTCGGCCCGTGGGTGATCGCCCGGCTGCGCTACCGCGACGCCGAGGGCGGCGGCGAGGCCCGCGTGCCGTTCGCGACGCTGGCGGCCAAGCGTCCCGAGCTGGCCCGGGCCGGCCTGCGCTACCTCAACTCCAGCGGGCTGTCGCTTCCCGACGACGCGCCGCGTGGCGAGGGCTGGCGCACGCCGCCCACGCTGGAGGACTGGCTGGTCCTCATCGGGGACTACGCGGTGGGCTGCCTGCGCGCACACCCCGGCGAGGCCGCCGAGCGGCGCTTCACGGAGCTGGCGACCGGTCTGGGTGACCTCGGCTTCGCGCTGACGCGGACCGGGGTCCGCCGCGGCGGCAGCGAGGTCGACCGGGTGCTGATCGCGTCCGCCGCCAAGCCGCTCGGAGCCGTCGAGGTGCTGGCCTGCGAGGCGGAGTCGCGCGGCGACGGCCTGCGGGCGGCGGTGCTCTGCGACGCCGAGCACCCACCCCGCGTGGCCGAGGGCTCGCCGCTGCTGTTGTCCGGCGGCGCGCGCGGTGTCCTGCGGACGCTCGGCGAGGACCTGCGGACGGCAGCGCTGAAGCCGTTGCTGGTGACCGCCGACGCCGTCGCCTGCCTGCCCCGCGACGCCGCGGAGCTGGCGCCGCTGCTGGGCGCGGTCGCGGGCGCCGAGGACGACGGCCTGGTCGCGCTGACCGCCTCCGGGTGGACGTCGGCTGCGCGGGTCGAGGCCGTGGGCCGGGCCCTGGCCGAGGGCGTGACGCAGTGCATCGTGGGCACCCGCGGCCTGCTCGGCGAGGGCTGGGACGCGCCGCGCCTGAACGTCGTCG
>CAYUDT010000259.1:0-3377 GCA_964443695.1 uncultured Conexibacter sp. | reverse complement strand
TTGGTCACCGACGTGCGGTGCACCTGCAGGCGCTCGCCGATCTTGCCGAGCGGCAACTCGCCCTTGCGGGTGAAGCTGAGCAGCATCAGCGCCTCATAGCGGGGAAACGTGATGCCGTGGGGCCGAAGCAGCGCGTTGAAGCGCGCGAGCAGGATCTGCTGGGCGCGCATGACCGACGTGACGGCGGCCATCGCCCGGGCCGGCTCGGCGTCCCAGCGCTCGGTCCAGTGGCGACGGGCCTCGGCGATGGGATCGATGCGCAGGGGTGGGGTCAAGGACTCAGAAGGCTAGGGGACGGACAGGCGGCCTTCTGCGCCACCGTGCCGCAAGTGGCAACGGCCGTTTCACCTGGCGCCCAGCCACTCTTGAAAACCGGTAGATCTAGCCGTTGACAGTGGGTGGTGGCCCCCATACGAGGGTGGTGGCGATCACACAGCACACGAAGCGCACAGATGGTCGCGTCCTCCGATCCTAGGTTGCTTCCTGCCGTGATCACCGAACGAACCCTGCACCTCGTCGACCCCCTCGGGGACCTCACCGCCCGGGAGCGGGAGGTCTTGGAGCTCATCGCCGACGGCCTCTCCAACAAGGCCATCCGCGAGCAGTTGCACATCTCCCCGAAGACGCTCGAACGCCACATCCGGCACATCTTCGGCAAGCTCGGAATCTCGACGCTCGACCCCGACATCAACCCGCGCGTCTGCGCGGTGCTGCTGTGGCGAAACGCCCCGTCGGTCCTGCGCAACACGCTCACCTGAGCACCGCGTCGACCGCCGCGTGCGTGTCGACGCTGTGCGCCTCGGCCGCCCGCTGAAGCTCAGCGCAGAACGGGGCGACGGCGGCGTTGACCGCCCCCGCGCGGCGGGCGACGACCACCGTGCGTGACGGCCGGTCGGCCAGCCGCCGCAGGACGACGTCGTCCCCGATCGTGCCGACGGCCAGCCCTGGGACGAGCGTCAACCCGACGCCCGCCGCGGTCAGGCCCTGCTTGGCGATCCAGTTGTCGGCGTGGAAGCGCACATCGGGGACGAAGCCCGCTTCGCGCGCGACCGGGCCGACGAGCCCCTCGCCCTCGCCCGGGCCGATCCACGCGTCGTGGGCGAAGTCGCGCGCGCGCACGGTGCGCCGGCGGGCCAGCGGGTGGGTGCGCGGCAACAGCACGAGCAACTCGTCGTCCAGGAGCGGCTCGACCTCCAGGAGCGGGTCGCCGGCGAAGGCCACGAGGTCGGAGAGGACGGCGACGTCGAGGCTGCCGTCGTGCAGTGCGGCGATGTGCGCGCGGGACAGGCCCTCCGAGAGCGACAGCTCGACCTTCGGGTGCGACCGGGTGAAGGCGGCGATCGCACGGGAGACGATCGAGGCGTTGGCCGTCGCGAAGGCACCGATGCGCAGGCGGCCGGCGTCGCCCCGGGCCGCGGCCGCGACGTCCTCGGCGGCGGTCTGCAGCTGGGCGATCACCGTGTCGGCGTGACGCAGCAGCACCCGTCCGGGCTCGGTCAGCCGCACGCCCCGCGGCGTGCGCTCCAGCAACTGCGCCCCGGCCTCGCGCTCGAGGGTGGCGACCTGGCGGGACACCGCAGGCTGGGTGAAGTCCAGCGCCTCCGCAGCGCTGCTGATCGAGCCGCGTGCCGCGACCTCCCGGAAGACCCTCAGACGACCGACGTCCAACATGCCCTGAAAGCATGGCAGACAGGTCAAACGATCATTTGATCGTATGCCTCACGAGGAGCAGCATCAGTCGCGTGATGCTCTCCCCCCTGCTCCACGACGCACTTCAGCGACGGCGCCGCGAGGCCAGCCCGGCACCCATGACCGAGGCCGCGCTGAGCGCCCCCAGCATCTTCAGTCGCCCGCCGAGGCGTTCGAAGGACATGATGTCCCAGCCGCGCTCGCGGGCGATCCGCAGCAGCTCGAGGTCCGGGTTGACGACCACCGGATGGCCGACGCTCTCCAGGAACGGCAGGTCCGACTCGCTGTCGGAGTAGGCGTAGGAGGCCGCAAGGTCGATGCCCTCCTGCGCCGCCAGCTCGCGGACGATCTGGGCCTTGCCGTCGCGGTAGGCGAACGGGCCGGCGAGCCTGCCGGTGTAGACGCCGTCGTGGTGCTCGAAGCGCGTGCCCAGCGCGCCGTCGAAGCCGAGCACGTGGGCGACCATCTCCCCCGTCTCCTGCGAGGCCGCGGTCGCGATGTAGACCTTGCGCCCGGCGTCCTGGTGGCCCCAGGCGATGTCGAGCATCTGCGGGTAGAGCCGCGGCAGGACCCCCGCCAGCACCTGCGGCCCCAGCCGCGCGAACTCGCGCTCGTGGCGGCCCTCGAGCAACAGGCCGACGCGGTCCTGCAGCTTGGCGGTGTCCTCGTCGGTGGACCCGCGCAGGCGGAAGCGCACGTTGTAGAACGCATCCGCCGCCAACTGGCGGCGGCTGATGATCCCCGCGCCGGCAGCAGCGCGGGCCCAGTAGAAGCCGGACGACCCGCTGATCAGCGTCCGGTCGAGGTCGAAGAAGGCGGCGGACTGCATCGCGTCCAGCGTAGGCACTCCGCCGCCGTGATGGACGAGCCGCCCGGCGAGTACTCGCGAGCCGTCAGGCGACCTTGATGATGAAGGCGTCGCCCTGGCCACCGCCGGAGCAGATCGCCGCGCAGCCGTAGCCGCCGCCCCGGCGCCGCAGCTCGTGGACGAGCGCGCCGATGATGCGGGCACCCGAGGCCCCGATCGGATGGCCGAGAGCCACCGCGCCACCGTTGACGTTGACGCGGTCCTCCTCGATGCCGAGCATGCGCGTGGAGTGGATGGCGACCGACGCGAACGCCTCGTTGATCTCCCACAGGTCGATGTCGCCCGGCTGCAGGCCGGCCTTGTCGAGCGCCTTCATCGCGGCGCGCGCCGGCGTCGTGGCCAGCAGCGGGAACTCGTTGGCCATCTGCGCGTGGACGACGACCTCGGCGAGGGCCTCCTTGCCGTTGGCGGCAGCCCACTCGTCGGAGGCCAGCACCAGGGCGCCGGCGCCGTCGTTGACGCCCGGCGAGTTGCCGGCGGTGTGCGAGCCGTCCTTGCCGTGCAGGCCGGGCAGGCCGGCCAGCGACTCCAGCGTCGAGCCGCGGCGCGGGCCCTCGTCGGTGTCGACGACGGTGTCGCCCTTCTTGCCCTTGACCGTGACGGCGACGATCTCGTCGGACATGCGGCCGCTGTCGATCGCCTCGAGGGCCAGCTCGTGGGAGCGCAGCGCCCACTTGTCGAGGTCCGGGCGGGTGATCTCCAGCTCGGCGCCGACCTCGGTCGCCTCGACGAACATCTGCTTGCCGGAGAACGGGTTGGTCAGGCCGTCGTGGACCATCGCGTCGAGCATCTTGGCGTCGCCCATGCGGTAGCCGAAGCG
>CAYUDT010000258.1:1923-3397 GCA_964443695.1 uncultured Conexibacter sp. | reverse complement strand
ACGCGCATGCCCTCCTCGCGCTTGGCGACGATGCGCTGCGCCGCGCGCTTGAGGCGCTCGGCGTCGGCGACGGACGTGCCGCCGAACTTCATGACTACGGTGCCGGGCATGCGGACGTCGAAGGATACGAATTGAAGGTCTCCGGCCGACGGCTCATGGCCTTGCTCGCACTGGTCCTGCTGACCGGCGCGCTGGTCGGTGTGGCCCTGAAACCCCGGGATTCGAGCCCAACCGGCACCCCGGCGGGGACCGGCGGCGGCTCGGCGTTCGGCGGCGGGCCCGGCCGCCGGGAGCCGTCGCTGACGGAGGCCGCGGGCGCCGGACGGCCCGTGGAGTCCGGCACGCGGCTGGCTGCGGTGCCCCGTCTGCCCGCCTCCCGTGGGGTCGCGCAGCTCTTCGCGGTGGGCTTCTCCGGCCGCGCCGTCGACGCGCCGTTCTTCGCGCGGCTGGCCAGACGCGACTGGGGCGCCGTGCTGCTCTCCCGGGCCAACGCGCCCTCGCGGGACGCGATCGGGCCGCTGGCCCGGCAGGTGATGACCGTGGCGCGGGCCGCGCGCCACGTGGCGCCGCTGGTCATCGGCGCCCGGGACCTGCCGCTGATGCCACCGCTGAAGGGCCGGACGCCCGCGCAGGCGCGGTCGGCCGCCGCGGGGACGGCCGGCGCCTACCGGCGCGCCGGGGTGACGATGGTGCTGTCCCCGATCGCTGACGTGGGCTACGCGTCGGGGCCGGCGGCCGGCGTCGCGTTCTCCGACGACCCGGTGCGGGTCGCGCGGGCGTCGCGGTCGGCCATCGACGGCTGGCGCGGCGGTGGCGTCGCTCCCGTTCCCGGCTCCTACCCCGGGGAGGGCGCCGCATCCGGTGACCCCGGTGTCGAGGTCTCGACCGTGGGGCTGTCGCTGGCCGAGCTGGAGGACGCCGACCTGCGGGTCTACCGCGCGATCCGTGCCCGCACGCCCGTCATCCAGATGAGCGACGCGCTCTACGCGGCGTGGGACGGCGTCACCCCCGCGACCCTGCTGCCCGAGGCGGTGGGACGGCTGCGCGACGACGGCTTCCGCGGCGTCGTGCTCAGCGGCGACCTCGTCGCGGCGACGCTGGCCACCGGTGGCGGCGTCGGTGAGGCCGCGGTCGACGCGCTGCGCGCGGGTTGCGACCTGCTGCTCGTCCCTGGCGACCGGGCCAATCAGGAGGAGGCGTTCCGGGCCGTCTACCGCGCGGTGAGGTCTGGCCGCATCACCGCGGCCCGCTACCGCGACGCGCTGGCCCGCGTGAGCGCACTCAAGCGGGCCTACAAGGTCCGCTGACGCTCGGCTCGGCGCGGCGCGGCGGGGTCGAACACGCTTTTGTGCCGCGTCGCGGGGGTGAAAAAGCGTGTTCGACACCCCGCACCAGCCGAACACGCTTTCGTGCCACATGGCGGGGGTGAAAAAGCGTGTTCGACACCCCGCACCAGCCGAACACGCTTTCGTGC
>CAYUDT010000258.1:0-1823 GCA_964443695.1 uncultured Conexibacter sp. | reverse complement strand
CACATGGCGGGGGTGAAAAAGCGTGTTCGACACCCCGCACCGGCGTTTGTGGCGCGGAGCGGGGGCGGGAAAGGCCGGTTCCGGGGTCAGAGGGCGCGACGGCCCGCGAGGGCCTTGCCGAGGGTGACCTCGTCGGCGTACTCGAGGTCGCTGCCCACCGGCAGGCCGGAGGCGAGGCGGGTGACGGTGATGTCGGGGGCGCGATCGCGCAGGCCCGCGGCGATGTGCAGGGCGGTCGCCTCGCCGGTGGTCGTCGGGTTGGTGGCGACGACCACCTCGCGGACCTCGGGCGTGATGCGGCCGTAGAGCTCGGCGATCTTCAGGTCCTCGGGATCGACGCCGTCGATCGGGCTGAGCGCCCCGCCGAGCACGTGGTAGCGGCCACGGTACTCGTGGGTGCGTTCGATCGGGATGACGTCGCCGGGCTCCTCGACGACGCAGATGACCGACGTGTCGCGACGCTCGTCCTGGCAGATCCGGCACTTCGGCTCGTCGGCGAGGTTGAAGCAGACCTCGCAGAAGCCGATCTTCTCCTTCACCTCGCGGATCGCGTCCGCCAGGAGGACCGCCTCGGCGGCGTCGGTCTTGAGGATGTGGAACGCGAGCCGTTGCGCGGTCCGGTTGCCGATGCCGGGCAGCTTGCCGAGCTCGGTGATGAGCCGCTGGACGGGAGGCGCGTACACGCCTCCCAGGGTATTGGGCGGCCCGGCGGTGCCCGCCGGCCCTTCTACATGCCGGGCAGGCCGAGGGCGCCGAGGTCCATGCCCCCGGTGAGGCCGCCCATGCGCTTGGCGGCCAGCTCCTGCGCGGAGCGCAGACCCTCGTTGACAGCCGCGAGGACCATGTCGCTGAGCATCTCCGGATCCTCCGGGTCGATCGCCTCGGCGTCGATGGTGATCGCCTTGACGACCAGGTCGCCGGTGACCGTGACGGTGACCATGCCGCCGCCGGCCGAGGCCTCGACGGTCTCGCTCTTCAGGGCCTCCTGCGCGGCGAGCATGTCCTGCTGCATCTTCTGGACCTGCCGCATCATCTGCTGCATGTTGGGCTGGGGCATCAGGACTCCTCGTGGTTCGGGACGATCTCTTGTGCGTCGAACTCGGACTTCAGCTTGTCGAGCCACTCCTCCTCCGTCGGAGGCGCAGCCGTCGGCACATCATCCTGGATCTCGCGCGTCTCGAAGCGCAGCCGGGGCTGGGACCCCGCCAACGTCCGGATCGCGTCACCGATGACCTCGCGGTTGGACTCGGCGCTCTTGCGGTTGAAGTCCATGCCCGGAGGGAATGCGACGACGAGCTCGTCGCCCTCCAGCGCGACCGGTCGCGCGTCGCTGAGACACGCGCCGATGAGGGCGTTCTCGCCGCGGACCGTGTCCAGGATGCCCGGCCAGAGCTCCACGAGCAGCGCGAAGTCGAGGACCATCGGCGCCGAGGCCACCGCCACCGCGGCCGGGGCGGCGGCGGCAGCAGCCTGCGGCGCGGCGGCCGCGGGCTGTGGCTGGGCGGCGACCGTCTGGGGCGCAGCAGCCGGCGGGGCCGGCTGTGGCGCGGACGCTGCAGCGCGGGGTGCAGACATCGGCTGCGCGTCGGCGGGCCACCCGTCCTCCCCGGCCGGGGCGGCGTCCAGCGGCGGCCACCCGTCGTCGTCCTGGTGGCCTGCCGCGGCCGCAGGCGGCGCCGGCACCTGCTGCACGGGCTGCGCCTGCTGCGGCGACGCCTGGGGCTGCTGCGACGCAGCCTGCGGCTGAGCGGCGCCCTGGGGCCGAGCGGCGCCCTGCGTTGACTGCGGCTGGGCGCCGGCCTGCGGCTGCGGCGTAGCGCCGG
>CAYUDT010000257.1:0-3537 GCA_964443695.1 uncultured Conexibacter sp. | reverse complement strand
CCTCAACCGCAACTACGGCGCCTTCTGGGGCGGCCCGGGCGAGAGCGACAACCCGCAGATGCAGACCTACCGCGGCCCGGCACCGTTCTCCGAGCCCGAGGTCAAGAACGTCCACGAGTGGAGCTCCGCGCACCAGGTGATGCTGCTCAACAGCAACCACAACTTCGCAGCGGACGTCCTCTACCAGCCCGGCTTCAACGCCCAGGACGAGCCCGGGCTGAAGAAGGGCACCAAGGTGCCCTACACCGACGAGATGAAGCAGGTCGCCATCGACATGGCCACCGCCGCCGGCTACGTCGCGATGCCCAGCTACCAGCTCTACGACGTCACGGGCGCGACCGAGGACTGGAACTACTTCGCGCAGGGCACGTTCGGCTACACGACGGAGATCGGGTACGACAACTTCCATCCGAACTACCAGGACGCGGTCATCGACCAGTACACCGGCGCGCGCGACGGCACCCTGGACAAGGCCGACCCCGCCCGGAAGGTCTCGCCCGGTCTGAGGGAGTCCTTCCTGGTGGCGGGCGAGGCGGCGATGAACCCCGCTTACCACTCGATCATCAGGGGCAGCGCACCCGCGGGAAGCACGCTGAAGCTCACCAAGGACTTCAAGACGACGACGTCCAACGTCATCACCAACACGGACACGACCGCGACCGAGGGGGCGCCGCTGCTGCTCGACGAGCACCTCGAGACGACGCTGACCGTCCCCGCGTCGGGCCGGTATGAGTGGCACGTCAACCCGTCCACGCGGCCGCTGACGCTCATCGCCGGCGGCACCGAGGCTTGGACGCTGTCCTGTAGCACGCAGTCCAGGCAGGTCACCGTGGCGATGGGCCAGGCGGTCACCGAGGACCTGACCTGCGCCTCCGCGCCCGCCGGCGGTGGCCCGACGCCCGGCTCCGGCAGCACGCCCGCGCCGGCCAGGCCCGTCGCCGTCGTCCTCCCGAAGCTCCGGCTCAGCGGTGCGGCGCGCACGAAGAGGCTCGCCAGGCAGCGCCGCCGCGTGCAGGTGACGCTCACCACCACCGCCCCGGTCACGAAGGTCGTGGCGACGCTGAAGGGCGCGAGGGGCAGGGTCCTGGCCCGCACGACGCGCTCCCGGCTCACCGCCAGGACCCGCCTGGTGCTGGTGGCCAAGCGCCGGATCCCCGCCGGGACCTACACCATCGCGGTCACGGCGAGGTCCGCGGCCGGGGTGGCGGTGCGCTCCTCCCTCAGGGTGAAGCTGCGGAGGTAGGCCAGCCGTCGGGGTAGCGCACCGCGACCAGCGCCAACCCCCGCGCTGGCGCCGTCGGGCCGGCCGCGCTGCGCGGCGCCCCGTCCAGCAACGCCACGAAGTCCTCCACCGACCGCGTGCCGCGGCCCACCTCGAGCATCGTCCCGACGAGCACGCGGTTCATGTTGCGCATGAACGTCCAGGCCTCGATCTCGAAGGTCAGCAACTCGCCCTCCGACCGCCAGCCGGCCTCGTGCACGTCGCGGTGGAACAGCTTGTGCGCGGTGTCGGTGGGCGTGAACGCCGTGAAGTCGTGCGTGCCCACCAGCGCCTCGGCACACGCGTTCAGCGCGTCGAGGTCCAGCGGGCGGGGATGGTGCAACGAGGTGCGCCAGTCGAAGACGCTGCGCTGCGGCCCGGTCCAGACGCGGTAGCGGTAGCGCCGGGCGGTCGCGTCACGCCGGGCATCGAAGCCGTCCGGCGCCCGCTCGCAGAGCCGCACCGCCACGTCGGGGGGCAGCATGCCGTTCAGCGACCGGGCCTCGACGACCGGCCCGGCGTAGGAGGCCACCTGTCCGAGCGCGTGGACCCCCGCGTCGGTCCGGCCGGCCACGGTCAGCCGGGCCCGGTCCTCGTCGCGCACGAGGACCAGCAGCGCCCGCTCGAGCTCGCCCTGGACGGTCCGGCGGGCCGAGCGCTGGCGCGCCCAGCCGTTGAAGTCGGTGCCGTCGTATTCGATGAGCAGGCGCGCGGTCACGGGCGACCGCGGACCCTACTTCGTGATGAAGGCCGAGACCTCGACGTAGTCGCCCTGCTGGTACTTGAACGTCTTGGAGGTGTCCAGTTGGATCACCCAGACACCCTTCCTGGCCTTCTTGACGGGGACGTTCGCGAACCGCTTGGCGGTCTTCAGGTCGCCGCACGGACCGCTGAGCCGGCCCAGCGCGACGGTCTTCTTGTGGACGTGGCGGGCCTGGTTGCCGGCGTAGGTGTAGTGCGCGTAGAGGGTCTGGCCGACGCCGTTGACGAACCCCGCGACGCTGTAGGCGACCTTCTTGGCCGCCGTCCCGGTCTTCGGCGCCACCGACCCGCGCAGATCGGTCACCTGGTAGGCCGCCGTCGCGGTCGCGCCGGCACCGTCGGTCAGCGAGAGCGTGTGGCTCTCGCGGTGGGTGTCGCCGACGCCCGGCGCGCCGAACTGCAGCGCGGCGCCGCCGGCGGCGTCGAAGTTCACGGTGTCCACGAAGTTGCCGTTGTCGGTGAGGCTGCCCATCGCGCCCGGCGCGAAGCCGGCGCCGTTGAACCCGACCGGCTGCTCGGGGCGCACGCAGGGCTTGTCGAGCGTGAGCGTCGCGGCCTGCGCGGCGGCGGGGGTGGCGGCAGCGGCCAGGACGGTGGTGAGCAGCAGCATGCGGGGCTTCATGGACCACATGCTGCCGCCGCGCCCCGCCGTTCACATCAGGGTGCCGACCCCGGAATTACGAGGGGCACCCTCCCAGGGTGCCCCTCGCGCAAGTGCAGGTCTCCTGGAAGAGCTAGACGAGCTCGAGGAAGACCATCTCGGTCGCATCGCTGCGCCGCGGGCCCAGCTTGAGGACACGGGTGTAGCCGCCCGGACGGTCGGCGTAGCGGGGCGCGACCTCCTCGAACAGCTTGTGGACCGTGAACTTGTCCTGGCCGAGCGCGCTCAGCGCCTGACGGCGCGCGTGCAGGTCACCCTTCTTGGCGAGGGTGATCAGCTTCTCGAGCTCGGGCTTGACGGCCTTGGCCTTCGCCTCGGAGGTCTTGATGCGCTCGTGCTCGATGACCTCCTTGCAGAGGTTGGCGAGCAGCGCCTTGCGGTGGGCGCTGTCACGCGACAGCTTGTGACGGGTCTTCTGATGACGCATTGAAATGAGTTCCTAGTCGTCGCGCAGGTTCAGGCCACGCGCGTGGAGGGTCTCGATGACCTCGTCGATGGACTTCTTGCCGAAGTTCGGGATCGCGTTGAGCTCGCCCTCGGACTTGGAGATCAGGTCGCCGACGGTCTGGATGCCGGCACGCTTGAGGCAGTTGTAGGAGCGGACGCCGAGCTCGAGCTCCTCGATGAGGATGTCGTGCATCGGGCCGGCCGCGCCACCCGCGGCACCCGGAGCGCCGGCAGCCGCGCCGGCGGCCTCCAGCACGCCACCCGGGCCCTGGCGGAGCTCCTCGATGCGGTCGGCGTCGGTGAAGATCGCCAGCTGCTGGATGAGGATCTCGGCGGCCTCGCGGAGCGCGGCCTGCGGGTCGATCGAGCTGTCGGTCTCGATGTCGAGCGTCAGCTTGTCGAAGTC
>CAYUDT010000256.1:0-3554 GCA_964443695.1 uncultured Conexibacter sp. | reverse complement strand
GCCCACTCGCCCATGCCGTGGAAGCGCTCGCCGTCCTGCACGTCGTGGCAGTAGTCGAACTCGCAGTGCGCCAGCAGGTAGCGGTGGGCGTGGACGATGCCCTTCGCCAGGCCCGTCGTCCCGGAGGTGTAGTACAGCTGCGCCGGGTCGTCGGCGCTGGTGTCCAGCGTCTCGTGCGACGTCGGATGCCCGTCGAGCAGGCCGTCGTCGAGGATCAGGATCTGCGTGCCCATCTCGGCGAACCGCGGGGCGTTGGCGCGGTCGGTCACCACGACCTTCGCGCCGGAGTCCGAGAGCCGGTGCTTGATGCCGTCATCGCCGTAGAGCACCGACATGCTCAAGAGCAGCGCTCCCAGCTTCCAGGTGCCGAAGAAGATCGCCGCGGTCTCCGGGGACGCCGGCAGGACGACCGCCACCCGGTCGCCGCGCGTGACGCCCGCAGCGCTCAGGGCGTGAGCCGCCTGACCGGCGAGGTCCTGCAGTTCGCCCCAGGTCACGTCGGCCTGATGACCGTCGAAGCGCTCGAAGACCATCGCGAGCTTGTCGCGCGGGTGCTTGTCGCACACGTCCGCGCAGATGTTGTAGCGCTCGGGTACATCCCAGACGTGCCCGGCGTACGCGTCCTCGTACTGACCCATGTGCCGACCCTACCCCGTCACCTTCCTGGGCAGGCACACGTTGCCAGGGGCATGTTCCCGCGTGTTCTCGGCGCGGCGCTCGCCGTCGCGCTCACCACTCCCGCCCTCGCCGCCGCGGACGACTTCATCGGCACCGTCGACCGCGATTCCCCGATCGTCGCCGACGCCGGCGTCGCCGCGTGGCGCTCCCCCGACGGCCAGCTCGTCGTCCGCAAGGGCACCGCAGCGCCGGAGGTCCACAAGCTCACGCCGCTGCCCGCGAACACCCCGTTCGACGTCGGCGCCGGCTCCACCCCGCAGCTCATCTACGCGTCGGGCTGCGCCCTGTCCACCCACCGCTGCGACGTCCGGATCGCGCTGCTCGGCCCCGGACGGGTCGGCGCCCGCAAGGTGCGGACGATCCCCTACCGCGGCGGGGGCGCGCCGGCCGTCGCCGTCGACGGCAAGCACGTCGCCTGGACCGTCCGCGAGGGCCGGTGCGACGTGCCCTACGTCGATGGCAGGCGGCTGGACCGCGGCCACTGCGGCGACATCGATCAGCTCGACATGGCCGGCGGGCGGCTGGCCTCGCTGGCCTCCATCGGCCGGCGCACCGAGGCCCGCCTGCAGCGGACCACCGGCGGCCGCTCGACGCTGCTGCAGCGCGAGTCGCAGGGCGAGGAGTCCAACTACGTCGGCGCCGTGTCGCTGGACGGCGCGTACGTCTACACGTCGCTGGCCGGCGAGCGTCCGGCCAACGGCTGGGCCCGCTACGGCCTCAAGACCCGCCAGCGCACCAACGCCCGCGCGTTCACGTCGCTCACCGGCGCGTTCGCCCGCGACCGGGGCGTCAGCTACTACGGCGAGCGGGACGGCGTCGTCGTCGGCGCCGACCCGTTCACCGGCACCCACACCACGACCCCGAGCATCGCCCTGGACCTGCAGCCGCAGCCGATCTACGTCGACACCGACGTGACGGCGACCGCGAAGGTCACCCGCCGCAAGGTCAGCCGCACCGCGCAACTGGGCACCGTGCCGGTGGCCGGCGCGCAGGTGACGCTGAAGGGCGCGCAGATCAACCCGGACTCGCCGCCGCCGTTCGAGCCGGTCGGCACCGCCGCGACCGACGCGTCCGGCCGGGCCGTCTTCACCCTCAAGGCGCCGCTGTCGCCGCGCCCGGAGTACACGGCGCAGCTCACCGACCACGACGTGACGATCAGCCCTGACGACCAGACGCTGCCGCAGGTGTTCGTCCACCTCGACAGCACCGCCTCGCGCGCGGCCGACGGCACCGTGACGGTCAGCGGCACGGTCACCCCGCCGCAGCCCGGCCGCAAGGTCAAGCTCGAGAAGCGCGGTCAGCGCAACTGCCGGACGGCCTACCTGGGCGCGGCCACGCTGTCGCCGTCGACCGAGGACCCCAAGTGCGCGGACTTCTGGTCGCAGAACCCGCTGGCCGTCGCCGACGTGTCCGCCGACGGCAGGACGTTCACCGTCTCGGCGTCCGGCCAGACGGCCGGCGTCTACCGCGTCTCGCTCGACGCGGCGGGCGGCTCGCTCACCGTCTACCAGGGAGAGTCCACGGCGCTGCACGTCGGATGATGTATGTGTAGGGCGTGACCTCCGACGTCGAGCTCTACCAGCGCACCTACTCCACGCTGCTGCGATCGCGCGGTGAGACGAAGCTCCGGATCCTGGAGCCCTCCCACCGCGCGATGAACTCGTCGCTGCACGGCCTGGCCGGGTCGGACGAGCTCGACCTCGGCGCGTTCCTCTACGCGACCCAGCGCCTGCCGCCGACGATCTTCGCGGGACGGCTGGTCGTGATGGGCCAGGACGAGGAGCAGTTCGCCGACGCCGGGCTGGGTCCGCTCAGCGAGTGGCCCGCGGTCGAGGCCGCGGCCCGCCGGCGACGCTGGCACGAGGGGCCCGACGGCACGACGTGGGCGGTCCTGCTGTCCTCGACGTCCGACGTCGACGACGTCATCCCCACGCTGGTCGCCTACCAGATCGAGTGGAACAAGCTGCGGGCGCGGCTGCGCCGCGTCGGCTGGCCGCGCCCCCACGCGGCCCCGGGCGCGGAGGACTGCGCGCGGGCGCTGGGCGGCACGGTGGACGACTGGCGGCGGCTGCAGGAGGCATGGGGCACCGCGTTCGCCCGGCGCCTCGGCGACGTCGCCGAGAAGTCGCTGTCGCTGCGGGTCCAGATGCTCGGCGGCACCGCGGTCGGCTACGCGCGGATGACGCGGCGCTGGTGGCAGCCCGTGCGCGCGGAGCTCTCGGGGACCGGCCTGCACGACGCGCCGATGTACTTCGTCTCCTCCAACACCCACTCCCTGGTGAACCTCGTCAGCGGCGACGCCCGCACGCGGGAGGACGAGCTGATCGGCTGGGTCGAGCGGTCCGGGGCGCGCGACCTGCAGGACGAGTTGCGGGCCTTCCGCGAGGAGCGCACGCCCGGGTCGTGGGACAACTTCCTCTACTTCCTGGCGCGCGAGCACGCGATGGTCTCGCCCTCCGACGCGGGCCCCGCGCGCCGGGCCGCCGAGCAGGCGTGCGGCATCGTGCACCTGTCGTCGTCCACCGCGCTGCGGGTCGCCGCGCAGGTCCTGCCCCTGGCCCGGCTGGACCCGTCCCGCTTCGACCCGCGCCTCGGGGAGATCGACGCCGACGCGCTGCTGCGCTCCGACGCCGTGCTGGTCAACGTCGACTACCCGCTCGGCCTGGCCGCGTACAACATCCTCCGCGAGATCACCGAGGACCACTCCACGCTGCAGGGCGTGTACGTCCTCGGCAAGGCCGCCACGCTGAACGCCGACGTCGGCGACGTGATGCTGTCCAGCGTCGTCTACGACGAGCACTCCCAGACGACGTACTGGCTGGACAACGCGTTCGGCATCGAGGACATCCAGCCGTACCTGCGCTTCGGGTCGGGCC
>CAYUDT010000255.1:0-3629 GCA_964443695.1 uncultured Conexibacter sp. | reverse complement strand
GCACCCGCCGCACCTTCGAGGAGGCCGTCGACCAGGTCGCCGACCGCATCCGCGCGGGCGAGCTCATCACCGGTGACCGGCTGCCCTCCGAGCGCGATCTCGCCAAGCTCATGCAGATCAGCCGGCCGACAGTCCGCGAGGCGATCAAGGTTCTCGCCGATGCCGGCGTGGTCGACGTCCGTCCCGGTCCCGGCGGCGGCATCTTCGTCGCCAGCGATCACGCGCCGGCCTCGCTGCTGGCCCGCGGGTCCGGAGCCCGCGTCGACGGCATCAGCGTCGTCCTCGAGGCGCGCCGGACGATCGAGCCGCAGGTCGCGGTCCTGGCCGGACGCCACGCAACCGAGGAGGACCTCGCTGCGATGGCACTCACCATCAAACGGCAGCGAGCACTGTTGGACGATGGCGGAGTGTTGGCACACGAAGATGCCTTCCTCGGGCTGGAGCGGCAGTTCCATCTGGCGCTCGCGCGCGGCAGTGGCAACCCCCGATTGGCGCGGATCATGCGCTCGCTCATCCGCGACCTCGAGATCGCCCGCGACATGGCGATGCACGTCCCACTGGTCGCCGACTGGACGCTGGACATCCACGAGCGGACCCTCGCCGCGATCCGCAGCGGCGACCGAGCGCTCATCGAGGACGTCATGGACGAGCACCTCGGGCGCATGGAGGAGACGTGGGAGAGCGAGACCGGTCCCCGACCGGGACGACAGGTCAGCGCATAGCACAGGTCTCTTGAGTGACCGACTGGGTATCCCCCGGAGTGGCAGATTGCCGCTCCGATGGAAAGCACCACTCGACACTCGCTTCTCGAACTCGATCGAGACCTCGCCTTCGGGCTCGATCCGGCCGATGAGGGCCGCGCCCGGGAAGACCTGATCGTCGACGTCTTCTCGGTCTCGACCGGCGCCTGGGACCCGGCGGATACCGAACCGCGGGCCCAGGGTGGCTTCGGATTGTTCGTTGCTGACGGCTTCCTTGTCCGCAGCGTGACACTGGGACATCGGTCCGCAGCGGAGCTCGTCGGGCCCGGCGACGTCGTTCGCCCCTGGCAGGAGGACGTCCCCACCTCCACCTATCCGCTGACCTCGGGGTGGCGCATGCTCAGCCCGACGCGGCTGGCCATCATGGGGCGCGACGCCACGCACCAACTCTGCGGCTACCCCTCGGTGATCGCGATGCTGGCGGAGCGGCTGTGCTCACGCTCCCGACGTCAGGCCGGGCATCAGGTCATCGCACAGCTGGCAGCGGTCGAGCATCGCATCCTGTTGGCGTTGTGGCACCTGGCCGACGAGTTCGGCCGGGTCCGGACCGACGGCGTCCTGGTCCCGGTGCCGATGACGCACGAGGTCCTGGGCATGCTGGTCGGCGCCCGCCGGCCGACGGTGACCGGGGCGCTCGGCGTCCTCACCGAGCGTGGCCTGGTCCAGGTCGAGCGGGGCGAGGGCTGGCTGCTGCTGGGCGACGCGCCGGAGGATCTCGACCTCGTGCGCGGGCGCGCCAAGGTCTGACCGCGCAAGGTCGGGTTTCCGACGATCTGGCGTCCACGTGGTCTGGTTTGTTTACCATGACCGAAGATGACGCTCCTGGACCCTGACGTACGCCCGCTCCGCGATGTCGCGCTCAGCGACAAATACGACCTCGAACGCGGACGGATCTTCTGCTCGGGCATCCAGGCGATCGCCCGCCTGCCGTTCGACCAGCGGCGTGCCGACGCGGCGGCCGGGCTGAACACCGGGGCCTTCGTCTCCGGGTACCAGGGCTCGCCCCTGGGCGGCATCGACAAGGAGCTCCTGCGGATGAAGGAGCTCTCCAAGCAGTGGCACGTGGAGTTCCAGCCCGGGCTCAACGAGGAGCTCGCCGCCACCAGCGTCATCGGCACCCAACTCGTCGGCGGCCGGCGCAACGCGAAGGTCGACGGCGTCACGGGCTGGTGGTATGGCAAGAACCCCGGCCTCGATCGCGCTGCCGACGCGATCCGCCACGGCAACTACCAGGGCGCCTCCCGCAAGGGCGGCATGGTGCTGTGGGTCGGCGACGACCCCGGCTGCAAGTCCTCCACCCTGCCTTCCGCGGCCGAGGCGACGCTCGCCGCGCTGCACGTGCCGGTGCTCTACCCGGCGTCCATCCAGGAGGTCCTCGACCTCGGCCGCCACGCGGTGGCCCTGTCACGCGCCTCCGGCCTGTGGGCGGCGATGAAGATCGTCACCTCGGTCGCCGACTCGGCCGGCACCGCCGACGTCGCCCCCGACCGCGTCGCCCCGGTGATGCCCGAGGTCGAGTGGATGGGCAAGCCGTTCGTCCACGAGCCCAACTCGATGCTGCTCGCGCCGGACTCGATGGCGCTCGAGCGCTCCCTGGTCCACGTCCGGCTCGACGTCGCCCGCGCCTACGCCCGCGCCAACGCGCTGGACACGATCAGCGGCGCCCGCGGCGAGGCGTGGCTGGGCGTCATGGCCTCCGGCCGCACCTTCCGCGAGCTGCGCAGCGCGCTGGAGATGCTCGGCCTCGATGACGCGGCGCTGGAGCGCCGCGGCATCCGCCTGCTGCAGGTGCGCATGCCCTGGCCGCTGGACGCCGAGACCGTCCGCCAGTTCGCCTACGGCCTCGAGGAGATCGTCGTCGTCGAGGAGAAGCTGCCGTTCATGGAGGAGCAGATCAAGCACCTGCTCTACCGCCAGCCCGGCGCCCCGGAGATCGTCGGCAAGCTCGACGAGGCCGGCCGCGCGCTGCTGCATCCCGAGGGCGAGCTGCTGGCCGACGAGATCGCGCTGGCCCTGGCCGGCCGCATGCGCCGCCGGCTCAGCGACGCCGACTTCGAGGCGCGGGTTTCCCACATCGAGACCGCCACGCGTTACATGGCGCGCCCGCTGCCGATGGCCCGCACGCCGTTCTTCTGCAGCGGCTGCCCGCACAACACCTCCACAGCAGTGGCCGACGGCACCCTCGTCGGCGGCGGCATCGGCTGCCACACGATGATCGTGCTCAACCGCGAGGGCAAGGGCGACATCGCCGGCATCACGCAGATGGGCGGCGAGGGCGCGCAGTGGATCGGCATGGCGCCGTTCGTGGAGGAGGACCACCTCATCCAGAACCTCGGCGACGGCACCTTCCACCACTCCGGCTCGCTGGCGATCCGCGCCTCCGCGGCCGCCGGCACGAACATCACCTACAAGATCCTCTACAACGGCTTCGTCTCGATGACGGGCGGGCAGGACGTCATCGGCCAGCTCACCGTGCCCGAGCTGACGCGCTGGCTGGCGCTGGAAGGCGTCCAGCAGATCATCGTCACGACGGAGGACCTCGAGCGCTACCGCGGCGTCTCGCTGGACCCCATCGCGACGGTCCGCGACCGCAGCGAGATCGGCGCCGCGCAGGCGGAGCTCGCCGCCGTCCCCGGGACCACGGTGCTCATCCACGACCAGGTCTGCGCGGCCGAGAAGCGGCGCCTGACCAAGCGCGGCAAGATCAAGCCGCCGCCGTTCCGCGTCGCGATCAACGAGCGCGTCTGCGAGGGCTGCGGCGACTGCGGCTCGAAGTCCTCCTGCCTGTCGGTCATCCCGACCGACACCGAGTTCGGGCGCAAGACGCAGATCCACCAGGCGTCCTGCAACACCGACTTCTCCTGCCTG
>CAYUDT010000254.1:0-3667 GCA_964443695.1 uncultured Conexibacter sp. | reverse complement strand
CTTCCAGGTGCCGGCGACGCCGGGCACCTCGGCCTGGCCGCCGAGCTTGCCCTCGGTGCCGACCTCGCGCGCCACGCGGGTGACCTCGTCGGCGAAGGAGGAGAGCTGGTCGACCATCGTGTTCATCGTCGACTTCAGCTCGAGGATCTCGCCCTGGGCGTCGACGGCGATCTTCTGGGAGAGGTCGCCCTGCGCCACCGCCGTCGTCACGAGCGCGATGTTGCGCACCTGCGAGGTGAGGTTGGCCGCCATGAAGTTGACGTTCTCGGTGAGGTCCTTCCAGGTGCCGGCGACGCCGGGCACCTCGGCCTGGCCGCCGAGCTTGCCCTCGGTGCCGACCTCGCGCGCCACGCGGGTGACCTCGTCGGCGAAGGAGGAGAGCTGGTCGACCATCGTGTTCATCGTCGACTTCAGCTCGAGGATCTCGCCCTGGGCGTCGACGGCGATCTTCTGGGAGAGGTCGCCCTGCGCCACCGCCGTCGTCACGAGCGCGATGTTGCGCACCTGCGAGGTGAGGTTGGCCGCCATGAAGTTGACGTTCTCGGTGAGGTCCTTCCAGGTGCCGGCGACGCCGGGCACCTCGGCCTGGCCGCCGAGCTTGCCCTCGGTGCCGACCTCGCGCGCCACGCGGGTGACCTCGTCGGCGAAGGAGGAGAGCTGGTCGACCATCGTGTTGAGCGTGTCCGCCAGCGCAGCGACCTCGCCCTGCGCCTCGACGGCGATCTTCTGGGAGAGGTCACCCTTGGCCACCGCGGTCGTGACCTCGGCGATGCCGCGCACCTGGTCGGTGAGGTTGGCGGCCATCGAGTTGACGTTGTCGGTCAGCGACTTCCAGGTGCCGGCGACGCCGGGCACCTCGGCCTGGCCGCCGAGCTTGCCCTCGGTGCCGACCTCGCGCGCCACGCGGGTGACCTCGTCGGCGAAGGCGCGCAGCTGGTCGACCATGGTGTTGACCGTGGTGCCGATGCGCGCGAACTCACCCTTCAGCTTCTGGCCTTCGATGGTGGAGGCCATCTTCTGGGTCAGGTCGCCCTCAGCCACGGCGACGAGGACGCGCGCGACCTCGGTGGTGGGGCGGACCAGGTCGTCGACCAGGCCGTTGACCGCGTCCAGGGCCCTCGCCCATTCGCCCTGCGGGTCGGGCAGCTCGGCGCGCTCGTTCATCCGGCCCTCGCGGCCGATGAGCCGGGCGGTGCGCTCCAGCTCGGCCGTCAGCCGCGCGTTGCGGTCGACGAGCTCGTTGTAGGCGGCCTCGACCTCGCCGAAGACACCGGCGCGACGGGCGGGGAGACGATGGGAGAAGTCACCTGCAGATGCCGCACGCAAGGCCTCACGCAGGCGTTCCAACGCGGCGTCGCCGGCGGCGCCGCCTTGGTGGTTGCCATTGGTCGCGCGGGTTGGCGCTGCGGTCTTGGCGGCCATCAATCCCCCTCGGGTCAGACACAGAAGGCCACTGAGGGCCTGCGCGGTGAGCTACCCGAGGTGTGCGGCGCCCAAACGCGGGGGCGTGGCCTGCGGTCCGCGGACGGTCGCGCCGTCGACGAGCAGCATCGCGACGTCGTCGTCGGAGCCCTGCGGGCCCGCCAGGGCGGCGACGTGGGCCAGCACGGCGTCGGCGTCCAGGCCGCCCGGTCGCCAGGCCTGGCGGACCAGGGCCAGCAGCCCGTCGAGACCGAGCCGCTCCTGCTTCTTGCGCGAGCGCGCCTCGATGAGCCCGTCCGTGTACAGCGCGAAGGACCAGCTCCCGTGGACGGCGTGCTCGGACACCGGCCAGATGACGCCGCGCCCGCCGCCCGCGCCGAGGCCCAGGGCCGGTCCGCGGCGCTCGTCGAGAGCCCGGATGTCCCCGTCCTCGGTGACGAAGACCGGGGGCGGATGCCCGGCCAGCGCCAGCCGCAGCGTGCGGCCGTCCGGGGTCAGCACCGCGCAGGCCATCGTCGCGAAGAGGTGGTCGTCGGGCCGCTGCGACTCGACGAGCCGGTCGAGCAGGTCCAAGCGGTCGACCGGGCTCCCGGCGCTGGCGAGGGTCCGCCAGCCGGCCCGCAGCGTCGCGCCCAGGGCGGCCGCCCGCGGGCCGTGGCCGCAGACGTCGCCGATGCAGACGGCCAGCGAGCCGTCGGGCGTGCGGACCGCGTCGAGGAAGTCCCCGCCCAGCAGCATCCGCTTCTCGCTGGGCACGTAGTGGGCGCGCACCCCGGCGGGCAGGACGCGCGGCAGCAGATCGCTCTGGAACGCGTCGGAGACATCGAGCGCATCCCGCGCGCCGCGCAGGCGGCCGACGAGCAGCGGGACGAGCCAGAGCAGGACGAACGCGACGATGAACGAGGCCGCCAGCAGCGCGGCACGCAGTCGCGGGACGCCGTCGAACGCGGCGTCGGCCTTCACGTCGGAGACGACCGCCCAGTTGCTGCGGGCCACCGGCGCGTAGCCGCTGACGAGGTGCACGCCGTCCAGCGTGCGGTCCTCGACGCCGCGGCGGCCGGCCAGCGCCGCCTTCACCAGCGGGTCGTCCATCCGCGAGAGCAGCCTGCCGGTGGGCCGGCCGGTGCGGGCGACGACGGTGCCGGCCTGGTCGGTGATCACGAGGTCGGTGTCCAGCCGCCTGCCCAGCTCGTCGGCGGCGGCCTGCGTGCGGGCCGACTCGGAGACGACGAGGATGCCCAGGGTGGTGCCGCCGCGTCCGCGCAGCGGCACGGCGACGGTCGTGATCTTCGGGTGGCCCGCCGCGAGCGAGAGGTAGGCCCGGGAGCGGTAGGCGCGGTGGATGCGGGTGACGCCGCGGTACCACTCGCGCCCGGAGAGGTCGGTGCCGGTCGCGATGCGGCCGGGCGGAGCCGCCGCGACGACGCGCCCGAGCGGGTCGGCGAGCAGCGCACCGTCAACGCCGTCGACTCCGGCCACCAAGTCGGTGAGCGTGTCGCGGGCCGCGAGCCGGTCGGCCGGCCGCGCCAGACGGGCGCGCTCCGGGGGCCGGATGCCGCGCAGCCGCGCGCCGTAGGCGCCGACGAGCTCCTCGAAGCGCAGCGTCTGCTCGTCGAGAAGCTGGGCCGCGAGCTGGGCGCCGCTGCCCACGCGGTCCTCCGCCTCGCGCCGGACCGCGTCCTCGGCCACCTTCAGCACGAAGGCCGTGAAGGCGATGAGCACGAGCACGCCGAGCCCGATGCCGAGGGCCAGGCCCGACCGGCGCCGGAGAGCACGAGGGATGCCGGGACGGCGCGTCACGTGTCGTGAGGGTAACCCGCCCGGCGTAAGGGCGGAAACGGGCCCCAAAACAACGGCGGGCCGCCGGAGCGACGGGGGGTCCGCTCCGGCGGCCTGATGCCACCGTCCGTGGGTGTGGGGGGAATGAGATACGCGGGCCAGGGAGGTCGGCCTATGTGGGGGTTGCGTACCTCGATCAACGTGCTACCCACATCGCGGGGCCTGAAACACCTTCCCCAAGTTGGCGCAGCAGCACTTGTCAGCGCCGAGACCGCAGGCCCCGGAAGGCGGTGTCTGCGGGCCCCCTCCGCGACCTGTGCGCGTCAGCCTGCGACCAGCGCGAGAGCCGCCGCGCGGTCCGCGACGATCTCGAAGATCTGGTCGAGACCGGTGATCTCGAACGTCTTCGCCGTGCTCGGCTCGGTGTTGACGATCACCATGCGGCCGTCCACGAGGCGCAGGCGCT
>CAYUDT010000253.1:0-3686 GCA_964443695.1 uncultured Conexibacter sp. | reverse complement strand
CCTCGACGAAGCTGAAGCGCATCTCGAACGGGCCGTCACCGACGTTCATCGGCCCGGAGGTCAGCCGCAGGCAGCGGGTCGCGTTGGTGCCGACCGGCGGCGGCAGCATCTCGTCGGCCGAGCAGCTGAGCGGGTGGTAGCCGGCGATGTCCAGCGGCGGGTTGACGACGTCCGGGGGGTAGACGCCGTTGGCCGGGTTGGCGGGGGCGATGAAGCCCAGCTCCATCGGCGGCACGGCCTTCAGGTTCGGCAGCACCAGCACGTGCGTCCTCGGTGGGGCGGGGATGACGTCCTCCGCCTTGGCCCGCAGGCGGAAGCTCGAGTCGGTGACGCCCTGCGGGGTGACGGTGACCGTGTAGCTGCCCGCCGCCGGCCTGTCGATGAAGGCCTCGGCGTTGAACGCGTTGCTGTTCGTCGCGGAGCCGACCTCCTTGCCCGACGGGTCGGCCACGCTGAGGTCGAACGTGTCGTCACGCATCGGCACATCGATCGCCACGCGCAGGCGGGCGCTGCCGGCGGGCACCTCGACCTTCCAGGTCGGGCAGGGACCGCCGCAGGACCCGTTGCCCTGGTGGATCGTCGGACCGTCCCAGAAGGACGGCTTGGCCAGGCTGAGCCGGATGGTCGAGGCCGCGTCCGCGGAGGCGCTGAGCGACAGCGCCAGGACAGCCGCGGCAGGGACGAGAAGACGGTGCATGTGGGCCTCAACGCGCGCGCGGGAAGCGCCGTTCCCGACCGCGGGTCGGAAATGCGCAAGCCCGCGCTGGCCCGTCGGTAGGGTCCGGGCATGGAGATCCGCGCAGCAGTCCTGGAGGAGTTCGGCAAGCCCCTGGTCGTGCAGGACGTGGGGCTCGACGGCCCCAAGCCCGGCGAGGTGCTGGTCCGCCTGGAGGCCTGCGGCGTCTGCCACACCGACATGTACACCGCCTCGGGCGTCGACCCCTCCGGCTACGCGCCGACGGTCCTCGGGCATGAGGGTGCAGGCGTCGTCGAGGCCATCGGCGAGGGCGTCACGTCCGTGGCGGTCGGCGACCACGTCGTCACCCTGTTCTCCCCGCAGTGCCGCGAGTGCGTGCACTGCCAGTCCACCAAGACCAACATCTGCCTGGCCATCCGTGACGAGCAGGGGCAGGGCTACCTGCCCGACCACTCCACGCGCCTGCACCGCGGCGACGAGCGGATCCGCCACTTCATGGGCACCTCGACGTTCGCCGAGGCGACGGTCATGCCGGAGATCGCGCTGGCCAAGGTCAACCCGGAGGCCCCGCTGGAGCACGCCTGCCTGTTCGCCTGTGGGCTGTCGACCGGCCTCGGCGCGGCGATGTACACCGCGAAGGTCGAGGCGGGCTCCACCGTCGTCGTCTTCGGAGCGGGAATGGTCGGCCTCGGCGCGGTCGCCGGCGCGCGGTTGCAGGGTGCCGAGCGGATCATCTGCGTCGACCTCTCCCAGGACCGCCTGGAGCTCGCCAAGGGCCAGGGCGCGACCGACCTCTGGGTCGGCGGGGACGACATCGTCGAGCGCGTGGTCGAGGAGACCGGCGGCTTCGGCGCGGACTACACCTTCGAGGCGACCGGCATCGTGGCCGTCATGCGTCAGGCCGTGGAGGCCGCGCGCATGGGCTGGGGCCTGGCGACGATGTGCGGTGTCGCCGGCAAGGGCGAGACGCTGGACATCATCCCGCGCCTGCTCATCACCGGCCGCCGCGTGGCGGGCTCGTCGTTCGGTGGCGTGAAGGGTCGCGACCAGGTGCCCCAGCTCATCGACCGCTACCTCGCGGGCGAGATCGACGTGGCGCCGTTCGTCAGCCACAAGATGCCGCTCGACGACGTCAACCGGGCCTTCGACCTGATGCACGACCAGGACGGGATCCGCAGCGTCCTCACGTTCTAGGGCCTAACCTGCGCGCGTGGCGACCCGGGCCTACCACCACGGTAACCTCCGCGAGGAGCTGCTGGAGCGTGCGGTGGTCACGCTGCGCGAGCGGGGCGTGCAGGAGCTGTCGCTGCGCGAGCTCGCCCGCGAGGTCGGGGTCTCCCACGCGGCGCCGCGCCGGCACTTCGCCGACCGGCAGGCGCTGCTCGACGCGCTGGCCGAGAACGGCTTCATCGCGCTCGGCACCCTGCTGCGCGAGGCGGCCGCGGCGTCGGAGGGCGGTTTCGCCGACCGGCTCGTCGCGATGGCCGAGGCCTACATCCGCTTCGCGATCCGCGAAGCGGCCCTGCTGGAGATCATGTTCGCGGGCAAGCACCGCGACCCCGACGGTCCGGTCAAGGCGGCCGCCGACGCGAACTTCTCCGGCCTCGTCGCGCTGGTCGAGGCCGGTCAGGCGCTCGGCGTCATCGGTCCGGCCGACGCGGCGGACACCGCCACCGTCTTCTTCGCCGCCATGCAGGGCCTGGCGTCGTTGGCCACCGGGGGCGTCCTCGACGACGACGAGCTCGAGCGCCTCATCCCCGACACCGTGCAGCGGCTGCTGCGCGGGTCGGCGCCCTGACGGCTCAGGCCTCGTCGGCGCCCGGCGCCAGACAGCGCTTGTACAGCCAGAAGATGAAGACGGCCTGCAGCGGCAGGCGCGCGATCAGCAGCGGCTTGGGGATCTGGGAGTACTTCTCGGCGTTGATGGCCATCTGGACGTTGGCCGGGTAGACCCCGAGCATCGTCAGGATGCCGAGGATGCCCGCGTAGCGGCGCGTCCTGGGGTGCAGCGAACCGAGGCCCGTGGCGATCTCCGTCACACCCGACGCGTACACCAGCGCGCGCTTGGCGGGCAGGGCCTCCGGGACGATGTCCTCGAACGGCTTGGGGGCAAGGAAGTGCAGGAGCCCGATGCCGATGAGGCCCGGGCCGGAGAAGATCTTCGCTGCGCGCATGGTGCGCGCGAGCCTATCTGGTGACCGCGGGCCAATCGTCGTCCATCTCGACCTCTTCCTCGCCGAGTGAGAGCACGAAGGGCTCGCCGCGGCGGGCGGTGATCGAAAGTGGCGCGTCGGCGTCGTTGGTCGACCAGGTGGCGAGGGCGACGGACTGCTCGCCGGGGATCGCGTCCGCCAGCGCGCGCACCGCCAGCGCGTAGTGCTCCAGGCCGCCGAGGGGGGAGGCGATCTGCAGCTCGGCCGCGTTGACCTCGAACGGCGGCAGCTGCCTGACGTCGGGCACCGGCAGCTCCTCGACGTCCAGCGGGATCGCGTGGGGCAGGACGACGCTGTCCTCGCCGCGGCTGACCTCGATCGGCTGCAGGCGCACGCAGTCCACGACGGCGGGCTCCGGATCACCGTCGGCGACGATCGCGACGGCGCGGACGGCGCCGCTGCGGTGCAGGAACTCGCGCAGCAGCACGACCACGGGGTCCAGGGCACCCACGCTCTGGACGACGTCGATCGGCTCTTCTTGGTCAGTCACGGTGACGACGGTAGCGAGAAGGTCGTCGCGCCGGACTTGAGCAAATACGCGATGCTGCCGATCAAGCGTCCAGGTGCACCTCGAGGGAGACATCGCAGCGGCGCGCGAACGCATCGCGCGCCTGGAGCAGGAGCTCGCAGAGCGCGACGCCCTCTTGGCGGACGCGGAGCAGCGCCTGCAAGAGCTGATCTACGTCACCTCCCACGACCTGACCGAGCCGCTGCGCATGGTCAAGTCCTTCCTGGAGCTGCTCGTGCGGCGCAGCGGGGACCAGCTCGACGAGCGC
>CAYUDT010000252.1:0-3706 GCA_964443695.1 uncultured Conexibacter sp. | reverse complement strand
GGCGGGCCGAAGCGCTCGACGCTCAGCCGCAGCGCGTCCGCCGGCGCGGGCAGCAGCTGCAACCGGCCACCGATGGCCAGCCGCATCCGCTGGGGATCCGACAGCGGCTCGCGGAAGACGACGCGCTCGCGCCAGGTGCCGCCCTCGACCAGCCGCGCGCTGAGCACGACGGCGCGCAGCGACCGGCCGCGCCGCTCGCTGCGAGCCAACACCTTGTCGATCAGGAGCTCCAGCGCCTTGCCGAGCTGGGCGCCCGAGGCGGACTCCTCCAGCTCGAGCGTCTCCTGCAGCGTCTCCCCTACGAGGCGGGTCTGCAGCGGGCCGTCCTTGCCCCGGGCCAGGTCGCGCGCCAGCAGCCCCGGCGGGCCGAAGCGGTCGGCCACCGCGGCGGCAGGCAGCTTGGCCAGCGCGCCGAGCGTGGAGATGCCGAGCTGCTCCAGCGGCTCGACGACCGCCGCGGCCTCGGGCCGGCGGCGCAACAGCGCGACCGGGCGGGTGGCGAGGTCCGCGGCGCCGGAGACGATCTCCAGCCGCCGCGACCGGGCCTGCGCCGCCGCGGCCTCGGCGCAGAAGCGGGAGGGCCCGGCGCCGATGCGCGCGGGCACACCCAGCGCGCGGCGGGTCGCGGCCACGACCCCGCCCAGCCAGGTCGACCCGGCGTCGGCCCGCTGCAGGTCTCCCCGGGAGGCGGCCAGCGCGCCGGCGGCGCCGCCGTGCAGGCGGGCCAGCCCGTCCGCCGCGAAGCAGACCGTGCCCGGGCGGACGCCCGGCTCCACCGACGCGCCGATGCCCTCCAACCGGGTGAGCACCGTCTCCCACGCGTCGGCGACGCCGACCGGATCCGGTGGGATCAGCGCCAGGCCCGGACAGCGGGCCAGCGCCTCTCCCAACCTCATGCCAGGGAAGACCCCGGCGACCTCAGCCGCTGCAGACACCTCTCCGACGAGCTGCTCACGACCCGGTTCCGGGGCGAGCGCAGCCGGTCCCTCCGCCAGCGCTGAACGGCCACCAGCAGCGACGACAAGCTCGAATCGGGGAAGAAGGATGCAGACGATCAAGGTCGAACATATGTTCGCATCGCCAGTGGACGGAGTGCAACCTTTCCTGCACCTGCCGGTCTTCTCGGCATGCTCAGACCCACCGTCCTCCTCGCGGTCGCCGCCGTGGCCCTCACCCCCGCTGCCGCTGACGCCCGCAAGAAGCCGCGCCTGCGTCCCGCCGGCCCCGACAAGGTCAGCGCCGTCCTGCGTGACTGCACCACCGACGGCGAACTGGACCGCCGCTTCCCCCTGTCCACGCTGCGCCGGACCCTGCGCCACGTGCCCACCGACATCGCCGAGTACACCGACTGCGAGCAGGTCATCCGGCGCGACATCAGGCGCCGGCGTTAGGCCGCTGGGCACGGTCGCGCCCGGCCCGCCAGTTGACGGCGCCCCTAGCGTTAGGGCCTACATGGGCCTGGCGAAGCGTCTTGTGATCACCCTGACCGCGACCGTATGCGCGGGCGCGGTCGGCATGACAGCGACCGCCCACGCCGAGCAGAGCAGCAACGTCCAGGCCATCGCCTCGATCCCGCTGCTGCCCACCGCAATCTCGATCAACTTCATCGGGGACGACATGTTCGTCTCCACCGCGACCGGGGTCTACGCGTACGACGTCTCCAAGCCCGAGGCACCGCGGCTGCGCAGCGCGCTGCCGATGTTCATCTGGGAGAACGAGGACGTCGACGTCGACCCCGTGCGCAAGCTGCTGTTCGTCAGCCGCGACCCGCGCGGGTTCACCACGCCGGCCACGCCCGGCAGCCTGTTCCCCTACGGCGCCGTTCAGGTCATCGACGTCTCCAACCCGGACCTCATGACCCTCCAGAAGACGTTCCTGCTGGAGGCCGGGCACACGACGACCTGCATCAACCACTGCGAGTTCCTCTGGACCGCCGGCCCAGGCACCTCGACGCTGACGCAGCCCGGCGAGTGGACCGGCCGCCCGGTGTTCGGCACCGACTTCCGCGATCCGGCCAACCCGAAGGCCTGCCCGGACCCGATCGACACCGGCCGCGACGATGGCGTCACCGCCTACGCCCACGACGTGCAGGTCGACGCGCTCGGCATCGCGTGGATCTCCGGCCAGGGTGGCGTGCGCGGGTACTGGACCAGCGGCACGCACAAGGACCCGGTCACCGGGGAGACCCGGCAGGCGACCGGGTGCAAGCCCATCCCCTACGGCGGCAGCGGCACGCCGGAGGCCGCAACGCCCTCGCGGTTCATGCACAACTCCTGGCGCGACTACAAGCAGCCCACCACGAGGACGGTCTCCAAGCGCGTCTGCTCGACGGTTGTCAGGCGCAGCAAGAAGGGCAAGAAGCTCCGCCGCAAGGTCTGCCGGACGCGCAAGGTCGCCCAGACCGTCGTCTCACCGAGCAACGACGTCCTGCTCGCCACCGAGGAGAACGTCGTCAGCGACTGCCCGACCGCCGGCCGCTTCGTCACCTACGACCTGCGGGGCACGTATGACGGCGAGGGCTTCAAGGACACCGCCAAGACCAAGCACCGCATGAAGGCGCTGGGCACCTGGACGCCCGAGAAGCAGGCCGGATCCAGCGGATGCGCCTCCTCGCACTACTTCCAGTCCCGCGGCGACGGCATCACCGTCAACGCGTTCTACGAGCAGGGCGTCCGCTTCCTCGACGTCTCCGACCCCCGGGACATCCGCCAGGTCGGCTACTTCCGCGAGTCCAACTCCAACACCTGGGCCGCCTACTGGCACGGCGGCTACGTGTACGTCGCCGACTTCGGCCGCGGCGTCGACGTCCTGAAGTTCACCGGCTCCACCGGGTCCCCCACGGTGCGCGCCACCGCGCTGAAGGCCGCCCCGAGGAGCAAGCTCGAGTTCAGCGCCGACGTCTTCGGCGGGCTCTGCCCGCTGAAGGTCGGCGTGAAGGTCTGACGCGCGACGAGACCGGCGCCACGCGCCACGCGCCACGCGCCAGGTGCCCACGCGCCACGCGCCACGCGCCGAACACGCTTTGTCACCCCACATCCGCCCGGGAAAAGCGTGTTCAACGACTGGGTCCGATCGAGCACGCTTTTATGCCGCTCAATCGCGGCAGAAAAGCGTGTTCAACGACTGGGTCCGATCGAGCGCGCTTTTGTGCCGCTCAACCGCGGCAGAAAAGCGTGTTCGACGGCCCGCGCGCGGTCTCAGGCGCCAGGGTCAGAAGGCGCTGGGCTGGCCGAACATGTCGCCCAGGCGCGCGGCCAGCGAGAAGTCGCCCTCGAGGTCGAGCTTGCCCTCCAGCAGGGCGCGTCCGGCATCGAGCTCACCGGCGGCGAGACGCACGAAGTCGGCGACGGCCATCTTGATCGTGAGCTTCGGCTGACCTCGGCCCGCCCGGGCTGACGCGCCGTCGACCGTGATCGACACCGTCCACGTCTTCACCTCGCCCGAGAGGAAGCGCAGCTCGTAGCCGATGTCGCCGGTGAAGCCCCCGGCCGCGTCGGGGACGAACTGCCCTTGCATCGCGTGGAAGATCAGCTTCAGGCCCTGGGCGCTGCCGGCGGTGCGCTCCAGGCGACGGTCGTCGGAGCGGCGCACGAACGCCCGGAACGCCGCCTCGCCCCTGGCCTCGAGCTGCCGGCGCAGCGCCGCTACCCGCGGACCCGCCGCCGCGACGCCGTTCGCGGGCGCCGCCGCGACGCCGTTCGCGGGC
>CAYUDT010000251.1:0-3724 GCA_964443695.1 uncultured Conexibacter sp. | reverse complement strand
GGAGTGGTGGACGACATGGCTGGCCCAGAACAGCCGGATCCGGTGGCCGGCGCGGTGGTACCAGTAGTAGGAGAAGTCCTCCGCGAAGAACAGCAGGACCCAGGTCACCCAGCTGTGGCTGTCCAGCCGCAGCGGCGTCAACTCGTAGAGCCCGACGTACGCGGCCAGCAACGCGGCCTTCCAGCCGATCTCGATGACGACGTTGCCCAGGCCCATCGACAGCGACGTCGCGGAGTCCTTGGTGTCGTAGCCCACGTAGTCCTTGCCGTGCTCGTGGTCGTGGTGCCGGGCGATGTGGAAGGTCACCGCCTCCAGCACGAGCAGGAGCACGAAGAACGGGATGGCTTCCTTGACCAGGTCGACCATTAGATCCGCTCCGCCGCCGGGTCGAGGAGGATGCGCGTGGTGCCCTGGGCGACCGCGCCGTCACCGGCGACGAACGCGTCGGCCAGCGTGTTGAGCGTGTCGACCTGCCCCAGTTCCGGCGCGTACACCGACAGCACCTCGGGGCCGAGCTGCGCCTGCCCCTCCAGCAGCGTGTTGTACGCCAGCCGGTAGGCGATGTTCTGGGCGCCGTCGATGACGTGCTGCCAGAGGTCCTGGTAGGCGGCGAAGTCCGCCGCGCCGGTGGCGACCGCGCGCAGCTGCGAGGCGATCCGCTCCCGCGTGGCCAGGTCGGCCCGCTCGGCGCACAGTCGTGCGGCATCCGACGCCACGGCGGCACGCATCTCGAGTATCGCCCCGAACACCTGCGGGTCGACGCTGTCGCCTACGAGCGCGAGGTCGAACAGCAGGTCGATGCCGCCCGTTGCGCGCCAGTCCTGCACCCGCGTGGCACCGCCCTGGGCGATCTTCACAAGGCCGGCGTGCTCGAGGCGCTTCAGCGCCTCCCGCACCGCGTTGCGGTTGACCTGCAGGGACGCGCTCAGCTCCCGCTCCGACGGAAGCGCCGTCCCCGGGGCCAGCTCGCCGCCGAGGATCGCGCCGCGCAGGCGCTCGTGAACGGCGTCGGACAAGAGCGCCCGCTGCACCGGCGTGTTCGTGATCTCGTGCACTGGTATGACCACTCTACCACCCGCCCATACAACCCTCAACCACCCTCAGGGTGCCTGACGCACTGAGGGTGGTTGAGGGTTGGACACGGTGTTCGAACGGCGGCTCGCGACCAGGCCGAAGCGCCGGCCCCACGGTGGTCTGCCTGGAGACTGGTACGCTCGCGTTCCATGAGCACCGTGACCCCCACGCGGGCGCTGGCGGAGGCGTTGACGCTTCCCTGCGGCGCGGTCCTGCCCAACCGGATCGCCAAGAGCGCGATGAGCGAGCAGCTCGGAACGCTCCAAGGCAGCCCGACAGAGGGCCTGATCCGCCTCTACGAACGCTGGGGCCGCGGCGGCACCGGGCTGCTCATCACCGGCAACGTGATGGTCGACCCGACCGCCCTCGGCGAGCCGCGCAACGTCGTCCTCGAGGACGACCGCGATGCCGACCTGCTGCGCCGTTGGGCCAGCGCCGCACAGTCCGGCGGCGCCCAGGCCTGGATGCAGATCAACCACCCGGGCCGGCAGACGCCACGGACGCTCAACCGCCATCCGGTCGCCCCGTCCGCGGTCGCGATGCGCGGGCTCGGCGGCATGTTCGCCCGGCCGCGCGCGCTCACGACGCCGGAGATCGAGGAGATCATCCGCCGCTTCGCGACGACCGCACGGCTGGCCGTCGAGCACGGCTTTGCCGGTGTGCAGATCCACGGCGCCCACGGTTACCTCGTCAGCCAGTTCCTCAGCCCGCTGGCCAACACGCGCTCCGACGCCTACGGCGGCACCCCCGAGAAGCGGATGCGCTTCCTGCTGGACGTCTTCCGCGCCATCCGCGCCGAGGTCGGGTCCGAGCGCCCCATCGGCGTGAAGCTCAACAGCGCCGACTTCCAGCGCGGCGGCTTCGACGAGGCGGACTCGATGGCCGTCGTCGAGGCGCTCGAGGCGGAGGGTGTCGACCTGCTGGAGATCTCCGGCGGCACCTACGAGGCCGGGGCCATGACCGGCGAGGTCGGCCTCAAGGAGTCGACCAAGCAGCGAGAGGCCTATTTCCTGGAGTACGCCGAGAAGGTGCGCGAGCGCACGAAGGCGCCGCTGATGCTCACCGGCGGTTTGCGCTCCGCCCAGGCGATGGACGACGCGCTGAGCAGCGGCGCCATCGACGTCTGCGGCATCGCTCGCCCCCTGGCGTTGCAGACCGACCTCTCCCAGCGGCTGCTCGACGACACCAGCGCGAAGAGCACCGTCGTCCCCCGCAACGCCAAGGTCGCTCAGCTCAGGGCCGCCGCCGAGACCATGTGGTACACGCACCAGCTGTGGCGTCTGGCCGATGGCAAGGAGCCTGACCCCTCGCTCGGCACCGAACAGGCCATCGCGAAGTACCTGGCGCTGAACACGCGTGACGGCGCGCTGCGACTGCTGAAACGCCGTTGAGATTGCGCGCCGCCGCTGCGCCGGTCAGGCTGCGGGGACGATGCGTGCCCGTCTGCTCCTGACCCTTGCCGCCAGCGTCGCCGCGACGGCGCTGCCCTCCCCGGCAGCCGCCTGCGCCTGCGGCGTGGCGCCCCAGGCCCGCATCGACGTCGAGCACGCGCTCGTCTCCTTCGCCGGCGGCAAGGAGCACCTCGTCATCAGCTACGACCTGCGGGCGCAGAGCGCGCACGCCGCGATCGTCCTGCCGGTGCCCGCCGAGCCCACCGTCACGGCGCTGGCCGGCGGCGGCAACCCGTTCGCCTACCTCGAGCGCGTCGCGGTCAACCGCACGCCGCCCTCCGACGCCGACGGGGCCGTCGGCGGCGCGGCCCCCGCGGGCGCGGCACCGACCGTCAAGCGCTCGACGGTCGGTGGCTACAGCGTCACCCGCCTGCACGGTGGCAGCTCCGGCTCGGTCACGACGTGGCTGAAGCGCAACGGCTACGCGCTGCCGAAGGGCGCCACCCCGATCGTCCGCCAGTACATCGCGCGCAGGTGGTGGTTCGTGGCGCTGCGGCTGGCCAAGCGGCAGGACGGCGCGCTCAAGCCGCTGGACATCGCGTTCCGGACCGACCGGCCGATGTACCCGATGCGCCTCGCGCAGCTGGCCACCCGCCCGGTGCAGCTCGACCTCTACGCCGTCACCCCCACCACGGTCGAGGTCGCGCCGCTGGCCAAGACCTTCACCGGCATCGTCAGCGGGCTCGCCGAGCAACCGCCGACCCCGGCGCTGAAACGCCTCATGCCGCAGGGCGCGACGCTCACCAAGCTCATCGCCGACGGCGTCGACCCCGCGGAGTTCCGCACCGATCTCTGGCTGCGCGCGGGTGAATCGGCGCCCGGTCGTGGCTTCCTGTCGCGTCTGCGCGCCTACGCGCCCAGCAAGGGTTGACCTGGGGCCCCGGCCGGGAAGACGATGGGCCGATGATCGATGTGCTCGCCCTTCGCTCGGTGATGGACGGCGAGCACGCCGCCGTCCGCGACCGCGTCCGCGCCTACCTGGTCCAGCCGGACTTCCTCCCGGTCGACGAGATCGCCCGGGCCGAGCACCGCGAGCGGATCTCCAAGCAGGCCAGGATCCTGGCCGAGGACGGCGCCACGTCGCTGGGCTTCCCCTCGGAGTACGGCGGCAGCGATGACGTCGCGGGCTCGCTCGTTGCGCTGGAGACGATCGCCCACGGCGACCTCAGCCTGATGGTCAAGGCCGGCGTGCAGTTCGG
>CAYUDT010000250.1:0-3820 GCA_964443695.1 uncultured Conexibacter sp. | reverse complement strand
GAGGAACCAGGCGGCGCTGATCACTTGGGCGAGGACCGAGCCGATGGCCGAGCCCGCGATGCCGAGGTCGAGGCCGTAGACGAGGACGACGTTGAAGACGATGTTGAGGCCGTTGCCGACGGCCGCGACCAGCAGCGGCGTACGGGTGTCCTGCAGGCCGCGGAGCACCCCGGTCGCGGCGAGCATCACCAGCAGCGGCGTGACGCCGAGGAAGGCGATGGCCAGGTAGGTCTCGGCCAGGTCGGAGACCTCCGCGCCCACGCCGAAGGCGCCGACCAGGGCCGGGGTCAGCACGATGCCGAGGACGGTGGCGAGCGTGCCGATGAGCACGGCCAGCCAGACCCCGTCGACGCCCTGGGCGAGGGCCGCGCGGAGGTCGCCGGCGCCGAGGTGGCGCGCGACGCTCGCGGTCGTGCCGTAGGCGAGGAAGACGCACAGGCCCACGACGGTCTGCAGGACGACCGCGGCCACGCCGAGGCCGGCGAGCTCCGGGGTGCCGAGGTGGCCGACGATCGCGGCGTCGGAGAGCAGGAAGAGCGGCTCGGCGACGAGGGCGAGGAAGGCCGGGACGGCCAGGCGGAGGATCTCGCGGTCGGTCTCGCGGTGGGTGTCGCGGCGGGTCGTCCGCTCGCGCTCCCGGTCGGCTCTCACGCGTCGAACTCTAGGAACACCCGCCGACGTCGGCCGCCGTCGCATCCAATCCGAGAGTGGGTGTGAGGCCGAACACAGCGCATCCCGCCTCATCCACGAGCGCTCGGGCTGCCCGTCCGGCGGATGCACGAACCCCCGTGCCGGGCCGACATCAAGGAGTAGTTTGCAGATGACTCACTCACGCTTCACCAAGCGGCACGGAGCCGTGGCGGTGGCCTGCGCAGGAGGGATGCTGGCGGCCGTCGGCCTCGCCGGCCTGGGTCCACTGTCCGCCACGGCGTCGAGCCACCGCGAGGCGCCGCTCATCGCCGGCACGCCGCAGTACGACAACACGGACGTCTACGCGTTCCGCAGCCCGGACAAGCAGAACACCGTCACGCTGGCGGCGAACTGGCTCCCGTTCCAGGAGCCGGCGGGTGGGCCGAACTTCTACAGCTTCGCCACCGACGCCCGCTACGAGATCCACGTCGACAACGACGCGGACGCCAAGCCCGACCTGACGTTCCGGTGGACGTTCAAGGACCACTACCGGTCCAAGGACACCTTCCTCTACGCCACGGGGCCGGTGACCTCGCTCGGTGACAAGAACCTGAACTACTACCAGACCTACAAGCTCGAGCGGATCAAGAACGGCAAGGCCAAGACCGTCATCAAGAAGGCCCGGGTCGCCCCGTCCAACGTCGGCGGCGCCTCGATGCCGAACTACCCGGCGCTGCGCGAGCAGTCCATCCGCAACAACGGCAAGGGCGTCACGTCGTTCGCCGGCCAGGCCGAGGACTCGTTCTTCCTCGACCTGCGCGTCTTCGACCTGCTCTACGGCGGCGACCTCTCCCAGACCGGGGACGACACCCTGGCCGGGTTCAACGTGAACTCGGTGGCCCTGCAGGTGCCGCGCCGCATGCTGGCCGACAAGGGCAAGGTCGACAAGAACCCCGTCGTCGGCGTCTGGTCGACCACGTCCAAGCGCTCGGCCAACGGCGGCTACCGCCAGGTCTCGCGGCTGGGCATGCCGCTGGTCAACGAGGTCGTGCTCCCGCTGAAGCTCAAGGACGCGTTCAACGCCTCCAAGCCGACGCAGGACGGCGCGGCCCTCACGTACGTCACCAACCCCGAGCTGCCCAAGCTGATCGAGGCCGTCTACGGCATCGACGCACCGGCGACGCCGCGCGACGACCTCGTGTCGGTGTTCCTCACGGGCGTCAAGGGCCTCAACAAGGCCGCGGGCAAGGTGACCCCGAGCGAGCAGCTGCGCCTCAACATGACCACCCCGGTCACCGCAGAGCCGAACCGGCTCGGCGTGATCGGTGGGGACACGCAGGGCTTCCCCAACGGCCGGCGCCTCGGTGACGACGTCATCGACATCGCGCTCCAGGTCGTCGAGGGCGAGCTCGTGGGCAACGCCAACGACCTCGGTGACGGGGTCGACGCCAACGACGTCGCGTTCGGGGACACGTTCCCCTACCTGGCGCTACCCGCCAGCGGCAGCGACGCCGCCCCGCACCCGGCTGCGGGCGGTGCGGCGAAGCAGTCGTCGTCCGAGGGCGGCGTGCTCGAGAGCCTCGTCCCGGGGCGCTCCAGCTCGATGGCCTTCATCGGCGTGGGGCTCCTCGCGCTGCTCGGCGGCCTCGGCGGCGCCGTGCGTCGCAAGCAGGACTGATCCACCGGTCCTGACCTCCAGCCGGCCCGGCCGCGTGGCGTTGCCTCCGCGCGGCCGGGTCGCCCCACCGTCCCGTCCGGGAGGACCCCTCATGCGCAGAAGCCTGATCGTCATCGGGATCGGCGCCGTGCTCGCCGCGTCCGGCGGCATCGGCGTGGCCACCACGACCGAGCGCGACTCCGCGCCCCCGGCCGGGTCGGTCGCGCGGGTCCTGCCCAGCTCGGGACAGGACCTGGGTGCGACCGTCACCGCGCTGCAGGCGACGCTGCGGCGGGTGCCCGGCGACCACGTGTCGTGGGCCAACCTCGCCGTGGCGTACGTCGAGCAGGCGCGTACGACGGGGCTGGCGTCCTACTACGACAAGGCCGACGAGGCCGTCGACCGCTCCTTCGAGGTCGAGCCGGACGACAACTTCACCGCCCTCGCCGCCCGCGGCGCGATCGCCGCCGCCCGCCACGACTTCCCCGGGGCCCTCGCCGACGCCGAGCAGGCCCTCGACATCAACCCGCGCGACCTCGGCGCGCTCGCCGTCCGCGTCGACGCCCTCACCGAGCTCGGGCGCTACGACGCCCAGCTGGACGCCCTGCGCGAGGCCGACCGGCTCCAGCCCAGCACCGCGGTGGCCGCGCGCTACGCGTACGCCTTCGAGCTGCGCGGCGACCTCGACCGGTCCCTGGGGATCCTGCGACGCGCCGCCGCGTCCGGCAGCCGGGCCGACCAGGCGTACACCCTGACCCTCGCTGCCGACCTGCAGCGCAAGCGGGGCCGGCTCGCGGCGTCCGCGCGCAGCCTGGACACCGCGCTGCGGGCGGTGCCCGACCACCTTCCGGCGCTCGTGTCGCGCGCGCGGCTGCAGGTCGCGGAGGGCGAGCTGGAGCAGGCCGTGACGACGTGGCAGCAGGTGGTGGCCCGCCAGCCGCTGCCGGAGTACCTCACCGAGCTCGGCGAGCTCCTCCTCCACCTCGGCCGCACCACGGAGGCGGACGCCCAGTTCGAGGTGGTCCGCACGACCATCGAGCTGCTGGCCGCCAACGGCGTGCGCACCGATCTCGAGACGGCGCTCTTCGAGGCCGACCACGGCGACCCCGCCGAAGCGGTGCGCCAGGCGCGTGCGGAGTGGCGGCAGCGGACGAGCGTGCACGTCGCCGACGCGCTGGCGTGGGCGCTGCACCGCGACGGACGCGACCGCGAGGCCCTGGCGATCGCGCGTGCCGCCACGCGGCTCGGCTCCCCCGAGGCCCGCTTCTGGATCCACCGCGGCACGATCGAGGCCGCGCTCGGGCTGACCGACCAGGCACGTACGCACCTGCGGCGCGGGCTCGCGACCGACCCCGGCCTCTCCCCGTGGCAGCGGGCCCGGGCCCGCGCCGTCCTCTCCAGGATCGAAGGAAGCCGATGAGAGTCCTCGTCCGCCTGCTGATCGCGCTCGGCGCGATCGGCGCCAGCCTGTTCGTGGCCGCGACGCCGGCCTCCGCCCACCCGCTCGGCAACTTCACCGTCAACCGCTACACC
>CAYUDT010000249.1:0-3843 GCA_964443695.1 uncultured Conexibacter sp. | reverse complement strand
CACAGCTTCGTCGGCCTGGCCGCCGTGCTCGTCGGCTGGAACGGCTTCCTCGAGGTCGAGAACAAGAAGAACGGCATCGAGTGGGAGCACCTCGACGCGCTGGGGACGCTCGGCGTCCACCACGCGGAGGTCGCGATCGGCATCTTCATCGGTGCCGTCACGTTCACCGGCTCGATCATCGCCAACCTGAAGCTCTCGGCGAGGATCGACTCCAAGCCGCTGATGCTGCCGGGCAAGAACGCGATCAACGTCGGCTCGCTCGTCGTCTTCGCCGGCCTGACCGTGTGGTTCTGCGCGTCGCCGGGCATCGTGCCGCTGGTGCTGGCCACGATCCTGGCGCTGGCGCTGGGCCTGCACCTCGTCGCGTCGATCGGTGGCGGCGACATGCCCGTCGTCGTCTCGATGCTCAACTCCTACTCCGGCTGGGCCGCCGCCGCGTCGGGCTTCCTGCTCGACAACGACGCGCTGATCATCACCGGCGCGCTGGTCGGCTCCTCCGGTGCCTACCTGAGCTACATCATGTGCGAGGCGATGAACCGCTCGTTCATCTCCGTCATCGCGGGCGGCTTCGGCATCGAGGCCCCGACCAGCGACGACACCGACTACGGCGAGCACCGCGAGATCAACGCCGAGGGCGCCGCGGAGCTGCTCAAGAGCGCGAAGTCGGTGATCATCACCCCCGGCTACGGCATGGCCGTCGCGCAGGCCCAGCACGGCGTGGCCGACATGACCCGCAAGCTGCGCGAGGCCGGCGTCGAGGTCCGCTTCGGCATCCATCCGGTCGCGGGCCGCCTGCCGGGGCACATGAACGTGCTGCTGGCCGAGGCGAAGGTGCCGTACGACATCGTCCTCGAGATGGACGAGATCAACGACGACTTCGCCGACACGTCGGTGGTCCTCGTGATCGGCGCCAACGACACGGTCAACCCGGCCGCCTCCGAGGACCCGGGCAGCCCCATCGCCGGCATGCCCGTCCTGCACGTGTGGGAGGCCGAGAACGTGATCGTGTTCAAGCGCTCCATGGCCAGCGGCTACGCCGGCGTCCAGAACCCGCTGTTCTTCCGCGAGAACACCCAGATGCTCTTCGGCGACGCGAAGGACCGCGTCGAGGACATCCTCAAGGCGCTGTAGTCAGCAGACGTCCCATCCTGCCTCCGCGTTTGTCACACATGTGATGGCGCGGGGGCCGGATGCCGCTACGGTCGGCCCCATGGCGATCCTGCGGATGGAGCACCTCGGCATCGTGGTGCGCGACATCGACGCCGCGAAGGCGTTCTTCCTGGAGCTCGGGATGGAGCTCGAGGGGCAGACGGCGGTCGAGGGCGACATCGTCGACCGCATCAACGGCCTCGAGGGCGTCAAGGCCGACGTCGTCATCCTGGTCACGCCCGACGGCCACGGCAAGGTCGAGCTGGCCCGGTACCGCGAACCTGCGGGGCCCGACGGGGACTTCGCCGTCCCCGCCAACACCCCGGGCCTGCGCCACCTGCTCTTCGCGGTGGACGACCTGCACGACACGTTCGAGCGGCTCAAGCCCCATGGAGCCGAGCTTGTCGGCTCCATCGAGAACTACAGCGACATGTACCTGCTCTGCTACCTGCGCGGGCCGGAGGGCATCATCGTCGAGCTGGCGGAGAAGCTCAGCTGAGCAGGGCGGAGGCCTCGGGGACCTCGGTGATGAAGAAGTCCGGGATCAGGTCCGTGGTCTCGCCGCCGGGGTGGTAGACGGAGAGGTCGGTGATGCCCGCCTCGACGAGCACCTCGTCGTCGATCATCGCCCGCCCGCTGCGGGCCGACGGCGGCGCGCTGAGGATGACGTGCGCCGCGTCGGCGACGATGTCGGGCGTGCGCGACCGGTCCATCGTGGAGTCGCCGCCGAGAAGGTTCTGGACGGCGGCCGTGCGGATCGCGGTGCGGGGCCAGAGGCAGTTGGCGGCGATGGTCGGCTCGTCGGCGGCCAGGCCGAGGGTGATCATCGTCATGCCGTACTTGGAGAGCGTGTAGGCCGACGTGCCCTGCAGCCAGCGCAGGTCGTCGGTGAACGGCGGGCTGAGGCTGAGCACGTGGGCGTGGTCGCTCTGGAGCAGGTGGGGCAGGCAGGCCCGCGTGACGACGAACGTGCCGCGGGCGTTGATCTGCTGCATGAGGTCGAAGCGCTTGACCTCGAGGTCGCGCATCGGGGAGAGGTTCAGCGCGGACGCGTTGTTGACGACGATGTCGATGCCGCCGAAGCGCTCCACGGTCCGGGCGACCGCCTGCTCGACCGCGTCGGCGTCGCGGATGTCGCCGAGGATCGGCAGCGCCTGGCCGCCGGCCTCCTCGATCTCGGCCGCAGCGGTGTGGATCGTGCCGGGCAGGGTCGGGTGCGGCTGGTCGGTCTTGGCGACGAACGCGACGTTGGCGCCGTCTGCGGCGAGGCGCTTGGCGATGGCCAGGCCGATGCCTCGGCTGCCACCCGACATGAACACCGTCCGACCGTTGAGCAGGCTCATCTTCATCTCCACGTTGGCAAATAGGTTCAAATAACCTATGCAGCGAACTGGTTCTCGTCAAGACCCGCGGTTAGGGTGCGAGGCGTGGACGACCTGCGGCCCGCCGCCTACGTGATGCTCGGGATGCTCCGGGTCGGCTCACGTTCGGGCTATGAGATCCGCCGCTCGGCCGAGCTGTCGCTGCGCTTCTTCTGGGCGGTCTCGCCCAAGCAGATCTACGACGAGCTGCGCGAGCTGGAGTCGCGCGGGCTGGTCAGGGGCAGCGACGATCCGAAGGGGTCGATGCGGCGCCGGACCTTCGCGCTGACCCGGGCCGGCGAAGAGGCGCTGGCCGCCTGGGTCGCCGGGCCGGAGCTGGGGATGTTCGAGTGGCGCGACCTGGGGCTGCTGAAGCTCTTCTTCGCCGACGTCCTGACGGCGGACGAGCGCGGTGAGCTGCTGGCCCGGCTGCGCGTGCGGGCGGAGGAGATGCGCGGGCAGTTCGCGTCCACCATCACCCCGGCGGCGCAGCGGACCGGCGAGCGGGGCGGGCTGGAGATGCCCCAGCTCGTCGCCCGCTTCGGCGCCGACTTCTGGGACTGGGTCGTCGAGTGGCTAGCGGACGCGGACCGCGAGCTTGCGGCTCGCGAAGCCGGGCGCTGAGACCGTCAGCGTCGCCCGGCCGCGGCGTCAGGCGCACCCGGAGCGTCGCGACGCCCTTGGCGTTCGTCTGCGCGCTGAAGCGGCCCAGGCGCACGCGGGCGCCGTTCACCGGCGCGGCGCCGGGCCGGCGCACGATGACGCGCACCCGCGTCGTGCGGCGGGCGCGGATGGTGCGCGTGGAGACGCCGACGCTGAGCGTTGCCCTTGCGTCGGCCGCCGCGGCGGTGCACGCCGCGTCGGCGAGCTGCCCGAGCGGCACCGCCTCGGCCATCGCACGGTAGCCCGCGAGGTTGAGGTGCAGGTGGTCGCCGCCGTCGTAGGCCGGGTTCAGGCGGGTCGGGTCGGCCGGGTCGCGCGTCGCGGCGTCGAAGTCGATGACGCCGTCGGCCGCCTGCTGGCCGCGGATCCAGGCATTGACCTGCTCGCGCGCCGCGTTCATCGAGGGGAGGCTGTAGCTGATCTGCGCCCCGGTCGCCCCGTTGGACGGCATCAACGTGCCCAGCAACACTCTCAGGCCCGCGGCGTGCAGGCGCCTGATGCCCTCCTCATAGCCGGCGATGAGCTCGAGCGGGTCGGCCGAGCTGCCGAGGTCGTTGATGCCCTCCAGCCAGACCACCGTCGTCACGCCGGACTGGGCGATGACATCCGCGTCCAGGCGCTTCAGGGCCGCCGGGCCGAACACGTCCAGCGCGCCGTTGGCGTCGGTGAG
>CAYUDT010000248.1:0-3960 GCA_964443695.1 uncultured Conexibacter sp. | reverse complement strand
GGACGAGTACTTCATGATCCGCGTCGCCGGGGTGCACGACCAGGTCGACGCCGGCATCAGCAAGGTCGGTGCGGACGGTCGCACGCCGACGGAGGTGCTCGCGGCCATCCGCGAGCGCGTCGTCGGCCAGCTCACGCGGCTGAGCGCCAACCTCGACGGCTCGATCTTCCCGGCGCTGGAGGAGCACGGCATCCGCACCGTCTCGCTTCCGGACCTCACCGACGACCAGCGCCGTGCGCTGAAGGAGCGCTTCCGCCGCACGATCTTCCCGGTGCTGACGCCCCTGGCGGTCGGCATCGGCCGGCCGTTCCCGTACATCTCCAACCTGTCGCTGTCGCTGGCCGTGCTGGTGCGCGACCCCATCACCGGGCAGAGCGCGTTCGCCCGCGTGAAGGTGCCCAAGGAGAACATCGACCGCTTCGTCGCCGTTCCCGGCGAGCCGACGACGTTCGTCCTGCTCGAGGAGCTCATCGCCGAGCACCTCGATGCGCTGTTCCCCGGCATGGAGATCCTCGACCACGGGGTCTTCCGCGTCACCCGCGACGCGGACTTCGAGGTCTCCGACGAGGCCGACGACCTGCTCCGCGCGGTCGAGGCCGAGCTGCGTCGCCGTCGCTTCGGCGAGGTCGTCCGCGTCGAGGTCAACGCCGGCATGGCCGCCAACCTGCGCGCGCAGCTGACCGGCGCGCTGGAGATCGAGGAGAGCCAGCTCTACGAGATCAACGGCCTGGTCGACCTCAACGACCTGTGGCAGCTGGTCAAGCTGCCCGGCTTCGCGGAGCTGCGCGACACGCCGTGGAGCCCGGTCACCCAGCCGCGCCTGCAGGGCGACGAGGACGGCGATGCCGACATGTTCGCCGCGATGCGGGCCGGCGACATCCTCGTGCACCACCCCTACGACAGCTTCGTCACGAGCGTCGAGCGCTTCGTGCAGCAGGCGGTCAACGATCCCGACGTCCTCGCGATCAAGATGACCGTGTACCGCACGTCCGACGACACGCCGCTGGTGCCGGCGCTGATCCGGGCGACGGAGAAGGGCAAGCAGGCGGTGGCCCTCGTCGAGCTGAAGGCCCGCTTCGACGAGCGCAACAACATCACCTGGGCGTCCAAGCTCGAGGCCGCGGGCGTCCACGTGGTGCACGGTCATCCGGCGTTGAAGACGCACGCCAAGTGCATCCTGGTCGTCCGCCGCGAGGGCGACGACGTGCGCCACTACGTCCACATCGGGACCGGCAACTACCACCCGACGACGGCGCGGCTCTACACCGACTTCGGCCTGTTCACCACCGACGAGGCGATCGCCACCGACGTCGTGGACATGTTCAACTTCCTCACCGGCTTCGCCCGGCCGCGCCGCTATCGCAAGGTCCTGGTCGCGCCCGAGCACCTGCGGGACGGCATCATCGAGGAGATCCACAAGACGATCGCGGCCCACGAGGCCGGCCGCGAGTCGCGGATTACGATGAAGATGAACTCGCTGGTCGACGGTCGCTGCATCCGCGCGCTCTACGAGGCGTCACAGGCCGGCGTGCGGGTCGACCTCAACATCCGCGGCATCTGCTGCCTGGTGCCGGGCGTGCCCGGCGTCTCGGACAACATCAGCGTCGTCTCGGTGGTCGGCCGGTTCCTCGAGCATTCGCGGATCTACGCGTTCGACCGTGGCGGCGAGACCGAGGTGTTCATCGGGTCCGCCGACCTGATGCCGCGCAACCTCGACACCCGTGTGGAGCTCGTCGCGCCGGTCGACGACCCGGTGCTGCGCGACGACCTGCTCGACGCGCTGGAGCGCTGCTTCGCCGACCAGTTCAACGCGTGGGACCTGGCGACCGACCGGACCTGGATCCGCCGCGAGGTCGACCCCAACGCGCCCGAGGTGCGCCACGTGCACCGCGAGCTGATGCTGGGCCACGCGGCGCGCGCGAAGGAGCTGCCCAGCGACGACTGAGCCCTGGCGTCAGGTGCTGCGGCCGCACTCGCGCATGCCGTAGGCCAGGGCGAAGGCGTTGCTCTTGGTGTTGATGCGGTCGGCCTGCTCGGAGAGCGTGGCGATCCGCGTCGCGTCGGCCGCCGCAAAGGCGTCGCTGAGCTGCCCGATGATCGCGACCTGACGCCGGTTGTCGGCCAGCCACGCCTTGAGCCGGTCGCGGTCGGCCTCCGGGGTCTCCAGCGCGTCGAGCTGGTCGAGGTAGCGCGTGGAGACGCCGACGGACTGCTTGGTCAGGCGCGCCATCTCGGCGAACACCTGCTTCTCGTCGCTGCTGCGCTGCGCCTCGCCGATCCTCCGGTTGAGGACGGCGACCTCCTTGTTGCCCCTCGCGCAGATGGCGTCCGCCTGCTTGGCGAACGACGCCTTCGTGGCGGTGTCGTCGCCGCCACCGCAGCCGGCCAGGCCGGCCACGAGGATCAGCAGGAGCCCGGTGGCACCCGTGGCGCAGTGGGTCATGTGCGCGCGAGACTACCCGACGCCCGCGCCCGCTCCGCCGCGCCCGGCGCCCGCCGCGAAGCGGCCCGCTCCCTCGACTGCGATGCCGAACGTGGCGGCCGCCGCGGTGGCCTCGATGGCCAGTCCGGCGTCGAGCGGCAGGCCGAATCCCTCCAGCGCCGCCTTGCGGTCGGCCAGCATCGTCTCCTGCGGGAAGGCCGCCAGCGCCTCGGCGTATTCGAGCGCCCGCGTGAGCGCGCTCCCGGCGGGGACCACCTCGGTCACGAGGCCCATCGCCTTGGCCTCGGTGGTGTCGATGATCCGGCCGGTGAGGATGAGGTCCATCGCGTGGCCCATGCCGATGACGCGGGGCATCCGCTGCGTCCCGCCGTCGATGAGCGGCACGCCCCAGCGGCGCTCCGGGAAGCCCAGCTGCGAGCTGTCCCCGGCGATGCGCAGGTCACACCACAGGGCGAGCTCCAGCCCACCGGCCAGGCACCAGCCGTCGATCGCCGCGATCGTCGGCTTGGGCGGTGTCAGCCGGCTGAACCCCATCGGGCCGCCGGCGTCGCCGAGCCGCGGGCCGAAGGTCTGGATGTCCTTCAGGTCGGCGCCGGCGCAGAACGCAACGCCCCCGGCGCCGGTGAGGACCAGCACGCGCGCGCCGTCGTCGGCCACGAACGCCTCGTACCCCTCCCGCAGCTTCTCTGCCGTCGGTCCGTTGACGGCGTTGCGCCGCGCCGGCCGGTCAATGGTCAGCACCGCCGCTGCGCCGACCCGCTCGTACCTGACCTCGTCGATCTCGCTCACCCCACAAACCTAAAGACGCCTGGCACCTTTAGGTTGGTTTAAGTTTCGGTAGGCGTGCGGGGTCCGTTGCATCTGACGCTCGAGGTCGGGCAGGTCGGCGTGGCCAGACTCGGCCCGGACGAGGCCGTTCCGGCATGGTCGGCGGCGCCTGCCGTGCTGCGCTCGGTGACCCGGACGCCCGACGAGACGAGCGTCATCGGGGCCTGGGAGGCGATCCCGGATGACGTCACCCGGGAGGGCCCGTTCGCGCTGCTCACCGTCACAGGGCCGCTCGACTTCAGCCTCATCGGCGTCATGGCCGCGATCTCCACGGTGCTCGCCGCGGCCGACGTCAGCATCTTCGTGATCTCCACCTACGACACCGACTACGTCATGGTGGCGGCCGACCGGGCCGACGCGGCGGTGTCAGCGCTCACGGCAGCGGGCCATCTGGTGACCCGCAAACGCCCAGGTTGACGGTCTGTCAAAGTCGAGGGATGACCTCACTGCCGACGGTCGGCGTCATCGGGGCCGGCATCAGCGGCCTCACCACGGCAAAGGCCCTCCTCGACTACGGCATCCCGCACCAGGTCTTCGAGGCCGGCGACCGCATCGGCGGCAACTGGGCGTTCAAGAACCCCAACGGCCGCAGCAGCGCCTACCGCAGCCTCCACATCGACATCAGCCGCGGGTCGATCTCCTTCCGCGACTTCCCGATGTCCGAGCGCTACCCGGACTTCCCGCACCAC
>CAYUDT010000247.1:0-3963 GCA_964443695.1 uncultured Conexibacter sp. | reverse complement strand
CTGGCCATGCGGCCGAAGGGCCTGGCCGCGGTGATCTCCCAGGAGCCGGTCGTCGACGGCTACCGCTACATCTACATGAACGGCATCCACTACTCGGCGACGCTGCTGTCCTCCCAGCAGTTCTCGGCCGGGTCGCTGAAGCCGGGCTCGACGCTCAGCGACAGCCCCAACTACCTGCTCGGCGACCTCACGCCCAACGCCGGGTGCGTCAACACGCCGGGCGATCTCGTCAACGAGGCCGTCGGCGACGCCACGTCGAGCTTCTGGGCGGCCCGCAACCTGCTGCCCCGCGTCAAGGGCGCCGGCACGCCGCTGTTCCTCAGCTACGGCTTCCTGGAGGACAACACCAAGCCCGACCACGTCTTCGACGTCCTCGACGGCGTCACCGGCCCCAAGCGCGCCTGGCTGGGTCAGTGGGACCACGTCCGCGGCACCGACGGCGAGCCGGGCAAGGCCGTTGTGGGCCGCAACGGCTTCGCCGACGAGGCGATGCGCTTCTACGACCAGTACCTCAAGGGCGAGAAGCCCGCCGTCGCCGACCCGACCATCGCGGTGCAGCGCGACAACGGCAGCTGGCGCAAGGAGGACGCCTGGCCGCCGGCCGACGGCTCCCCGTGGGGCATCCCGCTCACCAGCGGCGCCTACGCCGATGCGGCCTCCGGCAGCACCGCGAGCGTCCCGATGGGCGGCACCTGGACGGTCACCCAGGCCCTGCCGCACGACGTCCACATCTCCGGCGTGCCGCGCCTCTCGGTCGAGCTGGCCGTCGAGGCGCCGCTGGCCAACCTCATCGCGACCGTCTACGACGTCGCACCCGACGGCAAGGGCCGCATCCTCACCCGCGGCGGCGCCCAGGCGCCCGCGATGGGGACGTCGCTGGAGTTCGAGCTGTACGCGCAGGACTGGGTCGTCCCGGCCGGCCACCGCGTCGCGATCCACCTCACCGACGACGACAGCAGCTGGTACCAGGTCATCGCCACCCAAGGCTCGGTCCAGATCGCCAAGGGCGCGCTGAAGCTGCCGGCGCTGCGCTTCCAGCGGACCTCCGACCTCGACGGCAGGAAGTCCGACTTCCTGGGCAAGTACGCCCCGGCCGAGATCCCGGCCGCCGTGATCGCCAAGGCCGTGACCGTCGCGCTGCCGCCGGCCCTGGCCGCCCGCGCCGTCGCGCCGCCGCCCGCCGCGGCCAGGCCTCAGCTGAAGCTCGTGTCGCTGAAGCGCGTCAAGGCCCGCGGCCTGAGGGTCCGCGGCACCGCCACCGGCGTGACCGCCGTGAAGGTCCGCGTCAGCCGGGCCGGCCGGACCATCGCGGCCCGGACGCTGAAGGTCCGCAAGGGTGTCTTCGCCGTGTCGCTGAAGCTGCGCCGGAAGGGCACCTACCGCGTCAGCGTCAGCGCCGCCGGCGCCCGGCCGCGGGCCAGGAACGTCCGCATCCGCTGAGCTACCCTCGGTGCATGGGCACCGTGACCGACACCTTCGACCTGGCGCCGCTGCAGCTGCTCAGCGGCCAGGGGCGCCGCTTTGACCTCGAGGTCACGCTGCCACCGTTCGTGTTCGGCGAGGACACCTACCCGGTGAGCCCGCAGCCGACCCCGGTCGTCCTGGACGTCTCCAAGACGACCCACAACGGCTACGCGCTGCGGCTGCGCTTCTCGGCGACGCTGACCGGCCCGTGCATGCGCTGCCTCACCGAGGGGTCGCCGACGTCGGAGATCGACGCGCGCGAGGTCGACCAGCCCGGGGGCGAGAGCGACGAGCTCACCTCGCCGTACATGCACGACGACGTCCTCGACGTCGGACGCTGGGCGATCGACGCGCTGACGCTCGCGCTGCCGCCGCAGATCCTCTGCAAGCCCGACTGCCAGGGCCTCTGCCCGGAGTGCGGCATCGACCTCAACACCGCCGAGCCCGGCCACCACCACGACAAGGGCCCCGACCCGCGCTGGGCCAAGCTTGCCGAGCTGAAGTTCGAGGAGTCCTAGGCCGAGCCGATGGACGCGATGAGCAGGATGAACACGAGCGCCATCAGGCCGTAGACGATCACCCCGGTCCACCCGAGGGCGATGGCGGCGGACGCCATGCCCCGGGGGCCGCGTCCGGCCGCGTCGATCTCCCGGCGCGCGTTGCGCCCGAGGATGATCGCCGGGATCGAGGCCAGGAACGGGAAGACGAACAGCCCGGCGATGCCGAGCGCCACGGCGATCGTCGCGGTCGTCTGGCCCGGCATCACGCCGGTCGGCGGCAGGGAGCCCGTCGGGGGCAGCGGCGGCGGGGGCGGGGCCTGCGGCGTGGGGGCGGTGGCACCCCCGGGCGCGATCGGGTTGCCAAATGCGTCGCGCTCGGTCACGGGCCTAAAGGTACGCGCCGCTGGGCAGGAACGGGGCCAGCGGGCCGAGGTCACCGCGGGTGAAGACCGGTCCCTCGGGCGAGAGCGCCAGGCCGGCCTGCAGGCCGACGTCGATGGCCCAGTCGTGGCCGGTCATCACGAAGTCGACGTGGACGGTCGCGGCGCGCGGGGCGTGCGCGAAGGCCGACCAGAGCAGGTCGCGGGCGGCATCCTCGTCGCTCGCGCACAGCAGGCTCGGCGACCCCTCGCGGTGGGCGACGAAGCCGCGTCCGGGGATGACGAGCAGCTCGTTGTTCGCGGTCTGCACCAAGGTCCGGACGTCCTCCTCGTAGGACGCGCTGCGCACGAACCGCGCGGCGGCGTCGAGCGTGTCGCGGTCGTCGTCCACGTCGCCGGGGCGGGCCTTCAGCCCGGCCGGGAACGCATCGGTCCGGAGCATCCCGGCCAACGCGACGCAGGGCCGGAGCTGCAGGCCCGCGCGGAAGTAGGAGCGCATCGCCGCCGGGTGGGTGGAGGACAGGATGATCCCGCCGCGCGTGCCGGCGCCGTAGGCCACGGCCGCCTGCAGCAGCTCCCGGCCGACGCCACCGGCCTGGCGCTCCGGCGCGATGCCCAGCAGCGAGAGGCCCCAGACCCCCTCGCGGATCAGCGCCAGCGCGGTGCCGATGACGGCGCCGTCGGCGTCCTCGGCGACCCATGCCCCGCCCGGATCGGTGTCGAGCAGGTGCGCGATCCGGGCCAGCGCGCGCGGCAGCCGCTCGGCCTCGTCGGGGACGAACTCCGGTGGGAACATCACGCTCAGGGCGCTCCATGCGGCGACGTCCGCGGCGGGCACGTCGGCCTCGGTCATGGGGCGCACGATGAAGTCGGGCATGCACCGCAAGTCAATCAGGACGCAGATTCCCTACCATTCCCAGTCCGCTATGGCCGTCCCCAAGCAGAAGCAGTCGCACTCGCGCACCACCAAGCGCCGCTCGCAGCACAAGATCAGCGCGCCGACGTACAACGCGTGCCCGCAGTGCCACAGCCCCCGTCGTCCGCACCGCGTCTGCGGCACCTGCGGCTACTACGGTGGCAAGGAGATCGTGCACGTGCACTCGCACGATCACGATCACGAGCACTAGAGCCGCAACGCTCTAACGTGACGCTCGTATGAGCGTCACCATTGCCGTAGACGCGAACGGGGCGGACCTCGGAGCAGCCGAGGTCGCCGCCGGCGCAGCGATCGCCGCCGAGCGCGGCGTCAAGGTCATCCTCTTCGGCCCCGCGGCCGACATCGGCGACCCGCCCGAGGGCGTCACCGTCGTCGACGCGCCGGTCTCCATCGCCAAGGCGGCCGATCCGGCCGCCGCCGTGCGCAACCAGCGCGACGCCTCGATCGTCCAGGCGGCTCGTGCGGTCGCCGACGGGCAGGCCGATGCGCTGGTGTCCGGCGGCTCGACGGGCGCGGCGCTGGCCGCCGGGCTGTTCAACATCAAGCGCGCGCAGGGCATCTACAGGCCGGCGCTGGCCCTGCCGGTCCCCATCCCGGGCAACCCGGTCACGCTCGTCGACGTCGGGGCCAACACCGAGGTCCGGCCCGAGCACCTCGTGCAGTTCGCGTTCATGGGCGCCGC
>CAYUDT010000246.1:0-3977 GCA_964443695.1 uncultured Conexibacter sp. | reverse complement strand
GAGCGCGCCCGGGAGGATTCGAACCTCCGACCTTCGGTACCGGAAACCGACACTCTATCCACTGAGCTACGAGCGCTACGAAGCCACAAGGCTACTGGTCTTGGTGGTCCGACGGCGGAGTGCCAGCGTGACGCGGATGCCCTCGAGGGAGATCGCGAGGGTCATCTTCGACGCGCCGGCCACGCGCTCGGAGAACACGAAGGGGACCTCCTCGATGCGCTTGCCCATGAGGTAGGCCAGCTGGGTGGTCTCGACCTGGAAGGCGTAGCCGTCGGCCAGCATGGCGTCGAAGTCCATGGCCGACAGGCAGGAGGCGCGCCAGAGCTTGAACCCACCCGACAGGTCGCCGTAGGGCAGGCCGAGGACCAGGCGCGAGCCGGTGCAGCCGGCCTTGGACAGCAGACGCCGGGTGGTCGACCAGCCGTCGGTGCCGCCGCCGTCCATGTAGCGGTTGCCGATGACGAGGTCGGCATGGCGGTCCTCCAGGACGCCGAGCATCTCGGTGAGCTTCTCCGGCGGATGGGACAGGTCGCAGTCCATCTGGCCGACCACGCGGTAGCCGCGCTGCAGGCACCAGCCGAAGCCCGCGCGGTAGGCGCGGCCCAGGCCGTCCTTGTCCACGCGGTGCAGCACGTGCATCCACGGGCGGTCGGCCGCCAGCCTCTCGGCCAACTCACCCGTCCCGTCGGGCGAGGAGTCGTCGACGATGAGCAGCTCCATGCCGGTCGCGGCGAAGCGCTCCACGAACAGCGGCAGCGCCTCGGCCTCCTCGTAGGTCGGGACGACGACGATCGTCCCCCGCGGGTCGGCGGCCGCGACCGGGGCGGACGCCGGCGGGCCGGCGGTCACCGGGAAGCGGCGGGCCAGCAGCTCCAGGGCCGCGACGGCCACCAGCTCGCCGGCGAAGGTCGCCAGGCGCAGCACCAGCGCCAGGCCGGTGGCCGCGCCGGCACCCACCGACGCGCCCAGCCACAGGACGAAAATCCCGTCCCGCAGGCCCAGGCCCCCGGGCGCCAGCGGCACCAGGACGCCGAGCAGCCACGACAGCGCGAAGACCCCGACCAGCAGCCATGGCGATCCACCGATGCCCAGCGCCGCCGCCAGCGCCCGGACACCCAGGCCGGTGAAGGCCCACCCGGTGAGGTTCAGCGCCACGAGCGCGACGAGGACGCGGCCGTGCAGCAGCCCCGCCACGCGGACGCCGCGCGCATCCAGCGCACCGGCGATCCAGCGGCCGAGGAACGCCGGCCGCAGCGCGACGAGCAGCGCGATGGTGCCCGCGCACGTCGCGACCGCCAGCCAGGGCACGCCGGCTCCTGCGGCCGCAAAGCCGCAGACGGCCACCAGCGCACCGGCCGCGACCGCGCCGAGCTGCTCATAGCCGGTGGCGGTGAGGATCTGCGCGGACGTGGCACCGGCCTGCTCGCGCGCCATCACCCGGTGCGCGAAGCCGACCGCGCCCGAGGGCTCGTAGCGCAGCAGGAACGAGCGCGCCCACAGGCGCAGCGCGCCGCCGGCCGGCGCCGGCGCCCCGAGCGAGCGCAGGGCGACCAGCCAGGACACGGCCTGCAGCAGCGGTGCGACCGCAAGCAGCGCGACGGCACCGGCGAAGGGGAGGGGCGCGATCGACAGCGTGGCGATGGCCTCGTGCTGCGACCATGCCGCCAGCGCCAGGCCGAGCACGCCGAGGACCATGGTGACGGTGCGCCAGTGGCGGCGGAGCAAGCTGATCATGAGGCCACGTACACCGTTGTTGACCGTCGGTTAGCAAGGCGTGCGCCAAATGGGGTAAGACGACGAACATGCTCAAGGGATTCAAGGACTTCCTCCTCCGTGGCAACGTCGTCGAGCTCGCGGTCGCGGTCATCATCGGCGCGGCGTTCACGGCGGTCGTCAAGGCGTTCGCCGACGACTTCATCGGGGGCATCCTCGGTGCCATCGGTGGCACGCCGAACTTCGGCAACGCCGGCATCAACGTCGGCGACTCGAAGATCGTCTTCGGCACGACGCTGACCGCGCTGATCAGCTTCGTCGTCACCGCCGCGGTCGTCTACTACGTCGTCGTCGTGCCGCTGCAGCGTGCCGGTGGTCTGGGCGCCAAGAAGGCCGGTCCGACGCGCGACCAGGAGCTGCTGGAGGAGATCCGCGACCTCCTCGCCTCTCAGCGCCCGGAGCGCTGAACGGGCCCACCATCACCTGCGTGCACTGGTTGGGCAGGTGGCCCAACCAGTGCACACAGGGTCTTCTGGCTGCTCAGCGGTACATTCGGTGACAGCCGATGGACCTCTCCCTGCTCTTCTGCGGCACCGCCGGCTCGGTGCCGACCGCTCGCCGAGGCCTGCCCGGGACGCTCCTGCGTCGCGGCGGCGACCGCGTGCTGTTCGACTGCGGTGAGGGCACCCAGCGCCAGTTGCTGCGCGCCGGGGGCCTGCCGGACATCGACACGATCCTGCTGACGCACCACCACGCCGACCACTGGCTGGGCCTGCCGGGCATGATCAAGTCCTTCGCGCTGCGCGACCGCGACACGCCCTTGGAGGTCTTCGGTCCGAGGGACACGGTCGACCTCCTGCGGCGGATGGCGTTCGTCATCGGCACCCTGCCGTTCGAGCTGCGCGTCCGCGACCTCGAGCCCGGCGAGCCGGTCGGTCGCGACGGGTACGCCATCACGCCGTTCGCCGTGAGCCACCGCGGCCCCGCGTTCGGCTACGCGATCGTCGAGGACGGGCGCCCCGGCCGCCTGGACGCCGAGAAGGCCAAGTCCCTCGGGGTCGCCGACGGCCCCGACCTGGGCCGGCTGACCCGCGGCGAGACCGTCAACGGGGTCGCGCCGGAGATGGTGGTCGGCCCGGCCCGTCCCGGCCGCAAGATCGTGCTCTCCGGTGACACCGCTCCCAACGAGATGCTCACGATCGCCGCGCACCACGCCGACGTCCTCGTCCACGAGTCGACGTTCCTCCACGAGGAGCTCGAGCGCGCGAGGAAGACCCGCCACTCGACCGCCCGCCAGGCCGCCGAGACCGCCGGCCGGGCCGAGGTGCGGCTGCTGGCGCTGAACCACCTGTCCGGTCGCTACGCCGGCCGCGAGCTCCTCGAGGAGGCCCAGGCGGTCTTCGAGCACACCGTCCTGCCCCGCGACTTCGACGTCATCGACGTGCCGTTCCCGGAGAAGGGCCGCCCGGAGCTGATCCGGCCGGAGCGCCAGCGTCCACCGGCCGCCGCCGAGGCGCCCGCGTGAAGCTGCCCGAGACGCCGTCCTGGCTGACCGTCGCGCTGGCCGGTGCGGGCGGGTTCCTGGTCGGCGTGCTGCTCATCGCGGTGCTCGGCGGGCCCAAGGGCGTGACGCGCACCACCACCGAGACCCGCACCCAGGTCAAGACCGAGACGCAGACCAGGACGTCGACCGTCACCAGGACCGTGGAGTCCGGCACCGACGTCCCGGACGTCACCGGCCAGCTGCTCAGCAACGCCCGCGACACGCTCGAGGGCATGGGCTTCAACGTCGAGCTGGCCAACGACCCGACGTTCTTCGGCGTGCAGAACGAGAAGAACTTCGTCGTCGTCGGGCAGGACCCACCCGCGGGGACGAAGGCCGCCGCGGGCGCGACCGTCTCGGTGGAGATCGACCGGGCGTGACGCCCGGCCTGCGCTGACCGGCCCGGGTCCGTCCGGGCCCGGGTGCTAGGGTCACATAAACCTCCTTTAACCCGGTCCTGTGAGGCCAGGAAGGAACGCAGTGCAGCAACAGCCCAAGGTCGTCCTCGACCACGACGACATGCGCCGGACGCTGGTCCGGATCGCGCACGAGATCGTCGAACGCGCCGGTGATCCCGACCGTCTCGTGATCGTCGGCATCCACCGCCGCGGAGCGGTGCTCGCCCGCCGGATCCGCGACCTCCTCAACGACCTCCTCGAGCGCGACGTGCCGCTCGGCGAGATCGACATCAGCTTCTACCGCGACGACATCGCCACGCGCG
>CAYUDT010000245.1:0-3992 GCA_964443695.1 uncultured Conexibacter sp. | reverse complement strand
TGCTACGCGCTGATCTCCTACCGGACGGCCTGGCTGAAGGCCAACCACCCGGCCGAGTACATGGCGGCGCTGATCTCGTCGGTCATGTCCACCAAGGACAAGGTCCCGTTCTTCGTGGCGCGGTGCGAGGACATGGGCATCGCGATCCTGCCGCCCGACGTCAACGAGTCCGACCTCGCGTTCACCGTCCACGGCGGCGACATCCGCTTCGGCCTGAACGCCGTGAAGGGCGTCGGCACCGCGGCGGTGGAGGCGATCAAGGAGGCCCGCGCCGAGCGGCCCTACGACGGCCTCTGGGACTTCTGCGAGCGCGTCGACCCGCGTGCCGTCAACAAGAAGTCCATCGAAGCGCTGATCAAGGCGGGTGCGTTCGACTCCACCGGCGCGTCACGCAAGGGCATGCTCGACGTGCTCGAGCAGGCGCAGGCCAACGGGCAGAAGGTCCAGCAGGACGCCGAGATCGGGCAGGGCTCGATCTTCGACATGGCCTTCGGTGACACCAGCGGAGGGGGGAGCGGTGCGGCGGCCGCGTTCGCGACGCCCCAGCACCCGCCGATCCCCGATGAGGAGTTCGAGCAGAACGAGCTGCTGGCCTTCGAGAAGGAGGCCATCGGCATCTTCCTGTCGACCCACCCGCTGAAGGCCGTGCTGCCCGCGCTGCGAATGGGCACCGACCTCACGCTCGCCGAGCTGCCCGAGAAGAAGGACGGCGAGTGGTTCACGGTCGGCGGCATCGTCACCGCGTTCCGCAAGATCAAGACGCGGGCCGGCAAGCCGCTCGGCTTCGCGACGCTCGACGACCTCGAGGGCCAGTTCGAGGTGATGATCTTCGAGAACGTCCTCGTCGACGTGGAGCCGCGGGTGGACGACGTGGTCACGATCCGCGGCCAGCTGTCCAAGGACGACAAGGGCATGATCTTCAAGGCCCAGGAGATCACGCCGTTCGCGCCGTCGGAGGAGGAGATCGCCGAGGCGGAGGAGCAGTACGTCCCCAGCGCGATCCCGAAGGGCCCGCCGACGCTGATCTGGCGCGCCGATGCGCGTCAGCTGCCGCCGACGATCATCGACGACCTCAAGCACACGCTGAGCAACTTCCCCGGCGAGTGCGACTTCGTCCTGCAGCTCGAGACGTCCCTCGGCGAGCGCATCCTGCGCTTCGGCGAGGAGTTCAAGGTCGCGCCGATCCCGACGCTGCGCCACGAGCTCGAGCGGATCCTCCCGTCGCCCCTCCCGGCCCGGGCCTCGGCCTGAACCCCCGTCGCTGAACGTCCGGATCGCCACGGCCGACCGTGGCGATCCACCCGTACACGGTGGCTCAGCGGCCCTGCTCGCGCAGGGCGACCACCGTCGCCAGCTGCTCGGCGCCGGTGTCCTGGTTGGGCTGCTCCAGGACGCAGGGCAGGTCCTGGAAGCGCGGCTCGGTGACGAACGTGCGCAGGCCGTCGAGGCCGATCTCGCCCTCGCCGACGTCGGCGTGGCGGTCGCGGTTGGCGCCCAGCGCGGTCTTGGAGTCGTTGAGGTGCAGGGAGCCGAGGCGGTCCAGGCCGACCTCGCGCTCGCACTCCTCCAGGACGGCGTCCAGCGACTCGGGCGTGCGCACGTCGTAGCCGGTGGCGTAGAGGTGGCAGGAGTCCAGGCACAGCCCGATGCGCTGATCGCCGCCGGCCGCCTCGATCAGCTCGTGGAGCTCGGCGAACGAGCGACCGAGCGTGCCGCCGGTGCCGGCGGTGTTCTCCAGGTGCAGTGGGCAGGACTCCGACTCGGCCAAGGCCTCCTTGATGACCTTGCCGGAGCGTTTGATCGCCTCCTGCACGTTGCCGGTCTTGGCGCTGCCGGCGTGGAGCACGAGCGCGTGGGCGCCGAGGCGGTCGCCGGCGCGCAGACCGGCGATGAGCGAGGTGAGCGACTTCTGGCGGATCTCGGGGTCGTCGCTGGCCGTGTTGATGAGGTAGACGCCGTGGATCAACAGCGCCTCGACCGTGCTGGCCGCCATCGCCTCGCGGAACTCGGCGACCTGCTCGTCGCTGTAGACCGTCGGCTTCCACATCCGCGGGCTCTGGTTGAAGATCTGGATCGCGCGGGCGCCGGCCTCGACGCCCCGGGCCACGGCCTTGGCCGGGCCGCCGGCGGGGGAGACATGCAGTCCGAGGAGCATGCGTCCACCCTAGATCGCACCGGGGCCCGCCTGCGTCCTCGCGGGCGGCCGCGGCGACGTGGCAGGCGGCTGGGAGGGCTCCGGCACCCCTAGAGTGACGTGCGATGCGAGTTCGCTTTGCTCCCAGCCCGACCGGCGCGCTGCACATCGGCGGCGCGCGCACCGCGCTCTACAACTGGTTGATGGCCCGCCACGAGGGCGACGGCGTGCTGGTCCTGCGCATCGAGGACACCGATCGGGAGCGCTCGACGCCGGAGAACGTGGAGCAGATCCTCGACGCCCTGAAGTGGCTGGAGCTGGACTACGACGAGGGGCCGATCTCCCAGGTCAGCCGGTCCGACCGGCATGCGGAGGTCCTCACGCAGCTCATCGCCGACGGGCATGCCTACCACTCCAACGCCGTCAAGGACGACGTCGACGCCTACAAGGCCGAACACGGAGCGTCCGCCGGGTTCCGCGGGATCGCCGAGGAGTCGGGTGCCGTCCGGCTGCGCGTGCCCGACGACGCCGAGCTCGTCGTCCACGACGTGATCCGCGGGGACACGACCTTCCTGGGCAAGCACCTGGACGACCCGGTGATCGCCCGCGCCGACGGCACGGCGCTCTACAACTTCGCGGTCGCCGTCGACGACCACGACGCCGGCATCACGCACGTCGTCCGCGGGGAGGACCACCTGTCCAACACCCCCAAGCAGCTGCTCGTCTACGCCGCGGCCGGCTGGGAGCCGCCCGTGTTCGCGCACCTGCCGTTGCTGCACGGCATGGACGGCAAGAAGCTCTCCAAGCGCCACGGCGCCGCATCCGTCCAGGAGCTGCGGGACGCCGGCTACCTTCCGGCCGCGGTGCGCAACTACCTGACCCTGCTGGGCTGGGGCGACGCCGACGACGAGACGCTCATCCCCACGGAGGAGCTCGTCAAGCGCTTCGACGTGTCCCGCGTCTCCAAGAACCCGGCCCGCTTCGACGAGCAGAAGCTGCGCTGGATGAACGGCCGGTACGTCCGTGAGCTGTCCCTCGACGAGCTCACGGCCGCGCTGGAGGCCTACACGGGCCGCACCGGGCTGCGCGACGCGGTCGAGATCAGCAGCGAGAAGATCCAGACGCTGGCGGACTTCTGGCCGCTGGCCGGGTTCATCTTCGACGGGGCCGCTGCGGACGACGCGAAGGCGCGCGAGAAGTTCCTGTCCTCCGAGGCGCATCTGGAGAACCTGCGCGAGGTGCGCGAGGTCCTCGCGGCGCTGCCCGACTTCACGGTCGAGGCGATCGACGAGGCGCTGCGCGGCGTCGTGGAGCGGCGCGAGGCCAAGCCGAAGGACGTCTTCCAGCCGATCCGCGTCGCGCTGGCGGGTACGACGGTGTCACCGGGCATCTTCGAGACCCTTTCCGTGCTGGGTCGCGAGGAGTCGCTGAAGCGCCTGGACGCAGCGCTTTCCTGAACTGGGGACGTCCAGCGCTCAACAATTCGTCCACGGTTGCCGATAGGGGTCATGACCGGTGTTGGGCCGGTCCTCGAGACACGAAAAGTCACCCCCTTTCCGCGCATGAGCACCAGCCCCCTCGCCACGTCAACCGACAACACCGCCGGCGTCGAGTCGACCGGCAGCAGCAGCCGTCATCACAACGAAGGCCACGGTCGGCGCCTCACCGCCGCGTTCGAGGCCCTCGAGGCCTTCCCGGCGCTCGCCGAGTCCCGCAACCGCCTGCTGCGCCTCGTCACGGCCGACCGCGTGTCGACCGGCGACGTCGTGGCGGCCGTCGAGTCCGACGTCGCCCTGGTGATCGCCGTCCTGCGCCTGGGCAACCAGGTCGAGGGCAAGACGCGCGGCCGCGTCGAGTC
>CAYUDT010000244.1:0-4064 GCA_964443695.1 uncultured Conexibacter sp. | reverse complement strand
GCCGGGACACGGAGTGCTTCTCCATGTACTCCGACATGTCGATCCGGATCATCGCCTCCTGGCTGTCGAACATGAACTCCGCAAGCGCGCGTGCCAGCTCGGTCTTGCCGACGCCGGTCGGGCCGAGGAACAGGAACGAGCCGATCGGGCGGTCGGGGTCCTGCAGGCCCGCGCGGCTGCGGCGCAGCGCGGCCGACACGGCGGCGACCGCGTCGTCCTGGCCGACGACCCGCCGGTGCAGGCGGTCCTCCATGTGCACGAGCTTCTCGACCTCGCCCTCCATCAGCCGCGACACGGGGATGCCCGTCCAGCGGCCGACGACCTCGGCGATGTCCTCCGGGGTGACCTCGGTCTTCAGGAAGCGTGCGGCGGCGCCGGTGCCCCCGCTGGCCTCGGCGGCCTCGGCGGCGGCCAGGTCGGACTCCAGCTGCGGCAGCTCACCGTGGCGGATGCGGGCAGCGGTCTCCAGGTCGGCCTCGCGCTCGGCGCGCTCCAGCTCACGGCGGGCCTCCTCGACCTTCTCGCGGATGCCGGCGACGCCCTCGATGGCGTCCTTCTCGGACTGCCACTCGGCGCGCATGGCCGAGGCCTGCTCCTGCTGCTCGGCCAGCTCGCGCTCCAGCGCCTCCAGACGGGCCTTGGAGGCGTCGTCCTTGGCCGAGGACAGCGACGTGCGCTCGATCTCCAGCTGCAGGATGCGGCGCTCCACCTCGTCGATCTCGGTGGGGACCGAGTCCGTCTCGATGCGCAGGCGCGAGGCCGCCTCGTCGACGAGGTCGATGGCCTTGTCGGGCAGGAAGCGGTCGGCGATGTAGCGGTCGCTCATCGCCGCGGCGGCGATGAGGGCCGGGTCGACGATCGTCACCTTGTGGTGGCGCTCATAGCTGTCCTTCAGGCCGCGCAGGATCGCGATGGTGTCCTCGACGGACGGCTCGCCGACCAGCACCGGCTGGAAGCGGCGCTCCAGGGCCGCGTCCTTCTCGATGTGCTTGCGGTACTCGTCCAGCGTGGTCGCGCCGACCGCGCGCAGCTCGCCGCGGGCCAGCATCGGCTTGAGCAGGTTCGCGGCATCGACCGCGCCCTCCGCCGCGCCGGCGCCGACGACGGTGTGCAGCTCGTCGAGGAAGAGGATGACGTCGCCGGACTCCTGGACCTCCGACAGCACGGCCTTCAGGCGGTCCTCGAACTCACCGCGGTACTTCGCACCGGCGATGAGCGAGCCCATGTCCAGGGCGATCACGCGGCGGTTCTCCAGCGACGCGGGGACGTCGCCCTTGACGATGCGCTGGGCGAGGCCCTCCACGATGGCGGTCTTGCCGACGCCCGGCTCGCCGATGAGGACGGGGTTGTTCTTACGGCGGCGGCTCAGGACCTGGACGACGCGGCGGATCTCCTCGTCGCGGCCGATGACCGGGTCGAGAGCGCCGTCGCGCGCCTTCTCGGTCAGGTCGACGCCGAACTTCTTCAGCGCCTCCAGCGTGGCCTCGGGGTTGGCGCTCGTGACGCGGCTGGACTTGCGGACCTCGGCCAGCGCGGTCAGCAGCTCGTCGTGCTTGGCGCCGGCCAGCCTGAGCGCCTCGCCCGCGGGGGACTTGTGCTCCGAGAGGGACAGCAGCAGGTGCTCGACGGAGATGTACTCGTCCTTGAGCTCGCGCATCTCCTTCTCGGCGCCCCGCACGACCTGCACGAGCTCGCTGGACGGGCCGGTGACCTCGGCGCCATCGCCCAAGCGGGGAAGCGCATCGAGCGCCTTGCTCAGCGGGTTGGCGACCAGGGCAGGGGCGACGCCCAACTTGGCCAGCACGTACGTGACGACCGTGCCCTCCTGGTCAAGCAGCGCGGCCAGCAGGTGCTCAGGCGTGATCTGGGGGTTCTTGCGCCCTTCGGCCAACTGCTGGGCAGCGTTGACGGCCTCGGAGGACTTGGTGGTGAAGCGCTCGGGGTTCATGGCTTGATCTCAGTGTAGCTCACTTAGATTTGTTTTCCAAGCCGACTTAGGTCACCAACTCCGAAGGGGTCAGACCCCTCAGCTTTGGTGCCGACGCACGCTGGAGGCGCCAACTGAAGGGGTCAGACCCTTTAGGTGGGGTTTAGGAGAACGCCGCTTCGAGGCCGGCGCGGGTGGGGCGGGGCTGGACGCCGAACGCGGCCTTCATCTTGGCGTTGGAGACGCCGGGCAGCTGGGTCGCGTAGTAGACGACGACGGGTCCGGCGGCGAGCCTGCCCAGGAACGCCGGGACCCTGCGCGGCTCCTTGGCGTCCATGGCCTCGGCGACGACCGGGAGCCAGTCGCGCAGGCGCACGGGCTCGTCGTCGACGACGTTGTAGACGCCGGTGGCGCCCTTGGTGAGCGCCTGGACGGTGGCCTCGACGGCGTCGTCGATGTGGATGAAGGAGTAGCGACCTTCGCCGTTGCCGACGATCGGCAGGCGGCGCTTGCGGATCATGTCGCCCATCGCTCCGTCCTTGGCGTACCAGGTGCCCGGGCCGTAGTAGAAGCCGTAGCGGAGGGCCAGGCCGTCGATGCCGGTGGCGCCGACGACCGCCGCCTCCATGTCGCGGACGGCCTCGATGAGCTCGGGGAACGGCGCGCTCAGGTACAGGGGCGCGGTCTCGTCGACCGTCGTCTCCGGGCCACGGGCCGGGTCGACGACGAAGGAGATCGACTGGACGACGATGCGCCGCGCGCCCGCAGCGCGCGCGGCGTCCACGAAGACCGGGACGGTCTCGCGGCGCAGCCGGTTGGTCTGCGCGACGCCGGCCTGCATGTTCTTGCCCTTGGCGGGGTTCTCCGGCAGCGCGGTGAGCTGGTGCAGGACGACCTCGGCGTTGGCCTCCGCCACGACGCGGTGCACTGCGGCGGTGTCGAACGCATCGAGCACGACGCCCTCGGCGCCCTGCGCCGTCAGCGCCGCGGCCCGCTGCGCGTCGCGCGAGGTCGCCACGACCTCGTGCCCGTCGGCGAGCAGCCGCGTCAGCAGGGGACGTCCGATCGCGCCGGTGGCACCGGCCAGCAGGATCCGCATCGGGTCAGCCTATGAGTTGCCGCAAGGTTCGCCGGGTAGGCGCGTTGACGCTCACATGGTCGCGCTCGTCCAGCGCCATCTGCCTGCACGCGCCGCGTGGATCCCCGCGGGGCTGTTGGCCTGCGCGATCGCGCTCTGGATGTTCCTCGCGGCCGGTCCCGTCTCCGGCGTCAACGGCCCCGCGCAGCTCGGCGTGGTCGGGGTGGGGGCCAGCGCGCACGCCGTCACGCCCGCGGAGTTCGCCGCGCTCGGCGACGGCGCCACCCGCGCCCAGGTCGCGGCGCGCATCGGGGCACCGGGCGGCGCGACGGAGGACCCGACCGGTTCGGGCCTGCGCGACTGCGACGCCTACGCGGCCGCCACGGGTGGGCACTACGTGCTCTGCTTCAGCGGCGGGCGGCTCGCGTTGAAGCAGCTCGTCTAGCAGCGGGCGGCTCGCGCTGAAGCAGCTCGTCCAGCGGCGCCGGCCGGTCAGTCCCGCTCGATGCGGATGCTGCGGCGCGCCGGCTCGGGCGGGCGGACGTCGTCGGCGCGGACGATGTCGCTGCCCGGCTGCTCGTAGCGGACGATGTCGGCCCTGACCTCGTCGCGACGGGCCTCCAACGCGGCGATGTCGTCCTGCAGCTGCAGGGCGCGGCGCTCGAGCTGCTCGACGCGGGCCTGGGCGCGGGCCAGCTCCTCCTCCATGGCCAGGACCTTCTCGACGCCGGCGAGGTTGAGGCCGAGCTCCGACGTCATCTCCTGGATCCGGCGGAGCTTCTCGACATCGGACTGCGAGTACAGCCGCGTCCCCTTCGGCGAGCGCTGCGGCTCGATGAGGCCCCGCTGCTCGTACATGCGCAGCGTCTGCGGGTGCATCTCCGCGAGCTCGGCGGCGACCGAGATCATGAAGACGCCCCGGTCGTCGCTGATCGTGACCTTGGTGGTCGTGCGTGTGGTGCGGCGGGGCTGGGGCATCAGGCTTCGGTCTGAGCGGTGGTGGAGCCGAACAGCGCGTCGCGCGGGTTGGCGTCCATCACCTCGGAGAGCTTGTCGACC
>CAYUDT010000243.1:0-4079 GCA_964443695.1 uncultured Conexibacter sp. | reverse complement strand
GACCTCATCGTCGTCGCCGACTCCGGCAACTGGAAGGTCGGCGAGCCGACGCTGACGACGTCGCTGCGCGGCATGGTCGCGCTGGACGTCGTGGTCTCCACGCTCGAGGCGCCGGTGCACAGCGGTCTGTTCGGCGGGGCCGTCCCGGACGCGCTGATGGCGCTGACGCGGATGCTCGCGTCGCTGCACACCGACGCCGGCGACGTCGCGGTCGAGGGCCTGGTGTGGGGTGAGTGGCACGGCCGCGCCGTCGAGGAGGACGTCGTGCGCGAGGGCGCCGGGGTCCTGGAAGGCGTCGGCCTGCCGGGCACCGGCCCCCTGGCCGAGCGGCTCTACCTGCGCCCGTCGATCACGGCGATCGGCATCGATGCCCCGGACGTCCTCTCGGCGCGCAACGCGATCATCTCCACCGCCCGCGCCAAGGTGTCGGCGCGGCTGGCGCCCGACGACGACCCCGTCCGGGCCGGTGAGCTCATCGAGGCGCACCTGCGCGCCGCCGCACCCTGGAACGTCCGCGTCGACGTCACCGTCAGCCAGTCCGCCCGCGGCTTCCTGCTGCGTGAGGGCGGGTCGGGAGATGCCGCCGCGCGCGCCGCGATGGAGGAGGCCTACGGCAAGCCCGCCGTCGCGGTCGGCTCCGGCGGCGCGATCCCGCTCGTGGTCACGCTGTCGGAGGCCCTGCCCGACGCCGAGATCCTGCTCTGGGGCGCCTGCGACGACGCCGCCGCGATCCACAGCGCCAACGAGTCCGTGGCGCTCGCCGACCTCGAGGCCGCCACCCTCGCCGAGGTCCTGCTCTTCGAGCGCCTCGGCGCCGCCTGAACCGCCCCACCGGGCCGCGCGCCCCACCCGCCGAACACGCTTTTCTGCCGCCAACGCGGGGTGAAAAAGCGCGTTCGACCCCGCGGGGCCCGGGCGCCCCACCCGCCGAACACGCTTTTCTGCCGCCGACGCGGGGTGAAAAAGCGCGTTCGACCTCAGGCGGGGCGGATGCGCACGGCGGTGCCGTAGGCGCAGATCTCCGTCCAGCTGGTGCCCAGCTCTGAGGTGTCGAAGCGGAACGCGATCACGGCGTTGCCGCCCATCGCCTCGACCTCCTCGACCAGCCGGCTGCGGGCGTCGTCCCGGCCTTGGGCGAGCATCTTGGTCATGCCCTTCAGCTCGCCCCCGAACAGCGACTTGAAGGCCGCGCCGATCTGCGAGCCGATGTTCCGCGAGCGGACGGTCAGCCCGAACGCCTCGCCGAGCACCTCCTCGACCACGTAGCCGGGGACGTCGTTCATCGTCGTGATGAGCATGCGCGCCACGCTACCGGGGCTAGGCTGGGCGGCGTGACCGAGATCACTGTCCGGGGCAGCGCCGAGGTGCGCGTCCTGCCCGACCTCGCCGTCGTGCACGCGGAGATCAGCGCGGACTCCGGATCGCGCGACGCCGCCTACGAGGCCGCGGCGCAGACGGCTGCGGCGATCGACGCGGTGCTCGCCGACCACGCAGCGCACATCGCGCATGCGACGACGACGGCGCTGGCGGTGGCGCAGAAGAGCCGCTGGCACAAGGGCCAGCACCAACCGGCGGGCTGGCGGGCGTCGCGCGCGACCAGCGTGGAGGTGTCGGCCTTGGACGAGGTCGGCGCGCTGCTGGCGCGGCTCAGCGCGGCGGGCGCGTCGGTGCACGGTCCGCACTGGCAGATCAGTCCCGGCAACGCGGCGCACACCAGCGTCCGCGCAGCAGCCGCCGCCGACGCGCGCGACCGCGCCGTCGCCTACGCGGCAGGCCTCGGCGTGACGGTCGGCGCCGTGAGCTGGATCGCCGAGCCGGGACTGCGCCTGGCGGGCGCGACCGGGCTCGACCCGTTCCCCCAGCCGGGGGCGGCACCCCTGGCCCGGATGCAGGCCCGCGGGGGCGGTGGCCCCGATGAGGAGGTCGTCATCGCGGTCGCGCCGGAGGAGATCACCCTCCACGCGACGGTCGAGGTCGGGTTCGCGTTCTCAGCCTGACGCCGGTCCGGCTTAAGGGTGCTGTCGTGGGGGGGGGGGGGGCCGGCCCACCAGACCCGCGCCGCCGACCCCCGCGCGGGGCGGGGGGGGGGGGGGGTCAACCCCCCGCCCCGGGGCGGCTTCTCGGGGGGTGGCTTGCGGCGCGCCACGCGCCCCCCCCGACACCCGGTCCGCTACCCGCGGCGGGTGCAGGGATGGTAGGTGCGCGTCTTGGTGACCACGCGACCACCCCGCAGCACGATCCGCACCTTCAGCCGCACGACGGACTTCGTGAGCTTGCGGAGATCCACGCGGACCTTCGCGACGCGGCCCTTGTAGGTCGCCTTGACCCTCTTGCCGCCGAGCGTCGCGGTCACCGACCTGATCCGCGAGCCCTTCGGCGCGAGGTGGGTCGTCGCGAACGTGCGGCGCGAGGCGCACGCGCCCGACGACGGCTTGGCCGCCGTCGGCCAGACCGACTCCGGCACGCGCAGGACGTTGAAGCCGCTGGTGCCGTCGGAGTACCAGATCTCCCGCCGCTCCGGCGCGAACGCCGGCATCGACATCGCGTAGTCGGAGGCCAGCGTGCCGTTCTCCACCCGGGAGACGGTCGGCGCCACGTAGTAGGCGATCTCCTTCGGCTGCGTCAGGTCGCGGATGTCGAAGACCCGCAGGCCGGAGGCGATGAACGAGCAGGCGACGATCTGCGGGTCCTTCTCCTGCGGGATGTTGCAGTAGTGGGCCGCGTAGCCCTGCACCGGGCTGAAGGCGCCGGGGTCGCCCTTGGCGGCCTTGACGTCCTCCTCCTGGTTGATCTGCAGGCGCAGGTTGCCGACGACCTTCGGCTCGCGCTCGTTGGAGATGTCGATGATCCGGCCGGCGCCGACGACGTTGCCGCCGTACTCGTCGAACTCCAGCAGGTAGGGCTTGCCGTCGCGGGTGAACGGCAGGTTGTTCTGCGGGATCGACGCCTGCTTCCAGGTCAGCCGCGCGATCTCCTTGGCCTGCGGGTTCGCCTTGCGCGCCTGGATCTCGCTGGTGTCGAGGATGGTCAGCTGCCCGCTGGTGTCCGCCAGGTAGCCGCGATTGCCGTCGTCGCTGAGCCCCATGCCGTGGGAGTTGATGTTGCCCAGCCAGACGACGTGCGGGTTGTAGGGGTCCTTCACGTCGATCGCGGTGATCGCGTTGGCGTTGACCGCGGTGGCGTAGAAGGTGTTGCCGTCCGGCGAGAAGCCGCTCTCGTGGCCGAAGCGGGCCAGCACGCCGCTGTAGGTGTGCTTGGGGTGGCGGCAGTCCTCGTGGGCGTCGTAGAAGGACACCATGCCGGGATAGACCGACGGGTTGCCCAGCACCGCGCCGATCAGGCCCCGCTTGGCGTTGACGTTCAGCGACTCGTGCGGTGACAGCATCGGCAGCTCGGTGAGCATGTCGGTCTGCACCGGGTGCGCCGGGTCGGACATGTCCAGCACGGCGACGCCGAGCGAGTTGGCGTCGAACTTGAACGCGTTCAGCGGGAACAGCAGGGCCGTGTCGTAGTAGGCGCACTCGCGGCCCTTCGTGTCGACGTAGCGCCAGACGCGAAAGCCGCCGGACGTCCCCTGGTGGGCGATGAGCTCGAGGTTACAGATGAACCCGTTGGTCGCGCTGCCCGCGGGCACGCGCCCCTGGATGCCCGGCTCGGTGCGCGAGCCCGGCGCGCAGACCGCGCGCGGCGACGCGACCAGCGGCGGCTCGGCGCGCTGCAGCGTCGGCATCCGGTCGGGCTGCTGACCCTGCCCCTCGCCGAGGGCGAGCAGGTCGTTCAGCGGCCCCAGCGGGCCCTGCGCGTGCGCGCCCGCCGGAAGCGTGAAGAGGGCCGCGACGGCAAGCAGCAGCGCGGCGGAACGTCCGTGTACCGACCCCATGCGCCCGAGGCTACACCCCGGGCGCAGGACACGTCTTTCAGGAGTAGTCGTAGAAGCCGCGACCGGACTTCTTGCCGAGGGCACCCTCGGCCGCCAGGTCGTGGACCTTCTGCGGGGCAGGGACGCCGATCGCGTCGCCGATGGCGATCGCGACGTCGAAGCCGATGAAGTCCAGCAGGGCCAGCGGGCCCATCGGGTG
>CAYUDT010000242.1:0-4099 GCA_964443695.1 uncultured Conexibacter sp. | reverse complement strand
AGCGCCGCTACCCGCGGACCCGCCGCCGCGACGCCGTTCGCGGGCGCCGCCGCGGCGCCGACCGGGACGGCGGCCGCACCCGTCGACGCCCCGACCCGCACCCCGTCGGGCATCGGCTCGCCGCTGTCCATGGGGCCGAACGACACACCCCGCGGCGCCGGGCGCGCGGGCGAGCGCCGCGCCAACGCTGCCGCGACCGCCGGGGCCAGCCGCGCCCGCTTGGCCGCCTCCACGTCCGCGGCCCGCTGCGCGAACTCCGGCATGACCTCGGCCGCGAACAGCTCGAGCGCCTCGCAGATGTGCGCGTGCTGGGTCTTGCCCGTCTGCATCGCGAAGATCAGCTGGTCGACCCCCGCCTGCTCATAGCGCCGCACGAGGTCGCCGACCTGGGCCGGTGTCCCGATCGCCCCGCGCAACGACCCGGCGCCCTCGCGGATGAACCTGATCTCCAGCGGCGTGCCGTCCGCAACGACGGCCGAGCGCGAGTACCCGACCTCCTCGCGCCGCGCGAGGAACTCCGCCCAGAGGTCGGTCTCACCCGGGACGTGGTCGCCGAAGACCTCGTAGTGCTGTTGGGCGTACGCGAAGAAGTGCGCGCCGTCGATGCCCCGCGAGATCGCCTCGGACTCGACGGTGTGCACGTGCATCGGCAGGGCCACGGCCACGGAGGGGTTCACCGCGAAGCCGCCGGGGACGCAACTGTCGGAGGTGAGCGTCTGCTCGTACTCCCCGACCCAGGCGCGCGCCTCCTCGGGGTCGACGAAGGAGAACGACAGCGCGCCGATGCCCTTCTCGGCAGCCAGGCGGATGGTCTCGCGGCGCGGGCACGACACCCACAGCGGCGGGTGCGGTGTCTGCCGTGGCTTGGGGACGACGTTGCGCGGCGGCATCGAGAAGTAGCGACCGTCATAGCCGGCGAACGGCGTCTCGACGAACATCCGCGTCACCGCGTCCAGCGACTCCTCCCACTGCGCGCGCTTGCTCTCGCGGTCGACGCCGAAGCCGGCAAGTGCCGCACCGGACGTCGTCTCCCCCGTGCCGAGCTCGACCCGGCCGTTGCTGACGAGGTCCAGCGTCGCCACGGTCTCGGCCACGCGCGCCGGGTGCTGATAACCGGGCGGCAGCGGCAGGACGCCGAAGCCGAGCCGGATCTGCTCGGTCCGCTGCGAGGCCGCCGCGAGGAAGACGTCCGGCGCGCTGGAGTGGGAGTACTCCTCCAGGAAGTGGTGCTCGACGACCCATACGCAGTCAAAGCCCAGGCGGTCGGCGAGCTCGATCTGGTCGAGCGCCTCCTGGTACAGGCGATGCTCCGCGCCGCCGTCCCAGGGGCGTGCCAGCTGATGCTCGAAGATGAGCCCGAACCGCATGGGTCCGGACAGTACCCCCAGTAGGGTCAGCCCGATGGGGGTCATTCGCAAAGGGTTCACACTCGCCGCGCTTGCGGCCGCGCTCGGTGCCGCGTCCACGGCACACGCGCGCATCATCAACGCCGAGGGCATCCTGCCTCCCGGGCAGAGCGGCTTCGTCTCCGTCACCGGGGTCACCTCGGGCACCGGGTCGCCGCACGCCTACGACCAGCAGCCGCTGTTCATCGACTTCAAGCGCAAGCCGTTCACCTTCTACCCCGTCGCGTCGACGAGCGAGGCGCCGTTCCCCGGCGTCACGATCACCCGCGACGCGTTCGGCGTCCCCAACATCACCGGTGACACCGAGCTCGACGCGTGGAAGGGCGCGGGATACGCCGTCGCCCAGGACCGCCTGTTCGAGCTGGAGGCGTTTCGCCTGGCCACGCAGGGCCGCCGCGCCGAGCTCACCGGCAAGGGCGACATCAAGACCGACATCGAGAGCCGCCGCGACTACTACAGCGACGCGGAGCTGATGGAGCAGTTCGACCGGCTGCCGCTGACGTTCAAGATGCGCTTCGAGGCCTATCGGGACGGCATCAACGCGTGGATCACCCACGTCCAGGCCACGCCGACCGACCTGCCCGCCGAGTACCTGGCCACGACCACGTCGCTGCGCCCGTGGACGGTGAAGGACTCGCTGACGATCGGCGTCTTCCTGGCCCGCACCGTCCCGTCCGGTGACGGCAGCGAGTTGCGCAACCTTCGCGCGCTGCAGGCCGAGGGCATGAGGCCGGCAGTGCTCGACAAGCTCCTGCCGCTGTCCATCAAGGGCCAGGTCTCGACCATCCCGCGCAAGGAGGGCCTGTTCCCGCAGGGCCCCCGCCTCAGCGCCAAGAGGGCGGCGAGCGCACGCAAGCGCTCGTTGCGCTTCGCGGCGACGCTGCCTTCCACGACCGACGCCGCCGCGCGCGCCGCGGCGCGCAAGGCGGACCTCGAGCCGGGCCAGATCGGCCGCGTCGGGGGCTCGTCGATGTTCGCCGTCCGCGCACCGGGCAACCGCGCGTTCCTGTTCAACGGGCCGCAGCTCGGCTACTCCGCGCCGGAGCTGTTCGTCGAGTTCGAGGTGCACGCGCCGGGCCTGGACGTCCGCGGCGTCACCGCGCCGGGCGTGCCGGTCATCGGCATCGGCCACAACAACGACGTCGCCTGGGGCATCACCTCCGGTCTGTCCGACGAGGACGACCTCTACGCCGAGAAGCTCGTCCCCGGCGACAAGGAGAAGTACTACTACAAGGGCCAGGTCCGCTCGATGGACTGCCACGACGAGACGTTCACCTGGAAGGACCCGGTGACCACGCTGCTCGACGGCGCCCCGCCCGCCCAGGGCAGCGAGAAGCACCGGATCTGCCGCACCGTCCACGGCCCCGTGCAGTCGGTCGTCGGCAACGTCGCCTACGCGCGCCGGTACGCGATCTGGGGTCGCGAGATCGAGTCGCTCGAGGGGTTGGACATGGTCAACCGGGCGAAGAACATCCGCGACGTCGACAAGGCCGCCCGGCACCTCACCTGGAACGAGAACCTGATGGCCGCGGACTCGCAGGGCAACATCGGCTACTGGCACCCGGGCCTCGTGCAGGTCCGCCCGTCGAAGTGGGACCAGCGGCTGCCGCTGCCCGGCACCGGGGAGGCCGAGTGGGGCGGGCTGGTGCCGCGCGCGAAGATGCCACACGTCATCAACCCGGCGCAGGGCTGGCTGGCCAACTGGAACAACATCCCGTCGCAGGGCTGGACGTCCGGCGACGGCGAGTCGTCGGAGCGCGTCACCGGCCAGTTCCACCGCGTCGCCTACCTCATGCGGCTGGTGAAGGCGATGCACGGCCTGCCCAACCCGACGTTCGCCGACGCGCAGGCGACGGTGAAGCGCGAGGGCTCCTACGCGCAGCAGCGCCCGCTCGCCTCCGCACGTCTGAAGAAGGCGGCGCGCGGCGCCAGCGGCGACGCGGCGAAGGTGCTCGACACGATCCTCGCCTGGGACGGCGACTACATCACCACCGCGGGCGACGGCACCGTCAACGCCGGCGTGGCGACGTGGGAGCAGTTCAAGACGTCCGCTGCGGAACTGGCGGTCGCGCCGTTCGCGAAGGGCGCCAAGGAGTTCGAGGACAACACCGGCGGCAGCCACGCGTTCGACATCACCGACAAGGAGGCCTACGCCCTGCGGACCCTGTCGGTCAGTGGGTACCGCCAGGCCGCGGCGAACGCCGCCGCCGTCCTGGCCAAGAGGTTCGCAACGCCCGAGGCTGCCAAGTGGCGCGAGCCACGCCGCATGTACAAGATCAGCGCGCAGGGAGCCCAGCAGGCGCCACCCCTGCCGTTCTTCGACCGCGGTACCTGGGAGCAGATCCTGGAGGTCGGTCCCTAGCGCATTGCTCGCCCGCGTCGCGCGCGACGCGGGCGCCCCGGACCGCGTGTGCACCCATTGGGCTCCCTGCCCAACCAGTGCACACACCAGACGTCCCCCGCACCCGTGTGCACCCATTGGGCCTCCTGCCCAGCCAGTGCTCACACCAGCCGTCCCCCCGGACCGCGTGTGCACCCATTGGGCTCCCTGCCCAACCAGTGCACACACCAGCCGTCCCCCGGACCGCGTGTGCACCCATTGGGCTCCCTGCCCAACCAGTGCACACACCAGCCGTCCCTGGAGTTCCCCCGCTCTCGTGGACACCGGGGTTTTAGGCGGCACGATCCTCGGT
>CAYUDT010000241.1:0-4155 GCA_964443695.1 uncultured Conexibacter sp. | reverse complement strand
CTTCGAGCCGCTGACGCTCGAGGACGTCGTCGCCGTCTGCGAGCTGGAGAAGCCCAAGGGCGTCATCGTCCAGTTCGGCGGGCAGACGCCGCTGAAGCTCGCGGCCGGCCTGCAGGAGCACGGCATCAAGCTGCTGGGCACGAGCGTCGATGCGATCGACCTCGCCGAGGACCGCGGCCGCTTCGGCGAGCTGCTGGACCGCCTCGGCTACCAGGCGCCGCCGTACGCGACCGCGCACTCCGTGGAGGAGGCGCTGGCCTGCGGCTCGCGCGTCGGCTACCCGTGCCTGGTGCGCCCGTCCTACGTGCTGGGTGGACGGGCGATGGAGATCGTCTACTCCGACGAGGACCTGCGCGCCTACCTCGACCGGGAGCGTGCCGTCGACGGCAAGGAGATCTTCCTCGACCGCTTCCTGGAGAACGCGATCGAGGTCGACGTCGACGCCCTGTGCGACGGAGAGGAGGTCTGGGTCGGCGGCATCATGCAGCACGTCGAGGAGGCCGGCATCCACTCGGGCGACAGCGCCTGCGTGCTGCCGCCGCACTCCCTCGGGCAGGAGATGCTCGACCTCATCAAGGACCAGACGCGGGGCATCGCGCTGGGCCTCGGCGTCGTCGGCCTGCTGAACGTGCAGTACGCCGTCCACAACGGGCAGCTCTACGTCATCGAGGCCAACCCGCGCGCGTCGCGGACCGTGCCGTTCGTCTCCAAGGCCATCGGCGTGCCGCTGGCCAAGATGGCCTGCCGGGTCATGCTCGGCGAGAAGATCGCGGCGCTCGGCCTGCCGGCCGACCCGCTGGCCGTCGAGCACGTCGCGGTGAAGGAGGCGGTGCTGCCGTTCGACCGCTTCGAGGGCTCCGACTCGCTGCTGGGGCCGGAGATGCGCTCCACCGGCGAGGTCATGGGCGTGGCCCACGACTTCCCGACGGCGTTCGCCAAGGCGCAGGCAGCGGCGGGCGCGCCGCTGCCGACGGAGGGCACGGTCTTCATCACGGTGACCGACTCCGACAAGCACAGCGCCTACGCCATCGCCGAGCGGCTGCACGACCTCGGCTTCAAGGTCACCGCCACCCGTGGAACCGCCGCGGCCATCCAGCGGATGGGCGTGCCCGTCCAGGCCATCAACAAGATCGGCGAGGGGTCGCCCCACGTTGTCGACCTCATCGAGTCCGGTGAGGTGAAACTCGTCGTCAACACGCCGACCGGCTCGGGCGCGCGCACCGACGGCTGGGAGATCCGGCGCGCGGCGATCGCCCGCGGCATCCCGTGCCTGACCACGCTGTCCGGCGCGCTGGCGGCGGCGCGCGCGATCGGCGCGCGGGCCGCGCGAGGCGAACCGGCCGTCGTCGCCCTGCAGGACCTGCACGCGGCGCCGGAAGCGGTGGCCGGGTGAGCAACGCGCCCTTCGGACGCCGCCGCGCGCTGACGGCCACGTGCCGCACGGTCGGCGCCTACACGATGCTCGGCCTCGTCGACCGCGACGGCGCCGAGCCGCAGCCGGGCCAGTTCTACATGCTGGCCGCGGAGTCCGGCTGGGGTGCGGGCGAGGACGAACGACCGTTCCTTCCACGTGCGTTCAGCGCGATGGGCGCCAACGACGGACAGCTGTGGTTCATGCTCGAGGACGTCGGCCCGGGGACGCACCGCCTGTGCTCGCTGAAGAAGGGCGACCCGGTGTGGGTGACCGGGCCGCTGGGGCACGGTTTCGTCGCCCCGCCGGAGGGCAGGCGCCCGCTGCTGGTCGCCGGCGGCATCGGCCTGCCGCCGATCGTCTCCTGGTCGCGCGCGCTGGTCGCCGCAGGCGTCGAGCCCACGTTGCTGCTCGGCTTCCGCGACGCCGCCCACGCGCAGGTCGCCGCGTCCTTCGGTGAGGCGCAGGTGGCCACCGACGACGGCTCCTTCGGCGTGCACGGCTACGTCACGCAGCTGCTCGCCGACGAGCTCGATCGCGACGCGTCGGCCGTCGTCTACGCCTGCGGCCCGCCCGGCATGCTGGAGGCGGTCCGCATGATGTGCGTCGACCGCGGGGTGGACGCGCAGCTGGCGCTGGAGTCCGGCATGGCCTGCGGCTTCGGCGCGTGCTTCGGCTGCGTCACGCCGTTGGCCGAGGGCGGCTACGCGCGCGTCTGCGTCGACGGCCCCGTCTTCTCCGCCGCCGACCTCGCACCGGTGCCCTCGCATGGCTGATCAGCAGGGGAACCCACCGACGCCCGCACGGCCGGCTCGTGGCGGCGCCAGCCCTGCGGGGCGGGCTCCGGCACCCGTGGAGTTCTGCGGCCTGCAGCTGGCGCACCCGATCGTCAACGGCTCGGGCACCTACGACGCCATCGCGGCGCGCGGGGCGTTCGGCGAGGCGTTGCTTTCCCACTTTCCCTTCAGCGCGTTCGTGTCCAAGACGATCACCCTCGCCCGGCGCGACGGCAACCCGCCGCCGCGGCTGTGGGAGACGGCGGCCGGCATGATCAACTCGATCGGGCTGCCCAACAAGGGACTCGACGGCTACCTGGCGGGCGACCTGCCGCAGCTGGCGCAGCTGCCCGTCCCGCTGATCACCAACGTGATGGGCAACACGTCCGACGAGATCGGTGAGCTGGTCGAGGCCTGCGACGCGCGGCCGGAGATCAGCGCCATCGAGCTCAACGTGTCCTGTCCCAACGTCAAGACGGGGCTGGACATCGGCGCGGACCCGGTCGAGCTGGCCGGTGTCATCCGGGCGGTGCGGCCGCGGACGGCCAAGCCGTTGATCGTCAAGCTCACGCCGAACACCGCGTCGGTGCCCGACTGCGCCGCCGCGTGCGAGGCGGAGGGGGCCGACAGCGTCTCGCTGATCAACACGCTGCGGGCGATGGCGCTGACACCCGGCAGCTCGGAGCCATGGCTGGGCGGTGGCACGGGTGGCATGAGCGGACCGGCCATCAGGCACGTGGCGCTGGCCCAGGTGGCAGCGGTCGCGCGGCGGGTTGCGCTGCCCGTGATCGGCATGGGCGGGGTCCAGACCGGCCGGCACGCGCGACAGTTCCTCGACGCCGGAGCGACGCTTGTCGCCGTCGGGACCGAGAGCTTCCGCGACCCCGCTGCGGGACTGCGCATCGCGGCGGAGCTTGCCGCGTAACACCACGATCACGACGGATATACACGCACGCGCGTACCACCCGCGATGGCCGGGGGAAACAGCTGCAAATCGCCTCGTTGGACACATTGCGACTCAACGAGGGTGAACCTCGACTTGAGGTCCAGACGAATTGCATCAATCGGCCCTCGCCGCGGCGAATGGGGGTGTATATTCGCGCGCCGATGCCGCCCGCTCCCAACACCCCGTCCAAGCATTCGTCCGCCCCGGAGCGGTCGCTCGACCAGCGCATGGACGCGCTCCAGCGCGCCAACGCCATCCGTACCGAGCGGGCCAAGCTCAAGCGGGATCTCAAGGCCGGCCGCGTCTCCATCCACGACCTGCTGACTGCTCCGCCGGAGTACCTCGAGACCGCCAAGGTGTTCGACATCCTCCTCGCGGTCCCGAAGTACGGCCGCGTGAAGGCGAACAAGATCCTGCAGGCCTGCCGCATCTCCCCGAGCAAGACCATCGGTGGTCTGTCGGAGCGCCAGCGCAACGAGCTGGTATCGCTGCTGCGCCGCTAGCCGACACCGGCATCCGCACCGTTGGAGGCCTCGCGGGAGCGGGGCCTTCGTCGTTCTCGGGCCTGCCACTGCGAGGCGTGCCACGGGGTTGACCCGATCCGCCACCCTGGCGGCAACTACTCCGGGATGAGCAGCTCGACGCGGGTCCAGGTGTCGCTGCCGTCGATGACCTCGTGGGTCGCGGCGGCGACCTGGCGGCCGACGAGGAGGTCCGCCCGGGCACACGGTGCGCTGGAGACCAGGCCGCCGTCGCTGACCCGGTCGCAGACGATGGCGGTCCGGTCGCGGACGCCCGCGGTGGCGTGGGGTTGGCCGTCGGAGCGCTCGACGCGCAGCGACGCGCCTCCAGGAGCGACCGCGGTGTAGTCGGCGACGTGGCCGACCGCGGCCGGCGCGGGCTCGGCGGGCTCGGCCGGCTCGGCGGGGTCGGCGGGGTCGGCGGGGTCGGCGGGCTCGGCGGGCTCGGTCTCCGCGGGCGTCGTCACCGGCGGCGGCGAGGTGGTCGCCGGGGCCGGCTCG
>CAYUDT010000240.1:0-4159 GCA_964443695.1 uncultured Conexibacter sp. | reverse complement strand
GATCCGGGCAGGCGCCCGGGTTGGCGCTGCAGAAGGCGTCGAAGCCGCCGCTGTCCTGGCTGGTGTCGGCGCCGCCCGTGTCGGTTGCGCCCGTGTCACCGGTGGCGTCCGCGCCACCGGTGTCCGCCGCGCCCGAGTTGTCGGTCGCGCCGGTGTCGCCGGAGGACGTGTCCGCGCCGGTGTCGCCGGAGGACGTGTCCGCGCCGGTGTCGCCGGACGTGGTGTCGTCCGGCGTGGTGGACGTCGTCGACGTGGTGGATGTCGTCGCCGTGGTGTTGGCGCTCGCGTCCGCCGCGGCCGCGTTCGGCGCGTACTGCGCGTTGGCCGGCGGGCTGATGTTCTGCAGGTTCTTGGGGACCGTGTCCCCGTTGGCGTCCGAGCCGCCGCAGGCCGAGAGCCCACCCGAGAGGGCGAGACCGCAGATCAGCGCTGTCAGCAGACGGCCCATGGGGCGCGGCCCTAGGAGCCGAGCGGCCCCATGCGGCGGCCGCAGGTGGGGCAGTCGTTGAGGTCCTTCTGGGCCATCGACTCGCACCAGGGACAGAAACGGAGGTTCTCGACGGCCCATGGCAGCTGGGACTTCGACGGCGGCAGCGGGGTCACCTTCCCGATGACCTCCAGGGGCTCGCCCGTGTCCCGGTCGGTGTAGGTGATGCCGGGCTCTGCCTCGAAGATGACCTCGCGCCCCGTCGAGGGGGTGCGCAGGCGGTATCGCGGATTGCTGCTCACGCTTGGGAACCTTACCGGCATGGGGTGCCACGAGGTTGCCCGGCGTCCAGCCCGCAGGATAGGCTCAGGTCCGATGCGAGAGGGACTTGTCCTGACCGGCGCCGTGGCGCTTGTGGCGGCTCTGGCCGTCGGCGGCTGCTCGGCCAAGAACGACAACCCGGACCTCGTGGCCGGAAAGCAGCTCTTCGTCCAGAAGTGCGGCTCCTGTCACGTGCTTTCCCGGGCCGGCACCAAGGGCGTCACCGGTCCGAACCTCGACGAGGCCTTCCAGCAGGCCCAGGCCGAGGAGTTCGGGGAGGACGCCATCGAGAGCGTCATCCTCAAGCAGACGCTCTATCCCGCCCGCAAGCTGGGCAACGGCAAGGACGACCTCACCGGCGTCATGCCCGCCAAGCTGGTCACCGGCCAGGACGCGCACGATGTCGCCGCCTACGTGGCCGTCAGCGTCGCCAAGCCGGGCAAGGACACGGGCAAGCTCGCCACCGCGGTGAAGTCCAACGTGTCCAGCAAGCCGGCGGTGGCCCAGGGCGGCAAGCTCGTCATCCCGGCCGATCCGGGCGGCAACCTCGTCTTCCTCAACGCGAAGGCCGAGGCGCCCGCCGGCAACCTCACGATCGAGATGCCGAACAAGTCGAGCGTCCCGCACAACATCGCCATCAAGGGCAAGGGCGAGGGCAAGATCGTCCAGGGCGGCGGCACCTCGAGCTTCAGCGCCGCCTTCGAGCCGGGCCAGTACACGTACTACTGCGCCGTGCCCGGCCATGAGGCCGCGGGCATGAAGGGCACGCTGACGGTCAAGTAGCGCCTGCCTCGCGCTGACCTTGGAGGGCCCCGTCCGGGGCCCTTCGTCGTTGGGCGGCGGTCGATCTGCAGCCGGCCGTCGTACTTTGGGCATGCGTGCGATCTACAAGGGCACCGTCGTCGCCGAGTCCGACGACACCGTCGTCGTCGAGGGCAACCACTACTTCCCGCGGGAGGCGCTCGTCGACGAGCACTTCTCGCCGAGCAGCACGAGCACCGTCTGCCCCTGGAAGGGCACGGCGTCCTACCTGAACGTCGACGACAACCGCGACGCCGCCTGGTTCTACGCCGCGCCGAAGGACGCGGCCAAGGAGATCAAGGACCGCGTCGCGTTCTGGAAGGGCATCGTGGTCACCGCCTGAGCCGTGGCGGGCAGGACCCAGGCCCCGATGTGTCGCCCCGGCGCGCGCCGTTAGAAGACGGCGCGTCCGAGGAGGACGAAGACCGTCAGCAGGACGAGCATGCCGAAGACCCAGAGGAGGACGCGGAACATCGCGGCCTCCGTGCGGAGGGGGTCCAGGGCCTTGTCCCACCAAGGACGAGGGCCCTCCGGAGGAGGGCCCACAGTTCCATGTCCGTTCTCGCTCACGACCTGAGGTCTAGAGGATGTAGACGGTGAAGTAGACGATCAGCCACATGACGTCGACGAAGTGCCAGTAGATGCCCGGCACGTTGACGCCACGGTGATCGGCACTTGAGTAGTGGCCGCGGAAGGCGCGGACGGTCACGAAGGCCAACAGCGTGAGGCCGATGAAGACGTGCGCGCCGTGCAGGCCGGTCAGGCCGTAGAAGACCGAGCCCTGGGCGAAGTCGTGCGGGGCGAAGCCGACGTGCACGTACTCGTTGACCTGGACGAACAGGAACGTCAGGCCGAGCATGAACGTCGTCAGCATGCCGATCTGCAGGCCACGCTTGTTGTCGTTCTTGATGCAGGTCTCCGCCCAGTGCAGGGTGACCGACGAGGACACCAGCACCAGGGTGTTGATGCCGGCGACGACCTTGGGGAGCTCGTGCTCGCCGATCGGGAACCAGCCGCCCGGGTCGGCGACGACCCGGATGAAGAAGTACGCCGTGAAGAAGGCCCCGAAGACCATGATCTCGGAGATGATGAAAAGCATCATCCCGAGGAGCTGCGGATCGACGCGGCTGCTCTTGTTGGCCGGCGGCGGTCCGTGGTGGTCGTGCCCGTGGGCGATGGCTGCAGCTTCCATGGAGGCTCCTCGCTAGGCCGTGGCCGCGGCCGGGGCAGCGGTCTCGACGTGCTCGACGGGCTTGTTCGACGCGTTCTTGACGCGCTGGATGAGATCCGCGCGCAACCAGCCCGACCGGGTGGCCGGGAGGGTGGAGATGACGATGTCGTCCACGCGGAAGAGCTCCAGGCCGTTCATCGTCGCCGTGTACGGATCGGGGTCGCCGATCAGACCGGCGGCGAACAGGCCGTTGGCCTTCAGGCGGTCGACCATCTGGCCCAGGCGCGCGCGGGCCTTCTGGGTGTGCGCGCCGGCGCCGCCCTCCTGGGGCACGACGAGGATGTGCACGACGGGCCGGTCGGCGGCGCGGGCCTTCAGCACCGAGAGCAGTTCCTCGCCGGAGCCGGTCTTGTTGGCGACGACGAGCGTGACGTGGACCGGGAGGCCCTCGGCGGCGATGTCGACCTCGACATGGGTCACGGGGATGCCCCGCGCCGACGCGGTGACGCGCTCGACGAGGTCCTTGCGCTGCCAGCCGGACGCCGCGCCCGGGAGCGTGGAGATGATGATCTCGTCCGGGCTGTACTCGGCGATGGCGTCCATCGTGGCGGTATAGGCGTCCGGGTCACCGATGTCGCCCACCGCGTTGATGTTGTGCTGCGAGCGCAGCACCAGGCGGGCCAGGTCGATGCGCACGCGGGCGGCGTCGAAGACGGCGTCGTCGTAGACGACGTTGCCGTGCGACGGGTTCTTGCGCGGGACGCAGACGATCACGCGGTCGTCCGGTCCGGCCTTGGCGGTGACCGTGTCGAGCAGCTTCTGGCCGCCGATGGTCTCGTTGGCGACGACGAGGATGGTAGTCATAGGATCTCGGGACCCGCCTTCGGCCGTACGGCCGCCTTGTGGTTGTCAGAAGCCGGTGAGCGGCCGTCGGCACCCGTCAGCATCAGTGTCCTCCTCCGTGGGAGTCGTGGCCGCCTGAGCCGGCCGCTGCCGCGACGGGTTCAGGTGCGGTGAAGATGCCGTGCTGGGCGCCGGGGACGCCGTACTCGTACGGACCACCGACGACCGTCGGGATGTGGTCGAAGTTGAAGATCGGCGGCGGCGAGGACACCTGCCACTCGAGCGTCAGGGCCTTCCACGGGTTCGCGGTGGCCCGCGGGCCGGCCCGCCAGGACGAGACCATGTTGTAGACGAAGATCAGCTGCGCGGCGCCCAGCACGAACGAGGCGAGCGAGATCAGCAGGTTCATCGTCGCGAACTGGTCTGCGTAGTCGGCGACACGGCGGGGCATGCCCTGGACGCCGATGACGTGCATCGGCGCGAACGTCGCGTTGAACGAGATCAGCGTGATCCAGAAGTGGATGCGCCCGAGCTTCTCGGAGTACATCCGGCCCGTCATCTTCGGGAACCAGTAGTAGGTGCCGGCGAAGATCGTG
>CAYUDT010000239.1:0-4304 GCA_964443695.1 uncultured Conexibacter sp. | reverse complement strand
CCGGTGATGATCCACCGCGCGCTCATGGGCTCCTACGAGCGCTTCATCGGGATCCTGCTGGAAGACACCGCCGGCGAGCTGCCGCTGTGGCTGACGCCCGTCCAGGCCCGCGTCATCGCGATCTCCGACCGCCACCACGAGGCGGCCGAGGCCGTCGTCAAGCAGTTGAGGAAGGCGGGTGTCCGCGCCGACGCCGACACCCGCACGGAGTCGATGGGCCGCAAGATCCGCGACACCGAACTGGCCAAGGTGCCCTACATGCTCGTGCTCGGCGACAACGAGCTGGAGAACGGCACGGTCTCCGTCCGCCGTCATGGCGGGGAGGACGAGGGCGCGGTGCCGGTGGCGGAGTTCGCCGAGCGCCTGGCCGCGGTGAACGCCTCGCGCTCGGAGTAGCGCCGGGCGATGGCGGGCATCGGGGAGCTTCGCGAAGGCCCGCTGCACGCCGCCGTCAAGGACCACCTCGCGCGCCCCGGCGACCGGGCCGAGGTGAAGGTCGGCCGCTTCGTCATCGATCTCGTGCGGGCCGACGGCGAGCTCGTGGAGATCCAGACCGGCGGCTTCGGCGGGCTCACCGCCAAGCTCGACGCGCTGCTGGACGACCACCGGATGCGGATCGTCCACCCGGTCGCCGCGCGCCGGAGGATCGTGCGGGTCGACGAGCACGGCGAGGTGCTCTCCGCCCGGACCTCGCCCAAGCGGGCGACGTTCCTGGACGTCTTCGACAAGCTCGTCACGTTCCCGTCGCTGCTGGCGCACCCCAACCTGACGCTGGAGGTGCTGCTCACCGAGGAGGACCACATCCGCGGCCCGGCACCGGTGCGGGTGCGGCGGCGTACGAAGGACAGCGGCAGGCGCCATCTCACCGGGCTGGTGGACAGCATCGAGCTGCGGACGCCGGCCGACGTCCTGGCGGCCCTGCCGCCGCTGCCCGCAGACCCCTTCAGCACCCGCGAGCTGCAGACGCTCCTGGGCTGTCCCCGCGTCCTGGCCCAGCGCACGGTCTACTGCCTGAAGCTGATGGACGTCCTCGAGCCGGCGGGCCGACGTGGGAAGGCGCCGTTGCACCTGGTCACGCGGCGATAAGGTCGCCCCATGCATCCGTTCCGCGCGGCCGTCGAGGCCGCCGACCTCGACGCCGCCGTCGCCCAGCTGGCCGACGACGTCCAGTTCTTCTCACCGGTGGCCCACAAGCCGTTCGACGGCAAGGACGCTGCCCGCGGGGTGCTGACCGCGGTGTTCAACACGCTGGAGGACTTCCGCTACACCGATGAGCTGGAGGGCCCCGACGGCACGCACGCGCTGTTCTTCCAGGCCAGCGTCGGCGGCAAGAAGCTCCAGGGCGTCGACTACCTGCAGTACGGCGACGACGGCCTCGTGCACACCTTCACCGTGATGTTCCGGCCGCTGTCGGCGATCGTCGCGATGGGCGAGGCGATGGCGCCCAAGGTCGAAGGGCTGGCCAAGGCGCAGTAGCGGGCGCGTGCTGCGCAGCGCCCGGCTGTCCAGCGAACCGCTGTCGACGGCCCATCTCGAGGAGATCTGGCCATGGGAGGCCGACGACCGGGTCGCCCGGTGGCTGTGGCCCGGCCAGCTCGGGGGCGCCCGGACGCGCGAGCAGACGCTCCGGACGCTGGAGGTGCTGGCCGCCGAGGCCCGGCCTGACGGCATGGGCTGGAGGCTCTGGCGCGACGCCACGGGCGCTGCCGTCGCCCGGGGCGGCCTGCGCCGCTGCACGGTGGACGGCCGGCCCGAGGTGGAGCTGGGGTGGCTGGTGGACCCCGACCGCTGGGGGCAGGGCTACGCGACCGAGCTGGCGCTGGCGTCGGTCGCGCACGCATTCGGGCCGCTGGAGCTCCGACGTGTCGTCGCGTTCACGCTGCCCCACAACGAGGCCTCCCGGCGGGTCATGCGCAAGGCGGGCCTCGAGTTCGAGAAGGACATCGTCCATGCCGGCCTGCCGCACGTCCTGTACGCGCGGCCACCCGGCTGACACCTCGCGTTCGCCTCCGGACACGCACGGGTGTCGTCGTGCGGACCTCCGGTGACGAGGTGGGGCATGAAGATCCTTGCAACCGGCGCGGTATCGGCCGCACTGCTCATGACGGCGGCGGGCTGTGGCTCGTCCGGCGACGGCGGTTCGGGCAAGGGGCAGGAGTCCGCACCGACCACGGCCACGGCGGCCGGCGGCTACACGGTACACAGCACGAAGCAGTACTCGATCGCGGTCCCGTCGGACTGGGACGTCAAGGCGGAGCCCGCCGGCTCGACCGACGGCCTCGTCGCCGGGTCGCTGAACGCGATGGGCCCGGCCGACCCCCTCGGCCAGCGGGCCAAGGTCAACGTCGGCACGACATCGGTCAGCAGCTTCGCGCAGGCGTGGGGAGAGCTCGCCGTCCGCGTGCAGGGGCAGTTCCCCCAGCGCGAGTCGATCAGCGAGCGCAAGGTGTCGGTGGACGGCGCGTCGGAAGCGCGGATCGCCGAGTCCGAGCTGCCGGCCGACGCCAACGTCTCCGCGCCGATCAAGCCGGTGCGGATGTACGACCTGCTGGCCACCTCGGCGAGGGGCAACGGCGTGACCGTCACCGTCGAGATGCCGGCCGACAAGGTCGATGAGCGGCAGCTGAACCAGATCATCCAGTCGCTGCAGGTCCGCTGACCCGGCCGGTCGCCAACCCGCTGCGCGCCCACGGCCCTGGTGTCAGACGCCAGGGCCAAAGCCCCGGGACCGGTCAAGGTCTGGCTATACTGCCGCCCGTTGATCAAGATTTCTCACCAGGTGGCCCTTTGAGCCACCGCAGCAACTAGTGCCGGTCCCTCGTAGATTCGACCGGCGCATGCCGGAGCGGGACACCACCCGCGTCAATGATCGGATCCGTGTCCCCGAGGTCCGGCTCATCGACGAAACCGGCGCGCAGATGGGGGTCATGAAGACCGACCAGGCGCTCCGCTACGCCCAGGACCGTGATCTCGACCTCGTCGAGGTCGCTCCCGAGGCCAAGCCTCCGGTCTGCCGGGTCCTCGACTACTCCAAGTACAAGTACGAGCAGGCCCAGAAGCAGAAGGCCGCCCGCAAGCACCAGCAGCAGATCACGATCCGCGAGATCAAGTTCCGGCCGAAGATCGCCGAGCACGACTACGCGACCAAGAAGGGCCATGTGGAGCGCTTCCTGCGCCACAAGGACAAGGTCAAGATCACGATCATGTTCCGTGGCCGCGAGGTCACGCACCCTGAGCGCGGCGTCATGATCCTCGACCGCCTGGCCGAGGAGCTCGCGGAGCTCTGCTCGATCGAGCAGCGTCCCAACCTCGAGGGCCGCAACATGACCATGTTGCTCGGGCCGTCGAAGGCGATCCTCGCGGGCACGCTCGGCGAGCAGAAGACCGGCGAGATCCCGGCGGTCGATCCTGACGCGGAGGCTCCCGAGGCCGAGGTCACCGACGCTGCGGCGGCGGAGACCACCGAGGCCGCGGAGGCCACCGAGGCCACCGAGGGCGCGGAGACCACCGAAGCCGCGCAGCCGGAGGTCGAGGAGACCCCCGAGGCTGAGGCCGAGGGCGACGAGCCGGCTGAGGACGAGGCACCCGCCGACTCCGAGTAGTGGCTGTGGGCCTGTTCGGCAACAACGCCGACAAGGCGGCCGAGAACCAGGCCCTCTATGACGTGCGCGACCGGCTGGCCACCCTGCCGCTGGTCGATCTCGCCGAGGAGGTCGTCCGCACCGTCTTCACCGGCGAGGGCCGCGGGGCCGCGTCCGGCGGCTGCAGCCAGGGCCTGCTGCTCAAGCACTGGGACCCGACCGAGAGCTTCCTCGGCATCGACTACACCGCCAAGGAGCAGCTCGACGCCCTCATCCGCGAGGGCCTGCAGGTGGCCGAGCACGCCTGCCTGGTGCGCTGGGAGGTCTCCGGTGGCGACACGACCTCCGTCACGCTGAAGCTGACCCGCGTCGGCCGTCAGGCGCTCCTCGACGGCACCGTCAGGCAGCTGCTCGGCGGCTGACCGGGCGGCGCGGGGACGTGACCGCGTGTTGCAGGGGGTCTTTGCCATACTCCCCTGCTCGCGATGCCGAAGATGAAGACCCACAGCGGCGCAAAGAAGCGCTTCAAGACGACGGCTTCGGGCAAGGTCAAGGCCCGTCATGCCGGTATGTCGCACATTCTTGAGAAGAAGTCCCCCAAGCTGAAGCGCGCGAAGGGGAACGCCGCGATCCTGTCTGACCACGACGCCAAGCGCGTCAAGAAGCTCCTGGGAGTCAAGCCGTGACGCGCGTCAAGCGTTCCCTCCACGCCAAGAAGAAGCG
>CAYUDT010000238.1:0-4453 GCA_964443695.1 uncultured Conexibacter sp. | reverse complement strand
GGCTAGCGGTAGTGGTACTTGATCTTGCCCTGAGCGATCTCCTCGAGGGCGATCGTCAGGTAGTTCTTGGAGCCCGTCTCGATCATCGGAGGCGGGAACTCGTCGAAGGTGCCCTCACCGAGGTTGTGGTAGTACGAGTTGATCTGGCGCGCGCGCTTGGCAGCGACCAGGACCGACGCGTAGTTGCTGTCGACGTTCTCGAGCAGCGTGTCGATGCGGGGAGAGATCACCCTGCCAGGGTAGCGAACCTCGAGGTGGCGGAGGCGGCTCCGCCGCCTTGGTCCCGTCGCCGCCGGGCCGTGGCGGCCACAGGCGGGTCCCCGGTGGAGCTACGCGCCCGCCAGCTCCTGCTGGACGATCTGCACCAGCTCGCCCAGCGCGCGGTCGAGCGTGTCGTTGACGACGACGTGCCGGAACTCCGGCGCAGCGGCCAGCTCGCTCGTGGCGACCTCCAGCCGCTTGGCGATGTCCTCGGCGCTGTCGGTGCCCCGGCCGACGAGGCGGTCGTGCAGCGCGGCGTCCGACGGCGGCTTGATGAAGATGCGGACGGCCTCGGGCATGGTCTCGCGGACCTGGCGGGCGCCCTGCACCTCGATCTCGAGCACCACCGGGTGGCCGGCGGCGAGGTGGCGGTCCAGCTCGCGGCGCAGCGTGCCGTAGTGGCGCCCGGAGTACTCGGCGTGCTCGACGAACTTGCCGGCGGCCACGTCCGCGGTGAACTGCTCGGGTGTGAGGAAGTGGTAGTCGACGCCGTCCTCCTCCCCCGGCCGCGGGCCGCGAGTGGTGGCGCTGACGCTCAGCGCGAGCTCCGGCAGCCTCTCGCGGAGGAGACGGATGAGGGTGCCCTTGCCGACGCCGGAAGGGCCGGTGATGACGAAGACCCGGGCCACGAACGACGGAAAATAGTGACCGCACCGGTCAGAGCCAGCCGTGGTCCTCCGCCACCCGCACCGCCTCCCCGCGGGTGCGGACCCCGAGCTTCTGGATCACGGCGCTCAGATGGTTGCGCACGGTCCCCTGGCTGAGGTGCAGGGCCTGCGCCAGCTCCGCGACCGTTCCGTGGATCAGCGTGGCGGCCAGGACCTCGCGCTCGCGGTCGGTCAGCGGGCTGGTGCCCTCCGCCAGGGCGCGGGCGGCCAGCTCGGGGTCGACGACGCGCTCGCCGCGGTGGATGCGGCGGATCGCATCGGCCAGCTGCTCCGGCGGCGCGTCCTTCAGCAGGAAGCCGTGGGCCCCCGCCTCCATCGCCCGCTTGAGGTAGCCGGGCCGGCCGAACGTCGTGACGATGAGGATGCGCGTCGCCCGCGGCGCCTGCGCGGTCACCTCCAGCCCGGTCAGGCCGGGCATCTCGATGTCGAGCATCGCGACGTCCGGGCGGTGCTCGGCGATGAGCCGCAACGCCTCGTCGCCGCGACCGGCCTGGGCGATGACGGTCATGTCGTCCTCGAGGTCCAGGAGCGTCGCCAGGGCGCCGCGGACCATCGCCTGGTCCTCGGCGAGGAGGACGCGGATCATGCGCCGCCCGGCAGCTCGACGGCCAGGCGGAAACCGCCCTCGGGGCGGCTGCCGGTCTCCAGGCGTCCCTCCCGGGCGGCCACGCGCTCGGCCAGGCCGCGCAGCCCGCTGCCGCCACCGGCCGGGGCACCGCCGCGCCCGTCGTCGTCGACCTCCAGGCGCGCGCCGTCGGCCTTGGGCTCCAGGCGCACCGTGACGTGCTTGGCGCCGGAGTGGCGCACGACGTTGGTGGTCGCCTCCCGGAGGGCCCAGGCCAGGACGGCCTCGTCCTCGGCGTCCAGGGACATGCGGGTGACGCGGGTCTCCAGCTCCACGCCTGCACTCTCCAACGCCGACCGGACGCCGACCAGCTCGCCGGCGATCGTGGCCCGGCGGTAGCCGCTGACCGCCTCGCGGACCTCGGCCAGCGAGGTGCGCGCGGCGTTCTCGATGTCCGCCAGCTCCTGCGTGGCCCTCTCCGGGTCGCTGTGGTGCAGGCGCTGGGCCAGGCGGGCCTTGATCGCGATGAGGCTGAGGCTGTGGCCGAGCAGGTCGTGCAGGTCGCGGGCGAACCGCCTGCGCTCCTCGGCGACGGCAAGGCGGGCCAGCTCCGCCCGCGCCTGCCGCAGCTCGCGGTTGGCCTTGAGGATCTGCGCGACGCCGGCCAGCGTGTAGCCGACGGCGATCGTCACCAGCGCCTGCGGCCCGGCCGCGTCGAAGGGCATGCCGCCCGCGGTCTGCAGCCCGAAGGCGGCCGCGGTGCCGACGCCGACGAGCACCCAGCCGACGGGCGTCGGGATGCCCATCGCGATGAAGGCGACGACGTACACGGACATCACCGCGCCCCAGTCGGGCCGGTCGCCGAGCGTGAGGACCACGTCGATCGCGGTGAGGAACACCAGCGCCCGGGTCAGCTCGCTGCGGGTCGGCAGGTCGTCGTCCTCGTCGTCGTCCTCCTCGAGCATGATGCGCAGGACGTAGGCGACGAACGCGCCCGCGACGACCAGCACCCAGATCTTGCGGGCCAGGCCGGCGCTGCTGTCCGTGAGCAGGGCGTAGACGGGCGCCGTCAGCCAGATGAGGCCGACCAGACCGGAGATCCGGCCCGGCATGCCCATGTTGGACCGGCGCTCCTGGCTCATGCGTTGGCGGCCTCGGTCTTCAGGAAGCGCTGGCTCAGGCGCAGGCCGGCGGCGCCCCAGGCGGCGAGGAGCAGCAGGTCGTGCGGGCGCAGGGCAGCTCCGTGCACGGCCGGATCGTAGGCGTGCTGCAGCGCATCGGCGAGCATCCGCAGCGGGAACACCTCGGCGACGTGCAGCAGGAACCCGGTCGGGGGCGGGCCCCAGATGCCGGAGATGAAGCTCAGCGGCAGGATCAGCAGGTTGACCACCATGGCACCCGAGTCCGCGTTCTTGATGAGGCTCACGGCAGCGAACCCGAGGGCCGTGAAGGCCGCGCCGCCGACGAGCACCGCGCTGAGCACGCCCGGCATCGCGTGCCAGGGCACGGGCACGCCGTACAGCGCGCCGACGGCCAGCACGATCGTGGTGACCGCGACGGCGCTGGTCGCCACCGTTCCGACGTGGCCGGCAAGGTAGGCCCAGCGCGGGATCGGCGTGCCCTTCACGCGCTTGAGGACGCCGGTGTCCCGCAGCTGGGTGATCGCGGCGGCGACGCTCGTGAAGGTCGACATGATGATCCCGTAGGCCAGGATGCCGGGAACGAAGAACGTCAGGTAGCCGCGGTTGCCGAGCTCCTTCACCGGGTCGTTGCCGTAGAGCGCGCCGAAGATGACGACGAACATCACCGGCAGCGCGAACGTGAAGAACACGCGCCGGCGGTTGCGGGTGTAGATCCGCAACTCGTGGCGGACCTGACGGGTGGCCAGCGCGAGGTCGAGCCGGGTGTCTGAGCCCTGCGTGGCCCGGCCGCGGTCGATGGCCGCCGTGTCGGGCGTCGTCATGCCTGCTCCTTGGTCAGCTCGAGGTAGACGTCCTCCAACGTGGGACGGGTGACGGTGAGCCCGTCGAGGGCGTCGCCGTCGGCGAGCGCCCTGGTCGTGAGCTCGTGCAGCGCGCGGACGGGATCGTCGGTGCGGACCAGCCGGGATGCGCCGGCACGGTCGGTGTAGCGGATCTCCGCGGGCGCGCTGCGGCGGCCGCCCAGGTCGTCCGGGTGCTCCAGCGCGACGATCTCGCCGTGGTTGATGACGGCGACGCGGTCGGCCAGGGCCTGCGCCTCGTCCATGAAGTGCGTCGTCAGGAAGATCGTCGTGCCGGTGTCGGTCAGGTCCTTCAGCGTCTGCCAGGCACGCCGGCGGGCCTCCGGGTCGAAGCCGGTGGTCGGCTCGTCGAGGAAGAGGATGTCCGGGTCGCCGACCAGGGCGAGCGCCAGGTCCAGCCTGCGGCGCTGGCCGCCGGACAGCTCGCCGGCACGGGCGGTCTGCCTGGCGTCCAGCGCGACGAGGTCCAGCAGCTCCTGGGTGGAGCGGCGGCTGCCGTTGCGGTACCAGCCGCGGTACATCTCGATGAGCTCGGCGACGGTCAGCTCGCCCTGGATGCCGGTCTCCTGCAGCACGATGCCGATCTGCTCGCGCAGCTCGCGGTCCTGGTCGCGCGGGTCGTGGCCGAGCACGCGCACGTCACCGGAGGTCCGGTCGCGGTAGCCCTCGAGGATCTCGGTGATCGTCGTCTTGCCGGCCCCGTTGGGACCGAGCAGGCAGAACACCTCTCCCGGGGCGACGGAGAAGCTCACGTCCCTGACGGCGCGAAACGTGCCGTAGGAGTGCTCGAGGCGGGAGACCTCGATGGCGGGGTGGGTCATGCCGAGGAAGCTACGCCCGCGTGTCGCACGTTCCCAGATGCCGTCCGGCCCCAGTTGGCCATGACGTTTGTCACCCCTGCCCGCGCCGCGGTGCCGGCCTTCCCGGGCGCCCGAGCCTCCCCCGCGCCCGCGCGCC
>CAYUDT010000237.1:0-4468 GCA_964443695.1 uncultured Conexibacter sp. | reverse complement strand
GTGCCGCTCGGCGAGATCGACATCAGCTTCTACCGCGACGACATCGCCACGCGCGGGGCCGACCAGCCGGTCGTCCACGCCTCGCGGGTCGACGCCCAGCTCGACGGCGCGACCGTCGTGATCGTCGACGACGTGCTCTTCACCGGGCGCACCGTCCGCGCCGCCATCGAGCAGCTCTTCGACTACGGCCGCCCCGACAAGGTGCAGCTGGCCGTCCTGGCCGACCGCGGCCACCGCGAGCTGCCGATCCGTCCCGACTACGTCGGCAAGAACCTCCCGACCTCCCGCGACGAGCGCGTCAACGTGCGCGTGTCCGAGCTCGACGGGGAGGACGACGTCACCATCACGAGCCTCCAGGAGGCCAGGGCATGAAGCACCTGCTGTCGGTCGAGGACCTCGACCGCGAGACCATCGAGCGCATCTGCGACCGCGCCGCATCCTTCGCGGAGGTGGCCGACCGCGAGATCAAGAAGGTGCCCGCGCTGCGCGGCCGCACCGTCCTGAACCTCTTCTACGAGGCGTCCACGCGGACCCGCTCGAGCTTCGAGCTGGCGGCCAAGCGCCTCTCCGCCGACGTCGTGAACTTCGCGGCGTCGGGCAGCAGCGTCGAGAAGGGCGAGTCGCTGAAGGACACCGTCCTGACGCTGAGCGCCCACAAGCCCGACGCCATCGTCATCCGCACGCCGTGGGCGGGCGCCGCCGAGCTGGTCTCGCGCTGGACCCCGGCGGCGATCGTCAACGCCGGCGACGGCAAGCACGAGCACCCGACGCAGGCGCTGCTGGACGTCCACACCCTGCGCCAGCGGGTCGGGGCGCTGGACGGCTGCAACATCTGGATCGTCGGCGACGTCGCGCACTCGCGGGTCGCGCGCAGCAACATCCTGGCCTTCCAGACGATGGGCGCCAAGGTCACCGTCTGCGGCCCGCCGACGCTGATCCCGCGCGGCATCGAGGCGCTCGGCTGCGAGGTCCGCTACACCCTCGACGACCTCAACGAGGCCGACGTCGTCTACGCGCTGCGGATGCAGCACGAGCGGATGGACCAGGCCTGGATCCCGTCGCTGCGCGAGTACGCGGCCGTCTACCAGGTCAACGGCCGCCGCCTGCACCCGCGCCAGGTGCTCATGCACCCGGGCCCGGTCAACCGCGGGGTGGAGCTGTCCGGCGAGGTCGTCGACTCGCCGCAGGCCGTCATCACGACCCAGGTCGCCGCGGGTGTCGTCGTGCGCATGGCGGTCCTCTACGAGGTCCTGGCGGGGGCGAAGACCGTCAGCGCCGTCCCGGAGCCCGTGGCATGAGCGCGCCGGCGCTGGTCCGCGCGGACGCCCCTGCCGCGGACGTCCTGATCCGGGGGGCGCACGTGCTCGATCCCCGCGAGGGCATCGACGCCGTCAAGGACGTCCTCGTCCGCGGCGGTGCGGTCGCCGAGATCGGCGACGCCCTCACGGCGGGCGGGCGGGGCTCGGATCTCGAGGTCGTCGACGGCTCGGGCAAGCACCTCTTCCCGGCGTTCACCGACCCGCACGTGCACCTGCGCGTGCCCGGGCAGGAGCACAAGGAGGACGTCGAGACGGGCACGCGCAGCGCCGCGGCCGGCGGGTACTGCCAGATCGTCTGCATGCCCAACACCAGCCCGGTCGTCGACTCCGGCCCGCTGCTGCGCGCGCTGCGCGACACGGCCACCCGCGACGCGCGCATCCCTGTCGGGTTCATGCCGGCGATCACGCGCGGCCTGATGGGCGACGAGCTGACCGAGATGGCCGAGCTGCGTGAGCTCGGCGCGCTGGGCTTCACCGACGACGGCCGGCCGGTCGTCTCCGCGGGCATGCTGCGCAAGGCGTTGCAGTACCAGAAGCTCGTCGGCGGGACGATCGCCCTCCACGAGGAGGACCCGTCGCTCTCGGGCTCGGGTGCGATGCACGAGGGCGCGGTCAGCGCGCTGCTCGGCGTCGCCGGCATCCCGTCGATCTCGGAGTCGACGATGATCGCCCGCGACTGCGCGATCGCCGGCTACGAGGGCGGCCGGGTGCACATGCAGCACCTGTCCGCGCGCGAGTCGATCGCCGCGATCGCGGCGGCCAAGGCCGAGGGCGTGCAGGTCACCTGCGAGGCCTCGCCCCACCACCTCTGCCTCACCGACGAGGCGGTGCGCAGCCTCGACACGCGCATGAAGATGAACCCGCCGCTGCGCACCGAGGTCGACCGCCAGGCGCTCATCGCCGGCCTCAAGGACGGCACGGTCGACTGCATCGCGACCGACCACGCGCCGCATGCGCGCGACGAGAAGGAGGTGCCCTTCGAGCAGGCGCCGATGGGCACCACCGGTCTGGAGACCGCGTTCGCCGCGGTCTACACCGACCTGGTCCTGCCCGGCGTCATCGACCTCACGCTGCTCGTCGAGAAGCTCACCGTCGGCGTCTCCCTGCTGGGCCTGGAGGCGCCCCGCGTCGCCATCGGGCAGGAGGCCAACCTCACCCTCATCGACCTGGAGCAGCAATGGGAGGTCGGCGAGAACGGCTACGAGTCGCGCTCGGCCAACTGCTGCTTCGCCGGCCGGAACCTCTCCGGCCGCGTCCTGTTGACCATCGCGGCCGGCTCGGTCGCCTACCGTGAGCGCTCGTTCGCGCTTGGAGCTGTGTCCTAGATGTCTGCGTACGTCCTGCTGGAAGACGGAACCCGGTTCGACGGGGAGGCCTGCGGCGCCGACGAGGTCGCCGTGGGGGAGGTCGTCTTCACCACCGGCATGTCCGGCTACCAGGAGTCGGTCTCCGACCCCTCCTTCGCCGGTCAGCTGATCACGTTCACCTACCCGCACATCGGCAACTACGGCGTCTCCGAGCGCGGCATGGAGTCCGACCGCATCCACGCCCGCGCCGTGATCATGCGCGCCGCCGTCAACCGCGAGGACGCCCCCGAGGCGGAGCGCGGCTGGCTGGACTGGCTCATCGACTGCGGCGTCCCCGCGATCACCGAGGTCGACACCCGTGCGCTGGTCCGCCACATCCGCGAGGCGGGCTCGATGCGCGGCGGCGTCTTCCCCGGCCACATGTCCGAGGACGAGGCGCGCCAGCGCATCGCCGCCGAGCCGTCCATGGTCGGCCGCGACCTCGCCCGCGACGTGACGCCCGCCTCCGCGCAGACGTTCGGCTTCGGCGGCGACGTCAAGATCGCGGCGATCGACACGGGCATCAAGGGCTCGATCGTGCGTCACCTGACCGCGCGCGGCGCCGAGGTCACCCTGCACCCGTGCACGGTCAGCGCTGACGAGCTGCTGGCCACCGACGCCGACGCGTTCTTCCTGGCCAACGGGCCGGGCGACCCGGCGGCGCTGGACTACATCGTCGCCAACGTCCGCCCGCTCATCGGCAGGAAGCCGGTCTGGGGCATCTGCCTGGGCCACCAGCTGCTCTGCCGGGCCGTGGGCCTGGAGACCACGAAGCTGCCGTTCGGCCACCGCGGCGGCAACCACCCGGTGAAGGACCTGCGCACCGGCAAGATCGAGATCACCTCCCAGAACCACGGCTTCGCGGTCACCGCGCCGCAGGGCGGCGTCCGCATCGAGGCCGACGAGCCCGTGCGCTGGGAGACCGACTTCGGCGCCGCGGCCCTCACGCACGTCAACCTCTACGACCGCACCGTCGAGGGCCTGCAGCTGCTCGACGTCAACAGCGCGACGGTCCAGTACCACCCCGAGGCGGGGCCCGGGCCGCACGACGCGCTCTACCAGTTCGACCGCTTCCTCGACGCGGTCAGGGGGAACAACTAGATGCCGCGCCGCGATGACATCAAGCGGATCATGATCCTGGGCTCCGGCCCGATCGTGATCGGCCAGGCCGCCGAGTTCGACTACTCCGGGGTGCAGGCCTGCAAGGTCCTGCGCGAGGAGGGCTACGAGGTCGTCCTCGTCAACTCCAACCCGGCGACGATCATGACCGACCCGGAGTTCGCGGACGCGACGTACGTCGAGCCGCTGCTGCCCGGTCCGGTCGCGCAGATCATCGAGCGCGAGCGTCCCGACGCGCTGCTGCCCACCCTCGGCGGCCAGACGGCGCTGAACCTCGCCAAGGCGCTCTCGGAGAACGGGACGCTCGAGCAGTTCGGCGTCGAGTTGATCGGCGCGAACTACGACGCCATCAACACCGCCGAGGACCGCGAGCTGTTCCGCGATGCGATGGACCGGGCCGGGCTGAGGATGCCCGCCTCGGAGATCGCCCACAACGTCGAGGAGGGCATGGCCGCGCTCGACAAGGTCGGCCTGCCCTGCATCATCCGCCCGGCGTTCACGCTCGGCGGCCGCGGCGGCGGCATCGCCCGCACCGAGGAGGAGTTCCGCACGATCGTGCAGCGCGGCGTCGACGCGTCGCCGATCGGCCAGGTCCTGCTCGACCAGTCCGTCCTGGGCTGGGGCGAGTACGAGCTGGAGGTCATGCGCGACCACAACGACAACGTCGTGATCGTCTGCTCGATC
>CAYUDT010000236.1:0-4494 GCA_964443695.1 uncultured Conexibacter sp. | reverse complement strand
CGCCAGGGGCAGCTGCAGGACTTCGGCGTCGAGCACAACATCACGTTCTGCGCCACCGACTGGGCGGGCATGGCCAACATCGACGTCCCCAACGTCGTGACCATCCTCACCGACCTGTCCTCCTTCCCGACGCTGGCCGACCGCGTGCAGCAGGGGATGCTCAACTTCCTCTACCTCGGTCGGCTGCTGGCGCACCCGGACGGCTTGGCGGCCAACCCCGCCTTCCAGCTCAACGGGCAACGGCTGCTGCGGACGGGCCGGCTGTTCTACGACGGCAACTCCCAGGGCGGCATCATCGGTGGCGCGCTGACCGCCGTCGCCCCGGACTTCACCCGCGCGACGCTCGGCGTCCCGGGGATGAACTACTCCACGCTGCTGACGCGCAGCGTCGACTTCGGCACCGGGGCCGACCCGGACCTGGGCAAGCTGGCCGACGGCGACATCCCGGTCGAGTACGCCTACCCGCTCTACAAGAGCTACCCCAGGCAGGTCGAGCGTCAGTTGGTCTATGCGCTGATGCAGATGCTCTGGGACCGCGCCGAGCCCGACGGCTACGCCCAGCACATGACCTCCCAGCCCTACCCGAACACGCCCGCGCACCGGGTGATGCTGCACGTCGCGCTCGGGGACCACCAGGTCGCGCCGGTCACCGCCGAGGTCGAGGCGCGGACCATCGGCGCGCACCTGCTGCACAAGCGGATCGTCGCGCCGGGGCGGTCGCACGACCGCATCCCGCAGTACGGCCTGCGGGCCTTGCGCAAGCTGCCCGGTCACGGGTCGCTGCTGGTGTTCTGGGACTCCGGCTCGCCGGTGCCGCCGATCACCAACACGCCGCCGGCGGCCGGGCACGACCCGCACGAGGACCCGCGCAACGACCCCAAGGCGCGGGCGATGAAGTCGGCCTTCTTCGACGGCAGGATCATCGACACGTGCGGCGGACGGCCGTGCACCGCCAAGCCTCGCGACTAATGTCCGCAGGGTGATCGGTCTCGATGAGTGGTGGGCCGGCGGCGTCCGGCTCGCGAACGGCATCTTCACGCGGGCGGACGGGCCCGAGGACGCGCCCGTCATCACCTGGCTGCACGGGTTCCCGACGTCGTCGTGGGACTGGGCCGGCATGGTCGAGCGGTTGCCCGGCGTGCGGCACGTCACGCTGGACCTGCTCGGCTACGGCGCCTCGGCCAAGCCGCTGCCGCACGACTACTCGCTCATGGAGCAGACGGATCTCGTCGAGCAGGTCTGGGCCCACCATGGGGTGACCACGACCGCGCTCGTCTGCCACGACTACTCGGTGTCGATCGGCCAGGAGCTGCTGGCCCGCCGGGCCGAGGCACGCGGTGCGGTGATGCTGACGCAGTTGGCCTTCCTCAACGGCGGCCTGTTTCCCCATCTGCACCGCCCGACGCCTGTGCAGGAGCAGCTGGCCGGGCCGGCCGGCCCGGAGCTCGCCACCCACCTCAACGAGGAGCTGTTCGGGGCGGCGCTCGCAGCCGTGCTGACGACACCGCCGAGCGCCGAGGAGCTCCACGGCCACTGGCGGGCGCTGTCGCGGGAGGACGGCCACCTCTGCATGCCGCCGCTGCTCGGGTACATCGCCGAGCGGCGGGCGCAGGAGGAGCGCTGGGTGGGAGCGCTGGCCGCCGACGACCTGCCCAAGCGGTTCATCTGGGGGCCCGACGACCCGGTGTCCGGCGGTCACGTCGTCCCCGAGATCCAGGCGCGGCTGCCCACCGCGCAGCTGCACGTGCTCGAGGGCGTCGGGCACTACCCGCAGCTGGAGGCGCCGGACAGGGTGGCGCCGCTGCTGGCGACTCTGGTGTGATCCCCGTGTGAACCCTGTCGCACCCTGGGCCGCCGGCCCGGCGTCCGCCCGGCTGGCCGCCATCGAGGCGGCCCTGCCGCACGATGCGGTCGCCCTGCTGCAGGCGGCGGCCGACGCGGCCGAGGCGCACGTCGCGGCGGTCGACGAGTCGGCGCTGTTGCTCTACGCGGGCGGCAACGTCCCGACCCCGCTGGGCGCCCGGCTGCACCACCAGCTGCTGTCCGGGCAGCCGAGCATGGGCTACCCGGGCGACAAGTACCAAGCCGGCCTGGAGGACCTGGACACGATCGAGGTCGCCGTGTCCTCGTTGGTGGCAGCGTGCATGGGCGCGCGGTACGCAGAGATCCGGCCGTCGAGCGCGACGCTGGCGAACCTCGCGGTCTACACCGCCTTCGCCGAGCCGGGCGACACCATCGCCGTGCTGCCCGACTGGGCCGGCGGCCACCTCAGCCACCACGCGGTCGGCGCGGCGGGGGTGCGCGGTCTGCGGGTGGTCGAGCTGCCGTACTCCGTGGCCGAGCTCGACGTCGACCTCGAGGCGCTGGCGGGCACCCTGGGCCGCGAGCAGCCCAAGCTCGTCGTCATCGGCGCCTCGCTGATGCTGCGCCCGCACCGGGTCGCCGAGATCGCCGCCGTGGCCCACGACTTCGGCGCGCTGCTCGTCTACGACGGCTCGCACGTGGCCGGCCTGCTGGCCGAGGGCCGCTTCCAGCAGCCGCTGGCCGACGGCGCGGACCTGCTGACGTTCTCCACCTACAAGTCCTTCGGCGGGCCGTCGGGCGGGGTCATCGCCGGCAACGACGCCGAGCTGATGGCGCGGGCCAGCACGGCCGTCTACCCGGGCCTGACGGCCAACTACGACATCGCACGGCTGCTGCCGCTCGGCGCGGCGGCCGTCGAGCACCACCTGGCCGCCGGCGCCTACGCGGACGCCGCGATCGCCAACGCGCAGGCGCTCGGCGCCGCGCTCCACGCCCAGGGCCTGCCCGTGCTCGGTGCCGCCCGCGGCTTCACGTCCTCGCACCACCTCGCGCTCGACGCGCGCGGCCTCGGCGGTGGGCCCATCGCGGCGCAGACGCTCGCCGCGGTGCGGATCCTGCTGTCGGAGATCGGCTGCCCGGACGGGGAGGACCCCGACCCGCGGGGCGCGATCCGCATCGGCCTGCAGACGCTCACCCGCCAGGGGTTCGTCGAACCGGACATGCCGGCGGTGGCCGGCGCGATCGCCGATGCGCTGCTGGAGCGCCGCGCGGTGACCGACATCCGCTCCGACGTCGGCCGGCTCCGCCGGCGCCACAGCGGGACCCGCTTCGGCGCCGACGGGCAGTGGCTGCCGCTGGCTCAGTCCGCGTAGGGCGCGTAGCGCGAGTGCAGCATCAGCTGGTTGCCGTCCGGATCCTCGAAGAACGACATGTGGCAGACGCCGGTGTCCATCGTGTCGCCCATGAAGACCACGCCCTTGGCCTCCAGCTCGGCCCGCGCAGCGGCCATGTCGTCGACCTTCAGCGGCCACGGGTTGCCCTTCTGGGCGACGAACGGCATGCCGACCTTCTCCGGCTCCCAGATGCCGAAGCAGGTCGTGCCGGCCCACTGCTCGTACTCGGCGTGCTCGTCGGGGCGCATGCCGAGCACGTCGCGGTAGAACGCCCGGGCACGATCGGCGTCCTGGGACGGGACGCCGAGGAAGTCGAGATCCTTGATGAGAGTCATGGTCTGCATCCTTTCCCGGAAAGCGGCCAGATGGCGACCTAAAGGGTCGCGATCCACTCCAGCAGCTCATGGTGCAGCTGCGGTGCCGCGGCCAGGGCGGGCAGGGCGGACTTGTCGAACAGCATCGCGTGGGCGACGTCACGCACGGTGACGCCGTGCTCGTCGGGGATGCGGACGCACTCGATCGCGTCGCCCGTCTGCAGCGTCCCCTCCACGAGGATCCGGAAGTAGGCGCCCGGCCGGGCGGCCTCGCCGAAGCGCTTGACCATCAGCGGGTCGCCAAAGACCCGGCCGAGCTTGTGGCAGGGGATGCGCGCGGAGGTGATCTCCAGCACGACGCTGCCGAAGCGCCACTGCTCGCCGATCAGCGCGCCGCTCCAGTCGATGCCGCGCGTCGTGAGGTTCTCCCCGAACATGCCGGCCGGTATCTCGCGGCCCAGCTCGCCCGCCCACCACGCGGCGTCCTCGGCCGCGTAGGCGTAGACGGCCTGGTCGCGGCCGCCGTGGACGTTGCGGTCGGCCTGGCCGTCCCCGGCGAGGTTGATGCCCTCCACCCTGACCGGCCCGGTCACGGGGTGCTTGCCGATGGCGCTCAGCACCGGCTCGCCCTTGCGCTCGCCGATCCGGCGCGGCTGCCCGACGTTGACGCTGACGATCTCCCCGGAGGCACGCACAGCAGAGAGCGTAGGCTCAGTCGTCATGGACCTGGGGTTGAGCGGAAAGGTGTGCGTCGTCACCGGTGCGTCCAAGGGCATCGGCCTGGAGACCGCCCGGCGCCTGTCCGAGGAGGGCGCGCAGGTGCTGATGGTGGCGCGCGACGGCGCTGCGCTCGCGGCGGCGGCGGACGCGCTGGGCGCCGAGTACCTGGCCTGCGACGTCACCGATCCGGAGGCCGACGACCGCATCATCGCCACGTGCGCCGAGCAGATGGGCGGCATCGACGTGCTCGTCAACAACGCGGG
>CAYUDT010000235.1:0-4512 GCA_964443695.1 uncultured Conexibacter sp. | reverse complement strand
TGGCGCAGAACGTGATGTTGTGCTCGACGCCGAAGTCCTGCAGCTGCCCCTGGCGGACCTCGCCCTTGCTGCCGAACAGCCCGTGGCCGTAGAGGCTGATCCGGGTCGGATGCGCGGCGTTGCCGGCCGTGGCGCTGGCCGGGATGCGGCACTGGAACTCGACCTTCATCACGTTGCCCGGCGTGCGCACGGGCAGGCCGTCGGAGCCCAGCGTGAACTGCGAGTGGACCGGCAGGCAGTTCGGGATGTTCAGGTAGCAGGGCACATCCATCGTGCCCTTGATCTCGCGGACGATCTTCTGGTTGGTCTCCAGGCCGCAGGCGAACAGCCCGGCGGGTACCTGGTTGACCGGGATGCCCGCGCCGCACAGCCGGTCCTCGATCGTCGTCAGCTCGTACTTCGGCGGCGCGCCGGCGATCTTGCCGTCGCCCAGGTCGTCGTCGCCGAGCAGGCGGAAGGCGTCGTCGCGGATGGACAGCATGCGCCCGGCGAGCGAGCGGGCGCTGGCCACGGTGAAGTCCCACGCCAGGTACAGCGAGCGGCGCTCGACGCCGGCCTTCTCCAGGCGGGCGAAGATGTCCTCGTAGCGTGCGACCTGGGATTGCTGGGCGCCGGCGACCTTGTCGCGCAGGCGCTGGAAGGCGGATTGCGCCTCGATCGTGTGGCCTGCAGCGTCCTTCAGGTGGCGCAGGGCCACGATGTAGCGGTGGCCCTCCAGCAGGTTCTTGGCCACCCGGATGTTCACGGTGCGGTCGGCGTCCTTGTCGACGCTCATGTCCAACTCCACCCAGATGAGCTGGCGCTTGCCGGTGTCGGCGTCGATCACCACGACCGGCGCGTCCTTGTCGTAGCTGCGCGCGATGTCGGTGATGGGGACGGCGCCCGTCTGCTCCAGGGCCTTGGGCGTGTCCAGGCCCGGGACCTTGGTCACGATCAGCGACCCCGGGCTGAAGCCGTCGGCGCGGTTGTAGTCGGCGACGTCGATCGGCTTGCCGACGACGTTCTGCGGCATCGCGAGCTGGGCGATGTCCACCCGCAGCCCGGTGGGCGTCGTCGGGTCCGCCTTCGTGAAGCGGTTGTTGGGGAACGGGTAGAGGCAGGCGGCGGGGTCGGTCGGGTCGCAGTTGTTCAGCCCGTCGGTCGGCGCCGCCTGCGCGGACCCTGGTGACACGACGACAGCGAGCAGCCCCACGGCGAGCGCCGCGAGGCGTGAGCGAACCCCTCCCATGAACGGGTACGTTCGTACAACTTCGGTCGCGGCGTCAAGTCGGAGGGTTCGCGGCCCACGGCTCCGGGGTGATCGCGAACGCCCCGCAGAGGAAGCTGACCAGGTGGTACATGCCGGTCAGGCAGACCAGCTCGATGAGCTCGTCGGGGGTGTACGCGCCCGCCAGCTGCGCGTAGGTGTCCGCGCTGAGGGCGCCGCCGTCGTGCAGCTCGTCGACCATGCGGGCCAGCAGCCCGTCACGGCCGGTGAACGCCGGGTCGTCGGCGTCGCCCGACCACGTGGCCTTCAGCCAGGCGGCGTCCGCGCCGACCTGCGGGCCGAAGACCGTGGCGTGGACGCCCCACTCATAAGCGGCGCCGCAGCGGGCGGTCGTGCGGTGGATGACGAGCTCACGGTCGCGGGCCTGCAGGCGACCGAAGGACAGGAGCGTGCTGCCGAGCTGCCGGAAGCGGTCCAGCAGGACCTCGTGATGGGCGATGGTGCGAAACAGGGCCAGCGGCTCCTGCTCGACCCCGCCCATCAGCCGGCTCAGCGCGGACGCCACCCCATCGCTGTAGGGCGGTGTCCGCGGTTGCAGGCGGACGTCGGTTGTGCTTCGCATACCGAAGCACTATTGCGCTTCTGTTTCCGAAGCGCAAGTCCCGATGTCCGGTTGCCTCAGCTCGTCGGCGTGATCGGGGCCGCGAGGTCGATCGGCCCCATGCCCAGGTACTTGCGCACGACGTTCAGCGCCGGACGCCCGGTGTTGTCGGGCCCGACCAGGCCGGAGTCCCAGTTGACGTCACCCGAGCCCGGGCTCCACGAGTAGATGTAGATGCGCTGCAGGCGCGGCTGGTTCTTGGTCAGCTTGTTGAGCAGGTAGTCGGTCGCCTTCGTCTGGAACGCGACGCCGGAGCCCTTGAAGCGCACCGTCGGGTTGGAGCGGGAGACGACGCCGCCGGTCTCCGTCAGCCAGAGCTTGCCCTTGACCGCCTTCAGGAAGGCCTTCGTCGACTTGTTGGTCAGGTTGTTGGCGTCGACGTAGGCGTGCAGCGGCCAGATCGCCGCCGAGCGCTTGGCGGCCTTCTCGAAGTCCTTGGCCCACTTGATGGCGTTGCCCCGGTCGACGAGCTCGCCCGGGAGGACCGTGCAGGTCGGGCAGGACTTGCGCATCGCCAGCCACCACTTCGCGGCTGTCGCGGCCTTCACGTTCTTCTGGTTGGGCTCGTTCCAGACCGAGACCTCCTTGATCTGGCCCGACCAGCGGGCGCGCCAGCCCTTCAGCGCCTTGGTCATCTCGGCCGAGCTGGGCTTCTTGGTCTTGTACGCCGCGCGGCGCGAGCGGTCGAAGGACACCAGCGGCTTCATGCCCGCCAGCTTGGCGGCGGCCATCCAGGAGTCGACCGTCGGCAGCGTGTTGGGATCCTGCAGGACGTCCCACGGGATGTTGATCCGGGCGTACTTCAGGTGCAGGTCGGTGAGGCGCTTGTCGAGGAACGTCTCAGGCTTGTTGTCGGCGATGCCCAGGACAGGCTTGGCCTGGGCCACGGTTGGGGCGAGCAGGATGCACAGCAGCAGCGTGCACGGGATCAGAAGGCGGCGCATAGGTCGGGGAAAGGTAGCGGTGGACCTCGGCGGAGGGTGTCACTGGCGTGCCACTGCCTCTGTCAACGGCGCGACAGAGCGCCAGGTTGCGTGAGAGAAGCGTGAAGGCTCAGCTGTCGCCGAGCTCGAGGACCGCCAGGAACGCCTCCTGGGGCACCTCCACGCGACCGACCTGCTTCATCCGCTTCTTGCCCTCCTTCTGGCGCTCCAGCAGCTTGCGCTTGCGGGAGATGTCGCCGCCGTAGCACTTGGCGGTGACGTCCTTGCGGAAGGCGCGCACGGTCTCGCGCGCGATGATGTGCGACCCGATGGCCGCCTGGATGGGCACGTCGAACTGCTGGCGCGGGATCTTCTCGCGCAGCTTCTCGGCGAGCGTGCGGCCGAGGGCCTGGGCCTTGTCGCGGTGGACGAGCATCGCCAGCGCGTCGACCGCGTCGCCGGCCAGCAGCACGTCGAGCTTGACGAGGTTGCCGGCGCGCATGCCGGTGATCTCGTAGTCCAGCGACGCGTAGCCCTTCGTCCGCGACTTCAGCTGGTCGAAGAAGTCCAGGACGATCTCGCCCAGCGGCAGGTCGTACTCCAGCTGCACGCGGTCGGCGGACAGGTAGTGCATGCCCGCGTGCTCGCCGCGCTTCTCCTGGCAGAGCTCCATCACGTTGCCCACGTACTCCTTGGGCATGAGCATGGACGCGCGCACGTACGGCTCGCGGATCTCCTTGACGCGCGTGGGGTCCGGGAAGGCCGACGGCGCGTGGACCATCAGCACCTCACCGGTGGTCAGCTCGACCTCGTACCCCACCGACGGCATGGTCGTCATGAGGTCCAGGCCGTACTCGCGCTCCAGGCGCTCACGGACGATGTCCATGTGCAGCAGGCCCAGGAAGCCGACGCGGAAGCCGAAGCCCAGCGCGTCGGACGTCTCGGGCTCCCACTCCAGGGCCGCGTCGTTGAGCGTCAGCTTCTCCAGGGCGTCGCGCAGGTCGGGATAGTCGTCGCCGTCGATGGGATACATCCCCGAGAACACCATCGGCTTGACGTCCTGGTAGCCGGGCAGGGCCTCCTCAGCGCCCTTGCGCCTGGAGGTCAGCGTGTCGCCGACGCGCAGCTGGGTGACGTCCTTCAGGCCGGTGATGAGGTAGCCGACCTCGCCCGGGCCGAGCTGGTCCGCGGAGATCATCTTCGGCGTGAAGAAGCCGATGTCGTCGATGTCCGCCTCGGTGCCCGCGGCCATCGCCCGGATGGCCTCGCCCTTCTTGAAGATGCCGTCGACGACGCGGATGTAGGCGATGACGCCGCGGTACTGGTCGAACTCGGAGTCGAAGATCAGGGCGCGCGGGGGTGCGTCGGGGTCGCCCTGCGGCGGCGGGACGCGCTGGACGAGCTCCTCGAGGACGGCTTCGACGCCCTCCCCCGTCTTGCCGGAGATCCGCTTGATGTCGTCGGGGTCGTCGCCGAGCAGCTCGGAAACCTCCTCGGCGACGCGCTCGGGCTCGGCGCCCGGCAGGTCGATCTTGTTGAGGCAGGGGATCAGCTCCAGGCCGGCGTCCACCGCGAGGTAGGTGTTGGCCAGCGTCTGGGCCTCGACGCCCTGGCTGGCGTCCACCACGAGCAGCGCCCCCTCGCAGGCGGCCAGCGAGCGGCTGACCTCGTAGGTGAAGTCGACGTGGCCGGGCGTGTCGATGAGGTGGAACTGGTAGGTC
>CAYUDT010000234.1:0-4517 GCA_964443695.1 uncultured Conexibacter sp. | reverse complement strand
GCATCGGCGTCAAGTGCTGGATCAACAAGGGCGAGATCATGCCCGAGGGCTACACCGGCGCTGACCTGACCGAGCTCGAGGCGCCCTCGCCGGCGCGCCAGGACGACAACCGTGGTGGCCGTGACGGCCGCGACGGGCGTGGTCGTGGCCGCGGCGGTCGCGGTGGCCAGGGCGGCGGCGGTGGCGGCGGCGGTGGCCGTGGCGGCCGCGGCGGCCAGGGTGGCGGCGGTGGCTACGGCGGCGGTGGCGGCGGTGGCCGTGGTCGCGGTCCGCAGGGCGGTGGTCGCTGATGCTGTCGCCCAAGCGCGTCAAGCACCGCAAGGTGCACCGCGGTCGCCGCGCGGGCCTGTCCCGTGGCCAGACCGAGATCCAGTTCGGTGAGTACGGGCTGAAGGCCCTCGAGGCCGGTTGGCTGACCAACCGCCAGATCGAGGCCGCCCGTATCGCCATGACCCGCAAGATCAAGCGTGGCGGCAAGGTCTGGATCAACGTCTTCCCGGACAAGTCCGTCACCAAGAAGCCCGCCGAGACCCGCATGGGTTCCGGCAAGGGCAACCCGGAGGGCTGGGTCGCGGTCGTCAAGCCGGGCCGCGTCATGTTCGAGCTCGCCGGCGTGCCGGAGCCGCTGGCCCGTGAGGCGATCCGCCTCGCCGGCCGCAAGCTGCCGATCAAGACCAAGTTCGTGATGCGAGAGGGCGGTCAGTAGATGTCGACCGACGCCAAGACGCTGCGCGATCTCGAGGACAAGGAGCTCCTCGAGAACATCGCCACGGCTCGCAAGGAGCTGTTCGGCCTGCGCTTCCAGCACGCCACGGGCGAGCTGGAGAACACCGCCGGCCTCAAATCCACCAAGAGGGACCTGGCCCGCGCGCTCACCGTTGCGCGCGAGCGGGGCCTGGACGTCAACGGGAAGTAAGAGATGGCTGACGAGACCCCCGAAGAGACTCCCGCCGAGGAGACCGCGGTCGTCGAGGAGCCCACCGAGGCCGCCGCTGAGGCGACCGAGGAGGCCCCCGCGGCTGAAGCTGAGGCCCCCGAGGCCGAGGCCGCTCCGGCGGAGCCGGTCGCTCCGGCGACCCCGAAGGAGCGCAAGGCTGCGGCCCGCGCCCGTCGCGGCGTGCGTCGTGCTGCCACGCAGGAGGAGCGCGATGCCGCGCGCAAGGCGAAGGCCGCCGCGCGCTCGCGCCGCCGCAAGCAGGAGCGTGAGAAGAAGGCTGCCCAGCCGAAGGGCGAGGGCACCCCGAAGCCGGAGCATGGCCCCGGGCGCGCGAAGGTGCGCCAGGGCGTCGTGACCTCCGACAAGGCCGACAAGACGATCACGGTCCGCATCGACGTGGCCCGTCGTCACCGGCGCTACGAGAAGATCGTGCGCTCGTCGGTGACCCTGCACGCCCACGACGAGGACAACGACGCCAACACCGGCGACACCGTCCGCGTCGTCGAGTGCCGGCCGATGAGCGCCACCAAGCGCTGGAAGCTCGATGCCGTGCTGGAGCGTGCCAAGTGATCCAGAACGAGACCCGTCTCAAGGTCGCCGACAACAGCGGCGCCCGCGAGATCCTCTGCATCCGCGTGCAGGGCGGCAGCAAGCGCCGCTACGCCGGTGTCGGGGACATCATCACCGCGACGGTCAAGCAGGCCAACCCCCAGGGTGCGGTCAAGAAGGGCGAGGTCGTCAAGGCCGTCGTCGTGCGCACGAAGAAGGAGTTCGGGCGCGAGGACGGCACCTACATCTCCTTCGACGAGAACGCCGCCGTGATCATCGACGCGCAGAACAACCCGCGCGGGACCCGCATCTTCGGCCCCGTCGCGCGTGAGCTGCGTGATCGCAACTTCATGAAGATCGTGTCGCTCGCCCCGGAGGTGCTCTGACCCATGGGCATCAAGATCCGTCGCGACGACGAGGTCGTCGTCGTCAGTGGCAAGGACAAGGGCAAGACCGGCAAGGTCCTGCGCGTTGAACCCAAGAAGGACCGCGTGTTCGTCGAGGGCGTCAACATCGTCAAGCGCCACCAGAAGCCCTCCGCACTGAACCCCAACGCCGAGGCCGGCGTGGTGGAGAAGGAGGGTCCGATCCACGTTTCCAACGTCATGCTGATCGACCCGAAGGACAAGAAGCCCACGCGCCTGGGGGTCTCCCGCGAGGGTGGCGTCCGCAACCGGGTGACCCGTCGTTCCGGGACGAAGCTGGACTGAGTGCAATGGCCCGTTTGAAGACGAAGTACAACGAAGAGATCAAGCAGCAGCTCATCGAGCGCTTCGGGTACTCGACGCCGATGCAGGCGCCGAGGATCACGAAGATCACCCTGAACATGGGTCTTGGCGAGGCCAAGCAGGACTCCAAGGTCCTGGAGAACGCGATGCAGCAGCTGGCGACGATCGCCGGCCAGCAGCCGAACATCCGCCGTGCCCGCAAGTCCATCGCGCAGTTCAAGGTGCGCGAGGAGATGCCGGTCGGCGCGTCGGTGACCCTGCGCCGTGAGCGTGCCTACGAGTTCCTCGACCGCCTGACGGCGATCGCGCTTCCCCGCGTCCGCGACTTCCGCGGCCTGAAGCCGACGTCGTTCGACGGCCGGGGCAACTACTCCATGGGCGTGCGCGAGCAGACGATCTTCCCGGAGATCGACTACGACGCCATCGACGCCGTGCGCGGCCTGGACGTGACCATCACGACCACGGCCAAGACCGACGCCGAGGCCTACGCGCTGCTCGAGGCGCTGGGCATGCCGTTCTCCAAGGAGAACAACCCGTTCGTTTCCGACAACTCCGAGGAGGCCTGACGCATGGCCAAGACGTCCCAGAAGGTGCGCCAGGCCCGGGGCAGCAAGTACTCCACCCGTGAGTACACCCGCTGCCGCCGCTGCGGCCGCGCCCGTTCGGTGTATCGCAAGTTCGGCCTGTGCCGCATCTGCCTTCGCGAGATGGCGCACAACGGCTACATCCCCGGTATGACGAAGAGCAGTTGGTGATCACATGTCGATGACCGATCCTGTCGCCGACTACCTCACGCGCATCCGCAACGGCATCCACGCGGCCCATGGCACCGTGGACATCCCGTCGTCGAAGTTCAAGAAGGAGCTGTCCCGCATCCTCAAGGAGCAGGGCTACATCTCCGGCTTCGAGGTCGAGGCGCCCAACGCGGCCCATCCGGGTGAGGTGCTCCGCATCCAGCTCAAGTACACCGACGATCGTCGCTCGGCCATCTCCGGCCTGAAGCGCGTGTCCCGTCCCGGCCAGCGGCGCTACGTCCACGTGGGCGCCATCCCGAAGGTCCAGGGCGGCATGGGCACGGCAATCGTCTCGACGTCCAAGGGCGTCATGACCGGTCACGAGGCCCGCCAGGCGGGCATCGGTGGCGAGGTCGTGGCGTTCGTCTGGTGAGTCATGTCCCGCATCGGTAGGAAGCCCATCCCCGTCCCCGCCGGCGTCTCGATCTCGATCGAGCCCGAGCGCGTGACCGTCAACGGCCCCAAGGGCGAGCTCTTCGAGCGCGTCCACCGCGACATCACCGTCACCCACGAGGGCGACGAGCTGCTCGTCACGCGGCCCACGGACCGTGGCGAGCACCGCGCGCTGCACGGCCTGACCCGTTCGCTGGTCGCGAACATGGTCGAGGGCGTCACGGCGGGCTACACCAAGACCCTGGAGATCCAGGGCGTCGGTTACCGCGCGGCGCTCAAGGGCAAGGACCTTGAGCTCGCGCTCGGCTACTCGCACCCGGTGTCCATCAAGGCACCGGACGGCATCACCTTCGAGGTCCCGCAGCCCACGCGCATCGTGGTCAGCGGCATCTCCAAGCAGGCTGTCGGCGAGATCGCCGCGATCATCCGCAAGCAGCGTCCGCCGGAGCCCTACAAGGGCAAGGGCATCCGCTACGAGGGCGAGTACGTCGCTCGCAAGGTTGGTAAGCGCGCATGAGCGTCAAGACCCCAAACCAGAAGCGCCTGCAGCGCCGCCGTCGTGTCCGGGCCAAGGTGTCCGGCACGGCCGAGCGTCCGCGCATCAGCGTGTTCCGTTCCAACCGCGGGATCTCCGCGCAGCTCATCGACGACCTCTCCGGCCACACGCTGGCGGCGGTGTCGTGGACCGAGGCCGATGTCCGTGGCATGAAGCCGCTGGAGCAGGCCGACGCCCTGGGCAAGCGCCTCGCCGAGCGGGCGAAGGCCGCCGGCGTCGAGTCCGCCGTCTTCGACCGTGGCGGCTACCAGTACCACGGCCGTGTCAAGGCGTTCGCCGAGGGCGTGCGCGAGGGAGGGCTCACCGTATGAGCATCGAGCAGACCATCGACCGCACCGTGTCGCAGGTCGGCCTGGACCTGCAGGAGCGGGTCGTCGAGATCAACCGCGTCGCGAAGGTCGTCAAGGGCGGCCGTCGCTTCTCCTTCACCGCGCTCGTCGTGGTGGGTGACGAGAAGGACGTCGTCGGCGTTGGCTACGGCAAGGCCAACGAGGTCCCGCTGGCGATCCAGAAGGGCGTCGAGCAGGCCAAGAAGAACCTGTTCCGCGTCCCCAAGCACG
>CAYUDT010000233.1:0-4533 GCA_964443695.1 uncultured Conexibacter sp. | reverse complement strand
GTGGCCTGGGACATCGTCATCGCCGGCGGCGGGTTCGGCGGCTTCTACGCCGCCCGCACGCTGGAGAAGGTCCTGCCCGCGCACGCCGCGAGGGTGACGCTCGTCTCCGAGACGAACTTCATGCTCTACGCGCCGCTGCTGCCGGGCGCGGCCGCGGGGACGCTGGACCCTCGGCACGTCGTCGTCCCGCTGCGCGAGGAGCTGCGCGCCACCGATCTGCGCGTGGGGACCGTGACCGGCAACGATCCGGCGGCGAAGGTGCTCAGCGTCTGCGGGCCCGAGGGCAAGGTCGACGCGCTGAAGTACGACCAGCTGATCGTCGCGCTGGGCTCGGTGTCGCGGACGCTGCCGATCCCCGGCCTGGCCGAGCACGCGATCGGCTTCAAGGCGCTGCCGGAGGCGATCGCCCTGCGCAACCGGCTGCTGCGTTCGCTGGAGATCGCCGAGGCGGCCGACGACCCGGCCGAGCGCGAGGCGTGGCTGACCTACGTCTTCGTCGGGGCGGGCTACGCCGGGCTGGAGGGCCTGGCCGAGCTGCAGGACTTCGCGGCCGACGTCCTGGACCTGTACCCGCGCTGCCGCACCCACGGCGTCCGCTTCATCCTCGTGGAGGCGCAGGACCGGGTCATGCCCGAGATCTCGCCGCCGCTGGCGGAGTTCGCCCAGCGCGAGCTGCGCTCCCGGGGCATCGAGGTGCGCCTGAACACGACGCTGGACGCCGTGACCGAGTCGACCGCCGTCCTCAAGGGCGGCGAGGTCGTCCCGTGTCGCATGGTCGTCTGGACCGCCGGCGTCAAGCCCGGCCCGGTCGTCTCCGCGCTGGGCCTGCCGCTCGACAAGGGCGGGCGGATCGTCGTCGACCCCACGATGCGCGTGGAGGGCCACGACGACGTCTGGGCCATCGGCGACGCCGCCGCCGTCCCGGACCCGGCACGCAAGGGCAGCCCGTGTCCGCCGACCGCGCAGCACGCGATCCGGCAGGGCCGGCTCGTCGCCCGCAACGTCGCCGCGGCCGTGGGCACCGGCAAGGTCAAGCCCTTCAAGTACAAGACCAAGGGCGTGTTCGTCGACATGGGCCGTGGGGAGGCCGTGGCCGAGACGCTCGGCATCCGCTGGCGCGGGCGCCCGGCGTGGCTGCTGGCCCGCACCTACCACCTGGCGATGCTGCCCGGCGTCAAGCGGCGACTGCGCCTGCTGATCGACTGGAACGTCGAGCTCGTCTTCGGCCGCGACGGGTCCGAGCTGGGCCAGCTCGGGCACCCGCCCGGGCTGGACGAGTAGACGGCCGACGCGCCTCGGCCCGCCCGCGCCCACACCACCACAACCCTCAACCCTCAGGGTGCCTGGCACCTTGAGCCTTGTGTTCGTTGACTGAGTCAACAGAATCATTGATAGGGTCCGTCAATGATCGAGGAGCGGGTGGCAGCGCTGCGGGCCTTCAATCGGTTCCACACGCGCTGGGCCGGGGCGTTCGAGGCCAACCTGCACGGCACGTCGTGGTCGCTGCCAGAGGCCCGGGTCATCTACGAGCTCGGCAGCGGCGTCGGCGCGGTGGCCGAGCTGCGTTCGACGCTGGGCATGGACGCCGGGTACCTGAGCCGGCTGCTCGCCCGGCTGGAGGCGGCGGGCGCCATCAGCCGGGGCAAGGTCGACGGGGACGCCCGGCGTCAGTCGGTCGAGCTGACCGCCACCGGGCGGAAGGCCTTCCGGGAGCTCGAGGACGAGGCACGGGCGCTGGGGCGCTTCGTCCTCGACAGGCTCAACGAGGCCGAGCAGGTCGACCTGGTGGACGCCATGGGCCGGGTGCGGACGCTGCTGGGCGACGAGCGGGCCGGCATGCGCACCGTGGTGCTGCGCGGGCCGCGCGCCGGCGAGCTCGGCTGGATCCTCATGCGCCACGGGGACCTGTACCAGCGCGAGTACGGCTGGGGCTTCGGCTTCGAGGCGCTCTGCGCGAAGGTCCTCGCGGACTTCGCCGCCGACCACGATGCGGCACGGGAGGCCTGCTGGATCGCCGAGGTCGACGGGGCCCCCGCCGGCAGCATCCTCTGCGTCGCCGATGACCGGTCCACCGCGAGGATCCGGCTGCTGCTCGTCGAGCCGAGCGCACGCGGACTGGGCGTCGGCACCCGGCTGGTCGAGGAGTGCGTCGCGTTCGCGCGCCGCGCCGGCTACGGCAGGCTGGTGCTCTGGACCAACGCGCCGCTGACCTCCGCGCGGCGCATCTACGACCGCCTCGGGTTCGTCCAGACCCACGAGGAGGAGCACACGCTCTTCGGGGGCCGGCCCGTCCTCGGGCAGACGCTCGAACTCGAGCTCTGACCCTGCTTCGGAGGACGATCCGCGGGGAGACGTCCGCCGGGCTTCTATCATCGGTCAGGCATGACGCTGGCTGACACCGTGAAGTCCGATCTCACCACCGCGATGAAGGCGGGTGAGAAGGACCGTGTCGGCGCGCTGCGCCTCGTGCTCTCCGAGCTCCAGAAGGACGCCAAGGAAGGCGCCGGAGACGAACTGGCCGTGCTCAAGCGGGAGCGCAAGCGCCGGGTCGAAGCCGCGAAGGCGTTCCGCGACGGCGGACGTGAGGACCTCGCCGTGGCCGAGGAGGCCGAGGCCGAGATCATCTCCGTCTACCTGCCGGCCGAGCTCTCCGACGAGGAGCTGCAGCAGATCGTCACCGAGGCGGTCGCCGAGAGCGGCGCCACGGAGTCAAACCAGATGGGGCTGGTGATGAAGGCAGCCATGGCAAAGGTGGCCGGACGCGCCGACGGCAAACGCGTCCAGGCCCTGGTTCGTGCAACCCTTGCGGGTGCCGGAGACGGCTCATGACGCGCGGCCTGCAAGAGGCGACCGCGCCGTCGGAGGCGGGTCCCGCTTGACAGAAATGGGAGTGATGCGGCGGCAGATCGAGGTATCCAACGACGTGGCTGCCGCGTTGAGCGGCAGCGACGACACCATCCTGCGCGCCCTGGAGCAGAGCGTCACGTGTCAGCTGTTCCTGCGGGGCAACCTCGTCACGCTCGACGGCGAGGCGGAGGCCGTGGCGGCCGCCGCGACGATGGTCCGGGAGCTCTCGGACCTTGCGACCAAGGGCCATCCGATCGACACGGGCACCGTCCACACGGTGGGGTCGGCGCTAGGACAGCACGAGCGACCGCAGGAGATCCTCGACGACGTCGTCTGGCGTCACCGGTCCACCAGGGTCGCCCCCAAGTCGGTCAACCAGAAGCGCTACGTCGACTCGATCCGGCGCAACACGATCACGTTCGGCATCGGCCCCGCCGGTACCGGCAAGACCTTCCTGGCCGTCGCGGCGGCCGCTGCGGCACTCAGCCGCAAGGAGGTCAGCCGCGTGATCCTGACGCGCCCGGCCGTGGAGGCCGGCGAGCGGCTGGGATTCCTGCCGGGCGACCTGATGGCCAAGATCGACCCGTACCTGCGCCCGCTGTTCGACGCGCTCAACGACATGCTCGAGCCGGAGAAGGTCGCGACCTTCCTGGAGAAGGGCGTCATCGAGGTCGCGCCGCTGGCGTTCATGCGCGGCCGGACGCTCAACGACAGCTTCATCATCCTCGACGAGGCGCAGAACACGACGCCCGAGCAGATGAAGATGTTCCTGACGCGTCTGGGATTCGGCTCGAAGATGGTCGTCACGGGGGACATCACCCAGGTCGACCTGCCGCGCGACCAGCAGTCGGGGCTCATCGTCGTCCGCGACATCCTCCAGCAGGTCGAGGGCGTCGACTTCATCCGCTTCGGCGGCGACGACGTCGTGCGCCACCGGCTGGTCCAGCGCATCGTCGAGGCCTACGACGAGCACGCCGCCAGCCAGGCCCCGGGCCTGCGCCCGGCGGACCGCAAGCGGGCCTGACGGCCCGCGTCGCGATGCTGGACGTGGAGGTCATCGGGCATGCCGCGGACGCCCCGCCGCAGGCCGAGATCGAGCGCCTGGCCGCCCTCGCGGCGGCCAGCGCCGGCGTCGACGCCGGCCACGTCGCGATCGAGTTCGTCGACGCGTCGCGCATCGCCGAGCTCAACGCCGAGCACCGCGGCAAGCAGGGCCCGACCGACGTGCTGAGCTTCCCGATCGACGAGCTCGGCGACACCGGCCTGCCACCGGAGGCGCGCGAGCTCGGCGACGTCGTGATCTGCCCCGAGCACACCACCGACCTGCGCGAGGCGATCGTCCACGGCGTCCTGCACCTCACGGGCATGGACCACGAGGTCGACGACGGCGAGATGCTCGCGCTCCAGGCGGAGATCCTCAGCTGGTGACCGCCTCGACCGGCACCCGGGCGGGTTTCATCGCGCTGGCGGGGCGGCCGAACGTCGGCAAGTCGACGCTCGTCAACGCGATGGTCGGCCGTAAGGTCGCGATCGTCTCCGACAAGCCGCAGACGACGCGTCGGGCCATCCGCGGGGTCTCCACGACCCACGACACGCAGCTCATCCTGGTCGACCTGCCCGGCGTCCAGCGGCCCCGCGACGCGCTGACCGAGCGCATGCAGCGCCGGGTCGAGCGCGAGCTCGCCG
>CAYUDT010000232.1:0-4613 GCA_964443695.1 uncultured Conexibacter sp. | reverse complement strand
CCCGCCCGGGCCGGCCCGTGCCCACGAGGCGCGTCGGTTTGCGCACGGGCCCGCGTGCGGAACTCGACACACCCGCCCGGGCCGGCCCGTGCCCACGAGGCGCGTCGGTTTGCGCACGGGCCCGCGTGCGGAACTCGACACACCCGCCCGGGCCGGCCCGTGCCCACGAGGCGCGTCGGTTTGCGCACGGGCCCGCGCGCGGAACTCGACACACCCGCCCGGGCCGGCCCGCGCCCACGAGGCGCGTCGATTTGCGCACGGGCCCCCGCGCGGAACTCGACACACCTCGCGGCGCGTGTCACGCCACGCGGCGCCCGAGAGCCTGCGCGCGCTGCTCTCGGGCGGCCGCGACCGCGGCCGCGAACCCGGCGGGGTCGCTCATGATGAGCGTGTCGGAGAAACGCTCGACGTGGTCGCCCACCCCGGCGAGTTCCGTGTCGCGGACCATGTCCTTGCGTCGGCGGTGCGGAAGCCGGTGGTGCGGTCCGTCGACCTCGATGACCAGCCGAAGGTCGCGGTAGTAGAGGTCGGCACGCCGATACCGCCCGGGTGCCACTTCGATGCGAACGTTGACCTCCGGCGCCGGCAGCCCGTGATCCACGAGGATCCGAAACGCCAGACGCTCGAGCCCGGACTCGAAGGGCCTCGGGGAATCGGTGAGGTCGGCCAGCACCCTTCGCAGCTTTCGCAGTCCTCGTCTGCCGCGCGCCCGGGCGAGCACGTCGTCCAGGGCTGTCTGGTCATACAGCGCCAGCAGCATCGCTTGGTCGAAGGCGTCCGCGAGCACGCGCTCCGGTACGACATCGGCGAGGTCGACAAGCGTGCGCATCGGCGTCGTCACCCGCATCCCGTTGATCTCGACGACGTCCTCCTCGAGAAAGCGGCACCGATGGGTTGCGACTGCCGTCTGCGTGAGCGTCTTGCTCTTGGCCACGATGATGTCCGGAGCGGCGCCCTCCCAGCGGACAAACCCCCAGAGCCGGGCCGCGCTTCGGTGCGAGAGCACCGCGCCGGGTCCACCGGCGAGGACGGCGGCGTGCCAGCGTCCTACGCGCGAGCGGTTGGGGTGGCCGAACGAATAGGTCCCGGAGTGCTCGCGTTGCAGGACGCCGTGCTTGACCAGGCGCGCGACGCTTCCGCGTCCCCACCCGAGCTGGTCGAGGTCGGCGAGGGTCAGGAAGCCGTTCTGTTCAGCGGCCTTGGTGGCGATGATCGCGAGCGGTCGAGGCACCGCCGGAGCGTTGCGCGAACGGCTGTGACGACTCCACCACCAGGTCGCCCCGCTTTGCGAGAAAGGTGTGTCGCCTTTGCGACGCGCGTGCGTGCGGTTTTCGTCACGCCCCGCGCTGGGCACCCGCGCCGCCCGGCCTGCGTCGATCCCCGCACGGGCGCACGTGCGGGAATCGACACACGTGAGACGGGGCAGCTAGGCGGTGGCGACGTCGGCCTGGACGACCAGGAGGACGTTGCCCTCCGGGTCGCGCAGCCAGAACATGTCCGGGACGGGAGCGCCCATGCGGGAGATCTCAGCGTCCACGTCGACGCCGGCGTCGCGCAGGGCGGCGTGCGTGGCCTCGACGTCGTTGGTGCTCAGGCAGATGCCGGTCTCGCGGTTGCCCGCCGTGCCGTTGGGGGCGGGAGGGGCGATCGCGATGTGGGTCTCGTTGCCCGGGAAGGCGACCTCGACCCAGCGGTAGTCGCCGCCGAACGGCGTGTCGGAGATGAGCTCGCAGCCGAGCTTCTCGGTGTAGAAGGCGATCTGACCGTCGACGTCGCGGACGGGGATGACGACGTTGGCGATCTTGGTGATGGAGGACGTGGTGGCTTGCATGTCCCTAGGACGAGCGACCGCCACGGGACTCATCGGTCCGGCGACGAAATCCTGCGCTACATCGCAAAGACGTAGATCAGGACGCCCATGATGATGGCGTCGACGGCGAACATCGCGATCCAGAAGTTCTTGCTCATGCCCGTCCAACGGCGCCGCCGGCGGCGGCTTACGGTCCGGCCCCGCCGATCAGCGCGTCGCCCAGCGGCGTGCGTGAGTAGAGCACGACCTTGCCCGCGCGCGCCGTGCTCAGCAACCCCGCGTCGCGCAGCACGCCGAGGTGGTGGGACACGGTCGCCGCGCCGAGGTCCAGCGCCTGCGCGAGCTCGGTCGTCGAGCGGGGTGCCTCCAGCGCGGCCAGCACCGACGCGCGCCCCGCGCCGAGCAGCCGGGCCACGCCGTCCGGTGCCGAGCGCCCTTCGTCCCACAACGTCCCGACGCCACGTGCGGGGTAGATCAGCGTCGGCTGCCAGGGCGGCAGGTCGATCATCGCGGGGCGCTCCCACTGGAACACAGACGGCATGAGCACGAGGCCCCGGCCCTCCAGCGCGATGGTCGCGTCGCGCCGGTTGACGACGTCGATGTGGTCGGCGCCCCAGCTCACGTCGGGATGCAGGTCGGCGAACAGCGCGGCCGGACCACCGTTGGCCAGGCGCCGGGCCCGGTGGGCGATGTCCGCGTCGAGAAGGGCGCGGATCCGCGGCCAGACCTCGGCCAGGGCCCGGCCCCAGTAGGCCTCCAGCGTGTCGGCTGCGCCGAGGAGCGCCTGGCGCGTCTGCGTCTGCCAGGCCTCCGGCACCGCGACCTCCGGATGCTCCTCGGCGAAGATCGCCATCTCCCGGCGCACCTGCTTCAGCGGCGTGCGGCGCATCGCCTGCAGGTCGTCCTCGATGTGGCCCAGCGGCCCGGACGGCGGTGGGGTCAGGAAGTCCGGGCGGTATCCGCGGGTGGGCACGAGCGCCACGACCGGCGCCAGCGGCACGCCGTCCAGCCGACCGCTGAGGCGCCGCAGGTAGGGCAGGTGCAGCGCGGCGGACGCGGGGTCGCGCAGGGCCGTCAGCGACATCGAGGTCTCCCACAGCGGGGAGATCGCGAAGCGCATCCGGCCCAGGTCCTCGACCGTGAGGACGAAGCGCACCATCAGGTCATGACTTCCAGGGTCGCGCCGTCGGGGTCCTTCACGTAGACGGACAGGTGGTCGCCGTGGGTCTCCTCGACGTAGGGGATGCCGAGGCTGTCCAGCCGCGCGACGACGAGCAACTGCGCCGCCCGGTCGGTGCGCAGGGCGACGTGGCGCAGCCCGGGAGCGCGGTCGCCGAACAGGGCGACGCGCGAGCCGAGCGGCCCGAGGAACGTCGGCTCGTCGGGCGGTCCGAGCGTGCGGGCCGGCCGGCGGAGGTCCAGCACCGAGGCGTACCAGTCCAGGGACGTGGCGCGGTCGGCGACGTTGAAGGAGACGTGGTCGATGGAGAGCAGTCGCATGGTGCGCACACCCTGCGGCGCGGCAGGGTGCCTGTCCGTCGATTCGATCCTCCTCGAATCCTGACGATTTCGCCACTTGCCCCGTCACACGGGCCGGGCCGCCGCGTTGCAACGGGCGTGATCACGCAGACCCGCGCCGCCCGTGGATTCGTCGACGATCGAATCCATGGCCGCGCCGCCGCCGGGGGCGCAGGCTCCACCGCCATGACCACCATCATCGACCCCGAGACGCACATCGCCCGCATCTGCGCCGAGGCGACGTGGGCCGACGTCGTCCCGCTGGCCTCCGGCCTCGGCCTGGCCGCACCCCACGGCACCGACCCGGACGCCAACGTCGTCGGCGAGGTGCTCGCCGGCGGGCTCAACTGGTACGCGCGCAGCGTCGGCCTGGCCGCCGACGCGGTCACGGGGATCGAGATCATCACGGCCGACGGTGCCCTGCACCACGCCGACGCGACACACCACCCCGACCTGTTCTGGGCGCTGCGCGGCGCCGACGCAGGCCGATTCGGCCGGGTCACCGCGATCGAGCTGCAGCTGCGCCCGCTGCCCCACGTCCACGCGGGGACGCTGACCTACGACATCACGCTGGCGCACGAGGTGCTGCACGCCTGGAACCAGTGGACCAGGTACGTGCCCGACAGCGTCACCTCGATGCTGCGCATCCACGGCGACCGGGTGCGCGTCGAGGTGGTCATCGCCGACCCGGACCCCGATACCGCCACGACGCTGCTCGAGCCGCTGCGGGCGCTCGGTCCCGAGCTGGACTCCGTCGGCTGCAAGCGCCCCGCCGACGTCGTCCACCTGCACGAGGACGTCAGCACCACCGAGCCCCGCGCCGGGCGCCTCGTCGCGATGCTCACGCCCCGCGCGCTCGACAGGCTGCTGGAGACCGTCGCCGAGACGCAGATCACCAGCGTCGACATCCGCCACCTCGGCGCTGCGCTGCGGCGGCCCCACAAGGGCATGGGCGTGCTCGGCCCGATCGCGCCCGAGTTCCTGGTCACGGCGCAGGGACCGGCTGCGGACCTCGGCGAGCTCACGGCCGCGCTGCGGCGCTACGCCAGCCCGCGCGCCCTTCCGGGCTTCACCGACGGCCCCGCCGACGACGCCGCGATCTACGGCGGTGCCGCGGTGCCGCGGCTCCGCGAGGTCGTGGCCCGCTACTCGCCCTCGGCGCGCAGCGGGGTGCGCTCGAGGGGCTCCGCCAGCAGCATCTCCTTGGTGAAGATGAGATCGGAGCGGTGATAGTCGGACATCTCGAAGTCCTGGCCCATCGTGATCGCGTCGAACGGGCAGGCGA
>CAYUDT010000231.1:0-4886 GCA_964443695.1 uncultured Conexibacter sp. | reverse complement strand
TCGACGTCGTCGTTGCAGACGACCGCATAGGTCCCGCGGGCGGCGCGCAGCCCGGAGTTCACGGGGGCGCTGAACCCCTGGGGCGGGTTGCCGTTGTCGACGACGATCAGCTCGTGGGCGACGTCGGTGTTCTCCTGCAGCGCGCGCAGGCAGCGGCGCGTGCGCTCGCTCGTGGCGTCCAGCGTGGGGACGACGATCGACAGGTCCGGCAGACCGCCCGGCAGGTGCGGCACCGGCCGGGCCGCAGGGGTGAGCGCGACGGGCGCGACCCGCAGCGGCGGGGTGCGCCGGTCGTAGGCCACGGCGCGCCGGTCGCTGGTCGTGGCGGGCAGGCCGCCACGCAGCAGTTGTCCGAGCAGGTCCGGCGGCGGGCAGACCGCGCCGTCGAGGACCACGACGACATCCGAGGGCGCGGCGTCGACGCCGGCCTGCTGCGCCGCCTCGGGGCTGACGCGCTGCTCGAGGCGCACGACGGTGACGTCCCCCTCGAGGCCGGCGGTCAGATGCTCCAGGCCGACCGAGGCGTTGTCCACGACGACCACCGCGAACGGCGGATCCTCATGGAGCGCCGCGACGGCGCTGAGCACCTCGAGAGCGGCCTGCGGCTGCGCCTCGAGGACGACGACGACGGTGACGTTCACGGGCGATCAGCCTCTGCTTCGGCCTGCATCTCTCGCACTCGCGCCAGGATCTTCTTGCGGGCGACCTCGAGCTCGGCCGCGGCGAGATGCCGCCAGGTGGCCAGCGCGACGATCCAGGTCAGGACGTAGCCGACGATCGCCGCCGGCAGCGCGCGCTCCAGCGCGGCATCGAACGCCAGCCCGGCGCGGTGGGCGACGAAGAACGTGAGCAGCAGGCCGACGAGACCGCCCCAGGCCTTGGCTCGGCGGATCTGGCGCTGCGCGCGCGGGTGCGCGGAGAGCTTCAGCTCATGGCCGGCGGGAACCGTCGCGGTGTCGCTCACGCGACCCTCCCGGTGGGTCGGTCGGCGACGTAGCGCAGCAGGCGGCCGCGCTCCGCGGCGTCGAGGTCGGTGAACGTCGCGTTGACCCGGCCGTCCGGCAACGCCGTCCGGACGCGGAAGACACCGTGGATCGCGGGCTCGGCCGGGAACAGCTGCAGGTCGAACTCGTAGTGCTGGCCCAGCTCGGCGTCGAACAGCCCCGTCAGCGAGATGCCGGAGCCGCTGAGCTCCACGGTCTCCGCCACCACGGGGGCGCCGCCCCGCTGCCGCACCGCGATCGGCGCCGTGACGTTGACGTGCAGCGCCTCGGCGCGGCACATCAGCTGCACCTCACCGCGACTGGTGAAGAGCAGGTGGTGCAAGTCTTCCCGGACCACCGACCCACGCATTCGACCGACCCCCTCCGGACCGGCGAATTGGAGGTACACGGTTCCGCGTACCAGCTGTGGTGTCGGTGTCCGGGGCTCCTGGAGCACGAACAGCGAGAAGGACCCCTGGCCCACGTTGTCGACCCGCGCGCTGACGCGTTCGCGCTGGGGCACGATCACCGTCACGAGGTCTCCGCGGGCCGGTCCGTTCATGGGACCAGCGCCAGGGCGAGGTCGTCGGCGTGCGCGGGGCGCAGGCCGGAGTTCACCGCGGTGCCGCGGCCCAGGAAGCTGACCGGCAGCTCGCCGGTGATCGCCAACTCCACGACGCCACCCAGGTCGTCGGTCTCGTCGGCGTGGGTGATGGCCATCGCGCTCGCGCCGAGCTGGCGGGCGGTCTCCGCGATGGCACGGGCCGGGCCGGCGCCGACCGTCGCGGGGACGCACACGTGCAGCTCGTCGGGCTTGAGCTGTGACAGCTCGGAGGTCAGGACGCGGCGTTCGGCCTCCGCGCGCGGGGAGACCCCGGGCGTGTCGAGGAGGACGAGCGAGCTGCCGCGCAGCGACTCGACCCGCGCGACCGCGGCGTCGATGTCGTCCTCCGCGTGGACGGTGACGGGGACGCCGGAGAGCAGGCGCATGAGCTCGGCCCCGTGGTCCTCGGCGCGCAGCGCGATGCACGCGACGCGCATCTCCGAATGCGTGGCGAAGGCGGTGGCCATGCGGGCGACGCAGCGCGTCTTGCCGGCACCGTTGGGGCCGACGAAGCCGACGACCGCACCGCCCGGGCCGCGCTGGGGCGTGGCGATCGGGATGCGCCTGGCGATGGCCTCACGCAGCAGCGCCTGCAGGTCGCCGCCGGCGAGCGGCAGCTGCTGCGAGGCCTCGGTGTGCAGCTCCTCGGCCAGCGCGGGGCTGAAGCCGCGCATCACCAGGGCCTCGACGTCGCCGGGCGTCGCGGCGACCTCGTCGGCCGGCAGCGGCGCGGCGGGCGCCATCGTGCGCAGCTCGACGGGGACGAGCTCGGCGGCCGACGCGGCCTCGGCCTCCGGCTGGGCCGCAGCGAGCGGCTCGGGCTCGGCAACGGCCTCGGGCTCGGGCTGCTCCGCAGTGGCCGGCTCGTCGTGCTCGGCAACGGCCGGCTCGTGGGGCTCCGCAGTGGCCGGCTCGTCGTGCTCGGCAACGGCCGGCTCGTGGGGCTCCTCAGCGGCCGCTGCGACGTCCGCGGGCTGCGCCGCCGGCTCGACCGGGGCCTCGTCCTCGATGACGCTGTTGGCCAGCATCGCGGCCAGGTCCTCCCGCGACGGCGGGGCGGACTCGGCATCCCGGGGATCCTCGGAGACGTGCTCGCTGATGACCGGCTGCTCGACCGGCGCCGGCGGCGGGACATCGGCCTGCAGGCGGGCCAGCGCAGCGGCGAACGGGTCGCCGTGCGGCGGCGCCGGGTCCTCGGCGACGAGCTCCGGCGCGTACGGCTCGGCCGCGGGCGGCATGGCCGGGGCCTCGTCGACGACATCGACCCGCGGACGCGCCGGGCGCGCCTCCAGTTCGATGGCGCGCTTGGCGAAGAAGCCGCCGATGCCGCCGGCGAGGACGTCGCGGCGGGCCACCACGACTGCGTCCTCCCCGAGGGCCTCGCGGATCTTGGGAAGCAGCTCCTCCAGGGAGCGGCCGGTGAAGGTCTGGGTGTCACTCATGGCTGCCGAAGGCGGCTCCGCTCCGCCGGGTCAACCGCAAGCCTGCCGTGGCCGCCGTAGGTGGGTCCCATCTGCGAATTCATGCGCTAACCGTTCCGATCGTCTCGACGCTGATGCCTGGCGCAATCTCGTTGTACGCGCAGACGGACAACGATGGCAAGGCCTGTTCGACAAGTCGCTTGAGGTGACGGCGTACCCGGGCGCTGCAGATGAGGACCGGCCGGCGGCCGAACGAGCCCGCGTTCTCGACCTGATCGGCGAGCTGGGAGACCAACATGTGCGCCCGGTTGGGGTCCATCGCGAGGTACTCGCCATCGGCGGTCTGCACGATCGCGGTGGACACCTCCTGCTCCAGCTCGGGGTCCAGCGTGACGGCGCGCAGGCGGGCGTCCTCGTCGAGGTAGGGGGCGACGATGGCCCGCGACAGCGCCTGGCGGGCGTACTCGGCCAGCAGCTCGGGATCGCGGGTCATGCGGGCGCGGTCGCCGGCCGACTCGACGATGGCGCCGAGGTCGCGGATCGAGACGCCCTCGCGCAGCAGCGACTGCAGGACGCGCTGGAGCTCGCCGACCGACAGCAGCTCGGGGATGACCTCCTCGACGACCGCGGCGTTGGACTCCTTGAGGCGGTCCAGCAGCGCCCGCACGTCCTGGCGGGTCAGCAGCTCGGCGACGTGGCGGCGGATCGTCTCGGTGAGATGGGTGACGACCACGGACTCGGCGTCGACGACCGTGTGGCCCAGGGCCTCGGCCTCGGCGCGCTGCGCGTCGGTGATCCAGACGGCCGGCAGGCCGAAGGCGGGCTCGGTCGTGGGGATGCCCGACAGGACGCCGATGGCGTCGCCGCCGTCCAGCGCCAGGTGGTGGCCGGCCATGAGCGAGCCGCGGGCGACGACCGTGCCGCGGACCTTCATCGCGTACTCGTGGCTGCCGAGCGCGATGTCGTCGTGGATGCGGACCGCCGGGATGATCGTGCCGATCTCCGCCGCGATCTGCTTGCGGACCGCGCCCACGCGTTGCAGCAGCGAGCCGCCGTCGACCAGCGGTACGAGGCCGAAGCCGATGCAGAGCTCCAGCGCGTCGAGCTGCAGTGCCTCGAGCGCCTGGTCACGCGGGGACGCCGCGGGCAGCGCGGCCTGGGCGGCCGCCTGCTGCTGCTGGACGAGCTGGTCCTTCTGGTCCTGCTTCTCGGACTCCGAGGCCAGCGTGCGCCCACCGAAGAAGAACGCGGCGCCGATGAGCAGGAACGGCAGCTTCGGCAGGCCCGGCACCAGCGCGAAGAGGCAGATGACCGCGCCGGCCACCATCGGGGCCTTGCGCTGGGCGCCGATCTGGCCGGCGATGTCGGCGCCGAGGTCCTTGTCGGATGCGGCCCGCGTGACGATGATGCCGGTCGCGACGGAGATCAGCAGCGCCGGGATCTGCGCGGCCAGTCCGTCGCCGACGGTCAGCAGGCTGAAGTGCTGGACGGCGTCCGAGATGCTCATGCCGTGCATCGCAGCGCCGACGACGATGCCGCCGATGAGGTTGATCAGGGTGATGAGGACGGCCGCGATCGCGTCGCCCTTCACGAACTTGGAGGCGCCGTCCATCGCGCCGTAGAAGTCCGCCTCGCGGGCGATGTCGGCGCGGCGCTCGCGCGCCTGCTCCTCGGTGATCTGGCCGGCGTTGAGGTCGGCGTCGATCGCCATCTGCTTGCCGGGCATGGCGTCGAGGGTGAAGCGCGCGCCCACCTCGGCCACGCGGCCGGCGCCTGCGGTGACCACCACCATCTGGATGACGATCAGGACGAGGAAGATCACCAGGCCGACGACCACGTTGCCGCCGACGACGAAGTTGCCGAACGCCTCGACGACGT
>CAYUDT010000230.1:0-4905 GCA_964443695.1 uncultured Conexibacter sp. | reverse complement strand
TCGACCTCCGCGTCGAGGTAGTCCCCGACGACGGCCTGTGCGCGCCGCAGCAGCCGCTGCAGCTCCTCGCCCTGGCCACGCAAGCGCTCGGTCAGCCGGGCGCGCTCGATCGCGAACCCGAGCCCCTCCGCGAACGCCCACAGCGCGTCACGGTCGAACTCGTCGACCCGCCGGGGCTTGAGGCGGTGGTCGGCGTGGACGAAGCCGATGACCCGGCCGGCCGGGAGGATCGGCGCGGCGACGTAGCTGTGGGTGTCGTAGACCTCGGCCTGCGGGTGGAAGGAGTGCGGGCTGGTCATCGCGTCCTGCACGCACATCGGCTGGCGGCGGCGCATCATCTCCCGCTCGCGGCTGTGCACGTCCAGCTTCAGCGGCAGCTCGCGGCTGAACTCCAGCAGCTGCGCGGCGATCTCCGGGTGACCCTCGACGTGGAAGCTCTCGGCGATGAGCTCGGCGCCGCGCAGCTGGTAGACGACGGCCCGGTCGAAGCCGCACGCGGTGCAGGCCTCGCGCGGGGCGCGCGCGATGATCGCCTCGACGCTGCGCAGCTCGCGCAGCCGGGCCAGCGCACCATGGACGGCGGCGAACGTGTCGAGGCGGCGGCGCAGGCGGCGCTCCCCCGCCCGCTGCTGACGCTCGACGAGATCGGTCAGCTGCGCGAACGCCGCGAGCAGCTCCGGGTCGGCGTCGTCCCCCAGGGCGGCCAGACGCGCCTCCAGCGCGGCGAGGCCGTCGTCCAGCTCGCGGTGCTCGATCTCGTCGGCGTCCTCCGCCGGTGGCCATGCGGGAAGCGCGGCGATCGCCGCCGCAAGCTCCTCCGTCAACGCCGGGGCATCGCTCATCGCCCACCGACCGTAACGCCAACCGCCCGCGGGCGTGCCGGTTTCATCGCGCGTGCTGCGCGGGAACCGACACGCCGGGCTCGGCCCGCGAGACGGTCAGGCCGCGGCCCGCGGTGCCGGGACGTGGTCGGGCAGGTCGCGCCCGGGCTGCCAGCGGTGGCGGCCCAGCAGCGACTTGACCTTGTAGGACACGCGCCCGTGCGCGTTGCCGGCCAGCCAGACCGCGTGCGCGCTGATCGGGAACTCGGAGTTCCAGAACGTGTCGGGCAGCGGGTCGCGCGGCTGCGGGTCGTCCTCGATCGTCACGTCGGCGGCGACGTAGCCCTCGCCGTCCTCGTAGGACATGTAGGCCAGGCGCAGCCCCTCGGCATCGGTGATCTGCGTCTGGCCGATCATGTGGGAGCGCCACTTCAGGCCGGGCACCAGCGGCGTGTCCATCGCGAACTCCCCGACGTGCGAGGGGTGGACCGCGGGGACCCCGATGAAGCGCGCCACGCGGCCGGGCAGCTCGCGCCCGTACTGGGTGAACAGTTGCTCGTCGCGTCCCTTGAACCACGGGCGGGTCAGTGCCCAGTCCGGGTAGGACGGGAAGTGCATGCCGCCGCCGATCAGCCCGACGCGGCCGATCAGCCGGCGACAGGTCTGCGTGCGCCCCCATTCCCAGCCGCAGGCCAGCCCGATCGGGCCGAGCGCGGTCCGGGCGACGCCGTCGTCGCGTCCGGGGCGGTAGTAGGCGTTCTCCCAGAAGGACGGCAGGTCCTTGTCGTGGAAGTTCAGCGCGCCGTCGGGCTCGCAGAGCGCGTACGTGCCGCGCGTCTCGTCGCCGCGCACCGCGATGTAGCCGCCGCCGACGATCGCGCCCGTCTCGCGGGCCAGGCGCTGCAGGACCTGCAGCGGCTCACCATCGATCGGGCGGGCGACGTCGTTCATCCGGCGGTCGAAGGCGTTGGGTGACGTCGCGGCCTCGGGCAGCATGATCAGGTCCGGCGAATGCTCCTTGGCGGCCTGGGTCACGAGGTCGGCACAGCGCCTGAGGTTGCGCTCGACCTCGCCGATCTGCAGCGCCGGCTGGATCGCCACGACGCGGATCCGCCGGCTCACGGCCGCACCCCGCAAGAGGCGTGTCGATCTGCTCGCGCGAGGGCCGATGAAATCGACACGCCTGGGGAGCCGCTCATGCGTCCTCGCTCGCGGTGGCGCGGGTGACGAGCGCCTCGACGTCGATGCCGGCGGGCAGCGCGCCGAACGCACCGCCGAGCGCGTCGTCCAGGCGGGTGGCGCAGAACGCGTCGGCGACCTCCGGCGGCGCGTGGCGGACCAGCTGCGCGGCCTGCAGCGCCCTGGCGATGCGGCCGGTGACCTCGCGGGCGCGGGCCTCACCGATGCCGGCGGCGCCGCCGGCCAGATCGGCGTTCAGCGCCCCTGCTGCGGCATCGAGGCGCCGGTTGGCACCGGCGGCGTCGGACAGCTCGGCCAGCACGGCGTCCGCGCAGTCCGGGTCGGTCTGCAACGCGCGCAGGACGTCGAGCGCCTGGACGTTGCCCGAGCCCTCCCACACGCTCATCAGCGGCGCCTCGCGGTAGGCGCGCGGCAGGCGCGACTCCTCGATGTAGCCGTAGCCGCCGAGGCACTCCAGCGCCTCGCCGAGGTGCATCGGCGCGCGCTTGCAGACCCAGTACTTCAGGGCGGGCAGCGCCAGCCGGCGCAGCGCCCCCGCGCGGGCGTCGCCGGCGGCGTGGTCCTCGACGGCCCGGGCGAGCCGCAGGCCCGCCCACGTGGCGGCCTCGCTCTCCAGCGCCAGGTCGGCGAGGACGGCGCTCATCGCGGGCTGGTCGGCCAGCCGCCGCCCGAAGGCGATGCGGTGGCGGGCCCAGTGGATCGCCTCGCTCGTGCCCAGGCGCATCACCGCGGCCGATCCGAGCACGCAGTCCAGCCGGGTGCCGGCGATCATCGCCATGATCGCCCGGACCCCGCGGCCCTGCTCGCCGACGAGGTGCGCGGTGGCGTCGTCGAAGACGACCTCCGCGGTCGGGTTGGAGCGGTTGCCGAGCTTGTCCTTCAGCCGGTCGACGCGCATGCCGTTGCGCGTGCCGTCCTCACGGCGGCAGGGCACCAGCAGGCAGCTCAGCCCGTCGCCGGTCTGGGCCAGCACGAACAGCGCGTCGGACTGCACCGCGCTGACGAACCACTTCTCGCCGTCGACGCGCCAGGTGCCGTCGCCGTTGGGCGTCGCGGTCGTGGTGGAGCGGCGCACGTCGGAGCCGCCGCGGCGCTCGGTGAGCGCCATGCCGATGAGCGCGCCGTCCTTCTGGGCCGCCGGCAGGTCGCGCGGGTCGTAGGTGCTGCTCGTCGTCAGGCGCTCCCAGAGCCGGGCGACCTCCGGCTCGGCCAGCCGCAGCGCCGGGACGGACGCGTTGGTCATCGCGATCGGGCAGGTCACCCCGGCCTCGGCCTGGGCCACCGCGAGGAACTTCGCCGCCCGTGCGACGTGCGCGCCCGGCCGCGCGTCGGCCCACACTCCGCCCGCGACGCCGGCGCCGACGGCCGCGCCGAGGACCTCGTGCCAGGCGGGGTGGAAGCGGATCGCGTCGGTCCGCTCGCCGGAGCGGTCGTAGGGCACGTGCTGGGGCGGGTGCTCGTTGGCCGCGAAGCCCGCGTCGAGCAACTCGGTGCTGCCACAGCGGCGCCCGAACACGCGCGCCTGGTCCTCCAGCGCGGCCGCGCCGTAGGCGCGCAGGGCGTCGACGAGCGCCAGGTCGGACCCGACGAGGTCCACCCCGGCCAGGCGCGGTGGCTGATCGGCCGGTGCGACCGGCGCGGCGGTGAGGCTCATGGGCCGATCCAACCGTGCCCAGGCGGCCCCGAGAAGGGCAAATGCCCCGCTCAGGGGACAAGGTGCCCCCCGACTGGTGATCGACCCACCGGCGGCGGCTGCCTACGGTCGCTCCATGAGCTCTTCTGCCCCGCTGGACGAGACGTTCGACGCTGTCGTCGTCGGCGCCCGCTGCGCCGGCTCGGCCTCGGCCATCGCGCTGGCCCGCGGCGGTCGTCGCGTGCTGCTGATCGACCGCACGTCGTTTCCCTCCGACACGCTCTCGACGCACGTGAACTTCCCCTCCGCCGTCGCGGAGGTCGCGGCGCTGGGCGCCCTGGACCGGGTGCTGGAGAGCGACCCGCCGCGCTGCACCCACGGGATGGTGGAGGCGGACGGCGTGCGCTGCCTGGGCCGCTGGGAGCCGGTCGACGGCATCGACTACGGGCTCTGCGTGCCGCGCAAGCAGTTCGACGACGCCCTCGTGCGCACCGCGGTGGAGGCCGGGGCCGAGCTGCGGGAGAAGACCTCGTGCACCAGCCTGATCTGGCGCGACGGGCGCGTCGCGGGCGCCGTGCTGCGCGGGCCCGACGGCGAGTACACCGTCGGGTGCAAGCTGCTGGTCGGCGCCGACGGGCGGCGCTCCACCGTCGCGGGCCTGGTCGGCAGCGAGCGGCCCTACCGCGGCTCGGACAACAACCGCGGCTGCGCGTTCTTCTACATGGACGACCCGCAGGTCGGCACGGCGTGGCGCGAGCGGCTCATCCAGCTGCGGATGGGTCCCTCCCACGCGCTGATCTTCCCGTGCCCCGACGATCGCGTGCTGTGCCTGTTCATGGGCCCCAAGGAGGACATCCCCGCCTGGCGCGAGGATCCCGAGGGCATGTGGGAGGCGATGCTGCGCGAGAACCCGGCCGTCGCGGAGCGGCTGGGCGGTGCGACGAACTTCTCCAAGCTGCGCTCGACCGGGCACAACCCGGCGTTCTTCCGCCGCTCCAGCGGCCCGGGCTGGATCCTGGCCGGCGACGCCGGGCACTTCAAGGACCCGATCATCGGCCAGGGCATGCGCGACGCGATGCGCTTCGGGCGCCTGTGGGGTGAGGCCGCCGCGCCCGTCCTCGACGACCCGGTGGCGCTCGACGCCGCGATGCAGGCGGTCGAGGCGCGCCGCGACCGCGAGTGCATGGCGACCTACCACTGGGGCAACCGCGAGTCGCGGATCTTCCCCGTCAGCCCGCTGCACCGCGAGCT
>CAYUDT010000229.1:0-4956 GCA_964443695.1 uncultured Conexibacter sp. | reverse complement strand
AAGCGAGTAACGGGCTGAATGCTCGTTCGAGGGTTCGAATCCCTCCCTGTCCGCTGGTTGAAGGCCCCGCTGAGCGGGGTCTTCGTCGTTTCAGGAGCCGGACGCGCGCCAGCCGTCGCCGGCCGCGCGGGCGATGAGCAGCAGGGCATCGAGGGAGCGCTCGACGCGCTCGCGGTCGCCGGTCGCCAGGAGGTCGAGCAGCAGGCCACGCAACGTGGCGAGCAGCAGCGTGGCGAACTGCGTCGCCTGCTCCTCGGTCGCCCCGGAGGCGACGACGAGCGGGACGACCGCCGCGAGCCAGTCCTGGACGACGCCGTCGAGGAAGCGCTGGTAGCGGTCCGGGTGCATGAGCGCCTGGCCGTAGGCCTCGAAGAACAGCCGGAAGTAGCGGTCCCCGGCGGCGTCGGTCCAGCCGGCCCAGAGCGTGCGCAGCAGCGCCTCGGCGTCGGCGGCGGAGCCGAGCGTCGCGGGCAGCGGCTCGCGGGAGCGGACGCTGTCGAAGATCTCGGCGAGGAGGTCCTCCTTCGTCCCGAAGTGGTGACGCAGCGTGACGTGGGAGACACCGACCTCCTTCGCCAACGGCCGGAACGAGAGGTCGGCGACGCCGTGCTCCAGCGCGTAGTCGATCACCGCCTCGAGCAGCTCGCCGCGGCGGTGTTGGAAGCGCAGGCTGCGGCCGTCGACAGACACCGTCCCGACCCTACCGCTCGACACATAGCTCTACCACCTGGTAGACCTATGTCGCATGAGGTTCCGTTCCGCGCTTCTTGCGATCGCCACCATCGCCGTCGCCGCTCCGGGTCCGGCATCTGCCGAGGTCGGGAAGGTCACCGCCGTCGACCCGCTGCCGGCCAAGCTCTGGATCCCCGGCACCACGTCCAAGGCCTTCCGGCTGACCTATGAGACCACCGACGCGCTCGGCCGGCCCGCGCTGAGCACCGGTGAGCTGTTCGTCCCCAAGGGCACCGCGCCGGCCGGCGGCTGGCCGGTCGTCTCCTGGGCCCACGGCACCTCCGGCATGGGCGACGCCTGCGCCCCGTCCTTCGTCGGGCCGTCGCTGCCGGACCGCGACTTCCCCTACCTGGCCAACTGGATGAAGCAGGGCTACGCGGTCGTGGCCAGCGACTACGCGGGGATGGGGACGCCCGGCCTGCCCGCCTACCTGCACGGTCGCTCGGAGGCCCACAACGTCGTCGACGCCGTGACCGCCGGACGGGCATACGCCCGGGCGCGGCTGGGGGCCGGCGAGCAGCTGTCCAACCGCTGGGTCGTGATCGGGCAGTCCCAGGGCGGCGGGGCTGCCATCTACACCGCGCGCTACGCGACCGAGTACGGCGGAAAGGACCTGGCGTACGCGGGCGCCGTCGGCACCGGGACGCCGGCCAACATCGAGAAGGCGGTGCTGGCGTTCGGTCCAGGAACGCCGTCGCTCGGGCCCGGCTTCACCGCGTACATCTCCTACCTGCTGGCGGGCGTTCGCTCGGTGCACCCGGAGCTGGAGATGGACTCCGTCCTGACCGAGACCGGCAAGAAGTGGCTGAAGGCCGCCGAGACGCGCTGCATCGAGGAGTTCGAGCACGACCTCGAGGGCGTCCAGCTCGGCGACTACTTCTCGGCGCCCCTGGCGACCCTGCCCAACTGGGCGCCGACGGTCAACGACTACATGGCGATGCCGGAGAGCGGGTTCGACAAGCCGTTCTTCATGGGCCACGGCCTGACGGACACCGACGTGCCGATCGCCGTCACGGCGCCGTACGTCGCCGCGCTGCTGGCCAACGGCGAGCCGCTGACGTTCAAGACCTACCCGACCGACCACTCGGGGACGGTCACGCAGTCGCAGGCCGACAGCATTCCGTTCGTGCGTGGGCTCTTCGCGGCCGCGGGTGTCGGACCGGCCACGACGGCGGGCACGCGGACGTCGGTCGCGCTCGCACGGCGGGTGTCGGCGGCGACAGCGCTGAAGGAGGGCCTGGCGCTGCGCATCACCGCCCCCGCGATGGACGAGATCACCGTCCGCGTGCGCCGCGGGGGTCAGCAGGTCGCGACGACCACGGTCACGACGTCGACCGCCGCGACCGCGAACGTCACGGTGCGGTTCTCCCGGGCGACCGCCCGCGCCCTGCGGCGCGCGTCGCGCTCGGGCCGCGCGCAGCGTCTGCGTGTCCTCGCCGGGTCGGCGGCGACGACGGTGACGCTAGGCCCGGGTGCGCAGCCCGTCGATCGCGACGTCGAGGATGCGCGCGACCTGCTCGGGCTCGGCGCCGGGCATGGTCGCGATGCTGCCGACCATCTTCACGACGTCGATGAAGCTGACGTCGGCGCGGACGTCGCCGTTGGCCTGGGCGGCGAGCAGCAGCGGCTCGGCCGATGACCAGATCGCCGTACGGCAGTGGGTGAACATCGCCGAGTCGGCGTCGAGGTAGCCGGAGAGCTCCTGGAAGAGCGCGCGCTTGGTGCCGGCGAAGGCGGTGTAGCGGTGCAGCCAGGCGACGAGCGCGTCCCACGGCTCGAGGTCCTCGAGGCCGTCGGCGGCCTTGCAGATGTTGAGGATCTCCTCGAGGTAGACGGCCTCCAGGAGCGCCTGCCGCGTGGGGAAGTTGCGGTACAGCGTGGCGATGCCGACCTCGGCGCGGCGGGCGATCTCCTCGAGGGACGCCTCGGGCCCCTGCTCGGCGAACGCCTCGCGGCCGGCGGCGATCAGCTTGTCGTAGTTGCGCGCCGCGTCCGCGCGCTTGGGGCGCTGGGAGAGGGCGGCGATGTCGACGGATTGCGTGCTCATGAGAACACCAGCTTGAAAAGCGGAGGGGTCCTTCGTATAGTGGTCAACAGAAACGGAGGGGTCCTTCGCTTCATCGCTCCGATTCTTTCGGAGGACCCCTCCAGTTTACACCGCTTGCGAAGGATTTCCATGTTGTCCACGTACCGCCCCTCGGCCAAGACGCTCGTCCTGGCTATCATCCTCACCTGCCAGCTGATGATCGTGCTGGACGTCTCGATCGTCATCACGGCACTTCCCGAGATCCATACGGACCTCGACTTCTCCGCCACGAACCTCTCGTGGATCCAGAACGCCTACACCCTCACCTTCGGTGGGCTCCTGCTCCTGGGCGCCCGCGCGGGTGACCTGCTGGGCCGCCGCCGCATGTTCGTCGCGGGCATCGCGCTGTTCAGCGCCGCCTCGCTGGCCGCCGGCCTGGCGCAGTCCGAGGCGTGGCTGCTGGCCGCCCGTGCCGTCCAGGGCATCGGCGCCGCCGTCGCCGCCCCCGCGACGCTCGCGCTGCTGACCACCACCTTCGCCCCCGGCATCGAGCGCGTCCGCGCGATCGCTGCCTACTCCGCCGTCTCCGCCGCGGCCGGCTCGCTCGGCCTGGTCATCGGCGGCATGCTCACCGACTGGGTCAGCTGGCGCTGGGGCATGTTCCTCAACGTCCCCATCGGTGCGGCCGTCGTGCTGCTCGCCCCGCGCGTGCTGCCCGGCAGCGAGCGCGTCCACGGCCACTTCGACCTGAAGGGCGCCACGACGTCGGTCGCGGGCATGACCGCGCTCGTCTTCGGCTTCGTCCACGCGGCGACCGCCGGGTTCGGGGACACCGTCAGCCTCGTCTCGTTCGCCGCGGCCGCCGTCCTGATCGGTGGCTTCCTGAACGTCGAGCGCCGCGCCGAGCAGCCCATCACCCCGCTGCGCCTGTTCACCAGCCGCACCCGCTCGGGCGCGCTCGTCGCCCGGGCGCTGACCGTCAGCGGCATGCTCTCGATGTTCTTCTTCATCACCCAGTACCTGCAGGGTGTGCGCGGCTACTCGCCGCTGGAGGCGGGCGTCGCGTTCCTGCCGCTGACGCTCGTGATCTTCGCGATGTCGCGGGTCATGCCCCGGCTGACCGGCCGCTTCGGTGACACGAGCCTGCTCGTCGGCGGCCTCACGGTCGCGACCAGCGGCATGGTCTGGCTGACCCAGCTGGACGCCACGTCGGCGTTCTGGCCGCACCTGGCCGTGCCGCTGCTGCTGCTCGGTCTCGGCATGGGTGCCGCGTTCACGCCGCTGACGTCGCTGGGCGTCGCCGGGGTCGAGGACGACGATGCCGGCGCCGCGTCGGGCCTGGTTAACGTCGCCCACCAGCTCGGCGGGTCGCTGGGCCTGGCCGTCCTGGTGACGGTGTTCGCCGGTGCCGGTGGCGATGATGCGCCCGACGCCGTCGCGTTCACCCACGCGATCACGACCGCGCTGACCGGTGGCGTCGTCTGCCTGGCGCTCGCGCTGATCGTCGCCATCGGCGTCGTCGCGCGGCCCGCGCTGCGCTTCGGTCGCGCACCTGAAGTCGCCTAGTGTGGGGCGCGATGTCACGTCGCGCCGCACGACTCGATGGCCTGGGCACCACGATCTTCACCGAGATGACGGCGCTGGCCGTCGAGACCGGGGCGATCAACCTGGGCCAGGGCTTTCCCGACGAGGACGGACCGCCCGCCGCGATCGCGGCGGCGGTTGCGGCCCTGGAGGGCGGCCTCAACCAGTACGCGCCGCTGCCCGGTGTGCCGCCGTTGCGCGAGGCGATCCTCGAGCACCAGCTCACCCGCTACGGCCTGCAGCCGGAGGACGTGCTCGTCACGTTCGGGGCGACGGAGGCCATCGCCGCGGCGCTGCTCGGCGTCGTCGACCCGGGCGACGAGGTCGTCGTGCTGGAGCCCTACTACGACTCCTATGCGGCGTGCATCGGCTTCGCCGGCGGGGTGCGCCGCCCCGTGACGCTGGCCCCGCCGGACTTCGCGCTTCCGCTTGACGACCTGCGCGCCGCGGTGACGCCGCGCACGCGGGTGCTGCTGCTCAACACGCCGCACAACCCGACCGGCCGGGTGCTCACGCGCGAGGAGCTGGCCGCCGTCGCGGAGGTCTGCGTCGAGCACGACCTCATCTGCATCAGCGACGAGGTCTACGAGCACCTCGTCTTCGAGCGCGAGCAC
>CAYUDT010000228.1:0-5153 GCA_964443695.1 uncultured Conexibacter sp. | reverse complement strand
TCGGCTCGAGCATCTGGTCGTAGATGCGGCGGACGACCGGCGCCATCTTGATCGAGACGCGGCCCGACAGGATGATCATGTCCGCCTGGCGCGGGGACGCGCGGAAGGCCTCGAAGCCGAAGCGCGCGATGTCCGCGCGGGAGGCCACGATGGACATCATCTCGATGGCGCAGCAGGCCAGGCCGAAGGTGGCCGGGAAGATCGAGTTGCCCTGCGCCCAGGCGACGGCCTTGTCGAGCGTCGTCGTGATGACGCGCTCCTCGACGTAGCGCTCGAGCTCCTTCTCGGAGAGGTCGCCACGCAGCAGCGTCTGCGCGTTGCGCTGGCGGACCTTGAAGTCCTCCGGCGAGGTGCCGCCGGCCGGTCCGAGCTTCTGGCGGATCACCTCCATTCGAGGGCCCCCCGACGCCAGACGTAGACGAAAGCAACGAAGAGCAACACGATGAAGACGATGATTTCCACGAGGGCGAAGGTCCCGAAGTCCCGCAGCTGCATGGCCACCGGATAGAGGAACAGCACCTCGATGTCGAAGAGGATGAAGAGCATCGCGATCAGGTAGAAGCTGATCCCGAAGCGGAAGCCCTGCTGGACCTCGGAGGGCAGCCCGCACTCGTACGGGTCGTTCCTGCTCGTGTTGCTCGCGCGGGCCTTGCGGCCGACGAGCGTGTTGAGCAACGTGAAGAGCGTCCCGATGCCCAGACCGAGCAAGACGAAGACAATCGCTGGTGCGTAGCTGCGTACCATCCGCAACCCGTTCTATCAGACCCTTGTGACTTGCCGCCACAAAGTCACAAAGCGCGCTTGAAATGGACACAGCAGCACAGATCGTCACCGGATTGACCGCCCTCATGAACCTCGCCGCCGGAGCTTCCGGGGCCTGGCTGTGGTGGCGCGTCGAACCGCAGCCGCGCTGGTGGCTGCTGTTGCGGGCCGCCCAGGTCAGCTCCGGACTGATGGCGGTGTTCGCGGGCGTGCTCTACGCGTCCGGCCACGATCCCAAGGATTCGCTGTTCTGGGTCTACACGCTGCTGCCGGTCGGCGTCTCGTTCTTCGCGGAGCAGATCCGCCTGGCGGCCGCGCAGTCGGTGCTCGACCAGCGCGACCTCGAAGATGCCGAAGCGGTGGGTCGGCTGCCCAAGGCCGACCAGCAGTCCGTCGTGCGCCAGATCCTCCGGCGCGAGCTGGGGATCATGGCCCTCTCGGCGCTGGCCTGCGCGTTCCTGGCCCTGCGGGCGCTGGGGACCGCCTAGGTTCCCAGCGCGCGGTAGGCGCCGTCGAAGAAGACGAGCGGCGCGCGGCCGGGCGTCACCTGGGTGTGGGTGACGGCGCCGATGCCGATGGTGTGGTCGCCGCCGGGCAGCAGCTCGGTGAGGTCGCAGGCGATGAACGCCAGCGCGCCGTCGAGGACGGGGACGCCGTGGGCGATGTCGTGCGTGACGCCGTCGAACTTGGCGGTGGACTTCGAGGCGAAGACCGTCGCCAGGTCCTCCTGGCCCTCGGCGAGGACGTTGACCGCGAAGCGGCCGGCCTCGCGGACGGCCGGCAGCGTGCGGCTCTCGTTGTCGAAGCAGACGAGCAGCAGCAGCGGGTCGAGGCTGAGGCTGGACACCGCGTTGGTGGTCAGCCCCGTGGGGCCGTCGGCACCGCGGCAGGTCACGACGCACACGCCGGTGGCGAACTGGCCGATGGCGGTGCGGAAGGCCCTGGGGTCGACGGTAGTGGCGCCCACGGCCTTGCAGTCTAGGAGTTGAGAGCCCGGCGTCGGCCTTGGTTGCCGCCGTTTCGAGAGCGATCGCGAAGTTTGAAGTTGCGACCGTGATCGATGGCCGACGCCGGGGTCAGCGGTGGGTTTCGTCGCCCGGGGCTTGTGTCCTTCACAACAAGTTGTGGCGCGTGAGTGTCCCGCGCGCGCACGCGAGAGGGCGTCAGCTCAGCAACCGGTCGGTCTGCCCGGTGAGGGTGTCGAGCAGCTCGACCGCGTCGCGATCGGGGCGCACCAACGGGGCGGACTGGCCGCTCCAGTGGACGAGCAGGTCCGTGCGCCCCTGGGCCCGGGCCGCCGCGATGGCCGGCTTGATGAGCGCCGCCTGGTAGGGGTAGGGCGCGATCCGCGGGTCGCCCGCGGGGATCTGGCGCATCAGCGGGGCGTCCAGCCCGCGGGCCAGGCGGCCGGTGAGGACCCTCGTGAGCTGGGTCGTCCGGGGGCCGTGGCTGAGCGCGTGCCGGTGCTCCTCGGTGGCTCCGGACTGCGTGGTGGCCAGGAACGCCGTGCCGATCTGGACGGCCTCCGCGCCGAGCGTCAGCGCCGCGGCGATCTGCCGGGCGTCGGCGATGCCGCCGGCGGCGATCACCGGCGCCTTGACGGCGTCGACCGTCGCGGGGATGAGCGACAGCGTGCCGACGAGCGACTCCTCGGGCGCTGCGAGGAACGCGACGCGGTGGCCGCCCGCCTCGAAGCCCGAGGCGACGATCGCGTCGACGCCGGCCTCATCGAGCGCGACGGCCTCCTCGACGGTGATCGCGGTGCCCACGGTGACGATGCCGCGCTCGCGCGCGGCCTGCAGGATCCGTTCGTCCGGCACGCCGTAGACGACGCTGAAGACGGGCGGCGCGGCCGCGATGAGCGCCTCGGCCAGCACGTCGAAGGTGTGCGCGGCCGGCTGCGGACGCCGCGGCGGGGCGATGCCGACCTCGTCGTAGAGCGGCTGCAGGAGGGCGACCTGCGCGTCCCAGCCGGCGTACTCGTCCTCGGGGACGTCGTGGCTGGAGACCCAGAGGTTGACGTTGAAGGCCCGGGCGGTCCGGGCCCGCAGCTCGGCGATCGTCTCGGTGAGCGCCTGCGGCGACAGGTGCTGGGCCCCGAAGGACCCCAGCCCGCCCGCGTTGGAGACGGCGGCCGCCAGCTCGACCGAGGAGAGGCCCGAGCCGAACGGGCCCTGCACGATCGGGACGTCGAGCTTCAGCAGGTCGGTGATCCGGGTGCGCTTCCACATGCCGACGACGGTACGCCCGGCAGTTACCTTTGGCAACCAACTGCCGGTTTCCATCTGGTAACCTCAGGTAACTCATGGACGTCAAGGTCCGCCCTTCCCGCGTGGCGCCTCCCCCGGAGGAGTGCCCGCTGACGGAGTGCATGTCGCTCCTCGGCGGGGCCTGGACGCCCAACGTCATCTGGTACCTGCGTGAGGGCCCGCGCCGCTTCAACGAGCTGAAGGGCGACATCCAGGGCGTGTCGGCCAAGGTGCTGTCGGCCCGGCTTCAGCGCCTGGCTGCCGACGGGCTGGTGTCGCGGACGGTGATGCCGACGTCGCCGCCGACGGTGGAGTACGCGCTGACGGACTTCGGGCGGGAGCTGCTGCCGGCCGTCGACGCGATCGTCGAGGTCGGGCACCGGCTGAAGGCCCGCGCCGCGGGGGCCTAGGAGTCCGCGGGCGGCAGCACGACGAGCTTGCCGTACATGCCGAGGTTGTCGTGGTTGCCGATGGAGCAGGTGATCCGGTAGGTCCCCGGCCACAGGGCCGCCGTCTTGCGGACGGTGTCGCCCGGGTGGGCCGTGTCGGTCTTCAAGAAGACGACGGGGTCGCCGTCGGTGCCCTGCTCGGCGTCGGCGTCGACGGACTCGATCACGACGTTGTGGGTCAGCACGCCCGCGTTCTTGGCGACGACCTGGACCCGCATCGGCAGGCTCGTGGCCCGCACCGTCAGGTTCTGCGGATCGAAGCGGTACTCGTCGAGATCCAGGCGCAACGTGGCGTCCCTGTCGGGCACCGACGACGGTTCGCCACCGCACCCGCTGAGCAGGAACAGTGCGGTCAGGAGCACGAATATGGCGCGGAGGGGAGGGGCCATCCCGCGCCGCATGATGCCCGTTCCGTAATATGCGCGCCGCGATGACCCGCCGTGCCCCGATCCTGCTCGCCGCGCTTGCCGCCTCGACCGTCCTTGCCGCCTGCGGCACGGAGGACAACTCGGTCAAGGGTCAGGGGGCGTCCATCGACAATGGCGCCAAGCTGTTCGCGCAGCGTTGCAGCGGCTGCCACACGCTCGATTCCGTGGGCGCTCAGGGCTCGGCGACGAAGGTCCACGACCGCGAGCGCGTCGACGGCCCGAACTTCAACGTCCGCAAGGAGTGCGAGGCAAACGTGCTCTACGCGATCCGCAACGGCGGCTACTCCGGCGCGATCATGCCCGAGAACATCGTGGTCGGCAACGATGCCGTGGACGTCGCGAAGTTCCTCGCCAAGTACTCCGGCGTCGACGCGAAGGTCGCGCCCGGCGCGACGAAGATCGTCTGCACCGACAAGCCGTAGGCTGACGGTCGAGCATGCTCGACCTGAAGACGCTTCGCACCGACCCTGACGCCGCCCGGGCCGCGCTGGCCCGCCGCGGGGACGGCTCCGACCAGCGCCTGGACATCGCGCTCGAGCTCGATGGGAGGCGCCGCGAGCTGCTGCCGCAGGCCGAGGCGGTCCGCGCCGAGCAGAACGCGGCCAACGACGGCATCGCCCGGGCCAAGCAGGCCGGCGAGGGCTTCGAGGAGGCCGTCGCGAAGATGAAGGAGGTGGCTGCGCGGGGCAAGGAGCTCGACGCGCAGCTGGCCGCCATCGACGAGGACCTGAAGACGGCGATGGCGGGACTGCCAAACCTGCCGGACCCCACGGCGGCCGACGCCGACACCGTCCTGCGTGAGGTCGGCGACGCCACGAAGACCGGCGTCGACCACCTCGAGCTGGCCGGCGAGATGGTCGACATGGAGCGCGGCGCGCGGCTGTCGGGCACCCGCTTCGCCTACCTGCGCGGCGACCTGGTGCGCCTGGAGCTCGCGCTGGTGCAGTGGGCGCTGACCAAGCTCGGCGGCCACGGCTTCGAGCCGGTCATCCCTCCGGTGCTGGTCCGCGAGGACGCGCTGTACGGCACCGGCTTCCTGCCCGACACCGAGCAGCAGATCTACCACCTGCCCGCCGACGACCTGTACCTGGTCGGCACGTCGGAGGTCGCGCTGGCGTCGCTGCACGCGGGCGAGATCCTCGACGAGGACTCGCTGCCGCGGCTCTACGCGGGCTTCTCCCCGTGCTTCCGACGGGAGGCCGGGGCCGGCGGCAAGGACACGCGCGGCATCTTCCGCGTCCACCAGTTCGACAAGGTCGAGATGT
>CAYUDT010000227.1:0-5238 GCA_964443695.1 uncultured Conexibacter sp. | reverse complement strand
CGACGCTCGTGGCGCGCCACGAGGCGCGCGCCCGGCAGCTCGACGCCGACGCCGACGCCGTGGCCGCCGCGGCCGCGGCCGCCGCTGAGCACGACCGGGCCGTCGACGCCCTGCGGACCGAGTCGCTGGCCGCCGGGTTCGCCGACGCGGCGGCCGCCACCGCGGCCATCCGCGACACCGCGGGCATCGACGCGTTGGAGGCCGCGCTGCGCGAGCACGCCGACAAGGTCGCCGAGACCCGCGCGGCGCTGGAGGACCCCGAGCTCGTCGCGGCCGCTGCGGCGCCCGCACCCGACCTCCCGCGGCTGCAACAGGCCAAGCGCGAGGCGTCTGAGGGCCTGGCGGATGCGACGGTGCAGCTCGAGCGCGCCGAGCGCCACCACGAGGGCCTGCACCGCCTGGAGCACGACCTCATCGCGCGGCTGTCGCAGCTGGCGCCGCTGCGCGAGGAGCTCGAGACGGTCCGCGACATCGCCACCCTCGCGGACGGCACGTCCGCGCAGAACACGAAGAAGATGCGCCTCAGCGCCTACGTGCTGGCGGCGCGGCTGGAGGAGATCGCCGCCGCGGCGTCGGAGCGCCTCACCGCGATGTCCGCCGGCCGCTACACGCTCGTCCACAGCGACGAGGGCGGCCGCCGCATGAAGCAGCACGGGCTCGACCTGCGCGTCATCGACGGCTGGACCGGGCGCGAGCGCCATCCCTCGACGCTGTCGGGTGGTGAGACGTTCCTGGCCTCGCTGGCGCTGGCCCTGGGTCTGGCCGACGTCGTCGCCGCCGAGGCGGGCGGCGCGCGGCTGGACACGCTCTTCGTCGACGAGGGCTTCGGGTCGCTGGACGAGGGCGCCCTCGAGGAGGTCCTCGACGTCCTCGACCGCCTGCGTGACGGCGGACGCTGCGTGGGCGTCGTCTCCCACGTCCCCGAGTTGCGCGCCCGCATCACCGCCCAGTTGCAGATCGTCAAGGGCCGTCACGGCTCGCAGATCCGCCAGGCCGCTGCACCGGTCTGACCTGCCGGCGCCCCACCGCGACAGCGCCGCTCGCGGGCCTGTGTGACGCGGTGCACGCGGCCTCTGTGGCCGCCCACACAGAACTGCGGTGCCCGGGCGGAGAAGCTCACCGCATGAACCTCCGCACCGCCTTCGCCGCCGTCCTCGCCGCCGCCGCCGTCACTCCCGCCGCTGCGCAGGCCAGCAGCATCACGCCCCCGCCGAGCACCACGCCGAGCTCGCCCTACGTCGTGCAGATCACCGACGCCTGGAACCGGACGGCCAACCTCGACGACATCCACGTCGACGTGCGGGTCACCCGGCGCATCGTGATGCCCTACTCCGGCCCGGTCGGCACGCAGAAGGTCGTCGCGGAGGTCGAGAACCCCAACTGGGGCCCCACGTGGCCCAACAACACGGTGTCCCGGACCGTCGGCAGCTGCACCGTCGTGACGGCCACCGACGGCCGCGGGTCCTGCGTCGTGTCGCTGATGCAGGGGATGAGCGCGTTCATGGAGCCGGCCGAGGGCTGGCACGTCGTCGCGACGCACATCTACGGCGGCGCGCCCGCCGACACCGACGACGCCTACGCCGTCACGCGCCCGTAGCGCGCGCCACCCGGGCCCGCCACCAGCGCCAGAGGTCCTCGAGCTGGTGGTGCAGCGGCTGGGCGGAGGGGCGGCCGGTCTTCACCACGCCCAGCGCGACGTCCGGCTCGACGTCGTCGCGCCGGGCGATCGCGGCGGCGGCGACGGTGGCGGAGCGCTGCCAGCCGGCCCGGCAGTGGAGGTAGACCACGTCGCCGTCCTGGAGGCGCTTGATCACCGCACCCGAGGCGCGCTCCAGCAGGCCGGGCAGCAGGTTGCCGTAGTCCTCGGTGGCCAGGCGCGTCTCGGTGATGCCGGCGGCGGCGTAGGCGGCCTCGACGGCCGCCCGCTCGCCAGGCTCGTACTCGACGTCGGCGCAGAGGTTGACCACGGCGGTGACGCCCAGCTGCGCGAGCTCGGCGACGTCACCCGCGTCGTAGGGGCAGGCGCCCGTGAGCAACCCGGGCTCGATCCGTCCCCAGCCGTAGCGCTCGAACCAGTCCGACACACCGATCACGCTAGCGTGCGCACGACCCCGATGGACGACCTCGCCTCAGCCCTCAGCGACGCCGGTGGCCTCGATGCACCGCGTGAGCGGGCCGGGCAGCTGCGCGCGCTGCTGATGCAGGCGCTCCGTGATGGCGCGGAGGAGTTGACCAAGCCGCGCTCGGGCTATGAGTCGCCGGTGACGGTCGTGATCGCGCGGACCGGCGACGGCCTGCGCGCCGCGCTCCCGGTGCCCCACCAGCTCCGCGCCGACCCCGACGCGATCCCCGAGCGGGCCTGGTTGCTCACGGCCGCGACCGTCGCCGCGCTCAGCGACGCCGGCGCACGCGGCGCCCCGCTGGCGGGCCACCTCGACGAGCACCTCGTGCTCGACGCGCCGGGAGCCGACGACCCGGAGCTGGCCGTCCTGGCCTTCGACGAGCAGATCGCCGACGTCGACCGCCTCAAGGCCCGTGCGCTGGCCGTTCCCGCGCACGTCCTCGAGGCGACGGCCGACCTGAAGCCACCGATCGGCCAGGGGCATCCGATCGTCATCGCCCACCACGTGGCGCAGCTCGGTGGGCGTCCCACCGACCCGGGGTCGGTCAGCGACCTCGAGGACGAGCTGCTGAGCCGCCTGGCGCTGGCCGATCCGCAGATCACCCGGCCCCACGAGGACCCCGACCCGGCCCGCCGCGCCGCCCGCCGGATCCTGCAGCGCCTCAACGGCATGGGCAAGTGGGGCGGCTTCCACACCGAGTTCGCGCATCTGGCCCGCGGCTTCGCCCCGTCGGACAAGCAGCTGGCCCAGGACGTGGGCGAGGCGCTGCTGGCCGCCGAGCTGCTCCTGGAGAAGCCGTCGGTCGGCCAGCGACACGTCTTCCTCAACCCGCGTCGGGCCAAGGACATCCACGCGTTGATCGACGACGGCGCCACGCCGCCCGATCTGCGTCTGCCGTAGATTCGCCGTCGTGAGCGTCATCGAGCAGGTGGGCCGCCGGCTCTTCACGGTGAAGACCCTCGTCGGCACCGGCATGATCCGGCCGACGCGTCCCGACAAGCTGGTCCGCCTGGGCCTCACGCTGCAGCGCTGGGGACCGACGCCGGCCGCCGGCTACACGGCCGCCGCGATCCGCTACCCCGAGGAGCTGGCGATCATCGACGAGCTCGGCGCGCTGACGTTCAAGGAGGTCCACGAGCGCAGCAACGCCCTGGCCCACGCCTTCGCCGACCGCGGCATCAACGAGGGCGACGCCGTCGCGATCCTCTGCCGCAACCACCGGGGGTTCATCGACGCCACGGTCGCCTGCAGCAAGCTCGGCGTCCACGCGCTGTACCTCAACACGATGTTCGCGGGGCCGCAGATCACCGACGTCTGCGCGCGCGAGAAGCCGGTCGCGATCGTCTACGACGAGGAGTTCGGCGGGCTCTGCGCCGACGCGCTGAAGGACCGCCAGGGCTTCGTCGGCTGGTCGGACTCGGGCACGGGCGGCGAGGACCCGCTCATCGAGGACCTGATCCGCCGCGGCGACCGCGCCGACGTCGTCCCGCCGGCCGAGAAGGGCCGCGTGGTCATCCTCACGTCCGGCACGACCGGCACCCCCAAGGGCGCCAACCGCAAGCAGCCGGAGTCGCTGGACCCGGCCGCGGCGCTGTTCAGCAAGATCCCGCTGAAGGCCCGCGAGCACACGCACGTCGCCGCGCCGATGTTCCACTCCTGGGGCTTTGCCCACTTCACCTTGGGCATGGGCCTGGCCAGCACGCTGGTGCTGCGCCGCCGCTTCGACCCCGAGGAGATGCTGAAGACCGTCGAGCGCTACCGCTGCACGGCGCTCGCGGTCGTCCCGGTGATGCTGCAGCGCACGCTCGAGCTGCCGGAGGAGACGCTCGCCCGGCACCCGATGCGCACGCTGCGCGTCATCGCCTCCAGCGGCAGCGCGCTGCCCGGCGAGCTGGCCACGCGGACGATGGACCGCTTCGGCGACGTCGTCTACAACCTCTACGGCTCCACGGAGGTGGCCTGGGCGACGATCGCGACGCCGGAGGACCTGCGCGCCGCACCCGGCACCGCCGGCCAGCCGCCCTTCGGCACGGTCGTGCGGCTGTACGACGAGGACGGCAAGGAGGTCGGGCCCGGCGCGACCGGGCGGATCTTCGTCGGCAACGAGATGGCCTTCGACGGCTACACCGGCGGCGGCACGAAGGACGTCATCGACGGGCTGATGTCCACCGGCGACGTCGGCCACTTCGACCAGGGCGGGCGGCTCTTCGTCGACGGCCGCGACGACGAGATGATCGTGTCCGGCGGCGAGAACGTCTTTCCCCGGGAGATCGAGGACCTCCTCGCCGACCACGAAGCGGTCGAGGAGGCCGCCGTGGTCGGGGTCGAGGACGAGCAGTTCGGCCAGCGGCTGAAGGGCTTCGTCGTCCTGCGGGGCGGCGCCAAGGCCGATGAGGCCGAGCTCAAGGCCTACGTCCGGGCCCACACGGCGAGCTACAAGGTGCCGCGCGAGATCGTCTTCCTGGACGAACTGCCCCGCAACGCCACCGGCAAGGTCCTCAAGCGCGACCTCGTGTAGGACACCGACAGTTCGGGGCGGCGCGTGCGTCTGTATGGGTACCGATGCATCGCCGCCTGCTGAACGGACTCATGCTCACCGCCGCGCTGGTCGCGCCCGGGGCCGCCCAGGCCGCCGCGCCACCGGAGGGCAGCACGCTCAAGGAGGCGTTCTTCCCGAGCACCGACGGCACGCAGCTGCACGCCGACGTGCTGCGCCCCGCAGGCGCCAAGGACGACGTCAGGACGCCGGTCATCCTCGTCGTCAGCCCCTACCTCGGCCACACGGGCCAGACCCCGACCGAGGCCGACCCGACCGCCGCGGGCCCGAGCGACCGCTTCTACGACTTCTACAAGCTCGGCAAGGTCTTCCAGCGCGGCTACACCGTCGTCCAGGTCGACCTCCGCGGCTACGGCGGCAGCCAGGGCTGTGGCGACTGGGGCGGCCCCGGCGAGCAGGCCGACGTCAAGGCCGCCGTCGAGTGGGCCGCGGCCCAGCCGTGGTCCAACGGCAAGGTCGGGATGTACGGCAAGAGCTACGACGGCTGGACGGGGATCATGGGGCTGGCCATGCGGCCGAAGGGCCTGGCCGCGGTGATCTCCCAGGAGCCGGTCGTCG
>CAYUDT010000226.1:0-5268 GCA_964443695.1 uncultured Conexibacter sp. | reverse complement strand
GGCTGGGTGATCGCCAGCTGGATGCCGGCGATCGCGTTGGCCAGCACCTGGCGGGCCGCGAAGCCGATGACGGCGGCGGCGATGGCGCTGGACGCGAGGAAGGTCGAGCCGATCTTGTCCAGCGCAGCGACCTGGGACATCGCGACGCTGAGGCCGATGACGACGATCGTCACGTCGACGACGCGGCGGATGAAGCGCAGGCGGGTGTCGGCCTCCCGGCTGATGCCGTCGCCGCGGCTGACCGCACCGGCCGCCAGCTGCAGCGTGCGCCGGCTGAAGAGCCGGTTGACGATGAAGATCGCCAGCCACGTCAGCAGCAACGCGACGGCCACCGTGATCGTCTGATCACCGTGGCGGTCCCACCAGGAGTCCGAGGTGGCGGCGGCTGCGAGAATGAGGCCCGGCATGGCGCTTGAAGCTACCGACGAGCGCGCGGCGACACGGGGCGGGGGTGGTGAGCGCCGGCGCACGACCCCCACCGCCGGCGCGGCGGGCACCGAGTGGCAGGCCGCGCTGTCCACGTCCTGGCGCGCGCTGGTGTTCTCGCGCGTGCTGATCGTGGTCGTCGGGGCGATGGCGTTCTCGGCCTGGGGCCTGTCCGGTATGACCGACGACTACGACCCCGGCTCGGTGACGCACGGGTTCGGCGCCGTCGGCGACACGCTCACCGCGACGTTCGCCCGGTGGGACTCGACGTGGTTCCTGGCGATCGCCAACGACGGCTACGGCCACGACGCCGAACGGGCGGCCTTCTTCCCGCTGTATCCGCTGCTGGTGCGGGGCGGCAGCGCGTTCGGGTCGCCCATCGCCGCGGGGGTGCTGCTGTCGCTGGCCTGCTTCTTCCTCGCGCTGGTGCTGCTGCACCGCCTCACGGCGCTCGAGCTGGATGAGCGCGCCGCCGACGCCGCGGTCTGGCTGCTGGCGCTGTTTCCGGTGTCGTTCTTCTTCTCGGCGGTCTACAGCGAGTCGCTGTTCCTGCTGTGCAGCGTGGGTGCGGTGTACGCGGCGCGCACCGAGCGCTGGGCGTGGGCGGGCGTCGCCGGGGGCTGCGCGGCCTGCACGCGCTCGGCCGGTCTGGTCCTGCTGCTGCCGCTGGCGCTGCTGTGGTGGTCGGGCCGCAGGCGCGAGGACACGCTGTCGTGGCTGTGGCTGCTGCTGGTGCCGGCGGGGACCGCGGTCTTCCCGGTCGGGCTGGCGCTGGCCGGGCACGACGCGGGGGCGCCGTTCGACGCGCAGGACACCTGGTACCGCTCGTTCGCCGGGCCCTACGGTGGCATCAAGGACGGCGCGGTCGCGGCCTTCGAGGGCGCGCGGCAGCTGCTGTCGGGGTCGCGCTCACCCGTCTACTACACGCAGGCCGGCGGCGACCCGTTCTGGGTGGCCAAGATGAACCTGACGTTCTTCGCCTTCCTCGTCGGGACGGTCGTCGCGCTGGTCGGCGTGTTCCGCCGGCTGCCGCTCGCCTACGGCGCCTACGTGCTGGCCGCGCTGGCCCTGCCGCTGTCCTACCCGGTCGGCCCGCAGCCGCTGATGTCGCTGTCGCGCTTCGTGCTCGTGCTGTTCCCGCTGGTGATGTGGGCGGGCTGGTGGGCGACGCGCGACGGCCGCGCGCTGCGCCGGCTGGCGGTGCCGTCGGCGCTGCTGCTCGTCGTGTTCACCGCGTACTTCGCGACCTGGCGGTGGGTGGCGTGACGTCGGCCGTGCTCCTGGACGCGCTGGGCACGCTCGTGCGGCTGGACGACCCGGTCGGGCGCCTGGTGCGCGCGTACGCGTCCCGCGGGGTGGAGGTCGATCCCCGGCGGGCCGGCCGGGCGATGAAGCTCGAGGTCGCCCACTACCGCGCCGAGCACGCGCGGGCGTCAGACCGCGCCGGCCTGGAGGCGGTGCGCGACGAGTGCGCGGCGCTGGTGGCGCGAGAGCTGCCGACGTCGCTGCCGTTGACCGAGGTGCGCGCGGCCCTGCTGGAGGCGATCGTCTTCGTGCCCTTCGACGACGCGGCGCGTGTGCTCCAGCAGTGGGACCTGCCGCTGGCGATCGTCTCCAACTGGGACGTCTCGCTGCACGACGTGCTCGACGAGCTGGGCTGGACGGCGCGCTTCGGCGCGGTCGTCACCAGCGCGGAGCTCGGGGTGGCCAAGCCCGCGCCGGAACCGTTCCTGGTCGCGCTGCGGGCGCTGGGCGTCGCGCCGTCACGCGACGTCGTGCACGTCGGCGACGACGCCGAGGTCGACCTCGCCGGTGCCGCCGCGGCGGGTGTGCGCGGCGTGCTGATCGTCCGCGAGGGCGAGGTGCCGGCCGGTGGCGTGGCTCGCCTGGACGAGCTCGTCCTCTAGCCTCACGCGACCGATGGAGCAGACGCCGCCGCCCTCCTCCGAGCCGATCGTGCTCGGTCCCGATGCCTGGCAGTGGTGGCAGGGCGTGGGCGGCATGGTCGCCGCGTTCTTCGGCGCGCAGTTCGCCGGGCTGTTCATCTTCATCCTCGGTGCCGGGCTGTGGGGCGGCGAGGTCGACGACGCCCGCGGCGGCACGTTCATGCTCGCCCTGGTCGCGCAGGACATCTGCTTCGTCGTGTTCGCGGTGCTCTTCGCCGACCTGCGTGGCGGCCGCGTGCAGGCCTGGATGTTCGGCCTGAAGCGCCCCGAGTGGGGGCGGGCGATCGGGACCGCGGCACTGGCCTATGCGGTGCTCGTCGCCTTCAGCGTGGTCTGGTCACAGGTGGTGGACGTCGACGGCAGCGACGTGGCCGACCAGCTCGGCGTGCGGTCCAGCGACCAGGCCGCGATCGCGGGCGCGTTCCTCGTCGGGTTCCTGGCGCCCATCGCCGAGGAGTTCCTGTTCCGCGGGCTGATCTTCCGCTCGCTGATGAACCAGTTCGGCGTCTACGGCGGCGCGCTCGGGTCGGGCCTGCTGTTCGGCCTGGTGCACATCGGCAGCGCGCCGATCGGGGCCGTCGCCCCGCTGGTGCTCTTCGGCTTCCTGCTGTCGATGGTCTACGTCCGGACGGGGTCGCTGCTCATGTGCATCCTGCTCCACAGCGTCAACAACGCGTTCGCGTACGGCGGTCTGGTCGACTGGACCTGGCAGATCCCCGTGATGCTCTTCGGCAACGTCGCGCTGCTCCTGCTGGCGTTCCGCGGCACCGAGTCGCTGTTCGGGCGCGTACCGCTGCACCTGTCGTCGGTCTGATCCTTCATCATTGAGCGCGCAATGACGCGTTCTGCCCGCCTCGCGCTGCTCTCCGGCGCCGCCCTGCTCGTCTCGCTGCCCGCTGCAGCGGGCGCCCAGACCCCGACCACGCCCACCCCGGCTCCCGCCACGACACCGGCGCCGACCCCCGCACCGAAGGCCGTTTCGGGCAAGCTCGCGCTCAAGGCCGAGAAGGTCGGCTCGGGCAGGACGGTGCTGGCCGGCACGCGCTTCCGGCTGCGCGGCGTGCTGACGCCCTACGTCCCCGGCCAGAAGGCCGTCGTCCGCGTCTACCGCCACGGCAAGAAGATCGCCGCGCAGGAGCTGTCGCTGCAGAAGTCCGCGTCCGGCGAGAGCGGCTCGTTCGTCATGGGCTTCTCGACCAAGCTCACCGGCACGCTGCTGATCAAAGCGTCCCACAAGGCGACGCCGGAGCTGAAGACCGTCGTCGCCCGGCCCGTGAAGGTCGGCGTCCTGCCGCTGAAGGCCGGCCCCGGCTCCTCGGGCGCGGTCGTCCAGGAGCTGCAGCGCCGCCTGAAGGCGCTCGGCTACGTGACCGGCGCGTTCGGCCAGTACGACGGCCGTACGGCCCGCGCCGTCCAGGCCTTCCGCAAGATGACCGGCATGCCGCGGACGTTCACGGCCGACCAGAACGTCTTCCGCAAGCTCGCCGCGGGCGCCGGTGCCTTCAAGGTCCGCTATCCCTCGCACGGCCGCCACATCGAGGGTGACCTCACCCATCAGGTGCTGGCGCTGATCGGCAAGGGCGGCAAGGTGGAGCGCCTCTACCCGATGTCCTCGGGCAAGCCGTCGACGCCGACCGTCCTCGGCCACTTCAGCGTGTACTCCAAGACCCCCGGCACCAACGCCAAGGGCATGGTCTACTCGTCGTACTTCATCCGCGGCTATGCGGTCCACGGCTACGCCGAGGTGCCGGACTACCCGGCCTCCCACGGCTGCCTGCGCGTGCCGGTGCCCGACGCGGTCTCGATCTACAACTGGATCGAGTACGGCACGCCGGTGGACGTCTACTACCGCTAGGGGTCAGGCCCTGCCTGTCGCAAAGCGCGACAGGTAGCCCAGCCCGAAGCCGTAGAGCAGCAGGGCCAGCAGCATCGGGATGCTGCGCTCGACCCACTCGTTCTTGGAGCTGACCACGCTCTGGAACGGGCTGGTCAGCGCGTCGTTGACGTCGTCGATCCTCGCGCGCAGGCCGTGCTCGGCGGCCGGCGCCGGCTGGGCGGGCGTGACGACGGTCGTCGGCGTGGAGAGCTCGGCGGCCGTGTCCGTGGAGGCGGTCTTCGTCTGGTCGATCGCGAACAGCGCCCAGCTGAGCAGGACGATCGCGCTCATGATGAACGCGGCGGTGCGGAGGGTGGAGGCGAACATGGGGTGCCCGGCCTGTATCGGCACTAGGGTGCGGGCCATGGACCCCAAGAGCCGCCTGATCGACGAACTACGGACCCACGCTCTCATCTTGGGCGAGGTCACGCTGACCAGCGGCAAGGTCGCCCAGTACTACGTGGACGCCAAGCGCGCGACGCTGCTGCCCGCCGGCTTCATGGCCCTCGGCGAGCTGGTGGCGCAGTGCGCGCGCGAGACCGGCGCCACCGCGATCGGCGGCCTGACGATGGGGGCCGACCCGGTCGCCTGCGCCGGCCTGGCCGGGGGCTTCGACGGCAAGGCCTTCTTCATCCGCAAGGAGACCAAGGCCCACGGCCTGTCACGTCGCATCGAGGGGCCCGTACTCACCGACGAGGACCGCTGCCTGGTCGTCGAGGACGTCGTCTCCACGGGCGGCTCGACCCTGCAGGCCATCGAGGCGTTGCGCGCCGAGAACCGCACGATCGTCGGCGTCGTGAGCGTCCTGGACCGACTCATGGGCGGGGCCGACGCCATCAAGGACGCCATCGGCGACGCCCCCTACTTCCCCCTGGCGACGATCGACGACGTCTACCCCGACCGGCCCGAGTAGCACGGGCTCGCGGGCCCAGCAGACGGCGTGAAGTGCCCCGGGCGCGATTCGAACGCGCGGCCTATCGCTTAGGAGGCGATCGCTCTATCCAGCTGAGCTACCGGGGC
>CAYUDT010000225.1:0-5329 GCA_964443695.1 uncultured Conexibacter sp. | reverse complement strand
AGAAGCCGAGGGCCACGGAGCGCACCGTCTCGATGCGCTCCGTGACGACCCGGACTCCGTTGTCCAGGACGGTCAGCTGATGCTGCTCCTGCAAGATCAGACCTCGGGTCCCACCTCCGGCAGCGCGGCCGGCTGCCGGAGTGCGATCTGCTTGCTGGCTGCCTTCGGCACCCGTGGGGTCTTAGTCACGCTCGGGGTCACGGTTGCTGCGGTGGCGCGGGCGGCCGGAGCCACGCTCGCCGTCGCCGCGCGGTCCACGGTCCCGGTCGCGGCCGCCGCGGCCACCCCGGTCGCCGCGCGGACCGCGGTCACCGCCGCCGCCGCCGCCACCGCCGCCGGTGCCCACGGACGCGAGCTCCTCGGCGGTCTTGCCGGCGACGTCCGGGTCGTCCGCCAGGCGCAGGCCGATGCGGCCGCGCTCACGGTCGACCTCGACCACGCGGACGGCGATCTCGTCGCCCTTGTTGAGGACGTCCTCGACCGTCTCGACGCGCTGGCCCGGCGACACGTTGCTGATGTGCAGCAGGCCGTCGGTGCCCTTGGAGAGCTCGACGAAGGCGCCGAAGGTCGTGGTCTTGACGACCTTGCCCTGGAACTCGTCGCCGATCTCGACCTCCTTGGTCATCTGACGCAGGCGGTCGATCAGCGCGTCGGCCAGCTCACCCGACGCCGAGTACACGAGGATCGTGCCGTCGTCGTTGATGTCGATCTGCGAGTCGAACTCGTCCTGCAGGCCGCGGATGGTCTCGCCGCCCTTGCCGATGACCAGGCCGATCTTGGACTCGTCGATCTGGATCTGCGAGATGCGCGGCGCGTACTGCGACAGCGACTCGTTCGGGCCGTCGATGGCGGCCTTCATCTGGCCGAGGATGTCCTCGCGGGCCTCCTTGGCCTGCGCCAGTGCGTCACGCAGGATGTCGAAGGTCACGCCCGTGATCTTGATGTCCATCTGCAGGGCGGTGATGCCGTCCGACGTGCCGGCGACCTTGAAGTCCATGTCGCCGAGGTGATCCTCGACGCCGGCGATGTCGGTGAGGACGGTGTAGTCGTCGCCCTCCTTGATCAGGCCCATGGCGATGCCGGCGACCGGCGCCTTGATCGGCACGCCCGCCTGCATCAGCGAGAGCGCCGACCCGCAGACCGAGGCCATCGAGGAGGAGCCGTTGGACTCGAGGATGTCCGACACGACGCGGATCGTGTACGGGAAGTCCTCGGTCGAGGGCACCACCGGCACGAGCGCGCGCTCGGCCAGCGCGCCGTGACCGATGTCGCGGCGCTTGGGGCCGCCCATGCGGCCGGCCTCACCCACCGAGAACGGCGGGAAGTTGTAGTGGTGCCAGTAGAACTTGTTGGTCGTCAGGCCGAGGGTGTCCAGGCGCATCTCCTCCTTGAGGGTGCCGAGCGCGACAACGCTCATCGCCTGGGTCTGGCCGCGCGTGAACAGCGCCGAGCCGTGCGTGCGCGGCAGCGTGCCGACCTCGATGGAGATCGGGCGGATCTCCTTCTCGGAGCGGCCGTCCGGGCGCTTCTTGTGGACGGCGATGCGCTCGCGGATGATCGACTTCTCGAGCTTGGAGGCGGCGGCCTTGGCGGCAGCCTTCTTCTCGTTGTAGTCCTCGGCGGCGGCGTCGCCGGCGAACTGCTCGACGATCGCGTCGATGACGGCCGCGGAGGCGTCCTGGCGCTCGAGCTTGTCGAAGATCGACGTCGCCTCGTCGAGCTTGTCGCCGAAGGCGGCCTTGACCTCGGCGTACAGGCCCTCGTCCACGCCCGCGGCGACGTGCTCGATCTTGGGCTTGCCGGCCTTCTCGCGCAGCTCGTGCTGGGCGGCGCAGATCTTCTTGATCGCGCTGTGGGCGATGTCCAGCGCATCGAGGATCTCGGCCTCGGGGATCTCGTTGGCGCCGGCCTCGACCATCAGGATGGCCTCCTCGGAACCGGAGACGATCAGGTCGAGGTCGGAGTTGCCCTCGAGGTCGGCCTCGGCCGGGTTGACCACGAAGTTGCCGTCGACCTTGCCGATGCGCACGGCGCCGACCGGGAACGGGACGGGGATGTCGGACAGCATCAGGGCCGCCGACGCGCCGTTCATCGCGAGGATGTCGTACGGGTGGACGTGATCGATGCTCATCGGGATGGCGACGAGCTGCGTCTCGCGGCGCCAGCCCTTGGGGAACAGCGGGCGGATCGGCCGGTCGATCATGCGGGCGGTGAGGATGCCCTTCTCGCCGGCACGGCCCTCACGCTTGAAGAAGCTGCCGGGGATCTTGCCCGCGGCGTACATGCGCTCCTCGACCTCGACGGTCAGGGGCAGGAAGTCGACGTCACGCTCGCCGCCGGCGGTGGCGGTGCAGAGGACGTAGGTGTCGCCCTGCTTGACGAGGACCGAGCCAGAGGCCTGCTTCGCCAGGCGCCCCGTCTCGAACTCGATCTCGGAGCCGGCGATGTCGACGGTCACCGTGGTGACGGCGTCGTTGCTCATATGTATCCCTTCTTGCGCGCCCATGCGTCGGACTCGATGGGCGCCCTCTCTCTTAATTCTTCTCTGTCAGATCCGATTGCGTCCATTCTCGCACAAGCGACGCATCGGGCGGGCCCGGGTGGGCCGTCCACACGCCGCCGGCGCAGACGAACAGCGTCGGCGTCACGGTGACGCCGGCGCGCAGACCATCCTGCACGTCCCGGTCGACCCGCGCAGCGACCTCCGGTCCTCGCCGTTCGACCTCAAACCGCTGCACATCAAGGCCTTCGCGCTCGCAGTGCTCCCAGAGGTGCGGGTCCTCGACGCGGCCCTGGTCGGCGTACATCGCGTCGATGAAGCGCCAGAAGCCCCCCTGGCGGGCGGCGGCCTCCGCCGCGTGGGCGAGCTGGACGGTCCGCGGACCCTTGGCCCGCAGCGCGAAGTGGCGGAAGCAGACGCTCAGCGGCTGGCCGCGCAGCCGCTCCCAGGCCAGCGCGCAGCGGGGGCAGGCGAGGTCGCCGTAGAAGATCACCAGCGGCCCGGAGCCCTGGGCGTGGTCGTCGGCGCGCAGGTCGGGGACGGGCGCGCTGCGCAGATCGCTCATCCGGTCCAATGATGGCGGTCGTACTCCTGTCGTGCAGATCCACACCCTGACCCGCACCCAGCAACTGCCCGGGACGCCGGAGGACGTCTTCCCGTTCTTCGCCGACGCGCACAACCTGGAGGCGATCACCCCACCGCTGCTGCGCTTCCGCGTGATCACGCCCCAGCCGATCGCCATGCATCCGGGCACGCTCATCCAGTATCGCCTGCGCATCCACGGGTTCCCCGTGAACTGGCTGACGTCGATCACCGAGTGGGAGCCGCCGTACCGGTTCGTCGACACGCAGCTGCGCGGGCCATACGCCCTCTGGCACCACACCCACGAGTTCAACGCCGGCGCCGACGGCACGACCCTGATGACCGACACCGTCCGCTACGCCATCGGATTCGGCCCGTTCGGCGCGCTGGCCCACCGGCTCTTCGTCGGACGCGACGTGCAATCGATCTTCGACCACCGCGCGAAGGTCATCCCCGAGCTGCTCGGCCGCTGAGCCGGGCCCCGCGCCTTCGCGTGCTCCTTTGAACCGAAGTGGCTTGCGATTCGATCCAGTTCCTGAAACCCTTTCCCTCGGCAGGAGTACCCACCCGGCAGCGACGCCGGTGGTGTTCAGGAGGGGGAACGGAATGCAGCGATATGTCGTGTGGCTCGGCGGCGCGGTCGGGCTGGCCATGGGGATCCGGTGGGCGATGCTCACCCCTCCCCATCCCAACTGCGAGGGCGCGGACGGGTTCTGCACGTTGCAGCACGTCTACGCGGCCCAGTTCACGAAGGTGGCCGCCTCGGTCATCGGCTTCTTCCTCCTGGGGAGCCTGTTCGTCTACTCGCTGCCGGAGTGGCTGGACCGCCGCGCCGAGGAGCGGCGTGGGCGGGCCTGGATCGCCGAGAACCGTCTCCGGGAGGCCGGCCGACGCGTGCCGCTCAGCCGCGACGACGCCCGGAAGCATCTGCAGGCCGCCGCGCCCCCGGTCCTTCCTGCGGCGGCCGTCACCGCGCTGCTGCGGGCTCCGGGTACACCCCGTGTCGCGACCCCCGCGCTGCGCCCCCGGGGCGTGACAGCGGCTGCGCCGGCCGCAACGGTGGCAGCCGAACCGATCGCCGACGCGTCGCTCGGCCTCCCCGCCGCCGCGCTTGCGGCGTTGAGGGCGTCCGACGCGGCGACCGCCCCGGAGGTCTCCATGCCTCCCACGCGCCGCTTCGCCCGGGCCGAGCCCGCGCTGCGCCCCCGCAGGGTCGCCTAGTCAGCGCTTGAGCAGCAGGTCGGTCGTCCCGCGCAGGCGGCCGGCGACCAGCCGCCCGAGGTCGGCCAGGATCGCCCGGCCGAGCACCGGATCCGCCGTCGCCAGGCGCTCGAACGACGGGTGGGTCAGGCGCAGCGCCGTCACCGGCGTCTGCGCGGTCAGCGTCAGCTCCTGCGCCCCTCCGTCGAGGAACGCGAGCTCACCTGCCACCGACGGCGCGCTGAGCGTCCGTGGCGCTCCGTCGGCCGGACGGCCCTCCAGCGTGCCGTCCATGATCAGCAGCAGCTCGCGCACCGCCTCCCCGGCGCGGACGAGCACGTCCCCGGGCAGCAGCTCACGCCGCTCGCAGGCCGCGATGATGCGACCCCATTCCTGCTCATCGCGATCGCCGAGGAACAGATCCATGGCTCAGCCGCCGACGGCGGCCAGCCCGTCGAAGATGAGGTTGACGCCCGGCAGCTCGCCGGGGTTGGCGGCCAGGTGCGACCAGGCCACGGTGCGGTCCGGGCCGATCACGACGAGCGCGCGGTTGGTCATCCCGGCCGGCTCGAAGTAGGCGCCGAACTTCCGGGCCGTCTCGCCCTTGGGCTCGAAGTCGGAGAGCTGCTCGATCGTGACGCCGAGCTTCTCCTGGAAGGCCGTCTGGCTGGGCGTCGCGTCCGTGGAGACGCCGTACACCACCGCGCCCTGCTCCTTCAGCTGCGGCAGCGCCTCCTCGTAGACCTGCATCTGGTCGGTGCAGACCGGCGAGAAGGCGAAGGGGTAGAAGACGAGGACGGTCGTCTGACCGTCCAGATCGTCCTGCGTGAAGGTCGACCCGTCGCCGCGCTTGAGCGCGAAGTCGGGGACGGTCGTTCCGGGCGCGATGATGCTCACGCCGGCGAAACTACCAGGGGTCCTGCCCGCAGCTGCGCGAGCGGCCCAAGCGTGGCGCGGGGCTGCTGCGCAGCCCCCGCCACCGGTCCGCTACTTGCGGAGGCCGAGCTCCTTGATGAGGGCGCGGTAGCCCTCGAGGTCGCTCTTCTC
>CAYUDT010000224.1:0-5410 GCA_964443695.1 uncultured Conexibacter sp. | reverse complement strand
AGGGTCTCCCACACGTGGTAGTTGGAGAAGTAGGAGTGCTGGTTGTAGGGCGGGTCGAGGTAGACGAGGTCGACGTCCACGGTCCCGGCGATGGCGTTGGCGTCGGCGCGCACCACCTCCCCGCGCGGCCCGTCGACGAGGTGCGGCATCCGCAGCTGCAGCCGGTTGGCGGCCCGGGGCGCCCAGGACTTCAGGTAGGCCATCTGCAGGCCGGTCGTGGAGTCGACGCGGTCGGTGGCCTCCAGCAGTGCGGTGAGCAGCAGCCCGCGGGCGACGTCGCCGAGGTGCAGCCCGTCGATGGCCGCGCGGATCGCGTCGACGCGCGCGCCGTTGGCCGGCATCACGTACCGGGCGTCCTCGCAGAAGGTCCGCGTGAAGTAGCCGGGCGCGCCCTCGAGCGCGTCGAGGCGCGCGAGCGTGCCCGCCAGCGCCGCGCGCTCCTCGGCGCCGGAGGCGATGTAGGCCTGGCCGAGCACCTCGCTGTAGGTCGCCAGATCGTTGGAGACGACGTGCAGGCCGGCGCCGCGCAGCGCCTGCCCGACCCGCGTGGTCCCCGCGAACAGGTCGGCCGCGCTGCGCACCGGCAGCCGCGCGACGACGTCCGCGATGAGCGGCACGAGCGTGCGCTTGCTGCCGAGGTACTTGATCACCGCCGCGCCCAGGGTACGCGGCGGTGAGGTCAGCAGGAGCCCAACCGCTGCGTCTCCAGCGACAGGCGGCCGAGGGCCACGAGCGCCGAGCCGTAGTACGTGGGCCGCTGCTGGTCCAGGCGCGTGGCGCGGTCCAGCAGACGGGCCGACGTCGCGCGGTCCTGCGCGGCACGGGCCGCGGCGGCGGCGCCCACGAGGCCGGCCGGGTGGACGATCGTCCCCGCGTCCTGGCCGGTGAGCGTACGCGGCAGCGTCCGGGCGCGGCGCAGGACCGGCCACAGCGAAGCGGCCAGACGGCGGTCCGCCGGGGCGCAGGACTCGGCCAGGCGCAGCGGCACGCGCACGGCGTCGAAGCCGTAGGTCACCGGACCACCGCCCGGAGGCGCGGCCGGTCGCAGCGTGCCGTCGTCCTGCGCGGTCGCCCAGTCGGGCGGCAGGTGGCCGTCGGCCAACAGCGCGCCGAGCGCGGCCCGGGAGTCGCCCGCGAGGGCCGGCCACGACGTGCCGCCCATCACGAGGTCCAGCGACCGGAAGGCGCGCGGGGCGATGTAGCTCGGGTTCACCACGGCGCGCTCGATCGCCCAGGGCCCGGCCGCGACGAGTCGGCGGCCGCCGCGCACGACGGTCTCGCGCTGGAGGATCGCCCGCCCGAGGTGCAGCGCCCGGCGCAGGTAGCGCTCGTCGCCGAAGTGCTCATGGGCGACGAGCATCGCCCGCGCGGCGTCGAGGTCGGCGTCCGTCGCCGGGGCCGGGTCGGCGATCTGGCCGTCCGCCCAGCGCGAGGCCAGCAGTCCGTCCTCGCGGTGCAGGTGCTCGATCGTCCAGCTCCAGACGCGGTCGAACGTCCGCCGGTCATCGATCGCCGCCGAGACGAGCAGTGCGTAGGCCTGGCCCTCGCTGACGGTGTCGTCGCCCTGGTCGCGCCGGACGACGCGCCCGTCGGGGCCGACGTAGCCGGAGAGGAAGCGGCGCCCGGCGCTGATCGCGGCCACGTCGGCGTCCCCGGTGACCGCCTGCCGGCGATGGGCCCGGTCGGCCGACGGGGCGTCCAGTTGCGCCGCCCCGATCGCGATGCCGGCCACCGCAGCGGCGGCGGCCAGGGCTCCGACACCGCCCAGCACGCGACGGCGCGGCTGCAGCGCCGCGGCCACGCCACAGCCCAGGATGGTCACGTGGAACGCGGCGAAGGCGACGTTGTTGAGCGTCGCCGGCGAGCGGTCCCGCCAGAGGCCGAGCGTCGCGACGCCCGCCAGGACGCCGATGAGCAGCAGCGTCGGCCAGATCGCCCGGGGCTGCGCTCCGACGACGCCCTCCTTGGGCGTGACGACGAAGCGGCCGCGGCGGCGCATCAGCGTCCGCAGCGTCGCCTGGGCGTGGATCCACCACGAGGCCGCCGCCAGCGCGAAACCGGCGAACGTGTAGGCGCCCGCCCCGGCGACCGCCACGGTCAGCAGCGAGCAGGCGAAGTACGGCGCGAAGTGGACGAGGAACTGGTCGGCGGTCGTGCCGGCCAGGGGCTGCTCGCCCGTGAGGATCCGCACGACCGGGAAGGACGCGTAGACCAGCACGGTCCAGCCCGACAGGAACCACAGGCAGCTCAGCGCGTACTGCAGCCGCAGCGCCGGCGGCAGCCGCGCCTTGGCGACCGCCCCCAGGGCGCCGAGGCAGCCGCGGGCCCAGCGCTGCTGCTGGGAGGCGTAGGAGGCCATGTCCTCCGGGCCCAGCCCGCGGGCCAGGACCTCGGGGACGTAGGCCGAGCGCCACCCGGCCTCGTGCAGCCGCAGCGACAGCGCGAAGTCCTCCGTCAACGACCCCTCCGGGAAGCCGCCGGCGCCGGTGAGCGCCTCACGGCGGAAGACGACGTTGGTGCCCGCGCAGAACATCGCGCCGCGACGGTCCTTGCCGCGCGCGATCGCGCCGAAGAACAGCGCCTGCTGCGCCCACGCCGCGCCGGCGACGCGGTTGTCGGCCGCGTTGGCGTACTCCTGCGGCGTCTGCACGAACGCGACGTCCCGGTCCTGCAGGTGGCCCAGGGTGCGCCAGAGGAACTCCGGGCGCGGTACGTGGTCGCAGTCGAGCACGACCACGAACGGCGCGGCGCTGTGGCGCAGCGCGTGGTTGATGTTGCCCGCCTTGGCGCCGGTGTGCTCCTTGCGGGTCACGTAGCGCGCGCCGTGGCGCGCGGCGACGTCGGCGATCGCGTCGTCCTGCCCGTCGTCGAGGACCAGGACCTGCACGCGCCCGCCCTCCAGCCGGGTGGCGGCCGCGACCGTCGGCTCGACGATCTCGGCGGGCTCACCGCAGACGGGGATGAGGATGTCGACGTCGGCGAGCGGGCCGACCCAGTCGCGGTGCCTGCGCGGGCGCGAGCGGGCGATCGTCGCCCAGAACCCGATGGCCTGGGCGACGTTGAACAACTCGGCGCCGACCAGCAGCGCGTAGAGCAACGGGTCGCCGACCCGGTCCGGGCGCAGCAGCCAGGTCAGGTAGAAGGCGCCCAGGACGGCGTTGGCCGTCAGCAGCAGCGCGAGGCGCAGCGGCCCGGGGCCGGCGCCGGCGTCCCAGGCGGGTGGCCGCAACCGGACGTCGTCGGGCGGCGGGGTCGTCGTGGTGACTTCGGTCTCCAGCAGGCTCATCGGTAGATCCAGACCTCCACCTGGGGGCGGCGGACGATGCGCTCGAAGCGGTGGTGCCGCGCCAGCAGCGCCAGCGCGCGGTCCGTCCGGGCCGCGAGCGACGGGTCGTCCTGGAACGAGGACAGGAGGAAGACGCGGTGGCCCTCCGGGACGGGTGGGATGCGCTCGCGCAACGGCTGCGAGCGCAGACCCGGGGCGTAGTAGCCGACCAGGTCGTCGAGGTAGTAGGGGTTGTAGAGGACGACGTCACCGGGGCGGTAGACCCGCTCGATGCGCTGCAGCGCACCCCGGAAGTCGTAGAGCCGCGGGTTGGTGCGGCTGAGCTGCTGGTCGGCCGTCGCGACGGCCAGCGAGCCGCCGGCCAGCGCGGTCGCCACGACCATCGTGACGATGCGCCCGCCGCTCCAGCGCGTGATCGCGCGGGCGGTGAGCAGCAGCGCGACGGGCACCGCGCCGGCGACGTAGCGCGCCTCGAAGAGGAACGGCTTGGCGTGGCCCAGCGCGAAGAGCAGCGCCAGCGGGATCGCGATGAGCGCCCACACCAGCTTGGCGGCGGTGTCACGGCCGCGGCCCAGCAGCGCCAGCGCGAGCAGCATCAGCAGCGGCCACAGCGAGGTGACCCGGGCCATCACCGAGGACGAGTGGTACCCCCAGACCGCCCACACGAGGTTGGTCAGGACCTCGTAGGGCCCGGGCACGCCGTGGCCGGCCTCCCCCGTCTGCGACGGCGTGCTGGTGAACCCGCGGCCGGAGGCCTGGTTGGCGGCGTACTGCGACTGCGCGAAGAACGCCAGCGGCACGCATGCCACGGCGACGAGCACCAGGCAGCCGGCCAGCGGCAGCAGGACGCGCCGGTGGGCGCGCTGCTTGTGGGCGACGACGACGAACGCCAGGACCTGCGTCCCGACAGCCAGCGCCGCGAAGTAGTGGGTCCAGAGCAGCAGGATCGTGGCGACGGTCCAGACGGCCCACCCCACGCGGTCGCCGCGGCGCAGCACGCGCGCCTGGCCGTAGAGGGCCACAGTCGCGAACAGCATCAGCAGCTCGTACATGCGGGCCTCCTGCGCGTACCAGACCGCGAACGGCGCGACGACGGCCAGGCCGGCGGCGATGAGCCCGGCCCGGCGGTCCCAGAGCTCGCGGCCGGCGAGGTACAGCGCGGGGATGAGCAGCGTGCCGGCGACCAGCGACGGCGCACGCATGACCCACGCATTGGTCCCGGCGGTGTGCGCGAGCAGCCACAGGACCGCGTCGTGCAGCGGCGGGTGCACGTCGGAGTGACGCAGCCGGCCCAGCATCTCGCCGAACGGCAACTGGGCCTGGCTCACCGACGTGGCCTCGTCCAGCCACAGCGAGCGGCCGCAGACGGCGCGGATCGCGAAGGCTGCCGCCATGAGGGCGAGCAGCGCGGTCCGGTCCGGCGCCGGGGCGTGTCTGGGCCGCTCCAGCGCGACGGCGCCGCCCAGCAGCACCGCGGACGACGTCAGCGTCGCCCGTGCCACGCCGGCGGGTGTCGTGGCCGTCAGCACCAGCAGCGCCTGCAACGCGGCGGCGCCGGTGAGCAGGCCGGCGATGCCGCGCGTCGGGTCGGTGGCGGCGCGGTGGGCGAGCAGCACCCGTGCGATCCCCAGCAGCGCCATCGCGCCGAGGTAGGGCGCAGCCAGCGGCGCGACGTGTGCGAACCGGTCGCCGAAGAGCGTCGTGACGAGCAGGTGCGGGGCGACGAGCGCGGGCAGGACCGCCGCCGCGCCGAGGCCGGCCGCGACGGCCAGCGCGCTGCGCAGCGCGCCCTTCTCGCCGGCCAGCGCGCGCGGCAGGAGCACCAGCGGGACGGTGGTCGTCGCGAACGCGGCGATGCCGCCCAGCGTCGAGAGCACGCCGAACTCGGCGGCAGCGGCCGTCGACAGCACGGCCCCGGCCAGCACCACGTCCTGCGTCTGCAGCAGGGCCAGCGCGGTGAACGTCGCGCCGACCGAACGACCGCTGAGCACCGTCCGCCCGGCGGCGGGCGAGCCGTCCTCGGCGGGCGGCGCGACGGCCCGCGAGGCGTCCTCGGCGGGCGGCGCGACGGCGCGCGAGGCGTCCTCGGCGGGCGGCGCGACGGCGCACGAGGCGTCCTCGGCG
>CAYUDT010000223.1:0-5493 GCA_964443695.1 uncultured Conexibacter sp. | reverse complement strand
CGGCGACGATCGCGAAGTCCAGTCGGTCCTCGTAGCTGAGCACGGTGATGTTCAGGCCCATGCCGTCCGTCACCGCCGACACCGGGTAGTTGGCCAGCAGGCGGGCGCCGCCGCAGTACAGCGGCACCGGGGAGCCGGGGACGTTGGAGATGACGACGTTGAAGATCGGCGAGACCGCGTTGCGGGCCGACAGCCGCAGCGTCACGCGCGAGGCGCGCGCGTGGATCGCCGGCGGGATGAACTGCGTCGCGTCCTGCAGCAGCGTCGCCGGGATGGCCTTGTGGTGGTTCTTGGCCGACGCCATCGCCTCGTGGGCGGCGGCCAGGCGGCCGAGCGGGTCGGCGATGTCGGTCGGGATCGCCACCGCCATCGTGCTCACCCGGTTGCCGAACGTGCCGCGCTCCTCGGCGGTGCGGACCGACACGGGGATCATCGCCACGAGCGGCTCGTCGGGCAGCTCGCCGAGGTCCAGCAGCCAGGTCCGCAGGGCACCCGCGCAGAGGGCCACGACGACGTCGTTGACCGTGTAGCCCGTGGCGTTCTTGATCGCCTTGACGTCGGTGAGGCTCAGCGAGTCGAACGCGACGCGGCGATGGGAGGAGACCGGGCCGTTGAAGACCGTGCGCGGCGCCTTGGCCCGCGGCGCCTCGAGCATGCCGCCGTCGCGCGAGCCCCGGCCGATCCGCCCGAGGCGGCGCGTGGTCCGCGCCAGCAGCGGGGCCAGCGGGATGTCCTGCACGCCGGGGATGGCGTCGAGATGGGCGACGGTGCGCGGGATCGCGCGCAGCGCGCGCATCTGCTGGCGCGGCAGGCCGGCCAGGCCGCGGCCGAGCATCTCCATCTGCGTCGGCTGCGGGTCGACGGTCATCAGCCCGGTGCCGGGGATGTCGCGCCCCTCCGGCGTCGGGTCCAGCAGGACGCCGAGGATCTCCGCGCCGCTCATGCCGTCGATCGCGGCGTGGTGGATCTTCGTGAACATCGCGACCTTGCCGTCGGCCAGGCCGTGGATGACGTAGAGCTCCCAGAGCGGGCGGCTGCGGTCCAGCGGGCGGGCGTGGATGCGCGCGGCCTGATCGGCCAGCTGGCGCTCATCGCCTGGGGCGGGCAGCGCCAGCTCGCGGACGTGGTACTCGATGTCGAAGTCCGGGTCGTCGATCCAGTACGGGTGATCGAGGCCCAGCGGCACCTCGACGAGCTTCCAGCGAAACGGCGGCAGCAGGTGCAGGCGCTCGGTCAGCACCTCGATGAGGCTGTCCGCGCCCCAGGCCATGTCCCCTGGGACCGTCGACGGATCGAGGATCGAGAGCCCGGAGACGTGGCCGAGGTTGCGCCCGTTCTCGATCGCGAGGAACTGCGCGTCGAGGCTGGTCAGCTGTCGCATGGTCCGACCGTACCCGGCCGGCCCCCCTAGCGGCGCTTCTTCTTCGCCTTCGCCTTCTTCTTGGCCACGCGCGCGGTCGTCGCCGCCGTCGGGCAGGTCTTGGTCATGTCCGCGCAGGAGACGCCGCCCAGCGACCAGGCCGAGGTGAACTTGTGCGACAGGCCGTGGTCGCCGACCGCGTCGAAGTCCTTCGTCAGGCGCTGGGTGCCGGTCAGGCCGTCGGCGCGGACCTCACCGTCGGTGCGGCGGATGTCGTTGTAGAGGTAGCGGTCGAACCAGGCCAGCGCGTACCACTCGGCGACGGCCTCCGACCAGGTCGAGGTGTACGCCCAGGTGACGTGCGACCACGCCAGGTGCGTCGCCGACTCGATGACGACCTCCTGGGTGTCCACGCCGCGGGCCTTCACCGCGTCGAACCCGGCGAGCTTGCCGCGGGAGTCCGGGCCGGTCTGGAAGTCCGGCTGCGGCGGGAAGATGAAGCTCTCGTAGTCGGCGCCCTGGCCCTGGATCGGGACGGTGCCGGCGTAGGAGGTGTGCAGGTCGCTCAGCGCGCTGATCGCCTTGACGCGGCCGTTGTCGGAGCCGACGGACTGGATGGCGCCCGCGCCCATCGAGTGGCCGGCGGTGCCGACGCGGTCGGCGTCCAGCCGGGTCGCGAACGGCATGTCGTCGCTGAAGAAGAAGTTCAGGGCGTCCTTCAGGTCCGCGACCGCGTCGCCGGTGGACAGGCCCTCCGAGCGGCCCTGGCCGGAGACGTCGTAGGTCATGACGATGTAGCCGGCGCGGGCCATCGTCTCGGCGAACCAGTAGTACATCGGCTCGGCGGACAGGACGCCGCCGCTGAAGACGATGCCCGGCAGGGGCTCGCCGACGCCGAGCTGCTTGACGCGGGCCTTCGTGGGCGCCCATGCGGTGGCCTTCAGGGCCTGGCCGCTGCGGTTGTCGAACTCGTACTCGACCTTGCTGACGCCGGCCACCGATGCGGGGTCGCCGTAGGTGCCGCGGTCGGCGTCGCCGCTCCACGGCCAGGCGCCGATCTGCTGGGCGCCGCGGTCGGGGATGCGCCCCGCGTTCTGCAGCGTCTCCAGCACGGCCTCGGCGGACTCCAGCGCGGTCTTCAGCCCGCGCTGCCCGTCGGGCACCTGCTCCACCGTGCGGCCGAATGCGTTCAGCCAGTTCTGCGTCTCGTCGTACGCCTGCGCGTGTGCGGGCGCTGCAGCAGCACCGAGCAGGCACGCGACGGCCACGACCCCCATGACCCGTCGTCCCATGACCACACCGTACCGTACGGTCGGCGGGCTACGGGACGTTGGTGTTCAGGTCGTGCAGCCAGGCGTGGGCGTTGCCGTCGCTCGGCGCGCGCCAGTCGCCACGGGGGCTCAGCGAGCCGCCCGAGCCGACCTTCGGGGCGTTGGGGATCGCCGAGCGCTTGAACTGCGAGGTGTGGAAGAAGCGCTCCAGGAAGACGCCCAGCCACTTCTTGATCTCCTCGAGCGGGTACTTCTCACCCCAGACGTGGAGCGCCAGGTACGCGACCTTCGACGGGGCGTAGCCGAAGCGCAGCGTGTAGTAGAGGAAGAAGTCGGCCAGCTCGTAGGGGCCGACGACGCTCTCGCTGTAGGCCGCGGGCTTCTCGCCCTCGGCGACCGGGATGAGCTCCGGGGAGATCTCGGTGTCGAGGATCGACTGCAGCGTCTCACTGGTGGCGTCCCCGAACTGGTCGGTGTCGATGGCCCAGCGGATGAGGTACTGCACCAGCGTCTTGGGGACCGAGGCGTTGACGCTGTAGTGGGACATGTGGTCGCCCACGCCGTAGGTCGCCCAGCCCAGCGCCAGCTCGGAAAGGTCGCCGGTGCCGATGACGACGCCGCGGTGGAAGTTGGCCAGGCGGAACAGGTGGCTGGTGCGCTCGCCCGCCTGGACGTTCTCGAAGGTGACGTCGTACTCGGGCCGGCCGTCCGCGAAGGGGTGCTTGAGGTCCTTGAGCATCTGCTCGCAGGACGGGCGGATGTCGATCTCCTCGGCCGTGACGCCCAGCGAGCGCATCAGCGCGTGCGCGTTGCTGAGCGTGTGGTCGGACGTCGCGAAGCCCGGCATCGTGTAGGCCAGGACGTTCTCGCGCGGCAGGCCCAGCCGGTCCATCGCGCGGACGGCGACGATGAGCGCGTGGGTGGAGTCCAGGCCCCCGGAGACGCCGATGACGACCTTCTGGGTCCCGGTCGCCCGCAGGCGGGTCTCCAGGCCCTGGACCTGGATGTTGTAGACCTCCTCGCAGCGCTCGTTGCGCCTGTCGAGGTCGGCGGGGACGTAGGGGAAGCGCTCGATCGTGCGGGCCAGCCGGGCCGGCCGGGGCTGCAGCGCGAAGTCGATCGTGCGGAAGGCCAGCAGCCGCTCGCGGTGGTCGGTCATGCCGTCGGTGAACGACGAGATGCGGCCGCGCTCGAGCACCAGGCGGTCGAGGTCGAGGTCGGCCTGGATGAACGTCTCCTCCAGCGTGAAGCGCTCGCCCTCCACCAGCAGCTCGCCGTGCTCGGCGATCAGCAGCTGCCCGTCCCAGGCCAGGTCCGTGGTCGACTCGCCGTCGCCCGCGGCCGTGAAGATCTGGCCTGCGATCATCCGGCTGGACTGCGACAGCGCCAGCAGCCGGCGGTGCTCGGCCTTGCCGATCGTGATGTTCGAGGCGCTGAGGTTGGCGAGCACCGTCGCCCCCGCCATCGCGCCGTAGGTCGACGGCGGGATCGGCGCCCAGATGTCCTCGCACACCTCGACGTGCAGGACGAACCCGGGCAGATCGGTCGCCGCGAACAGCAGGTCGGCGCCGGCGGGCACCGTCGCGCCGCAGACCGTGATCGTGTCCTTGAGCATGTCCCGCGCGGCGCGGAACTGGCGCTTCTCGTAGTACTCGCGGTACTCGGGCAGGTAGCTCTTGGGGGCGACGCCGAGGACCCGGCCGCGGTGGATGACGATGCCGCAGTTGAACACGGCCTGCTCGGCGCGCAGCGGCGCCCCGACGACGATCAGCGGCTGCAGGTCCTGGCTGGCGTCGATGATCGTGCGCAGGCCGTCCTCCACCGCGTTGAGCAGCGCGGCCTGGTGGTGCAGGTCGTCGATCGCGTAGGCGGAGATGCCCAGCTCCGGGAAGACGACGACCGCCGCGCCCTCCGCGTCGGCCTGGCGCGCGAGCTCGAGCGTGTGCGCGGTGTTGGCCGCCGGGTCGCCGGGCACCACGCGCGGCACGGCCGCCGCGACGCGCGCGAAGCCGTGGGTGTAGAGCGAGTCGAACATCTCAGACATAGTTTCCCTGGTCCGGACGCGCGTCACCGGGCCGGAGCGTGCAGCTTGTAGCGTGCGGGACGTGGAGCGGTTGAGCGGCGCGGTCGCGGATGCGGGTGGGTTGGCGGTCGCCGGCGGCGGCACGGTGCGCACCGGGCAGCTGCTGCGCGTGTCCGGCGGGCTGATCGCGCGGGAGGACCTGCGGGTGCTCGCCGACGCCGGCCTGGAGGCGCTCATCGACCTCCGCGCCGGTGAGGACGAGCGCCGCCGGCTGGTGCGCTGGGCCCGCCGCGAGGAGGTCGAGTACCTGCAGCTGGGCATCGGCGCAGCCGGCGACGAGGACGTGCTGCGGCGCATCGCCATCGGCGGCGGCGGCCCGCGCGGGATGATCGCGCTGTACCGCACGGTCATCGACGGCTACGGCCGTGAGCTGGCCCGGGCGGTCGAGCGCATCGCCGCCGCCGAGCGCCCGGTCGCGTTCGGCTGCGCCGCCGGCAAGGACCGCACCGGCATCCTGGCCGCGCTGGTGCACTCGCTCCTCGGCGTCGCCGAGGAGGACGTCGTGCTGGCCTACACCACGATGCCGCCCTCCCCCGAGGCCCTCGGCGCGCGCATGCAGGAGGAGTACGACGTCCCCGAGCGCTTCCTGCGCCTCCCCGGCGCCCGCGCCCTCCTGGGCACCCAGGCCGAGGTGATGGCGGCGACGTTGGCCTACGTCGGCGACGCCGAGGACTACCTGCTCCAGCACGGCCTTCCCGAGGACGCCCCCGCCCGCCTGCGCGAGCGCCTCGTCGCCTGACGCGTCACCAACGGGGTGGTGGGTTTGGGTGACGCTGAGC
>CAYUDT010000222.1:1883-5511 GCA_964443695.1 uncultured Conexibacter sp. | reverse complement strand
GTCTGGCCTACGAGCTGCTGGCCGCGCGCGCGGACCTGCAGCGCATCGTCACCGCTGTCCGCGACCGCACGCCGGAGCCGGACGTCCGCACGCTGCAGGGCTGGCGACGCGAGCTGGTCGGCGCGGAGCTGCTGGACCTGCTCGGCGGCGGGCTCTCGCTGCAGGTCGGCGCCAAGCGCCGCATCGAGATCACCCCGGCCACGTGAACAATCGCCCGCGGCGGCACGCTGCCCCGCGCGCTCGTGCTGGTCCCCCCGCAGTGGCGTGTCGGTTTGATCGCCCCCGGGCCGATCAAACCGACACGCCTTTTGCTCACAGGAAGGCGTGGCCCTCGCCGCGGTAGGTCGGGACCGTGTCGACGACGGTGTCGCCCCGGACGAGGTGGACCTCGTCGACGTGCTCCATCAGCTCGCCGGCCTTGGCATGGCGGAACCAGACCCGGTCACCGATCCTCAGGGCGTCTGCGGCGCGTCCCTTCAGCGGCGTCTGCACCTCCCCCGCGCCCTCCAGCGACTCCAGCTGCAGCCCCTCCGGCAGGTACGGCGTCGGCAGGCGGTCGGCACCCGCGGCGCCGGACGCGATCCAGCCACCGCCCAGCACCGTCACCCGGCCGGGAGACGGGCGCCGCGTGACGCTCAGCGCGAAGAGCGCCGCCGGGTGCGGCGTGAACTGCGTGTAGTGGTCGAACAGGACGGGCGCGAGCAGACCGGAGCCGGCGGCCAGCTCCGTGACGGCCGCCTCCGCTCCGGTCTGCTCCAGCGACCCTGTCCCCCCGCCGTTGACGAACTCGAGGTCGGTGATGCCGCGCACCGCCGCGACGATCGCCGCGCGCCGCTCGGCCAGCTCGGCCCCGGAACGCGCCTGCATCGCGCGGATGGCCACGCCCCGCAGCCGCGACGGCGGGTCGCTGGCCACGCCCGCGATCTGGGCCTCGTAGGACATCAGGCCGACGAGCGACAGCCCGGGCCGCGCCACCACCTGCCGGGCCAGGCGCACGACGTCGTCGACGCTGTGCAGCGGTGAGCGGCGCGCGCCGATGTGCACGTGGCCACCCAGCTCGCGCAGCGAGGCGTCGACGTCCAGCGCGACGCGGATGGGGCCGTCGCCCAGCAGGTCCAGCTGCTCGGCGTCGTCGACCATGACGGTGATCCGCGAGCCCTCGCGGGCGGCCAGCTGCTTCAGCGCCGTCCGGTCGGCGGTCGGGTAGGCGACGACGATGTCGTCCGCCATGCCCTGGTCCTCCAGCCACAGCGCCTCCGGCAGCGTGAACGCGAGGATGCCCGCGTAGCCGTCGCGCGCCAGCGCGTCGGCCAGCAAGGAGCGGACCCGCACGGACTTCGACGCGACGCGGATCGGCACGCCCGCGGCCCGGCGCGTCAGGTCGAGCGCGTTGGCGTCCCACGCGTCGAGGTCCACCACCGCGAACGGCGGCTCCAGGTGCGCGGTCGCGGCATCGAGCTGCGCCCGCTTCACGCCGACACCTCCACGAGCTGCGCGGACGGGCCCGCGGGCAAGGGCCGACCCGAAGCGCGGGACCGCCGGGCGAGGTCCTGCGCCGTCATGCGACGGCCGCGCCGACAGGTCCGAGGACGTGCTCCATGTCGGGCGTCGTGAACCGCCCGTCGGGATCCAGCCGCGCGCGCACCGCCTGGAAGCGGTCCCACCCCGGGTGCAGCTGCGACAGCGACGCAGCGTCCTCGAAGTGGCGCTTGCCCCAGTGCGGGCGGCCGCCCATCTCGCGCAGCGCGTCGGCCACCTCGCCGAAGTACCGCTGCCAGGGCATGCCCTCGAAGACGTGCACGGCGACGTAGGCGGAGTCGCGCCCGTGGGCGGGACCGATGAGCGAGTTGCACGCCGACGCGAAGCGCAGCTGGATCGGGAAGTTGATGCCCGGCTGCTGGCGCTCGGCGATCTGCATCGCCACGCGCAGCCCGTCGAGGCCGTGCTCGATCGGCAGCGCCACCTCCATCTCGGTGAACCTCACCTTGCGCGGGTTGGCGAAGACCTTGTGCGACTCGTCGGTGCGGGTCGGCTCCTCGGCCAGCCAGGTCACGAAGCGGTTCAGCTGCGGGATGAGCGCCGGACGCGCGCGCCCGGCGCGGCAGAGCAGGCGCAGCCCGTCGTTGGCCAGCACCTCGCGGCGCAGGTGCTCGCTGACGGGGTGCCGCGGAGCCGCCGGCTCGTCGGTGCGGCGCATGTCGTGGGTGACGGCGCGCTTGGCGTGCGGGAAGACGAAGAGCTCCCAGTGGTCGCGGCTGCGGGCGATGTCCAACCCCTCGGCGTAGACCTGCTCCAGCGGCATCAGCTCCTCGCTGGACACGAGCTGGAAGGCGGGGACGCACTGCAGCTCGACCGCCGTGACGACGCCCAGCGCGCCGACGCCGCACTGCGCCGCGGCCAGGTCATCGCCCTCGTCGAACCAGTGCAGCGCGCCGTTGGCGTCGACCAGCTCGACCCCGGTGATCTGCGAGGAGATCGGCGGGTAGGAGACGCCGGTGCCGTGTGTCGCGGTGGAGGTCGCGCCGGCCAGGGTCTGCACGTCGATGTCGCCCAGGTTCTCCTGCGCCAGGCCCTCGGCCCGCAGCAGCTGCCCGAGGTCGTGCAGCACCGTCCCGGCCTCGACGACGACCCGGCCGCTGTCCTGGTCGACGGAGCGGATGCCGCTCAGGCCGTCCAGCGTGATGAGCATCCCGTCGGTGCGGCACAGCGGGCTGAAGGAGTGGCCGCTGCCCGCGACACGCACGTCCTGCCCGGCGGCCGCCGCGGCGGAGATGGCCTCCTGCACGTCGGCGACGCTGCGCACCCGGCGGCGGGCGGCCGGCGTGCAGGTCTGCTCGCCCGACCAGGAGGTCCACGACTCGCTCATGAGGTGAACTGTACAAACGTACAGTTCCGCCCGTCAAGTCCGTATGCTTTGCCCTCGCATGGAGAGCGGCCGAGGACGAGCCAGGGAGGACATCCTGCGCGCCGCGTTGCGCCTCATCGGCGAGCGCGGGCTGCACGCGGTGACCCACCGCGAGGTCGCTGCGGCTGCCGGCGTCTCCCCCGGCTCGACGACCTACCACTTCGCCACCCTCGACGAGCTGCTCACGGCCGCCCTGGAGCTCTTCGTCCAGGACGAGGTCACGCGCCTGAAGGCCGCGGCGGCGGCCCTGCAGGGCGCCGAGCCGGTCGATCCCGAGCTCGTCATCGAGGCCATGGCCGCGCAGCTGGACCTCACGCTCGCCAGCCCGGCCGAGCAGGTCGCGCAGTTCGAGCTCTACCTCGAGGCCACCCGCAGCCCCGCGCTCCACGAGGCCGCAGCCGAGTGCGTCCGCGCCTACCGCGAGGTCGCGACCGCCGCCATCCGCGCCGCAGGGATCGCGAACGCCGAGGAGCTCGCGCCCGTCGCCCTGGCCATCACCGACGGCCTGCTGCTCCAGCAACTCGCCGATCCGCGCAACGACTACGTCGAGACGGTCCTCAAACCCGGCCTGCGCCGCCTGCTCGACCTCGCCTGAACCGCCCTTTCCACCCCGGACCGGCGGCACAAAAGCGTGTTCGACGCCGCAGGCCGCCCGCCCCCGACGCGCCGAACCGCCCTTTCCACCCCGGACCGGCGGCACAAAAGCGTGTTCGACGCCGCAGG
>CAYUDT010000222.1:0-1783 GCA_964443695.1 uncultured Conexibacter sp. | reverse complement strand
CCGACGCGCCGAACCGCCCTTTCCACCCCGGACCGGCGGCACAAAAGCGTGTTCGGCCCTCGGTGGGTCAGACGGTGGTCGTCGTGGCTGCTGGCGCGGGTGCGTCGTAGCTGATGCCGTGCTCGGCGAGGGCGTCGAGGAACGACCGCGGCTCGTAGGCCTCGGCCGGGGCCAGGCCGCCGGCGCGGTCGTAGCCGTCGGCGGTCATCCGCAGCGCGCCCTCGACCGTCGTCACGGCGGTGATGCCGTAGATGTCGGACCCGTGCAGCGTGGCGCGACGGGTCGTGCCGCCGCCCGACGCTTCGGCCACCAGCGTGTACGCGACCGCGCGGCGCTCCTCCAGCGAGGGTCCCTCGGGCAGCCGGCCGATGGCGTTGTGGAGGACGGTCCGCAGCGGCGTGCGCAGCAGCACGCCGAACACGGGCGTGATGAACGGCAGGATCGGCGCTGCGCGCGGGTCCGGGGCGATCGTCGCCGTCGTGATGCGCGAACGCACCGTCCGCACGGGGACATGCCGCGGCACCGTGATGACCTCACCGCTGGGGTAACGCGAGACCGGCTGCGCCCCGATGCCGGGGCCGAAGTCGAACGTCTCCCGCAGCGGCTGGCGCCACCCGGCCTGGCGGAAGCCGTGGTTCTCGTAGACGACGTCGCCGCCGGCCATCATCAGCAGCGCGCTGCGCATCGTGCCGCGCGTCGCGCCGAAGCCCTTGACGTTGTAGGCGATGGTGAGCTCGTCGACCGCCGGCATGCCCTCAGCGGCGATGGCGCAGATGAGATCGCCGGGCAGGTAGTCGAAGCCCATGCCGCTCACCAGCGCGACGCCGGCGCGCCGGGCGGCATCGCCGTGGATGTCGATGACCCGCCGGATGAACGGTTGCTCGCCCGTGGTGTCGACGTAGTGGCAGCCGGCCTCGATCGCCGCCGTCACCACGCCGCCACCGACCGTCGAGAACGGGCCGGCGGCCGCGATCACCGCGCCGGAGCCGTCGAGCGCGGCGCGCAGCGCGCGGGCGTCGTCGAAGGCCGCGGCACGCACGACGTCGGCGGAGTACCCGTTGGCTTCGGCGACCTCACGGAGCGCGTCGGCCCGGCGGCCGCTGAGGATCACGTCCTCCACCCCCCGGCGCCGCAGCTCCGCGACGATCAGCTTGCCCGTGTATCCCGTGGCGCCGTAGACGGCGATCGGCTTGCTCATGCCCGTGAGTCTGCCAGAACTGAATCTGGTTCAGCAACGGGCTGCGCGCCATGTCCCTCCGCCCAACCCGGCGGCCCGAACATGTAGCCCAGCCGTCCGCGCAGCCCGGTCCGGGCCCGCTTGACATCCGCAGCGATGTCCACGTACTCATGGAAGGCCACGCGTACCGGGTTGTGCGTGTCGATGTTCTTCGTCAGGCCGTACACGACCCGATCCTGCTCGGGCGCGAAGGAGCCGAACATGCGGTCCCAGATCATCAGGATGCCCGCGTAGTTCTTGTCCAGGTACTCAGGGTTGGACCCGTGGTGGACGCGGTGGTGGCTGGGCGTGTTGAAGAGGAACTCAAACCAGCGCGGCAGCTTGTGGATGCGCTCGGTGTGGATCCAGAACTGGTAGAGCAGGCTCCAGCCGTTGGCCAGGAAGATCATCCACGGCTTGAACCCGACCAGCGGCATCCAGGCCCAGAAGAAGATGCCGTGCATCGGCGTCCAGGTCTGGCGCAGGGCCGTCGACAGGTTGAAGTGCTCGCTGGAGTGGTGGACGACATGGCTGGCCCAGAACAGCCGGATCCGGTGGCCGGCGCGG
>CAYUDT010000221.1:0-5556 GCA_964443695.1 uncultured Conexibacter sp. | reverse complement strand
CTCTCATGAGTTTCCGGTGGCTATGGCGAGCGGGAAATACCTCTTCCCATTCCGAACAGAGCAGTCAAGCCGCTCAGCGCCGATGGTACTTGGCCCGCAAGGGCCCGGGAGAGTAGGTCGCCGCCGGTTTAACGTCACAATGGCCGTCCCGCAAGGGGCGGCCTTTGGCGTTTCTCAGACCTGACAGGTACCCCGAGGTGTCTCACAGGGCGCTCGGCGTTTCGTGGACCTGCGAGGTCTTCGCAGACCGTCTGGCAAGGGGCGGCCTCTGGCGCTGTGGGACGACATGACATGGACCCGAGGCCGTCTCGCAGGGGCGCTTGGCGTTTCCTGGACCTGGCCGCAGGCCTCTCCGCGCGAGGCGGCGGCCCTACGCGGGAGGTCTGCTGGCATCTCTGAGTGCCACAGAGCGCCGGTCGCCGACCCGGCGCTCTGGTCAGAGCTCGTAGCCGACGGTGAGGCGGTGTGCGCCGTCGTCGTTGGTGATCTCGGCGCTGCCCGTGATGCCCGACAGCGCGGCCGTGCCGGAGCCGGGGAGGATCGTCCAGCCGGCAGTGCCGTGGTCGTCGCCGCTGTCGAGGGCGTTGTGGAGCAGGACGAAGGAGCCGGCGAGCCCGTCGAGGCTGCCGGTGATCCGTTCGACGCCGCAGTAGGCGCGGGGGCCCGAGCCGTCGAGGACGCCGGCGAGGAGGATGTTGGTGGTGCTCGTCGCCTGGAGATCGCCGGTGAACGTCTTGTGGACGACCGCGCAGGCAAGCTGGGCACCCGGAGCGTCATCCAGCGGAGATTGGTCCCACGACTCGATGGTGAACGCGCTGGTGGCTGTCGGCATCGGCAGATCGTGGCCGAGGTGAACGCGAAAGCCTTGGAGAATTGCGACGGGCCGCTCCCCCGAGCGGCCCGTCACAGAAGCGAAGCGGCCCTCCCAGGCCGTCAGCAGACGCCGAACCCGGGCGCGGGAGAGGTGCGCTCGTGGTCGGCGGGCATGCGGCGCCGCGGCAGCGTCAACTGAAGTGACGAGTCGCAGTGCTGAACCCGGGGAGCCGGAGCGGGCCGACGCGGACGCCGAGGCGTCTGCAGGGGCGCACGGTCCTGGTGCTCACCGGTGCCGGAGACGGCGGCGCGCGGAGGCTCGACGCCATAGGCATCAAGCGTCGCGAAGGCGACGACGCGGTCGACGGCGTGCCAGACGGCCGTGCTCCACGGGGAGCGGGACGGCTGGATGTTCGTGGTGGGGGGGAACATGTGTTCGCAAAGGTAGGGAGGTGGGCGGACGGAACGCGTGTTCGGGTCGCGGTCGGTCCTGATTTGGCTCTATAGAGCCAAATCCGCCGGACGTTCTGCAATCGATCTTGCACAGCGGAGCTGGGAACGTTCGCAAACTGCGGCAAGTTCCTGGCGTCCTGTCGCACCGGTCGCGCCGTGACCGGTCGCGTTAGGGTGCGCCGCGTGGTCCATCTCCGACTCATCGTTCCCGGGCAGCTCATCGAGGCCGTGCTGGCGTGTCTGGCCGGGTCGGCGGCCGTGGTCAACGTGATCCACCTCCAGGGCGCGGCCGGATCGTCAGGGGACCTGGTCATGTGCGACGTCGCCCGAGAGCAGACGAGCGTGGTGGTCGGTGAGCTCCGGGAGCTCGGGCTCGTCCGGCACGGGTCGATCTCGGTCGACCACGTCGACACGGTGCTGTCGGCGGGTGCGACCGCCGCGGAGCGCGCCGCGCCGGGATCGCCGACGGATGCGGTGGTCTGGGAGGACATGACGGCCCGCACGTCGGAATCGGCGTCGCTGAGCTACGTGTACCTGCTGTTCATGGCGCTCGCCGGCCTGCTGGCGGCGGTCGGCATCTTCTACGACAGCCCGATCCTCGTCGTGGGCGCGATGGTGGTGGGCCCGGAGTTCGGACCGGTCGCGGGGGTCTGCGTCGCGCTGGTGGCCGGCCCACGGCGCCTGGCGTGGCGCTCGATCCAGGCGCTCGGCGTGGGCTTCGCGGTGGCGATCGGCATCACCGCGGCGGCCACGGCGGCGTTCGACGCCGCCGGTGTGATCCCGGACGCGTTCGATGCGGGGCGCCACGCACTCTCGGACTCCATCGCCAGCCCGGACTTCTTCTCCGGTTTCGTGGCCTTCTGCGCGGGGATCGCCGGAATGGTGTCCCTGACGACGGCGAAGTCGGGAGCCCTCATCGGCGTGCTGATCAGCGTCACCACCATCCCCGCGGCAGCGAACGTGGGCGTCTGCGCAGCGTTGGGAGCCTGGCCGGACTGCTGGGCGTCGTTCGGACAGCTGGCGCTGAACATCGCGGTGCTGCTCGTCGCCGGGACCCTCACGCTGGCCGTCCAGCGGTGGGGCTTTCAGCGGCGGCGCGCCGCGCACCGGGCGGCGTCGGCCTGACCGGCCGCGCCCGTCGGTTCAGACCGAGGTGCCGAGCGAGGACCAGACGTCCATCTTGGTCTTGATGCGCTCGAGGACGTCGGTGGTGAACTCGGTGGTGCCCACGTGGCCGCCGAGGTCGGGGGTGCGCACGCCGGCGGCGGTGGCCTCCAGGACCGACTCGTAGATCGCGCGGGAGGCGCGGGAGGCGCCGTCGTGGCCGGCGGCACCGGCGTAGTGCAGGACCGCGGCGCAGGAGAGGATCATCGCCATCGGGTTGGCGACGTCCTTGCCGAGGAGCGCCGGTGCCGTGCCGTGCGGTGCCTCGGCCATGGCGACCTTGGTGTTGTAGTCGCCGTCGAAGGCGAGCAGGACGCTCTCGGCGCCGGCGATCGAGCCGAACATCGGCATGACGAGGTCTGAGAGGCAGTCGCCGTCGCGGTTGAGCGCCGGGATGACCAGCGGTGTCTCGGTCGCACCGGAGATGAGGCCCGCGTACGTCGCGTCGATCAGGACCGGGCGGTAGACGACGTCGGGGTAGAGCGCCGCGGAGCGGTCCATCTCCTCCTTGAGCATGCCCTCGTACACGGGCGAGACGGTCCACTTGGGGCCGCCGTAGACCTTGCCGCCCATCGTCGCGGCCTGCCGGAACGCGTACTCGGCGACGGCGCGGCAGATCGACCGGGTGATCCGCTCGGTGCGGAACGCGACCTCGTCGTCGCTGCCCGGCTCGCCCTCACGGCCCTCCACGGCGCCGTAGGCGTCGCCGACGGCCATGCGGACGACGGAGATCGGGTGGTAGGTGCCGCCCAGCGGCGTGATGCCCGGGATGCGTCGGCCGGTGCGCACGATGACCTTGCCGTCGATGCCCTCCCGCAGCAGGCGGTTGGGGGAGCCGACGTCGTCCTTGCCCTCTGGGGTGACTGTCGCGGCCTTGATGCCGAAGCCGGACTCCTTCATCGCCGCGGCGGCCTCGGCGACGACGGCGTTGGACGTGGCGCGCCGGTTCTCCAGCGACAGGTCGAAGTGCTCGAGCTCCAGCGGCAGGCCGCAGACCTCGGGCGCCAGCACGCGCAGCGCCTGGACGAGCAGCTCCTGTCCGGTCTCGTCACCTTCGAGGATCGTGATCTTCAGCGCATGGCTCATCGTGCGGCCGACGATAGCCAAGCGCCCACCCGACCGTGTGGCGGGCGTCAGGCGACTGCCGGGCGCAGCGAGGCCCGCCGCGCGAGCGCGACCGCGCCGCCCACCGCGGCGACGCATGCCGACGTCAGCGCCGCATAGCGCCAGTCGGCCGCCTCGACGATCGCTCCGGCGGCCGCGTTGCCCGTCGAGATCCCGACGACCAGCGAGGTGATCGGCCAGGTGTACGCCTCGGTGGCCATCGAGGCGGGTGCGACGTCGCTGACCAGCAGGTTGCCGGACGACAGCAGCGGCGCGATGCAGAACCCGGCCGGCAGCAGCAGCACGATCATCACCGGGATCGACGGGGCCAGCGCCAGCGGGAGGTAGGCGACCGGGAGCACCAGCGCCAACCGGACGAAGATCGAGGACAGGGGCATCGTCGACGTCGGCTGGCGCGCGCCGAACGTCAGGCCGCCGCTGGCGCTGGCCAGCGACCAGATCGCCAGCAGCACGCCGGCGAACGGCCGTGAGCCCTCGTGCTCGGCGAACGCGGGCAGCACGACCTCCATCGAGCCGAAGCAGAAGCCGAACGGCACGACGGCCGCGATCAGCGTCCGCAGCCCGGGCGACGCCAGCGCCCCGAACGGGCCGTGGCGTTCGTCGTGGTGCGGCGGCACCCAGTCCCGCGACGGCGGCTGACGCGCGAAGAGCAGCGTCCCCGTGGTGCCCAGCGTCAGCGCGATGAGCATCGCGAGCGCCGGTGAGACCAGCGCGGTGACCAGCGCCGTGAGCAATGGGCCGGTCACGAAGACAAGCTCCACCAGCACGCCGTCGAGCGCGAACGCCGTCGCGACGAGGTCGTCACGGTGACCGAGCAGCGACGGCCAGAGCGTCCGCATGATCGACGACAGGGGCGGCAGCGCGAACCCGGAGACCAGACCGGCGACGACGAGCAGCGGCGCGGGAGCGCCGCCGGCTCCCAGCCCCAGCAGCGTCAGCAGCGCGGCGCCGTGGATGAGGATCATCGGGACGATCACCCGGCGCTGGCCGAGGCGGTCGATCGCCCGGCCCTGGACGGGGCCACCCGCGCCGGCACCCAGCGAGAACGCCGCCGCCACCGCGCCCGCGGTGGCGTAGGACCCGGTCTGCGACTTCAGGAACAGGATGATCGCCAGGCCGTGGATGCCGATGGGCAGGCGCGCCACGGTGGCGGCCAGCACCAGGGCGCGCACGTGCGGCGCGCGCAGCACCGCGGCGTAGCGGGCCCGCGCGCCGTCGGGCAGCACGGGGGACCCGATCGGCAGCGGAGGGTCGGGGGTGCCCGGGACGCCGCCCGGGCCGGCGGTCACGCGGCGCTCGAGCCGTGCAGGTCGAGGGCGTCCGCCTCGGCCTCAAGTGCGCCGATGACCAGGCGGCACAGCTCGTCGAACTCGACGCCGATCTCCTCGGCACCCTGCTGCACGTCATCACGGGACACCGCGGCGGCGAACGAGGCCGTCTTGAGCTTCTTCTTGACCGACTTGGGCGTCATGCCGTGGATGCCCTCGGGACGCACGTAGGCGACGGCCAGGACGAAGCCCGAAAGCTCGTCCACGGCGAACAGCCACTTGGCCATGTCGCTCTCGCGCGGCACGCCCAGGTAGGGGGCGTGGCCGGCGATCGCGTCGATGATCGCGGGATCTGCGTCACGTTGCTGCAACTCGGCCATGATCGTCCGGGGGTGCCCGGCGACCTCGTCGTCCATGTCCGGATGGCGCTCGTAGTCGGCGTCGTGGAGGAGTCCACAGACCCGCCACGCCTCGGCATCGGCGCCCAGACGCTCCGCCGCAGCGCCCATCGAGGCCTCGACGGCCAGGCAGTGCCGGCGCAATGACGGGGACTCGACCCACTCCGCGAGCAGGGTCCAGGCGTCGGCGCGCGAAAGAGGCTGCGGCATGGCTGTTACCCTAGCCCAGCCCGCGCCAGGGACCTGGGACCAGAACGTCCCACCTCGGCCGTCGGGATCTGCCCCCATGGAGAAGTTCGTCATCGACGGCGGCGTGCCGCTCAGCGGCACCATCG
>CAYUDT010000220.1:4161-5635 GCA_964443695.1 uncultured Conexibacter sp. | reverse complement strand
CGGGTTCTTCGTCGCGGCCGAGTTCGCGCTCGTGCGCCTGCGCCCGGCCAAGCTCCAGGAGCTGGCGGGCGACGGCAACAAGGCCGCCAAGCGCGCGCTGACCGTCCACGACGACCTCAACCAGTACCTGAGCGCCTGCCAGTTCGGCATCACGCTCGCGTCGCTGGGCATCGGCTTCCTGGGCGAGCCCGCCATCGCCGAGCTGTTCCACCACTCGGTCTCGCCGTTCATCGCGGTGGCGATCGCCTACGTACTGGTCACCACGCTGCACGTGACGACCGGCGAGCAGGTGCCCAAGATCTACTCGATCCTCAACGCCGAGACGACGGCGATGCGCGTCGCGCGTCCGCTCGTCTGGTTCAACGCGTCGATGAAGCCGTTCATCAGCGGCCTGAACCTCGCCTCCAACGCGATCCTGCGCGGGCTGCGCATCGACCCCGAGGCCGCCCAGGAGGAGGGTGCCTCGCCCGAGGAGCTGCGCTTCCTCATCGCCCGCGGGCGCGCCGGCGGCCAGCTCGACCCCGGCGAGGCGCACATGCTCACCGGTGTCTTCCACCTGCACGAGCAGGAGGCCCGGCAGGTGATGACGCCGTTCCCGGCCGTGGTCATCGTCGACACCTCCGAGGACGTCGAGACCGCGCTGCGCCGCTGCATCTCCACCGGTCACACCCGCCTGCTGGTGACCGAGGACGAGAACCACGACCGCGTCAAGGGCATCGTCCACTCCAACTCGCTGGCGTCGGCGTACATGACCGACGGGCCGGAGGCCTCGATCGAGCCGCTCGTGCGCGACGCGCCGATCGTCCCGGAGACCAAGCCGCTCGACGACCTGCTGGCCGACCTGCAGCGCGTGCGCTCCACGATGGCGGTCGTCGTCGACGAGTACGGCCGGGTGGCCGGCATCGTCACGGTCGAGGACATCATCGAGGAGGTCGTCGGCGAGATCGACGACGAGACCGATCCGGCCGGCGGAGAGATCCGCGAACTGGCCAACGGCGATTGGTTCGTCCGCGGCCACGTCGCGGTCACCGATCTGACTGACTACGGCCTCTCGCTGCCCGTCGACACCGACGCCTACAACTCCGTCGGTGGCTTCGTGTTCGCCGAGCTGGGCCGTCTGCCCAAGCGCGGCGACACCGTCCAGGCCAACGGCTACTCGATCCGCGTCGAGTCCGTGCGCGACAACCGCATCGAAGCGGTGCGCATCCGCGAACGCCGCGCGCCTGCGTCGCGCCGCGCCGACGACGACGAGTAGCGCCGGCGGCCCTCTCGGTGAGGGAAAACCCTGATTTCCGGATCGCCGAGAATTTTTCGCAAGTTCTCGCGCGACCCTGCGTTGGGACTCTCACCTTGCCGCCCGTGGGACGGCGGTGAGATCACCTCTCAGCCGGTGGGACGGCTGCGAGGAGGAGAGCAAGTGGTGGATCCGGGGTGGGTTCCACCCGCACGCAGTACAGCGAAGGGCCCGGCAACT
>CAYUDT010000220.1:0-4151 GCA_964443695.1 uncultured Conexibacter sp. | reverse complement strand
GCTGCGGGTTTGATCTCCCGTGGGGGATCGGGGTTGGTTTCAACCCGCCCTCCGTACCGCTCTGGGGCGTGAAAGTGCCGGGCCCTTCGCCATCTGCGGCCGGTTCGCACGCCTGCGGGCCGGCCTGAAGGCGACAGGCCCGGCGGGGCCGGGCCTGTCGTGCTTCTGGGAGGAGGTGCACTTGCGAGGTACGTTCGCGAGGTGATTATCGGCTCGGAACCTGAATCGGCCATAAAGCTTTCATCAGGATTGGGCGGTCGGCTGACCCGCCGTGAGGCTGTTGGTGGTAGTGCGGCGGCAATGGTCTCCGCGAAGACCCGCGGACGGCGTCCGCGGGTCTTCGACGTGGTCGTCGTCGGGGCCGGTCTGGCGGGCCTGACGACGGCCGATCTGGTGCGGCGGGCCGGACGCTCGGTGGTGGTCCTGGAGGCGCGATCGCGCGTCGGGGGCCGCAACTACGATCTCCCGCTGCCGGGCGGCGCAGGTGTGGTCGAGATGGGCGGGGAGTGGACCGGTCCCGGGCAGGACGAGGTCCAGGCGCTGGCCCGCGAGTTGGGGGTCGGGCTCTTCGACGCCTACGCCACCGGCGACGCGGTGTACCTGCCGCCCGACGGTGGTGGGCCCACCCGCTACGCCGGTGACATCCCGCCGGCGTCACCGCTGGCGCTCGTGGAGCTCGAGCGGACCATCCTCGATCTCAACGCGCTGGCCGCGACCGTCCCGCTGGGCCGGCCGTGGGATGCGCCGCGGGCGGCAGCGTTCGACCGGCGCAGCGTGGGGGAGTACATCGCCTCGACCTGCACGACCGGCGAGGCACAGGGACTGGCCGAGACGGGCGTGTCCGGCGTCTACGGTGAGACCTCATCGCTGATCTCGCTGCTGGACCTGCTGCACACGATCGTCGGGGTCGGCGGCGACTTCAACACGCTCATCGGCGATGCGCAGTCGGTCCGCTTCGACGGCGGGCCGCAGCGGCTGTCGCAGGGGCTGGCGCGGCGGCTGTCCAAGGCGGTGCGCCTGAGGACCGAGGTCGTCGGGGTGGAGCTGCGGGCGGGGCGGGTCGACGTCGTCACGCGGTCCGGTGTCGTGCACGGGCGCCGGGTCGTCCTGACGATGCCGCGCCCGGTCATCGCGGCGCTGCGCTTCCGGCCGGTGCTGCCGCCCGCGTACGACCAGCTCCTGCAGCGTCAGCCGATGGGTGCGGTGACGAAGGTCAACGTCGTCTACGACACGCCGTTCTGGCGGGGCGACGGCTTGAGCGGCACGGTCGTCGGCGCGGATGGCGTCCTGCGGATCGCCTATGACAACTCGCCGCCGTCGGGCAGGCCGGGGGTGCTCGTCACGTTCTTCGAGGGCAACGCCTCGCGCCATGGCTTCACGCTGACGGCCGCCCAGCGCCGTGAGCTGGTCCTGGCGTTCCTGGCCCGGTCGTTCGGTGAGCGCGCCCGCAGGCCGGTCGCCTACCACGAGCAGACGTGGGCGACCGAGACGTTCACCCGCGGCGCCTACGGCACCTACTCCCCGCCGGGAGTGCTGACGGCGCTGGGCCCTGTGACCGACGGCCCGGTCGGCCCGATCCACTTCGCGGGCGACGGCACGAGCGCCGTCTGGCCCGGCTACATGGACGGCGCGATCCGCTCCGGGCGGCGCGCCGCCCGGGAGGTCCTGGCCGAGCTATAGGGCGCTCATCCGCTCCAGCCAGGCGCGGTAGTGCGTCTGGTCGGCGGCGGGGGCGCAGTGCCGGTGGATGACCGTGTGGAACGGGTGGGTGTCCTCGGGCACCGGCGGATGGAGGCCGTAGCTGAGGAAGGGGTAGGCGATGACGTCGGCGGCGGTGAGCGTGTCCCCGAGGAGGAAGTCGCTGCGCGACAGGAGGCCGTCGAACGTCGCGCTCCATGCGGTGAGCTGCCGTGACCACTCCGGCGCCTGCGGGTCGCCGGGGGTGTCGGCCAGGCCGTTCGGCGGCGTCTTCCAGACGAGGTTGAACCACTCGACGAAGACGTCGACGCGGGCGCGCAGCTGCGGGTCCTCCGGCCAGAGGCGGTACGGGTCGGGCCGGAGGTCGTCGAGGTACCGGACGATCACCGGCGAGTCGCCGATCACGCGGCCGCCCTCGGTCTCGAGGACCGGCGCGAGTGTCTGGCCCGACAGCGCCTCGATGCCGCTGCGGTCGTCCCAGGGGTGGTCGACCCACTCGAGCTCCAGGCCCTTCAGGCGGGCGGCGAGGGCGACGCGGTCGACGTTGGTGGAGAACGGCACTCGATGGACGCGGAGCATGTCTGTCACCGTGCCACGTCCGATGGCGAAGGGCGACGAGGATTTCTGGGGTCAGGTGTGAGCGTTCCTGAAGGCTTGGTCTCCGCGCTGGAGGCCCACGCGCTGCAGGCCTGGCCGGCGGCCATCGTGGCCCGGCAGGACGGGTGGACGCTGCGCGCGACGCCGGGGCTCGACCGGGCGCGCAGCAACAACGCCCTGCCGTCGGGGCGGCCGGGGGACGTCGCCACCGTCGAGCGCTTCGCCGCCGAGCACGCCATCCGCCCGGGCATCCAGGTCAGCCCGCTGCACCGGCACGTCGCGCTGGACGCCGAGTTGGACGCGCGCGGCTGGACGGTGAGCTGGCCCGTGCGCGTGCAGGTCGGCGCGGTCGGGGCGTTCGCCACCGCCGCCCCCGAGCTCGTGGTGACCGCCGAGGCCGACGCGCGCTGGCTGGCCTGCTGGGCAGCGGCGGAGGGACGCGAGGACGCAGAAGCCCACGCCGCGACGGTGTTTCGCCTGCTCCGCGGCCGCGCCTGCTTCGGACGCATCGGCGATACGGCCGTCGGCATCGCGGTGCCCGGGGACGGGCTGACCGGGCTCTTCTGCCTGGCCGTCCGCGACGACGTCCGCCGCGCGGGGCTGGGCACCCGGCTGGTCCGCGGCCTCTGCCACGTCGCCGGCGAGCCGCAGGCCTACCTGCAGGTCGAGGAGACCAACGCCGCGGCGCTGGCGCTGTACGCACGCCTCGGCTTCGTCGACGCCTACCGCTACCACCACCGCGCCGCCCCGCGCGGCTAGTGCCACAGCGTGCGCGGCGAGGCGACCCAGGCCTCGTCGGCCGCAGCGGCCGAGGCGGCGGCGTCCCGGCCGGCGGCCCCTTCGCGGCCGGCGAAGAGCAGCTCGCCGGGACCGAGCCGCCTGGCCCAGGCAGCGTGGTAGGCCTGGGCCCGCTCCTTGTGGGAGGCGAGATCGGAGGGCACCGGATGCCATGACGTCGTCAGGACGCTGCGGAAGGTCAGCGCGCGGCGGCGGGCCTGCGTGCGCGTGAGGCCCGCGGGCCAGGCCGGCCGGGAGACGACGTAGCGCTGGCCACCGGCAGGTGCGATGGCCTCCTCCAGCGCCGCGGCCAGCAGGGCGTTCTCGGCGTAGGCGCCCACCGGGAGCGCCACGCGGTAGGTGCCACCCGGGCGCGGGGCGAGCACCAGCGACGCGGCGGTCTCCGGGCGGATCTCGCCGAGCGCGACGTACGCGTCGGCGACGGCGGCCGCGACCTGGTCCAGCGGCAGGATCGTGGGGTAGCTGCGCGCGACGAACCCCAGGCGCACGCCGAGGGTGGCGCCGCCGGGCTTGGCCAGCCGCGGCGGACCGCCGGGGTGCAGCGCGACCGCGCCGTCGGCGAGCACGTCCTCGGCGCGGCCGATGGCCGTCGATGCGGGGCCGGGCCGCCGCGCGGCGCGGACCAGCAGGACCGGGACGTCCTCGCCGACGTAGGCCTCGCCGATGCGCCAGCGCTGCCGCGCGCCGAGGCGGTCGGCGGCGCGGGTCAGCGCGGAGGCGTTCAGCGCGGAGTGCTCCTCGGCGGCGGGCGGGGCGTAGGGCGTCAGCAGCGGGTGGACGTGGGAGACGCCGGTCTCGATCGAGCCGTCCTCACACGGCGCGTGCACGTGGCTGTGGCGGCGGGCGAAGCGCTCGTAGTCGGCGCTGCCACGGGCCAGGTCCGGGGCGACGCAGACCACGTCCCAGTTGGACGCGACCTTCTCACCGTCCAGTGGGTCGAGGCGCAGCGCGCGGCCCCGCATCTGGCGCACCGAGACGTCGGCCGCCACCATCGTCAGGTCGACGACGACGTTCAGGCGCGGCGCGTCCCAGCCCTCGCCGAGCAGGCCGCGGGTGCC
>CAYUDT010000219.1:0-5636 GCA_964443695.1 uncultured Conexibacter sp. | reverse complement strand
GGAGAGCGCCTGCTCGACAAGCAGGAGGTCACTGGTTCGAGCCCAGTATCGCCCACTGTGCAAGCCCCGCCTCCGGCGGGGCTTTTTCGTTTTCGCGGTAGGTTCGGCACATGTTCCGTGCCCGTGCGATCGCGCTCCTGACCACCACCGCTGCCCTGGCGACGACGCCGGCGTACGCGCTGACGACCGTCCGCCTCGACGGCATCGGCCCGCTGAAGCTCGGGATGAGCACGAGCGCCGCGCTCAAGACCAAGTGGCTGAGCGGCAAGCAGAAGGGTTGCGAGCTGGCCAGCCCGCGGCCGACGACCTACGAGTTCCACGGGACGAAGGCCCCGAAGGGCATCTCGGGCTTCGCCGAGTTCACCAGCGGCAAGCTCACGAACCTGTCGTTCAGCGCGGGGGTGAGGACGGGCAAGGGCACCATCCCCGGCCGGTCGTCGTTGGCCGGGATGAAGAAGGTCTACGGCCAGAGCCCGTTCTCGGCGACCAGCACCTTCGAGGACACGTTCGGCGGGACGTTCGTCAACGTCAAGCGCGCCGGGGATCTCGTCCTCAGCGGCTTCGGCACGGGCAAGAAGGTCCAGGTCCTCGGCGTCCCGAGCGTGCCGTCCTGCGAGTAGCTGCAGCAGCAAATCGCCCCGCACCGTAAGTGGTCACGGCCGGGGCACGGCGCCCGTGGGGTAGAGGCCCCCTGGACACACCACCATGCTATCCCAGGAGGCGTGGCGATCCTCTTCGACCTGGACGGCGTCCTGGCGGACTCCGGGCCCCTGAGCGAAAGCACCTGGCACGCGTTCGCCGTCCGCCACGGCATCGAGCCGGCGACGGTGCTCGACGGCATCCACGGGCGGCCCAGCCGCCAGACGGTCGAGCGCTTCCTGGCGCCCGACGAGGTCGAGCCAGCCCTGCTGCGCGTCGACCAGGACGAGCTGGACGGCAGCGACGCCCTGCAGCCGATCCCGGGAGCGCTGGACGTCGTCGCGCACGCGCGCGCAGCGGGCCCGTGGGGCATCGTCACCAGCGGCGACCGCCGGTTGGCCACGCGGCGGCTCGCGGCCATCGGCGTGCCGCTCCCCGACGTCCTCATCACCTGGGACGACATCACCCACGGCAAGCCGCATCCCGAGCCCTACGAGACGGGGCTCCAACGGCTCGGCATGCCGACGGCGGTCGCGATCGAGGACGCACCCGCCGGCATCGCATCGGCCAAGGCGGCGGGGCTCACCGTCATCGCCGTGCAGACGACCAACCCGCCGGAGGCCCTGCAGGAGGCGGACGTCGTGCGGGCCACGATGGCCGACGTCCTGACCTACCTCACGACAGGGCGCTGAGCAGCCGCTCCAGGTCGGACTCGTCGTTCCACGCGCCGACCGAGGCGCGCACCAGCCGCGTCCCCGGCAGGAAGCGCACGACGACGCCCGCCGCCTCCAACGCCCCGACGACGTCCTCGGAGGCGTCCTCCTCCCAGGAGACCAGCGTCGACCGCGAGGGCCGCTGCACGGTCCGGCCCCGCTCGGCCAGCGCCGCGGCCAGCGCGTCGGCCAGCGACGCTGCCCGCTCCCACACGGCCTCCCAGCCGAACTCCTCCAGCACCCCGCAGGCGGCCTCGGCCGCGGCGAGCGTCTGAGAGGCGAACGACGGCGCGTCGTAGGCGCGCCCGTCGGTGAACGGCACGGCATCGAGGCCCGCGTTGGGCTCGGACAGGTTCGTGTAGCCGGTCGTCAGCGGCGGGATCCGGTCGCGCCACTCCGGGGCGATCCAGAGCATCCCGGTGCCCGCCGGCCCGCACAGCCACTTCTGGCCGGATCCCGCGTAGGCCGCGCAGCCCAGCGCGCGCAGGTCCACCGGCACGGCTCCGACACCCTGCGCGCCGTCGAGCAGGACCGGGACCGACCGGCCGACCTCGGCCAGCGACGGTGCCAACGCGCCGTCGACCCACGAGACGTGCGAGCAGGCGACCAGGCGCGTGTCGCCCGTGACGGCCTCGGCGATGGACGCCAGTGGCACCGCCCGCACGACCACACCCCGCTCGCGCGCCAGCGACGCCAACGGCCCGAGCAGGCCCGGATGCTCGTCCGGGGCGGTGAGGACCTCAGATCCCGGTGGCAGCTCCAGCGAGTTCAGGACCCGCGCGATGCCGTCGCTCGTCGACAGCGTCAGCGAGAGTTCGGAGGCCTCGACGCCGAGCACGGTGCCGTAGCGGGCGCGCAGCGCCCCCATGAGCCGCACGATCTCCTGGTAGTAGGCGTGCCCGCGACCTCGCTCGGCCGCCGCCAGCGCGACGTCCGCACCGGCGCGCAGCGCCTGGGCGGGAAGCGGGCCGCAGGTCCCCGCACCGAAGAACGCGACGTTCTCGAAGACGGGGAACTGCCGCCGCAGATGTTCGGGGCGCACGCCCCGAATCTACAACCGCCGAGGCTCAGCGACCGCAGACGGGCCACTGCCCGGCGCCGTCACGCGCGAGCAGCAGCGCGGCACGGCGGTCCTGCTCGCCCTCGGGCGCGGCGGCCGGGTCACCGCTGCCGCCGACCGAGGCCCAGGTGCCGTAGGTGAACTGGTACTTGCCGCGGAACGCGCCGCCGCCGCCGATGGCGCGCGGGTTGCCGCCGGACTCGCAGGAGGCGATCGACTGCAGGATGGCCGGCAGCGCCACGTCCGGCGCCCCGCCGAAACGGCGCTCCTCGCGCAGCGCGTGGCGCAGGCGGCGCTCCTTGGCCAGCAGGCCACGGACGGAGCGGCCCCGCAGGACGCGCACGTAAGAGCGCGTGACCTTGGTGCCGCGCTCGCGGGCCAGCGAGCGGGCGACGCGCAGCGTGCGCGTCAGCGCGGTGTGGTGGGCCTGGGCGCCCGCGCCGTAGATGTCGCGGCCGAGGTCGACGGACTGGGTGATCGTGCCGTCCTGGACGACGACGGGGGAGACGGGGCCGCCGGCCGCGAGCGCGATGGTGGCGCTCGGCACCGCGGTGCCGACCACCGCCAGGCCGAGCAGGCCGCGGCGATATCGCAGGCGTCGCAGGAGGCGGCGCGCAGAACGGGAGAGGTGCGTGGTGGTCATCGAGTGTTCCTCCTGGGCGCGCACGAAGACCGGGACGCACACGGGCGGCGCCCCAGGTCACGGCGAAGCGCGCCGATCGGGTTTCGTCAGACGCACGCGATGCCGCTGCCGGTGTCTCCTCAAGACGCACCCGCGGGGGTGCTGCACCAGGCGACGGTGGGCGCACACAGCGCCCGAAATCGCGTCGTCCTGGAAAACGGTAGCAGGAAAGGCGAACGCGTGTTCGTACGGGACCGAACGATCTCCTGGACTACCCTGCGGCGCAGTGCGCGACCAGACGCTCCCGATCGAGCCCGGACGGCGACGGCTCGACGCCCTCGCCGCCGTCGCGGGCCAGCAGCAGATCGACGACCTCCGCAGGCTCGCGGAGCCGCTGCGCGACCTCCACGTGTTGCATGTCACCGCGCCGCCGTTCACCACCGCCGCGGTCGACCACCTGGCCTCGATCGTGCCCTACCTGCGCGAGCTGGGCCTCACCGTCCGCTGGCGCGCGATCGCCGGGGACGGCCGCGCCCACCGCGCCGGGCAGCAGCTCCTCGACGGCCTGAGGGGCGGGGAGACGGCGCTGCCCGCCGAGGACGTCGACGGCTGGCACGCGCAGCACGTCGAGCCCGGCCCGGCCGACGTCGTCGTCCTGCACGACGCGTCGGCGCTGGGTGCGCTGAGCACCCGTAGCAAGGGCGACGGCGCCCGCTGGGCGTGGCGCCTGAACCACGACGGTTCGAGCCCGGAGCGCGCCGCCGCCCAGCACGTCCTGCCGCTGGCCGACCAGGCACACGCGCGCGTGGTGCAGCACGAGGCCTTCACGCCGCCGCAGCTGCGAGCCGCGGCCATCGCGCCGGCCGTCGACCCGCTCAGCCCCCGGCACCTGACGCTGCCCCCGAGGATCACCGGCGACTTCGCACGCGCCGCGGGCGTCGACCTCACGCAGCCCGCCGTCGCGACCGTCGCCGACCTCGACGCCTGGGCCGAGCCGGAGGACACCGTCGACGTCTGGCAGCAGGCCCGCGCCCAGCGGCCCAACCTCCAGCTGATCCTCGTCGCCCGCGTCCAGCACGGCGACGAGCGGGCCTGGCGCGCCCTCGGCGAGCTGCACGACTACGCCGCCCACCGCGACGGGCTGATCGTCGCCGCCGACATCGCCGGGCACGGCGACGGCGCGGCCAACGCCGCCCAGCGCCTGGCGCGCGCCGTCTACAGCGACGGCCGCGACGGCTACGGCATCGCGACCGCGGAGGCGCTGTTCAAGGGCACGCCCGTCGTCGCCCGGGACACCCCGGCCCAGCGCGACCAGCACGCCGAGATCACCACCGACCCGGGCGTCCGGCTGGCCGAGCTCGTCGGCGACCCCGGCGAGGCGGCGGCCCAGGGGGCCGTCGGGCAGACCGCGGTCAAGCAGACCCACCTCGTGACGCGGCTCATCGCCGACGAGCTGCGCTGGCTCTCCAGCATCACCTAGCATCGAGGCCGATGAAGGTCATCCTCCCCGACGGCAAGGAACTCGAGCTCCAGGACGGCGCCACCGGCGCCGACGCCGCGCTGGCGATCGGCCCCGGCCTGGCCAAGGCCGCGCTGGCGATCACGGTCGACGGCGAGATGCGCGACCTCGGCCGCGAGCTGCCCGACGGCGCGACCATCGGGATCATCACCGAGCGCTCCGACGAGGCCCTGGCGCTCATCCGCCACGACACCGCCCACGTCCTGGCCGCCGCCGCGCTGGACCTCTATCCGGGCGTCAAGATCACGATCGGCCCGGCGATCGACAACGGCTTCTACTACGACTTCGAGTTCCCGGAGGGCACGAGCTTCTCCGACGCGGACTTCCCGGCCCTCGAGGCCGAGATGAAGAAGCACATCGACGCCGACGAGCAGTTCGTCCGCGAGGTCGTCACCGTCGAGGAGGCCATCGAGCGCTTCAAGGCCGAGGACCAGCCCTACAAGGTCGAGCTCATCGAGGACCTGATCGCCAACCAGGGCGAGACCCACGTCACGCTCTACACCAACGGCCCGTTCACCGACCTCTGCAAGGGACCGCACGCGCCCGGCACCGCCCGCATCGGCGCCTACAAGCTGCAATCCACCGCCGGCGCCTACTGGCGCGGCGACTCCGACCGGACGATGCTGACCCGCGTCTACGGCACCGCGTTCTTCAAGAAGAAGGACCTCAACGAGCACCTCGAGCGCCTGGAGCAGGCCAAGGCCCGCGACCACCGCAAGCTCGGCCGTGAGCTCGGCCTCTTCCAGTTCTCGGAGGTCTCGCCGGGCAGCGCATTCTGGCTGCCCCGCGGCACCCAGATCTTCAACGAGCTGGTCAAGCTCAGCCGCGAGATGGGGGACCCGCGCGGGTACACCGAGGTCAAGACCCCGCAGATCTATGACTCCCAGCTCTGGGAGACCTCGGGCCACTGGGGCAAGTACCGCGAGAACATGTTCCTCACCGGCAGCGAGGACCGCGACCTCGCCGTCAAACCGATGAACTGCCCGGGGCACGCCCACCTGTTCGGTCTGCAGCAGTGGTCGCACAAGGACCTGCCCGTCCGCTACTCCGAGCCCGGCCTGCTGCACCGCAACGAGCTGTCCG
>CAYUDT010000218.1:0-5659 GCA_964443695.1 uncultured Conexibacter sp. | reverse complement strand
AGCAGCTTCTGGGCGACGGGCGTGATCGGACCCACCGGGAAGGTCACGGCGCCGTCGGCGACCCAGCCGTCGTAGGTCACCCCGATGTCGATCGAGATGATGTCGCCGCGCTGCAGCTTGTACGGCCCGGGGATGCCGTGGACGACCATCGAGTTCGGCGAGGCGCAGATGCTGCCGGTGAACCCGCGGTAGCCCTTGAAGGACGGGACGGCGCCCTGGGAGCGGATGAACTTCTCGGCCGCCTCGTCGAGCTCCTGGGTGGTGACCCCTTCGCGGATCTTGCCCGCGATGAGCTTCATCGTCTTGGTGTGGATGGCGCCCGCAGCCGCCATCTTCTCGATCTCCGCCGGTGTCTTGCGGACGATCACAGCTCGTCTTCCAGCCGCCAGGTGGCGACCGTCGCCCGGATGTGGTCGTGCACCTCCGAAGGCGGACGCGTGCCGTCGATGTGGGCGACCAGGCCCTTGGGCTCGTAATAGGCCACGACGGGCGCGGTGTCGCGCGCGTAGACCTCCAGGCGCTCGGTGACGACCTCGGGCTTGTCGTCCTTGCGCTGGATCAGCTCGGCGCCGTCGACGTCGCAGCGCCCCTCGTGCTTGGGCGGGTCGTGCTCGACGTGGTAGATGTGCGAGCTGTCCTTGGAGCAGACGCGCCGGCCGGACATCCGCCCGACGATCGTCTCGTCGGGCACCTCGATGAGCAGCACGCCGGTCAGCTTGCGGCCGACGCCTGCGAAATAGTCGTCCAGCGCCTGCGCCTGCGCGGTGTTGCGCGGGAAGCCGTCCAGCAGCACGCCGTCGCGCGTGTCGTCCTCGCCGAGCCGGTCGAGCGCCATCTTCGTGACCAGGTCGTCCGGGACGAGCTGCCCGTCCTCCATCAGCGCCTTCGCCTGCTGGCCCAGCTCGGTGCCCTTGGCCACGTGCTCGCGGAGCATGTTGCCGGTCGAGAGGTAGGCGAGCTGCGGGAAGTCTTCGCGGATGCGCTCGGCCTGGGTGCCCTTGCCGGCACCGGGAGGACCCAGCAGGAGGATGTTCAGATCGGACACGACGGATACCGAGGAGTTCTCGTGGACAGCAGAGCGGCGGGCGAAGCGACCAGGCATTGCCGAGGCGGCAGCCTACTTCAAGAAGCCTTCGTAGTTGCGCATCATCAGCTGGGCCTCGAGCTGCTTCATCGTGTCCAGCGCGACGCCGATCACGATCAGCAGCGACGTGCCACCGAAGAAGAAGTTGGCCTGCGTGCTGTTGATCAGCAGCGTCGGCAGCGCAGCCACCGCCGCCAGGTAGAGCGCCCCGGGGAACGTCAGGCGCGCGAGGATGCGGTCGAGGAACTCGGCCGTCGGGCGCCCCGGTCTGACGCCCGGGATGAAGCCGCCGTACTTGCGCAGGTTCTCCGCCTGGTCCACGGGGTTGAACGTCACCGCCGTGTAGAAGTAGGTGAAGAGGATGATCATGATCGACTCGCCGATGATGTACGGCGCGTGCTGCGGGTTGAAGAAGTTGGCCACATCGGTGGCCCACGGCTTCTGGATCAGCTGCCCGACGGTGGGCGGGAACGCCATGATCGAGGCGGCGAAGATGACCGGGATGACGCCGGCCATGTTCACGCGCAGCGGCAGGTAGGTCTGGCCGCCGCCGCTCATGCGGCGCCCGATGACGCGCTTGGCGTACTGCACCGGGATCCGGCGCTGCCCCTCCTGGATGAACACGATGGCCGCAATGACCGCGAGCGCCAGGAACGGCATGAGGACGCGGAAGACCTGGTCGGGGTTGGTCCACCAGGCCTGCACGCCCTGCGGCAGGCGCGAGACGATCGAGGCGAAGATCATCAGCGAGATGCCGTTGCCGATGCCGCGCTGGGTGATCAGCTCGCCGAACCACATCAGCAGGATCGTGCCGGCGGTGAGGCTCAGGACGATCAGGAAGACGTGGGGGACGTCGAAGTTGGGGATGATCGGCGTGCCGGCGTTCGGCGAGAAGCTCTTGAACAGGAAGACGTAGCCGATCGACTGGGCGAACGCGAGGCCGACCGTGAGGTAGCGCGTGTACTGCGTGATGCGGGCCTGCCCGACCTCGCCCTCCTTGGAGAGCTTCTCCAGAGACGGCACGACGACGGTCAGCAGCTGCAGGATGATCGACGCCGTGATGTAAGGCATGATCCCGAGCGCGAACAGGGCGATGCGACTGAGGCCGCCGCCGCTGAACACGTTCAGCAGGTTGAGGATGCCCCCGGAGCCGAACTCGCGCTGCACGTCCTCGACCGCCGCGATGTCCACGCCCGGGACCGGGATGTGCGAGCCGACGCGGTAGAGCGCGAGCAACAGTGCCGTGAATGCGAGCTTCTTGCGGATTTCGGCGACGGTGAACGCGCTGAGGATCGTCGAGAGCATGGAACGACGTAGCGTAGCGGTGGACCGCTCAAGGCCGCGTTGTCGCCTGCCGATCTGCCTTCTGGCATGGGTAGACGCATCGTCCTGTCGTCCTTTGTCGCACTGATCGCCGGTCTGGCGGCCGCTGCGGCGCCCGCCACCGCGCAGCAGCAGTGCCTGCTGATCTTCTGCCAGCCGACGACGCCCACCCCGCCACCGTCGACCACGCCGACGCCGGCGCCGACCACGCCCACGGCACCTCCGCCCGCGCCGCCCGCCGCGCCGGGCCGTCAGTTCCCCGCGACGCTGCCCGCCGGCTATGACCCCAGGGGCGTCGATGCCCCGCCGGCACCAGCCGCGCGCGACGGCAGGGCGCGCTTCCGCGTCGGTGGCCCCGGCGGCGACCGCATCGTCGGCACGACCGGCGTCGACGTCCTCCGCGGCAAGAACGGGCCCGACCTGCTCTCCGGCAGCAACGGGGACGACGAGCTCTACGGTGAGACCGGCGCGGACCGCGTCCTCGGGGGCCCCGGACTGGACTGGCTGGACGGCTCCAGCGGCGACGACGTGCTGATCGGCGGGCCCGGCAACGACGTCGCGATCGGCGACTTCGGCCACGACATCCTGCACGGCGGTCCCGGCATCGACCTGCTGCACGGCGGAGCCGCCGAGGATCGGATCGACGGCGGCCCCGGCGCCGACGTCGTGCACGGCGGCTCGGGCGCCGACAGCGTGCACGGCGGCCCCGGCGACGACTGGGTCTTCGCGGATTCCGGTGCCGACGAGCTCTACGGCGACGCCGGCGACGACACGATCTACGCCAACGACCGCGGCCGCGACGGGTTCATCGACTGCGGCGCGGGCAACGACACCGTCGTCATGGACCCCGTGGGCGCGCGCGGCGGCATCAGCGACCGCCAGCTGCGGCGCCGCGGTCGCGTCAGGAACTGCGAGAAGGTCGAGTTCGCCGGCGCTCCGGCGAAGGACCCGGCCAAGGGCATCACCTGGATCGGGCCGCTGGGCGGCGCCACCAAGCGCGGCGGCTCCAAGAACGACACGCTGCTCGGCGCCACCGGCCCGGACCGCATCCACGGCAACGGCGGCGCGGACATCATCTGGGGAAACCGCCTCCACGGCGACCCCTCGACCGCCCTGGACGTCCTCTGGGGCGATGCAGGTGCCGACGTCGTCTACGGCTCACCGGGCAGGAACAAGATCTACGGCGGCGATGGGGACGACTACCTGCAGGGCGGCAAGGGCTCCAACACGATCTTCGGCAACGCGGGCGACGACGCGATCCGCCTGCGCGGCCGCGGTCCCAACGTCGTCGACGCCGGGGACGGCAACGACGTGATCTACGCGTACTCCGCCAAGCCCGCGACGATCCGGTGTGGCGCCGGGTTCGACACGGTCGAGCTCGACCGGCACGACAGGACCGACGGCACCTGCGAGCGGGTCATCCGCCACTGACCCTGTACCCCGACGAACGAAATCCGTGGGAAAGCGTGCGCATTCGTGGTGGTTGATCCGGGCCAGACCCCATATTTGCTGTTCGCGTGTGGACACCGCTTCGCAAATGGCTCAGGATTCGGGCCACGGCAGTCGATGCGGGGGCATCACATGGGAGTTCTGACCACAATCTTGATCGTGTGGGGCGCGCTGATCGCGGTGACGCTGGTGCTCGCCCTCACCGTCCTGCGCTCCGGCGGGCGGGCCGACCAGCAGGCCGAACTGGACGTGGATCGCCTGATCCGTGAACGCCTGGGCCCTCAGGTGCCGCCCAGGCCGACGGCCTGAGCGGCGACTCCGACCTCGACGAGTACCTCGCCAAGCGGCCCACCGGCCGCTTCGCGCGTCGCTCCGGCGTCAGCCACCGCAACTGACGTCCCGGCCCGCGCCGCGGGCCACAACGACGAAGGGCGCTCTTGCGGACGCCCTTCGCACAGCTTGGTGATTGACGCCGGCTATTCGGCGGCGGGCGCCTTCTCGGCGACCTCGACCACGGTCCCGCCGGCAGCCTCGATGGCGGCCTTCGCCGCGCCCGAGAACTTGTGGGCGTGCACGGTCAGCGGCTTGGTGATCTGGCCCTTGGCCAGGATCTTCACCGGGATGTTCTTGCGGGTGCCCAGGCCCTTGGCGGCGAGCGCCTCGAGGGTCACCTCGTCGCCGCTCTCGAAGCGACGGTCGAGGTCCTGGAGGTTGACCGCCTGCGTGTGCGTGCGGAACGGCTCGAAGGGCATCGACTTCTTCATGTGCGGGCCGCGCAGCTTGCGCATCCGCATGTGGATCGGCATCTGGCCGCCCTCGAAGCGCGCACGGTCCTTCGCGCCGGAGCGCGAGCCGTAGCCCTTCTGGCCACGACCGGCCGTCTTGCCCAGGCCGGAGCCCTCGCCACGGCCGACGCGCTTGCGGTTCTTCCGCGAGCCCGGCGCTGGCTTCAGCGTGTGAAGGGCGACGTCCTCAGCCTTGAGGGTGCCGGAGGCGGCGCCGCCGGCCTTCGCGGTGCCACGGCCAGCCGTGCCGCCGGAGGTGGGTCCCTCGTTGGTCTTCTCTTCGTTGTCAGCCATCAGTCCTCATCCACCTTGATCAGGTGCCGCACGCGGTGAAGCATGCCGCGGGCCTGCGGAGTGTCCTTGACCTCGACCGTCTGCCCGATGCGACGCAGCCCCAAGGAGCGGAGCGTGTCGAGCTGGCGCTGGTCGGAGCCGTTCTTGCTCTTGACCTGGGTGACCTTGATGCTCACGAGGCCTCACCCTCTGCCGCGGGCGCCTCGCCGGCCGCAGCGTCCGCCGCAGCCTCGGCGTCGGCTGCCGGGTCGGCAGCCTCCGGCGCGTTGTCGGCCTGTGCCTCGGTCGCCTCGGCGGGCGCCTGCTCGGCAGCGCCGACGGCCTCCTGCTCGGCGGCCTCGGTGGCCTGCTCGGTGGCCTCGGCGCTGATCGTCTCGGCCGCCACCTTCTCGCGCCCGGTCAGGCCCAGCACGGTGTCGATCGACAGGCCACGCAGCTGCGCGACCTCCTCGGGCTTGCGCAGGCCCTGCAGACCGGCAACCGTGGCCTTGACCAGGTTGATCGGGTTCTGCGAACCCAGCGACTTGCTGAGGATGTCGTGGATGCCGGCCAGCTCGAGCACCGCGCGCACGCCGCCACCGGCGATGACGCCGGTACCGGGGGCCGCGGGCTTCAGGAGCACGCGGCCGGCGTTGTAGACGCCCAGCGACTGATGGGTGATCGTCGAGCCGTGCTTGGGGACGCGGAACAGGTTCTTCTTGGCCTGCTCGACGCCCTTCTGGAT
>CAYUDT010000217.1:0-5667 GCA_964443695.1 uncultured Conexibacter sp. | reverse complement strand
GGCCCCAGTAGTTGGGGTGCAGCGACTCCTGGATGTAGTAGTTGCTGCCGGCCGTCGTGACGGTGCGGATCTGGTTGATCCACTCGGTCTTGTCGACGGCGCCCGCGCTCCACCAGCCGGCCAGGCCCTTCTCCTCGATGAGGCCGACGGTGTTCTCGCAGAGGCGGCGGCCGTTGAAGCTGGACTGCAGCTCCAGGACCTTCGCGTTGGCCATGCCGGTCTGGCTGACCGCGTTCTTGACGGCGTTGTTGATCGTCGGCAGCGCCGTGGCGTTGGCCCAGTTGGCGTCGTTGTTCCAGAAGCCGCAGCCGCCGGTGTCCTGCCGGGTGTAGCCGGACTCGCCGTAGCGGAAGCCGCTGCTGTTGGGGATCGGCGACGGGTAGTCCTGGACCAGCAGCGTCCACTGCGAGCTGGAGTAACCGGCGTTGGTCATCGCCGTCCTGACGTTCAGCAGCGCGTTCTTGATCGCAGCGGTCTTGGCGGACACGTTGCTGCTGGTGAAGTTGGCCGTCACCGAGCTGTCGTCGTTGCAGTAGTCCTTCCACCACGTCGGCGAGTAGAGGAAGTCGGCCACGCAACTGGTGACGACCGAGGCGAAGTTGAAGTCGTTGCCGCCGATGGAGACGGTGACGAGCTTGACGTTGTGCGTCGCCGCGTAGTTCTGCAGCTGCAGCGCCTGGCCCTGGCCGTAGGAGCCGTTGTAGAAGTCCAGGCCGGGCTTGAAGTAGTCGCCGCTGGTGTTGGTCGCCGTGGTGGCACCGGAGCAGGCGAAGTTCTTGGCGACGATGCCGCCGCCGATGCCGGCCTCATAGGACTTCGAGCGGTGGCAGCGCTCGATCGTCTCGCCGGTGTTGGACGCGTTGTCGTAGTAGGCGGTCGACCCGAGGGCGTCCATCGGCCCCTCGCTCTGGTTGTCGTTGCCGGCCCAGCGACCGGCCTCGCCGGAGATGTAGGAGTCGCCGAGGCTGACGACGTTGGCGGTGCCGACGCCGGGGCCGTCGGCGTGCGCCACGGGTGCAGCCGCGGCGATCGTGGTGAGCGCGGCGAGGGCAATCGCCGCAACGCTCCGAAGTTGGGACATTTGGCGACGCTATCCGCGTCATGTGACAGACCGCAAGGGACTGTCACGGAACTTCTCATCTCGGCAACAGCGCGATGCCCTGCCGCGTGAACGCCGTGAGGCGCTCCGGGGAGTAGCGGACCGGGTCGCTGAGGACCAGCGTCGCGGCGTTCTCGGCCAGCGACATGAGGCTCAGCGACAGCAGCTCGGCGTCGAGCTCGGCGATGTCGCCCCCGCGGGCCTGCAGGCCCCAGCTGACCAGGACCTGCAGCTGCTCGGCGATCGCACGGCGGCCGTCCTGGATGTGCTCGCGGACGACGCTCGGCGTGCCCGCAGCGGGCAGCAGGATCATCCGCCAGCGCCGCGGGTGCTCGGCGACGCTGGCCAGGAAGGCCGAGATCGAGTCGACGAGCAGCGCGTCGACGTCGGCCCCGGGCTCCACACCGCTGGGGATCGCCTCGGCCAGCTGGGCCAGGGCCCGCTGCTCCTCGCGCTCGAGCAGGGCCCGGAGCAGCTCGCCGCGGTCGGCGAAGACGCCGTAGACGACGGGCTTGGTGACGCCCGCGCGACGGGCGACCGCCTCCATCGAGGCGCCGGCGTGCCCCTCCTCGACGATGATGTCCAGGGTGGCGTCGAGCAGCTGCTCGCGCCGCTCCTCCGGAGGGAGGCGCGGGGCGTACCTGCGGCGCTGCGGTTGAGTCGACACCCGGTGTAAATGTAGGGGTCAGGCCGACGGCTTCGGGTCCTGCGCGCTGGGGATGCGAAACCAGGACGGCATCTGCGCGGCCCACGCCAGGTCGCCCTTGACCTTGATCCGGCGCGTCAGGAACAGCAGCGCGGGGTTGCCGTTGCCGGTCACGAGCTCCAGCAGCGTCACGCCGTCGGTGACGATGGTGACCCGCGCGCGGGCGTCCTCGTCGACCGCGTCGCCGGTCAGGACCTGCCCGTCCTTGAACTGGATGCGGTGGCGCGCGGGCTCGGCGCCACCGGTGATCTTCCAGCCCAGGACGCCGTCCATGTGCTCGATCTTGTCGGCGCGGACGTGGTCGGGGAACCGCCCGAAGATCTGCTCGAGGACGAGGTCGCGCGCCGGCCCCTCCATCGCGACCGCGAGCTTCTTGCGGTCGGTGTCGCGGACGATGCGAGCGATGGCGTCGGGGTCGATGTCGGTGACGTCGAGCTGCTGGGTGGCCGTGGCGCCGGGCAGGCGAAACCAGGAGGCGAGGACCAGCGCGAACCCGTCGTCCCCTGCGAGCTGCAGGCGCCCCGTGAGCAGCAGCATCGCGGCGTCGGCGTTGGAGGTCACCAGCCGCAGGAACGCGGGCGCGTCGAGCGTCAGCGAGATGCGCGCATCGGGCGCGGTGCCGCGCCGGGCCCTGACGTCGCCGGGCTCGGCGTCGATGACGAACCGCTCGCCGTCGACGTGGAAGGCGACGACCGCCGCCGTCGCCCGCGTCGCATCGACGTAGTCGGGGAAGCGCTTGATGACCTGGTCGACGGCGGCCGCCCGGACGGTCGCGTCCTTCAGCACCTTGGCCAGCAGCTCCTCCGGAACGTCCCGGATGAGCGCTGCGATGTCACGCGCGTCGAGCGCGTCGCCCTCGTTGGTGAGGTGCTTGGCCAGCTCGGAGACGTCGACCGACATGGCCGGAGCTTACTACGGATCCGTAGCTTGTCGATTGGGCTACCGTGGGCCGCTTGCTCGAGGTCGTCGACAGTGGCGCCAACGTCTCCCTGCGCGACGACCCGGACCGCGGGCACATCGTGGTCCTCGCCTTCCCCTACGACACCGGCCTCGTCGAGGCCGTGCGCAAGGTGCCCGGCCGGCGCTTCGACTGGGACGCCCGCGAGTGGTGGGCGCCGGTCAGCGACTGGTGCGGCGCGCACATCCGCGAGCTGCTGGAGCGCTACCCGGACCTCGAGCCGTCCGACGAGGTCGGGGCCTGGCTGTCGGAGGTGTCGCGCCGCTGGATCGGCAACGTCTCGGCCCTGCCGCACGACGGGCGCGGGTGGTTCGCGTGCCGGACGCGCGCGGGCACGCTGCCGCCCGAGCTGGCGGCGCTCGTGGTGCAGGTCGGCGAGCTCTCGCTGCTGCCGCTCACCGCGGAGGTCGGGGACACGCTGTCGGAGCTGCCCGGCGCGCGGCTCGACGGCGCAGCGGTCCGCTGCGCCATCGCCCTCAGCGCCGGACGCGACCCGGCCCGCGCGACGATCGCCGTCGAGCAGAACGTCATCGGCAACAAGCTGCGCCTCGACGTCAACTGGGACCCGTCGGTGCTCGATGCCTGGCTGCAGCTCGACGAGGTCGAGTCGCGCACCCGCACGCTGCCGCCGGACCCCTTCCACGCCGAGGCGCTCGACGCGTTCTGCGCGCTGCACGGCGTCGACGTCTCGCTGGCCGCCCTGCCGCTGGTCCGCCGCATGCGCGAGCAGGCCGAGGAGGGGCGGGAAGCCGTGCGGCGCTCGCGGTCGGTGGCCGCCGAGCCGATGCAGGAGGTCGCCGCACGCCTGCGCGGCGGGGAGCTGCAGCCGTTCCAGTGGGCCGGTGTGCGCGAGATGCTGCGCATCCGCCGTGGCTTCCTGGCCGACGAGCAGGGCCTCGGCAAGACGATCCAGGCGCTGACCGCGCTGGAGGCCGACGACGCGTGGCCGGCCGTCGTGATCTGCCCGGCGTCGCTGAAGCTCAACTGGGCTGCCGAGGCCGCGCGCTGGCTGCCGGAGGAGCGGACCGTGCAGGTGCTGTCCGGGCGCGGCGGCGCGGTGCCGGTCGCCGACCTCTCGATCGTCAACTACGAGGTCGCGGGCGCGCACCGCGAGGGGCTGCTGCGCCTGCGTCCCCGCGCGCTGGTCCTCGACGAGTCCCACTACTGCAAGAACCCGCGGGCCAAGCGCACCGGGGAGGTGCGGCGGCTGGCGTCGGGCATCGGGCGCGACGGGCTGGTGCTGGCGCTCAGCGGCACGCCGGTGATGAACCACGCCGAGGAGCTCGTCCCCCAGCTGCGGATCCTCGGGCGGCTGGAGGAGTTCGGCAGCGGCGAGCGCTTCTCCCGCGACTTCGAGGGCGCGGCCGAGGAGCGGCTGCACTGGCACCTGCGGCGCACCTGCTTCGTGCGGCGCCGCAAGAAGGAGGTGCTGCCCCAGCTGCCGGACAAGCGGCGCGCGATCGTCCCCATCGAGCTGTCCAACCGCCGCGAGTACGAGATCGCCGAGAAGGACGTCATCGCGTGGCTGAAGGAGCAGCCGCTGGACCTCCGCGAGCTCGACGCGCAGATCGCACGGGTGCTGCGGGCCAAGCGGCTGGCGCAACTGCAGCTGTTGAAGCAGCTGGCGGCGCGCGGCAAGCTGCACAGCGCGCTGGCCTGGATCCACGACTTCCTGCAGAACGGCGAGCCGTTGGTCGTCTTCGCCCACCACCGCGAGATCCAGGCGGCCGTGCTGGAGCGCTTCCCCGACGCGCTGCACCTGCTCGGCGGCGACAGCGCCGAGGCACGTGACGAGGCGGTCCGCGCGTTCCAGGAGCCCGACGGCCCGCTGCTGATGGTCGCCTCCACACGCGTGGCCTCCCACGGCCTGACCCTGACGCGCGCGTCCAACGTCTGCTTCCTGGAGCTGGAGTGGACGCCCGCCGCGCACGACCAGGCCGAGGACCGCGTCCACCGCATCGGCCAGCACGACGCCGTGACCGCCTGGTACCTGCTGGCGGACAACACGATCGACGAGACGATCTCCAAGGTGCTCGCGCGCAAGCGCGGGACCGTCGGGGCGATCACCGACGGCGACCGCGGTGACCGCGCGGCGATGGTCGAGGCGGTCATCGCAGAGCTGCGCGGCGAGAAGTGGCGCGCGCTGCGCGCTGTGTGACGCATCGTTCGTCGGACGACACACCACTGTTTGGCGCGTTGGTGTGCTGGGTGATGTAGGCCGCCGTCAGGATCTCTCAGGGGAGGACTCACCCAACCATGAAGTTGTCGATGCGTGCCGGCCTGGTGGCCGGTGTCGCCACCCTCGCTCTCGCCCCGTCGGCGGGCGCCGCCCAGCAGAACTACGTCGCCGGGCAGGTCATCGTCAAGTACGCCGCCAACGCGTCGTCCGGGGCGCAGTCCAGCGCGCGGCTGCTGGCCGGCGTCACCAGGACGCTCGGCGCCGTACGCGGCACGGGCGCCCAGCTCGTCGCCGTCAACGGCTCGGTCGCCGACGCCGTGGCCCGGCTCAACCGGTCGTCGGCCGTGCTCTACGCCGAGCCGAACTACATCTACCGGGCGACCGCCACGCCCAACGACCCGCAGTACGCCCAGCAGGACGACCTCAACAACACGGGCCAGCTCGGTGGCACCGCGGACGCGGACATCGACTTCCCGGAGGGCATTAACGCCGGTGGCCTCGGGGCGTTCCCGCAGACCGGTGGCGCGCTGATCGGCATCGTCGACACGGGCATCCAGCAGAACCACCCCGACCTCACGGGCCGCACCCAGGTCTGTGCCGGCGTCAAGAACTTCGGGATCCTGGGCCTGTTCGGTGACGCCACGATCGTCGCGGGCAAGTGCAACGACGACAACGGCCACGGCACCCACGTCGCGGGCACGATCGCCGCCAACACGAACAACGGC
>CAYUDT010000216.1:0-5683 GCA_964443695.1 uncultured Conexibacter sp. | reverse complement strand
CCTCCTCGTCGTTGAACTCGTGGCCGACGAGCTCCTCGGCCTCGAGCACGTTCGGCGCGATGATGTCCGGCTCGGCGCGCACGGCGTGGCGCAGCGGGTCGCCGTCGGTGTCGACCACGGTCAGCACGTCCAGGCGCTTCAGGTCGCGGATCAGCGAGGAGTACAGCGACGCCTCCACCCCACGGGGCAGCGAGCCGGCGAAGACGACGATGTCCGCGCCCCGCGCCAGGTAGAGGAGCTTCTCGCGGAACAGCTCCACCTCCTTGGCGGTGACGGCGGGGCCGCGCTCGTTGATCTCGGTGACCTCGCCGTTGGTCGGGTCGCTCACCGCCATGTTCGTCCGCGACTCCTCGCGGATGCGCACGAAGTCGTTGAGGATCGACTCCTCGGTGAGCTGCTCGACGATCCGCGTGCCCGTCGGGCCGCCCTGGAATCCGGTGGCGATGACCGGCAGGTCCAGCAGCTTGAGCGTGCGGGCGATGTTGACGCCCTTGCCACCGGCGGAGGTGCGCTGCTCGACCGTGCGGTGGCGGCGCGACAGACGGAAGGACGGAACCGACAGGGACTTGTCGATCGCGGCGTTGAGCGTGACGGTGATGATCATGCGACGCCCGCCTCGCGCGGGGAACGGTTGCGACGTGCGATGCGCCGACGCAACAGCAGCAGGATCAGGCTACACCCCACTAGCGCCGCGAGCGCCAGGATTGTTCCCGAGCGACCCATGAAGTCCTTGAGGCGCTCCATCGCAGTGGCCTCGCTCACCGCCTCGGCGGTGACCAGCGGCACGCGGTCGATCGTCCTGCCGCGGTAGCGGACGATGATCGTCCCGACCCGCGAACCCTGGTCCAGCGGGCCGTCGACGATGCTGGGCGCCCCGACGACGCGCGTATACGTCCGCTCGCCGCGCCGGATCGTCCGGCGCACCGACCGTGACGCCACGAACGCGACGGTCTGCTCGCCGCGGTAGCGCAGCTTGGCCTGGCCGAGCTTGGTGCCCTGCTTCAGCGCGGTGACGATCCGGTAGCGCGCCGTGCCGTACCGCAGGAGCGCGAGCGTGTCGGCGTTGCGGGCGGCCTCCGACTGCGTCCCCAGCACGGTCGCGACGACCGTGATGCCCTCGCGGGTGCCCGAGCCGACGAGGATGTACCCCGCCGTGTTGGTGTGGCCGGTCTTCACGCCGTTGACGAACGGGACGGTCCGCACGAGCGTGTTGCGGTTGGTGATCGTGCGCGGGACGCCGGAGACGTGGATCGTCGCCCTGGCCATGTCGACCGTCTTGCGCAGGAAGGAGTTCTCCCGCACCACGAGCGCGAGCTTGGCCAGGTCCGAGGCGGTCGAGTAGTTGGCGGCGTCGTCCAACCCGATCGGGTTGGCGAAGTGCGTGTTCTTCAGGCCCAGTGCCCTGGCCTTCTCGTTCATCAGCCGGACGAAGCCCTTCGTCGATCCGGCGACGCGCACGGCCAGCGTTGCGGCGACGTCGTTGGCAGAGACCAGCAGCAGCGACCGCAGGTAGTCACGCGCGGTCATCTTCTGGCCCGCCTTGATGCCGAGGATCGACTCGGCCGGCTGCGCGGGATAGGGCACGGCGCTGAGGACGTCGTCCAGCGACAGGCTCTCGACGGTGACCAGCGCGGTCATCATCTTCGTCGTCGACGCGATCGGCAGGCGCTTGTCGGCCTTGCGCTGGAAGACGATGTCGCCGGTCGCGGGCTCGACGACGATCGCGCTCGGCGCGCTGATCCGCGGCGGGGCGGCGTGGGCCGCGCTCGTCCAGGTTGCCGCGAAGCTGAGCCAGACGACCGCGAGCGCCACCAGGTGGCGGGCGCGGAGGGTCACGACCTGGCTTTGATCCTGATCTTCTGGCCGGGGCGCAGCGAGTTGCCGTCGAGCTTGGGGTTGAGCTCCAGGAGATGCTCCAGCGACACGCCGACCCGCTCGGAGATGACCGACAGGCTGTCGCCCGGGCGCACGGTGTAGGTGCTCTTCTTCGGCTTCTTGGACTTCGTGGCCGTGGTCGAGACCGTCGCCGTGGGGCCGTTGTCCTTCGCCGACCCGTTGAGGCCCGTGTCCACGATCGAGTAGACGGCCCCCACCGCGATCAGCACGGCAAGAGGCGCCAGGAAGCGCGCGGGGCTGCGACGACGCACGCGGAAAGGGTAGGGCGAAACCCCCGGCGGGCGCCGTCACGCAAGCGCCCATGCGACTTCGCGCAGGCGCTCGGCCTCGGCCCGCGCGGCCTCCTGCGGCGTGCCACCGTTGGTCTCGTGGGCCTTGACGATGGAGCGCGAGGCGGTGATCAGGCCGCCGGCCGGCCCGGGCGCGAACGCCGGGGCGAGATCCTCGACGCGGCCTCCCTGGGCGCCGACGCCGGGCAGCAGGAAGGGCGTGTGCGGCATCAGCTCGCGCATCCGCGCCACGTGCTCGGGCACCGTCGCCCCGACCACGGCGGCGACGTCGTGCAGGCCGCTGGCGGGACCGGGCCGGCCGAGTTCGTCGGTCATGCGCGCGACGTGCTCCCAGACCCGCTCGCCACCGGTGGTCTCGAGGTCCTCGATGTCCGCCGCGCCCGGGTTGGACGTGCGCACCAGCAGGAAGATCCCCGCGTTCTGCGGCCGGGCGACGTCGAGCAGCGCCTGCGCGGTGTCACGGCCCATGTACGGGTTGGCGGTCATCGCGTCGGCGCCGAACCCGGGGATCGTGCCGAACGGCGTCTCGGTCTCCCCCATCCAGGCCTGGGCGTAGGCCCTCGCGGTCACGTCGATGTCGCCGCGCTTGGCGTCGGCGATGACGAGCAGCCCCTGGGAGCGGGCGTGATGGGCGACGGGGACGGCCAGCGCGCTGCCGGCCGGCCCGAGCCGCTCGAAGCAGGCGATCTGCAGCTTGATGGCGACGACGTGCTCGGCGACGGCGTCGATGACCGCGCGGCAGTGGGCGACGACGGCCATCGCGGCGGCCGGGCCCGCCCCGCCGGCGGCGAGGTCGCCACGGGGCGCCTCGATGTCGATCGGCCAGAGGTGGTTGGGGTCGGGGTCGAGGCCGACGACGATGTTCGTCTCACGCTCCGAGACGGCCTGGGCGAGGCGGTCGCCGAACGGCTCCGCGTGGATCGGGCTCACGCGCGCACCGCCTTCTTGAGCGCGCTGCCCGCGGTGAAGCGCGGCACAGTGGCAGCGGCGATCTGGATCGCCTCGCCGGTGCGCGGGTTCACGCCCTGCCGGGCGCCACGGACGGCGACGTGGAACTTGCCGAAGCCGGTCAACGTGACCTCTCCCCCCTCACCGAGCGTGTCGGCGACGACGGTCAAGGTCGCCTCCAGCGCCGCGGCGGCGTCCTTGCGGTCCAGCCCCGTGCGGGCCGCGACCTCCTCGATCAACTCCTGCTTGGTCACGGCAGATGAACCTAGCGGGTGACGAGGTCGCCGAGCACCGACCGGAGGTCGAACTCCACCAGGCTCGGCAACGCACCCGGATGCAGCGCGACGAGCACCTGGTGGCGTTCGTCGGCCACCCGGGTGACCCCGGCCTGCGCCCCGAGCAGGGTGGCCTCGCCGGCGAGGAGCTCGCCCTCGGCGGTCGCGATCGCGACCGCGCGGATGTGCGTCGACAACTCCTGCAGGTAGGCGATCGCGATGTCCGGCCGCATCTTGGGAGAGACTATGCGGCGATGCCTCTCGCTCGCGCCTGGTGGCTGGCGACCGTCGTCGTCAGCATCGTCGCCGCCGTGATCCTGCTGCTGTCCGGCTACCAGGGCTACGCGGCCGTGGTCGGTGCGGTCGGCCTGGCCGCCGCGATCAACCTGGGCTGACGGGCCGCGGCACCTCGAAACCGGGCCGCACGCGGTCCTCGGGCTCAAGGTGGATGAGGACGTCGGCGCCACCGAGCCGGGCGCGGATCGCGTCCTGCAGGTCGTGGCTGGTGCGGTGGGCGTCCTCCAGCGTGGTGCCCTCGGCGAACTGCACGTGCAGGTCGACGTAGCGGCGCGCGCCCGCCTGCCGGGCGCGCAGTGCGTGGAAGCCGCGCACACCCTGGCCGTAGAAGGCGTTGACCTCCTCGCAGATCGCATCGAGCTCATGCTGGGGCAGGGCCTCGTCGACGAGCACCCGTGAGGCGCCCCTGAGGATGTTCAGCCCCGCAAGGCTGATCCACCCCGCAACGAGGATCGCGACGACGGGGTCGATCCACTGGGCGTCGGTGATCAGCACCAGCGTCAGCCCGACCAGGACGCCGATGCTGGAGACCATGTCGGTGCGCAGGTGCTCGGCGTCGGCGTGCAGCGCCGGTGAGCCGGTCTGGCTGGCCTTGCGGAACAGCCAGCCCGACACGATCAGGTTCACCAGGATGCTCAGCGCGATGACGCCCAGGCCCAGGCCGAGGTGGTCGATCTCGCCGCCCTGGACCAACCGGCGGACGGCCTCCAGGACGATGACGCCGGCGCCGACGAGGATCAGCATTCCCTCGATCGCCGCCGCCATGTTCTCGATCTTGTCGTGACCGTAGGGGTGGTCGGCGTCGGCCGGCTCGTCGGCCTTGCGGACGCTGAAGAAGGCGACGACCGAGGCGATCAGGTCGACGAGGCTGTGCAGCGCCTCGGTGAGCAGCGCGACCGAGCCCGTGACCGTGCCGGCGCCGACCTTCAGCAGGATCAGCGTCGTGTTGGACGCGATGCTGACCGCGGCCGCCGAGGCCTTGGTGCCGTGCGGCTGCGCCCCGTCGGTCAGGTGCGGCGCTTCAGCCATGCCTCGAGCGCCTGCACCGCACGGCCGCGGTGGCTGATGGCGTCCTTCTCGGCGGGGTCGAGCTCGGCCATCGTGCGACCGTCGTCCAGGTCGTCCGGGACGAAGCAGGGGTCATAGCCGAAGCCGTTGGTGCCGCGGGTGTGCGGGTCGAGCGTGCCCGTGCAGCGGCCTTCGACGACGTGCTCGGTGCCGTCCGGCGCCACGTAGGCGATCGCACAGACGTAGGCCAGGCCGGAGCCGGCGGGCGCCTCGGCGATGAGCTTGGCGAGGTTCTTCTCGTCGGTGGCGTCGGGGCCGGAGAAGCGGGCGCTGTAGACGCCCGGGCGCCCCCCGAGCGCCTCGGACTCGATGCCGCTGTCGTCGGCGATGACGACGGTGTTGAGCGCCTGCACGCCGGCACGCGCCTTGATGAGCGCGTTCTCGGCGAACGTCGTGCCGGTCTCCGGCGGCAGCTCGACGTGGTCGGGCAGCGGCAGCACCTCGGCGTCCGGGAGCAGCTGCGCGAACTCGCGGATCTTGTGGTCGTTGCGGGTGGCGAGGACGAGCCTCATGACGGCGTCGTCGCGAGCTCGGCGGCCGCGAGCGTCTCCTCCTGCGCGGCCTTGAGGCGGCGGATGCCCCGTTCGGCGAGGGCCAGCAGGTCATCGAGGTGGGCGCGGCTCAGCGGCGTGCGCTCGGCCGTGGCCTGCACCTCGATGAGGCCGCCGTCGCCGGACATGACGACGTTGGCGTCGACCTCGGCGGTCGAGTCCTCGGCGTAGTCGAGGTCGAGCAGCGGGACGCCGTCGACGATGCCGCAGGAGATCGCGGCGACGCTCTGGGTCAGCGGCGAGGTCTTCAGCCTTCCCTCCGTGATCAGGCGCTGCATCGCCAGGCCGAACGCCACGTAGGCACCGGTGATCGACGCGCAGCGCGTGCCGCCGTCGGCGGTGAGCACGTCGCAGTCGA
>CAYUDT010000215.1:0-5893 GCA_964443695.1 uncultured Conexibacter sp. | reverse complement strand
GAGGAGGTCGGCCGCGCGTTCAACGTGACGCGTGAGCGGATCCGCCAGATCGAGAACCACACGTTGAAGAAGCTCGAGTCGCTGCCCGAGGCGCAGCGTCTCCGCGACGCTTCGTAACCCTCAGTCACGAGGGAGAAAGAGGTCCGACATGGGGCCCGCCATTGAACCGGCGGGCCCTCTGTCTGCGTAGAGGGTGTATGCGCCGCTTCGGGCCCCTGATCGCGCTGGTGCTGCTCGCCGGCTGCGGCTCCTCCGAGAACCGGTCGGTCGCGCCCGCGGACAACCCGTTGACACCGGAGCCGGTCGCGACCCAGGAGGCGGTCACGCCGTCATCGGCACCGGTCCGGGCAGGCTCGGTCCTGGAGGGCACCTACACGCGGCTCAACGGCGACCGCACCGACCTGGCCGGCTACGCAGGCAAGGTCGTGCTCGTCGTGAACACCGCCTCGCACTGTGGCAACACCCCGCAGTACGCCGGCCTGGAGAAGCTGTACCGCGAGCATCGCGGCGACGGCTTCGTGATCCTCGGCTTCCCGGCCAACGACTTCGGCGCGCAGGAGCCGGGCTCTGACGCGGAGATCGCCTCGTTCTGCAAGAAGAACTTCGGCGTCTCCTTCCCGATGTTCGCCAAGTCCGCGGTGACCGGCGACGGCGCCAACCCGCTGTTCCGGACCCTGGCCAAGAAGGCCGGCGAGCCCGACTGGAACTTCGCGAAGTACCTCATCGACCGCCGGGGTCGCGTGGTCGAGCGCTTCCCCGCCGCGACCGTGCCGGAGGACCCGCAGTTCCTCAGCGCCGTGACGGGCCTGCTGTGACGGCGGCGGGACGCCGCGTTTCGCGGCGGATCGTTATCCTGACCGGCCCCGGCGGGATAGCGAAGCGGTCAAACGCAGCGGACTGTAAATTCGCCCTCTCAGAGTTCCCAGGTTCGAATCCTGGTCCCGCCACTCCTTGACATCGGGCCCCGCACAGCGGGGCCCGACGTCGTTCTCAGCGCTCGGAGTCGAGCATCTGCATCGAGTGGGCGTCGTAGCGGTCGCCGGCGGCGGCGCCGGCCGGCACCGCGGCCTCGATGGCGGTGAGGTCCTCCGCGGACAACTCGACCTCCAGCGCGCCGAGGGCCTCGCCCAGGCGGTCGCGGCGCCGGGCGCCGATGAGCGGGACGATGTCCTCGCCGCGGGTCAGCGACCAGGCGATCGCGACCTGCGCGACGGTGATGCCGAGCGACTCGGCGACGCCACGGAGGGTCTCGACGAGCGAGAGGTTGTGCGTCAGGTTCTCGCCCACGAACCGGGGGCTGCGGCCGCGGAAGTCGCTGGGGGCGATCTCGCGGGCCTGCGTCCAGGTGTCCGACAGCAGGCCGCGTGACAGCACGCCGTAGGCGGTGATGCCGACGCCGAGCTCACGGGTCACCGGCAGGATCGACGCCTCGATGCCGCGGGACAGCAGCGAGTACTCGATCTGCAGGTCGGCGATCGGGGTGACCGCGGCCGCGCGGCGGATCGTGTCGGCGCCGACCTCCGAGAGACCGGCGTACCGGACGTGGCCCGCGTCGATGAGCTCGGCGATCGCTCCCATCGTCTCCTCGATCGGGACGGTGGGGTCCAGGCGGGCGGGGCGGTAGACGTCGATCGCCTCGACGCCGAGGCGCTGCAGCGAGTACGCGGCGAACGACTTCACCGCGGCGGGCCTGCCGTCGAAACCGAGGAAGGCGCCGTCCGGGCCGCGCTGGGCGCCGAACTTGACCGACAGCATCACGTCGTCGTCGCGGGCAGACAGCGCCTCGCGGATGAGCAGCTCGTTGTGGCCCATCCCGTAGAAGTCGCCGGTGTCGATGAGGTTGACGCCGGCGTCCAGCGCCGCGTGCACGGTCGCGATCGACTCGGCGCGATCCGCCGGGCCGTACATGTCCGACATCCCCATCGCGCCGAGGCCGATCGCGCTGACGGTGAGACCGGTGGAGCCGAGGGGACGGGCAGGAAGGGTGGAGTTCATGTTGTGGAAGCTAGGCGGCAGGCACCGTTGCAGCCAGGGCCTGATGGCTGTGCACCTACAATCCACGGTTGTGGCGGAGTTGCACCAGCTCCGGGCGTTTCTCGCCGTCGCCCGCCGTGGCTCGTTCTCCGGGGCGGCCGACGACCTGCGGCTCAGCCAGCAGGCCGTGTCCCGTGCGGTGGCCACGCTGGAGCAGGAGCTCGGCACCGATCTGCTCGAGCGCCACGCCCGCGGCGCCCGCAAGACCGCCGCGGGGGACACGCTCCAGCGCGACGCCGAACGCCTGCTGGCCGACCTCGACATCGCGCTGGACCGGGCTCGACAGGCGGGCGGCGGGGCGACCGGGGTCCTGCGGATCGCCGCGACACCGGCGATCCCGGACACGGAGCTGGCCGAGCTGACCGCCAGGCTCCGGGCGCGGGCACCGGAGGCCGAGATCAGCCTCACGACGGTCAGCCCGCGCGACACCGAGGGCCTGCTGACGCGGGGCGACGCGGACATCGTCCTGGCCCGCACGCAGCCGGTCTCGCCCGAGATCGCCGTCCACGACCTCGCGCCGACCGTGGCGCTGCTGGCGATGCCCGTCACCCATCGCCTGGCCCCGCGCAGCAAGGTGTCCGTCACCGACCTCGACGGGGAGAAGCTGCTCGTCTTCAGCGAGCGCTCGCCGTTCACCGACCACCTGCTGAGCATCGTCGCCACGGTCACCGTGACCCCTGTGACCGCGAAGGTCGTCGGCCGCGGCGCGATCGCGCAGCTCGTCGACGGCGACGCAGTTGCCATCATGCCCAGCGGGACCGCGGCGTGGCCCGGCGTCACCTTCGCCGAGTTCGACCCGCCGGTCCATCTGCCGCTCAGCGCCGCCACCCGGCGCTGGGGCCTGCGCCCGCTGGCGCAGCGCTTCCTCGACGCGACGGCGGACTCAAACCGCACCGGCCGGTAACCCGCGGCGCCGATGTGCGGTTAACCCCATTGCCCACCTCAATCCCGACCCCCAAGCTTCCGAACCGTGTCTCCCACCCCATCCCGCTTCGTGCGCCTGGCCCGTTGGTGCAACGGCCATCGCCTCCAGACGTTCCTCCTCTTCCTCGCCGCGGGCATCGCCTTCCAGGTGACGGCCGGCGTCGTCGGCAAGAGCGACAGCGCGAGCTTCCGCCTACCCGGCACCGAGAGCCAGCGCGCCTACGACCTCCTTGCCGACCACTTCCCCGCCCAGAAGGGCGACTCCGACCAGGCCGTCTTCAAGGCGAAGACCGGCACGCTCGACGACCCGGTCAACAAGAAGGCGATCGACGACACGATCGCCAAGATCAAGAAGCAGTCGATCGTCGCCTCGGTCGTCAGCCCGTTCGACCAGAACGGCCAGATCACCGAGGACCACAAGATCGGTGTGGCCCAGGTCAACTACAAGGACACCCTGGACGACGACGCGCTCGACGCGTTGAAGGACATCCAGGACGACATCACCGGCGCGGCCAGCACCACGCTGCAGGCCGAGCACGGCGGTCAGGGTGGCGAGTTCGCGCGCCAGGGTGGCGGTGGCATCGCCGAGCTCGTCGGCATCCTCGCCGCGGCGATCGTCCTGTTCCTCGTCTTCGGCTCGCTGATCGCGATGGGCATCCCGCTGCTCTCGACGATCCTGGCGCTCGTCTCGTCCACCGGCGCGATCGTCCTCCTCGGACACATCGTCGAGACGCCGGACTTCGCCTCGCAGATCTCGGTCCTCATCGGCCTGGGCGTCGGCATCGACTACGCGCTGTTCGTGGTCAGCCGCTACCGGTCGGAGGTGAAGGCCGGCATGGATCGCGACCGCGCGATCGAGGCGGCCATCGACACCGCCGGCCGCACCGTGATGTTCGCGGCCATCACGGTCATCATCGCGCTGCTGGGCCTGCTGCTGCTGGGCCTGAGCTTCATGCGCGGCGTGGGCATCGGCGCGGCAGCGACCGTCCTCGCGACGATGTTCGCGGCGCTGACCCTGATCCCCGCCCTCGTCGGCGCGGCCGGGGACAAGATGGACGGCATCACCGCCCGCGCCCGCGAGCGCTACCGCAGCAAGGGCTCCGACGGCCACCGCTGGGAGTCGTGGTCGCGCCTGGTGCAGAAGCGCCCGTGGCCGGCGGCCACGCTGGCCCTCGTGGTCCTCGTCGCGATGATGATCCCCCTGACGGGCATGCGCCTGGCCAGCAGCGATGCGTCCACCGACCCGCCGGACTCCACCACCGGCAAGGCCTACGACCTCATCGCCGAGGGCTTCGGCCCGGGTGTCAACGGCACGTTCCTGCTGGTCGCCGACCTGCCCAAGAAGGGCGACAAGGCCGCGGCCGACCAGGTGGCCAAGGCCGTCAGCGACAGCAAGCAGTTCGCCAGCGTCGCCCCGGCGGCGCTGTCCCCGGACGGTGAGGTGGCGACGATCGTCGCGACGCCGAGGACCGGTCCGCAGAACGAGCGGACGACCACGGTCCTCAACGATCTGCGCGACGACGTCCTGCCGCCGGTCGAGCGGGCGACGGGCGCCAAGGTCGAGGTCGGCGGCTTCACCGCATCCGGCGTGGACTTCTCCGACGTCGTGGCCAGCAAGCTGCCGATCTTCATTGGCGCGGTCGTGCTGCTCAGCGCCCTGCTGCTGATGGCGGTGTTCCGCTCGGTCTTCATCCCGATCAAGGCCGCGCTCATGAACCTGCTGTCGATCGGCGCGTCGCTGGGCATCGTCACCCTCGTCTTCCAGGAGGGGGTCGGGGCCGGCCTGCTCGGCATCGACAGCGGGCCGATCGACTCCTTCGCGCCCGTGATGTTCTTCGCGATCGTCTTCGGGTTGTCGATGGACTACGAGGTCTTCCTCGTGTCCCGCATCCACGAGGACTGGGAGAAGACCAAGGACGCGGAGGGCGCCGTGGCCCGCGGCCTGGCGGCCACCGGCCGGATCATCACCGCGGCCGCCGCGATCATGATCCTGGTGTTCCTGTCCTTCGGCCTGGCGCCGGACCGGATCGTCAAGCTGTTCGGCCTGGGCCTGGCGACGGCGGTGTTCGTCGACGCGGTCCTGATCCGCTGCCTGCTGGTGCCCGCGGTCATGGAGATCGCCGGCCGCCGCGCCTGGTGGCTGCCGGCCTGGCTGGACCGGATCCTCCCGAAGCTCGCGATCGAGAGCGAGGCCGATCACGTCCCGCGCGCCGCGAGCGCCCCGGGCCAGCCCGCGACCGACGTGGCGTAGGACCGCAGCGGCGCCGGCGGGAGACCGCCGGCGCCCGCGCCCGGCCCGTCGGCCGAGCCCGGAAACCGCGTGGATTCAGCGGTCCAGCGCCTCCTCCGCCGCTTCCTGCGCAGCCGCGCGGACGGCGTCCCGCGCGTCCCGGCCGTCGACGCCGATGGAGCGCAGCAGGTCCGTCGAGGTCGAGCGGACCTGGGCGACGATGTGCGACGCCGCGAGGTTGGCGGTGCGCTCCAGGCCGACGGTGGCCTCGCCCGCGGCGCGCAGTGCGTGCTCCCGGGCGCGCTCGGCGCGCGCCGGGTCGTCGAGCGACGGGGCCAGCGCGACGACGGCCGCCGCAAGCTCGCGCAGCGCGACCAGCGTCTCCGGCGGCACGTGCGCGCCGAGGTCGATCGCGCGCCGACCGCCGCGGGCCAGCACCCGGACGTCACCCACCGCGACCGCCAGCGCGGGTGCGGCCTCCGCGTAACGGGCGTGGACGTCGCGGTGGCGCCGGCGTGCCGGGGCGAACAGCGCGCTCTCACCGCCGGCGGCGGTGGCCTCGCTGAACGCGTCGGCCAGGCCCTGCAGCCCGCGGGCCCGGACCAGCGCGTCCTCGATCGCGTCGTCGTCGGCGTCCTCCAGCGCCTTGGCGATGTCGCGCAGCACGGCGGCCAGCTCGTTGAGCAGCGGGCCGGCGGCGCGGCG
>CAYUDT010000214.1:0-5927 GCA_964443695.1 uncultured Conexibacter sp. | reverse complement strand
CCGATGCGCGCGCAGGCGAGCATCGCCACGACGACCTCGGGGATCATCGGCAGGAAGATGCCGACGACGTCACCCTCGCCGACGCCGCGGTCCTTCAGCGCGTTGGCCATGCGCTTGGTGTCGGCAAGCAGGTCCGCGTAGGTGATGTCGCGCGTCTCCCCCTCCTCGCCGTACCAGTGGAACGCGACGCGGTCACCCAGGCCGTTGGCGACGTGGCGGTCCAGGCAGTTGGCCGACGCGTTGATCCTGCCGTCGGCGAACCACTTGAAGAACGGCGGGTTGGAGTCGTCGAGGGTCTCGGTGAACGGCTCGATCCAGTCGAGCAGGTCGCGGGCCTGGTCGGCCCACCACGCGACGTAGTCCTGCTCGGCGGCCTCCCAGGGCGCGCGGTCCTTCACCAGGGCGTCGGCGGTGAAGTCGGCCGGAGGCGGGAACGTCTCCTGCTGGAGCAGGTCTTCAAGCTCACGTTCGAGGTCCATACGGAGAACCTACCCGGCGAGACGTTGCGCGCTGGTTGCGGCGCCGGCTTCCCCGGCGGTGGAAGGACTCGCTGCGCTAGCCCTTTGAGGCCGGGTCCGAACTAGCGCTTGCGCTTCTTCTTCTTGGAGCTGCTGTGGGCCGCCCGTTCGGTGACGTCGGGCATCGCCGACGGGCCCTCCATGTCGGGGCGCTCGGCGCGCTCGCGGGCCTCGCGCAGCTGCTGGTTGGACGGCCACGGTTCGGCCCGGCCGGTCTCCCACGCGGGCAGCGGCGTCGGCCAGCGGCCGAGGATGATCCAGCCGAGGGCGATGAGCCAGAACACCTCGATGAGCGGGCCCGCCTGCACCAGCGGCAGGATCGGCAGGGCGCCGACGAGGATGCCCAGGACGCCCATGAAGCGGGTGAGCAGCCCGACGCGCATCGCGTTCAGCGCGATGAGGACGAAGGCGATGCCGACCAGCAGCGTCGCGACGGCGACGACCAACTGGCCGCCGACGATGCCGCCCGCGCTGTAGAGCGCGCCGTGCGCGGCCGCGCTGCTGTGGTCCTTGCTGTCGACGAAGTCCTGGGCGGAGAACGCGCGGGCGACGACGTGGACGAGCTGGCCGAAGGCGTAGAGCACCGGGCCGGCGAGCGCGCCCCACAGCGCCACGCGCGGGACCTCCGGACGCCGGGCCTGGACGGCGCGGAACAGGTAGCCGAGGACCGGCGCGACGAGGATCGCCGCGATCGAGCTGATCACGGCGCCCGCGATGAGCGAGCCCTTGTGGTCGGCGTAGAACTGGGCCTGTTCGGCCAGCAGGCCGCCGCCGGGAATCGGCTCGCCGGCGACGTCGCGGATGGCGTCCAGCGCGTAGACGGACGGCAGGTCGCGGTTGAGCAGCGCGGCGACGATGCCGCCGATCAGCGTGAAGGAGCCGGCCAGGATGGAGATCAGGCCCACGCGGGGGCGCTGCTCGGCCTCCCAGGCCAGGACCTCCTCGACGGGCGGGGTCTCGGCGGCCATCTACTCGGCCCCCGGGGCTGCGCCGCTGCGCGCTTCGCGTTCGATCCGACGCGCCGGCGGAGGCGCGTCGAGGCTGTCGCGGTCGACCGTGCGCGAGATGCGATCGCCCACGGCGAGCATCAGGTTCAGGCCGGGCTCGACGACGCGCAGGACGGCCTCGACCCGTCCGCGCCACGCCAACTGCGTTGGGGAGGGCTGCGCCACGCGGCGATTGTATGGCGCGCGGCTATGGTCTGGCGCCGTGGCTGCCGCGTCGTCCCCCTGCCCCGCCTGCGGCGGACCGCTGTCCGCGTGGCGCTCCGCCCCCGCCGCGGAGCCGGGTCTGGGCGCGATCGCGCTGCTGCGCTGCGCGTCCTGCGGGTCTGCGGTGACCGACGCACCGGTGCCGCCGGCGGCCTACGAGGCGGGCGCGTACAACCCCGGCCCGCCCCGGGGCGCGGCGCTTGCGGCGCCCCTGCTGCGCCTGTTCGACCGGCAGCGGCTGCGCTTCGGCGCCGCTGTCGTCGGACCCCCGGCGCGGCTGCTGGACGTCGGGGCCGGGCGGGGGAGGTTCGTGTCGTACGCGCGCGCGAGCGGGTACGAGGCGTCGGGCCTGGAGCCCAGCGCGCGTGGGGTCGCGGGGGCGCGGGAGACCTACGGCGTGGAGCTGCAGGCGGCGGGCATCGACGACGCCGTCGTGGCGCCGGGGTCGGTCGACGTGGCGACCCTGTGGCACGTCCTGGAGCACCTCGATGAGCCCGGCGCGGCGCTGCAGACCATCCACGGCTGGTTGGCGGCCGACGGCGTCCTGGTCGTCGGCGTCCCGAACCTGGGGTCACTGCAGGCGCGGCTGGGCGGACCGCGCTGGTTCCACCTGGACCTGCCGCGCCACCGCACCCACTTCACGCTGCGCGGGCTGCGGGCGCTGTTGCGGGCTTCGGGCTATGAGGTCGTCGCCGAGCACCACGTGCTGGCCGAGCACAACCCGTTCGGGATGTGGCAGTCGCTGGTGAACCGGGTCACGTCGCGGCCGTCCTACGTCTTCCACCTGCTCAAGCGCAACGCGCCGGTGTCTGCCGATCTCCTGGTCACGGTGCTGGCGTTGCCGCTGATCCCCGTCGCCGCGCTGCTGGAGCTCATCGCCGGGCTGGCGCGACGCGGCGGGACGGTGGCCGTCGTCGCGCGGCGGGTGGGATGAGGCGGCTCGCGGCCCTCGTCGTCTGCGCCGGCCTCCTCGGCGGCTGCGGGGCCTCCGACGGGCCCGAGCAGCCCGCCCCGCGCGACACGCGGCCGGTCATCGTCGCCCTCGGTGACTCGCTCTCGGCCGGCTACCCGGGGTGGGATCCGGACGCCGAGGCGCGTCGCCGCCTGCCCCGCGTCGACGAGCGCTCGCAGTACGAGTTCTGGCTGCAGCAGCGCTACCCGCAGTTCCTCATCCGCAACTGCGGGGTCTCCGGGCAGCGGACCGACCAGTACCAGCCGCGCCTGCGCGCGTGCGCGGAGGGAGCAGCCGGCGTGATCCTGCAGGGCGGCACCAACGACCTCGCGCAGGGGCGCACGGTCGACGCGGTCCTGGCCAACCTCGCGGCGCTCGCGAAGGTCATCCTGTACTTCAGGCTCGACGTGGCGCTCGTGCAGGTGCCACCGGTCAACGGGGCGGCGCCGGACCTCCCGGAGAAGATCCTCGCGCTGAACGGCGGCATCCGGCGGTTGGGACGGCAGCTCGGGGTGCCGGTGTTCGACTGGTACCGCGTGGCGGCCGACCGCAAGGGACGGTTCGATGCCTCGCTGACGCCCGACGGCATCCACCCCACCGTCGCGGGCTACGAGCGGTTCGCGAAGGCCATCAGGCTCCCGCTGCGCTGAGCGCCTCGGCGAGGTCGCCGGTGAGCGTCGTGGCGTTGGGCAGCAGCTCGGCCAGCTGCTCGGCCGACCGGCGCGCCAGCGAGGACGCCCCCGGGGTCGTCGCGATCGTCGCCGGTGTCGCGATCGCGCGCAGCTCGCGGCGCGTCACCACCCAGGTCGGCAGCGCGGCGAAGTCGGCGAAGAAGGCGCGCGGCGCGATGGCGTTCTCGGTCTGCGTGAAGTGATCGACCGCCGGCTGCGGTCCCTTCGCGCGGATGTCCTCCTCCAGCTGCTGGCGGGTGGCGCTGAGCCACTCCGCGCCGTCGCTGGTCAGCTGGATCAGCAGCGGGTCGACCAGGACCAGGTGCCTGACGTCCGCGCCGCTGCGGCGGTCGAGCTGCATCGCGATGAGCGCCCCGAAGCCGATGCCGGCGACGTGGGCGGGGCGGCAGAGCTGCAGGATCGCGTGCGCGTCCTCGGCCTGCTCCTCCACCGTGGTGCCGCCGTAGGGCTCGGGCGCGGTGCTGGCCCCGTAGCCGCGGCGGTCGTAGACGACGGCGTCGTAGCGGCGGGCCACCTCCTGGTGCTGGTCGGCGGTCTGGCCGATGTCGTGCACGATCAGCGTGCGCGGCTTCGGCGCGGAGATCGTGCGCAGCTCGATCCCCAGGGACGGCACAGCTTCTTCGCGGAGGCCTGTCAGCACCATGCGACTACCATGGTCGCATGGAAGGTTTCGGCGGTCTTTTCGGCGACCCGGAAGAGCTCAACAGGCGCATGGCGGAGTTCGCGGAGTCCATGGCCGGGCAGCAGAAGCTGGCCTGGGCGGACAACGCGATCCAGCTCGCCGTCACGATGACGGTGGCGGCCATCAACCGGGTCAACATCCAGGGCACCACGGAGCAGCAGGCCGAGCAGATCCGGACGGTGATGGCCACGGTGTTCCCCGAGGCCGTGACGCTCGTCCGCGAGGCGCGGTCGGGGCTGTCCTAGCGCCTCAGGGACGGCCCGGGCGGCCGTCGGCCCGCGCGCGTCGCGCAACGCGCGTTGCAGCTGCGCGGGCCCGGAGGGCGCAGGCCTGAGCGGTATTTCCCGGAGGGTGCGGGCAGATCGTTCGGGTCCGTCCGACCTTCTCCCTAATGTCGCGCGTTCCCCATGGTGACCACCCTGGACGACCGCCCCGCCACCGCTGCCGCACTGCTCACCGGGCACCACCTGCTCGGCGCGTCGACGGGCATCCTCCCCTCCCGGGGAGCGTGGCCCGCACTCGTCCACGAGGCCGCCGCCATCTCACCGTTCTGCGCCGAGCTCGCGGCGCTGGACGAGGCCGAGTTGCCCGGCCTGGAGACGTTCCTGCACGGCAGCGGGCCGCTGCCGTTCCGCTACCTGTCGGTGCACGCGCCGTCGAAGAACCGCGTGATGGACGAGGCGGAGCTGGTCGCCCGGCTGGCCGGCCTGCCGCCGCAGGTCGCCGGCGTCGTCGTCCACCCGGACACGATCGTCGACGTCGCGCGGTGGGGCGCGCTCAACGGCCGCTGCCTGATCGAGAACATGGACGGCCGCAAGGCCTTCGGCCAGACCGCCGACGATCTCGCCCCCTTCTTCGCGGCGCTGCCGACCGCCGGCCTCGTGCTCGACGTCGCCCACGCCGCGTCCGTCGACCCGTCGATGGACATCGCGACCGAGCTGCTCGACCGCTTCGGCGCCCGCCTGCGCCACCTCCACGTCTCCTCGATCGTCGACGGCCGCCACGCGCCCGTCACCCCCGAGGACGCCGAGCGCTTCCGCCCGATCCTGCGGCGCTGCGTCGACGTGCCCTGGATCCTCGAAGCCCCGCTCGTCTAGTCCGGCAGCCGGCCCCGGCCACGCCGGGCCGCATGCCATCACCCCGGGCGCGCGGGCCCAACGGCGTGTGCAAGAGCGCGTGCGGGTGCGAGGACACGGGCGCGTGCGGGCGAATCCGGTCCGGATGGCCCTCGAGGTCCAAGCTGATGGTGCGCTGGCGCGGCTGGCGGAGCGGACGGGGACGGCGTTCCCTGCGCTGATGGCCGCGCGCGACCGGACCGCCGAGCGGCTCAACGAGCGCCGGGCCCAGCTCGACGCCACGTTCGGGTTCGGGGCGATGGACCCCGACGTCGCGGTGGTGCTCGTCGGCTCGTGGGGGCGCCACGAGGTGACGGGGGCCTCCGACGACGACTGGCTGGTGCTGGTCGACGGGCTGGCCCGGGCCGAGGTGCGGCCCTCCCCGGCCCAGGTCGCCGAGGCGCTGCAGGAGCGGGCACCCGGGCCGGAGGGCATCTTCGGGACGGTCGCCGTCGCGGACGAGCTGCTGCAGAACATCGGGCTGTCGGCCGACTCCAACGCGGCGCTGACGCAGCGCATGCTGCTGGTCCTCGAGTCGGTCCCCGTGCTGGGCGAGCCCGCCTGGCGCCATGCGCGCGAGGAGATCGTGCGCTCCTACATCGGCCGCCGGGTCCGCGACTTCCGGCCACCGCGGTTCTTCCTCAACGACCTCGTCCGCTACTGGCGCACCGTCGCGGTCGACTTCGAGGGCAAGCACCGCGCGCGCGAGGGCGACGGCTGGGGCCTGCGCAACGCCAAGCTGCGCACCAGCCGCAAG
>CAYUDT010000213.1:0-5937 GCA_964443695.1 uncultured Conexibacter sp. | reverse complement strand
CGGACTGGAGGGCCAGGGCCGCAACACCAACGACCTCATCCGCGCGGGCGCCCGGGAAATCGGGCCCACGACGCAGCTGTTCACCACCCTGAACGCGGACGGCGCCGCCCTGCGGGCGCTGCTTCCCGGCCTGCGGGCCGGCGTGCAGCCGCTGGACGACAACCGCAAGGACATCGCCGCGCTCATCGTCGCGGGGGACACCGCGCTGCGCCCGCTGGTGACCGAACGCGCCGCTGTGCGCACCACGCTCAGCGCGGCGCCGTCGACGCTGCGGGCGGCCGACGCCGGCCTCCGCGCCGGGCGTCCGTTGTTGCAGGCCACGCACGCGCTGGCCGCCCAGGCCCGCCGCACGCTTCCCGAGGCGCCGGGCGGCCTGCGCGCGACCGCCGCGCTGCTGCGCGAGGCGCCCGCACCGGTGCGCCGTGCGACGAAGCTGCTGGAGCAGGTCCGGCCCGCCGTTCCCGTGGCGCTGAAGCTGACCCGCGCGCTGGACCCCATCGCCACGCCGCTGGCCAGGACGCTCGGCGACCTGGTCACGATCGTCGGCAAGGTCGCCCCCTACGGCTGCGACATCACCAACTTCGGCGCGGTCTTCCGCTCCATGACCGGTCTGGGCACGTCGGCCGGCGGCGGCCCCAACGGCCCGGCGATGCAGTTCCGCCTCCAGGCCGCCGCGACCCCCGTCGCCGAGACGCTGAGCATGGTCGACACCAGCGGCATGGTCCACCGCGAGGGCTACCCCAAGCCGTGTGAGTACTTGGCCAAGCCGTACCCGATCGTCAACCGCCCGGTGAACCTGAGGGAGGGCCGCTGATGTCCCGCGTCGGTGACCGCACGCTGGGGCTCGCCGCGCTCGGCGTCGTGACGGCGCTGGTCCTCATCAGCCTGACCCAGGTGCTCAGCGACCTCGGCGGGGAGGACATGCGCACGGTCCGCGCCGTCTTCGCCGACAGCCAGCAGCTGCGCAAGGGCGATGCCGTCCGCGTGCAGGGCCTGGACGCCGGCAAGGTCGTCTCCACCACGCTGCAGCCCGACGGGCGTACCGCGCTGGTGACGATGGACGTCAAGACGTCCGTCGGCCCCCTCTACTCCGACGCCCGCGCCGTGCTGCGCTGGCAGACGGTCCTGGGCGGCCACTTCTCCGTCGACCTCGAGCGCGGTTCGGCCGCCCGCGGCCCGCTGGACACGACGATCCCGGTGACGCGCACGGCGCGCCAGGTCGAGGTGGACGACATCGCCAGCGTCATCTCCGGTGACGCCCGGCGCGGGCTGCAGACGCTGCCGCGTGAGCTCGCGAAGGGCTTCGCCGACCCGGCGGCGCCGGCGAAGCTCCTGGACACGGTCGGGCGGATCGCGCCGGATGCGCAGCGCGGCCTCAACGCCGTCCGTGGCGCTCAGCCCGACGACGACCTCAAGCACCTGGTGAAGGCGACCGCGTCGACCGTCCGCGCGCTCGACGCACCCCAGGACGCGCTGCGGCGTGTCGTCTCCGGCGCCGCGACGACGTTGACGACGGTGGCCGCGCGGGGGGACGACGTCCGCGCGCTGGAGGCCCGCTCGCCCGCGACGCTGCGCGAGGTGTCGGCCACGGCCGGTGCGCTGCGCGGCACGCTGCGGGCGGCCAACCCGCTGCTGGCGAAGGTCGCGCCGCCGGCCGGTCAGGTGAAGGCGACCTTCGACCGGTTGCGTCCCGCCGTCGCCCAGGCCGACGACGTCGCCCGCCGCGCGGTGCCGCTGCTGCGCGCCCTGCAGCCGGCGCTGCACTCGCTGGCCGGCACCGCCGACCGCGGGCTGCCGCTGCTGAAGGCGCTGCAGCCGACCTTCGACCGCCTCGACCGCACGATCCTGCCCTACCTCGCCGAGAAGGACCCCGGCACCGGCAAGAGCACGGCCGTGATGATCGGCGGGACGTTCGCGGGGCTCGCTGCGGGCGCCGGTGGCCAGATGGACGCCAACGGCCACTTCATCCGCTTCCCCGCGACGGTCGGCAGCTCCAACGTCAACTCGATCCCGTGCCAGGTCTACCTCGGCAACCCGGACGCCAAGCAGCTCGTGGCGTGCCAGGAGGTCCAGCAGATCCTGGCGACGATGATCGGCTACAACCCGCTGGGCCCGACGCCCGGCACCGAGCCCGGGGGCACGCGATGAGCGACTCGCGCCGTCGGCGGGCGGAGGGCATCAACCGGGCCCGCCTGAAGCTGGAGCTCCGGCGCGGCGCCCGGCCGTTCGTCGTCGTGGTGCTGTTCGTGGCCCTGGGCGTCGTCCTGGCCGGCTACACGCTGTCGAAGGTCAGCCCCAACGCGCTGTCGGGGACGGAGACCGTGCGCTTCGCCGTGTCCGATGTCACCGCGGTGCAGCCGGGCATCAACGAGGTCCGCTTCAAGGGCGTGCCGGTCGGGACGATCAAGGCCGTCGAGGTCCGCGGCGCGCAGCCGGTGCTGAAGGTCGAGATCCGCAAGAAGTACGGCGTCATCTACCGCGATGCGCGCGCCGAGCTGCGGCCCAACACCGCGCTGCAGGACATGTACCTCGACATCGTCGACCGCGGGCACCCCCGCGCCGGTGTTGCCCGCCCCGGGGAGCCGCTGGCCCAGTCGCGGACCAGCGCGCCGGTGAACATCGCCGAGGTGCTCGACATGTTCGGCCCGTCCCAGCGCGTGCGGCTGCGGACGCTGCTGGACGAGCTGGGCAACGGCACGGCCGACAACGGCCGCGCGCTGCGGCAGATCTTCGTGACCACCGTGCCGTTCGTCGACGCCGCCGGCCGCATCGCGCGGCAGCTGGCGGCCCGGCGCCCCCAGGTGCGGCGGCTGGTCCACAACACCGCCGTGCTCACCGATGAGCTGGGCCGCCGCGAGACGCAGCTGCGGACGCTGCTGGACGCCGGCGCCGCGACGCTGTCCACGCTGCAGGAGAGCTCACCGGACCTCAACGCGACCCTGGATGAGCTGCCCCGGGTGCTGTCCGCGGTCGACACGTCGTTCGCGGCGACGCGGCAGGTCCTGCCGGACGTCGACGCCGCGCTGCGCGCGCTGGACCCGGTCGCCGACGTGCTCCCGTCGTCGCTGAGCGGGTTGCGCGCGCTGGGAACGCAGCTGCGCCCCGCTCTGCGTGCGCTGCGCACCCCGGTCGCGCGGCTGGTGCCGCTGGCGCGGACGCTGAAGCCGGTCTCCGAGGACGCCGACCGCGCCGTCCGTGCGCTCGCGCCGCAGGCCGACACCGTCGACAAGGTCGTCAAGGACCTGGCGGACTGCAAGAGCGGGGTGCAGGGGTTCTTCCAGTGGAACGCGTCGATCTCCAAGTTCGGTGACTCGCGCGGCCCGATCCCGCGCGGCAACGTCGTCATCGGCGCGCAGTCGTCCTCGCTGTTCAACGACCCCAACGAGTACGCGCCGCAGGCCTGCACACCGGGCAAGGTCATCGGCGGGCGCGTGCCGCTCGCGAAGGACAAGCACTGATGCGCTCTCACGCAGTCACCGCCACGTTGCTGATGGTCGTCGCGGCCGGGACGTTCTTCGGGTTCCTGCAGCTCGGTGACGGCCTGGTGCAGGGGAGGACGACGACGGTCCAGGTGATGGTGCCGACCTCCTCGGCGCTGGCCGGGGGCGCGAAGGTCGCGATGGCGGGTGCGCAGGTCGGGCGGGTCACCAAGGTGCAGCGCCGGGGCACGGGCACGCTGGTGACGCTGTCGATCAGGGACGGTTCGGTGCTTCCGATCCCGTCCGACACCCGGGTGACGCTGCGCCAGCGCACCCCGGTGGGCGAGAACTACGTCGAGCTGACGCCGGGTACCTCCCGCCGCGCGCTCGGCGCCGACGACGTCCTGCCCATCACGCAGTCCGACGAGTACGTCGACGTCGATCAGGTCCTCTCGACGCTGACCGGTAGCGCCCGCGCCGACGCGCGGCGGCTGATCCGCTCCGCGGGCGGCGCGTTGGACGGCGAGGGCTCCAACCTCAACACCGTGCTGGGCCGCGCCTCGACCGTCGTCCAGGACGGCGGCGGGCTGTTCGGGCTGCTGGCCCAGGACCGCCAGCAGGTCGCCGATCTGGTCAACCGGCTGGGGCGCCTCAGCGCCGCGGTCGGGGATCGCGGTGAGGCGCTGCGCGTCACCGCCCGAAGGGGCACCGTCGCGCTGCGGACGCTCGCCGCCCGCGACCGTGAGCTGGCCGCCGTCCTGCACCAGCTGCCTGCGACGTTGACCCAGGCGCGCGCCACGTCGGCGCTGCTGCGTTCGACGTCGGAGGCCGCGACGCCGGTCGTCGCGTCGCTCGCCGCCGCCGTCGGCGAGCTGCGCCCGGCCGTCCGCTCGCTGCGGCCCGCCGCGCAGCAGGGGCGCAACGTCGTCAAGGAGCTCGGGCGCTCCGCGGAGCCGCTGACCCAGGTGCTCGGCGCGCTGCGCCGCACCGCCCCGCCGCTGACGTCCGCGCTGCCGTCGCTGCACAAGACGCTCTGCGAGGCCGCGCCGATCATCCGCTACACCAAGCCCTACACCGACGACGCGATCGCGACGGTCGTCGGCCTCGGCTCCGCGTCGAACTCCTACGACGCCGTCGGCCATCTCATCCGGCTGTCGCCGATCATCAGTGAGAACTCGCTGGCCGGCCTGCCGGACGGCGTCACCCAGGCGGCCTACAAGCTCATCCGCGCCGGTCTGCTGAGCCAGTCCTCGCCGCTGACCTGGAACCCGATCCCCAAGCCTGGCGTCATCGGCACGGCCGAGTCGTCGGCGGTGGGCAAGCGGGCCATCTCCGGCCCCAAGGCCCTGGCCGAGTCCGGCTACAAGTACCCGCGCGTGGAAGCGGACTGCTGAAACCGCGTGTCGGTTTGCGTTCGGGGGGTGAACGCAGACCGACACGGGCCGGTCAGGTCGCGTTGGCTGCCGCGGCCGCGCTGAGGCTGAGCCAGAGCGCGGTGAGGCGGTCGGCGAAGTCGTCCTCGGTGTAGGCGATGCGGCCGTCGAGCCAGTCCAGCACCGCCTGGCCGGTGCCGCCGACGATAATGGCGGCGGTGAGGCCGATGATCGGGTCGTCGTCGCGCAGGTGGTGGATGTCACGACCCTGGATGGCGACGAGGCCGATCACGCGGCGCAGGGCATCGGCGCGGTGGCCGGACGCGGCGTCGTCGGCGGCAACGGCGCCGAAGAGGACGCGCGCCCGCCGCGGGTCCTCGGTGAGGTGCGTCAGCAGGGCGCCGACTCCGGCCCGGACCCACGCAGGGTGCTCGGCGTCCTGCGGCAGCGCGTCGAGCGTCGTGGTGATCGCGTCGTCGGCGAGCTTCGCGGTGACGGCCGCCACGAGCGCGTCGAGGTCGGAGAACGCCTCGTAGAAGTAGCGCTTGTTCAGTCCGGCCGCACGGCAGACGGTCTCGATCCGCAGCGCCCGCCAGCCGTCCTCGGCCACCAGGGCGAAGGCGGCGTCGATGAGCGCGGTGCGCCGCCCGGCGTCGCGCTCCTCCGCGGTCCGGCCTCCGTAGACGCGTTTGACCGTCTCCATCTTGCACGGTAGCGTACCAGATGTTCATGACCTCCCCGCTCGTCCTGAAGACCCGCGAGACCGCGGCCACGCTCGCTGCTCGCATCCCCACGCCCGCCGCGCGGCCGTTCGCCCCGGCCCCGCCCGGCAGTGGCCTCCGGCCGGTCATGGGTGAGGGCGGTCCGCCGGTCATCGGCCACTCCCTCGCGTTCCTCCACGACGGCCTGGAGCACTCCCGCCAGCTGCACGCGAAGTACGGCACGGTCACGTGGGCCAACGTCTTCGGCACCAAGCTGGTGCTGGCCTTTGGCCCGGACGCCATCGAGACCGTCCTGACCAACCGCGACAAGGCCTTCTCCAACAAGGAGGGCTGGGACCACTTCATCGGCCCGTTCTTCGAGCGCGGCGTGATGCTCATGGACTTCGAGGAGCACCGCCACCACCGCCGGATCATGCAGCAGGC
>CAYUDT010000212.1:0-5981 GCA_964443695.1 uncultured Conexibacter sp. | reverse complement strand
GCCCCAAGGGCGCGGCCGCGATGGTCCGGCCGCCCGTCCGCAGCGTCGCCGTCACGCGCGTCGCGCCGGTGACGGCCACCGTGAAGCGTCCGGCGCTGATCAGCGCCTGCCGATCCTTCGGCAGCGGCCCGACCGTCGCCGCCACCGCGTCCGCAGGAAGCGCCCCGGCCACGAGGAGCGCCAGCACCCACCGCCTTCCCATCTGACAACGCTATCCGCAAGTCGCCGGGCCCCGCCGAACTCCCGAACCGCGCCCCGCGCGCAACCGGGTAGCCAAAGCTAGCCTGTCACCGTAGCTTCGGCTATCCGGTGTGCGTAACGCTGGGGTCGCATCGTGCGTGATGCTCGGCGTGACCACCCAACGCTGGACCCTCACCGTCGTCTGCGTCGCCACCGCGATGCTCATGCTGGACATCGCCGTGGTGAACACCGCGCTGTCGGACATCGCGAGCGACCTGCACACCGGCCTGGACGGGCTGCAGTGGGTCATCGACGCCTACACCGTCGCCCTGGCCGCCGTCGTCCTCAGCGCCGGCTCCCTGGCCGACCGCATCGGCCGCCGCCGCGTCTTCGCGGCCGGCCTGCTGCTGTTCACCGTCACCTCCGCGGCGTGCGCGGCGGCGACCGACATCCTCGTCCTGGACATCGCGCGGGCGGTGCAGGGCCTGGGCGCCGCGGCGATGTTCGCGACGTCGCTGGCGCTGCTGGCCGACGCGTTCCCCTCCTTCGAGGAGCGCGCCGGCGCGCTCGCCGCGTACGGCGCGTCGATCGGTGCGGCGTTCGCCTTCGGCCCGCTCGTCGGCGGTGCGCTGACCAGCGCCTTCGGCTGGCGCGCGATCTTCCTCATCAACCTGCCGATCGGCCTGTTCGCGCTGTACGTCACGCGCCGCCAGGTCCGCGAGTCGCGCGACGAGCACCCGCGTCCCATCGACTGGCCGGGCCAGTTCACCCTGGGCGTCGGCCTGCTCACGCTCGTGCTCGCGCTGCTGCGCGGCAACGAGGACGGCTGGTCCTCGCCGACGATCGTCGCGCTCTTCGCGGTGGCCGTCGTCGCCCTCGCCGCGTTCCTGGCGATCGAGGCCCGCGTCCGCGTCCCGATGCTGCCGCTGGGCGCCTTCCGCAACCGCGCGTTCACCGCAGCGCAGATCGCGGCGTTCGGCATCTCCGCCTCGTTCTTCGCCGTCTTCCTCTACACGACGATCTACCTGCAGCAGGTGCTGGGGCTCAGCGCGATCGAGTCCGGTCTGGTCTACCTGCCGGGCACGCTGATCATGCTCGTCGTCTCCGGCGCCACGGCGCAGATGGCCGACAAGGTGCCCGCGCGTCTGCTGGTCTGCGGCGGCCTGGCGGTCGTCGGCGTCGGGCAGCTGCTCGGGCTCATGGTCGGCGTCGACTCCTCGTGGGCGATGCTGCTGCCGAGCATGGTGGTCGCGCTGGTGGGCACGGGCGTCTTCAACCCGTCGGTCTCGGCGCTCGCGCTGGGCTCGCTGCCGGCCGAGGACGCCGGTCTGGCCGCGGGCATCAACGACACCTTCCGCCAGGCGGGCATCGCGGTCGGCGTCGCGGCGCTCGGCGCGCTGGTGCCGGCGGCGGACGCCTTCAGCGGGGACAAGCAGTCCTACGTCGACGGCCTCCACGTGGCGCTCATCGCCGGTGGCGTCCTGGCGCTGGTGTGCGCCGCGGCCGCGTGGGCGCTGCTGCGTCCTGCGACCGTCACCGCGCCCGCGGCGGCCGCCTCGGAGGCAGCCGCCGCGTAGCGGATCGTTCAGCGCTTGCCGCCCCGCTGGGGCGGGGTCTTGCGCACGATGGGACGGACCACTCGGGGCCCGGCCGGACGAAACGGCCGGGCCTGGGGAAGTTCAGGACGTCGAGGCAAAACGGTCTCCTTCTGGTGCTGCTGGATGTGGGTTCATCAAGCGGCGCCCACGAACGCCAGGACAGGCGAACGGCGGGTCATGACGTTGTGGACGGCCGGACGGCGCGCGGGCTCAGCCGAAGCGGGCGAGCGCGGGGCGCGCAGTGCGCAGAGGCGTCTACACGAAAATGATCATGACCCGGTGACCGTAGCACGGGCGGTGCCCCGGGCAAAGCCGGGGCACCGTGGGATGGGCCGCTCGTGAGGTGTCGTGTCTTGTCGGCTACGCGGCCGCGGGCACGCAGACCACGTAGGCGCGCAGGTAGCGATCCAGGCCGGACATGTTGCGGCCGTGGGCCTCCCAGCCGACGATGGTGTCGCCGGACATCTCCGGGACCGACGCGGTGATCGGCAGGTTCATCTCCGACACGCTGAAGGTGCCGTTGACGAGCACGTACCAACCGGCCCCGCCGCCGATGCCCTTCTCGCCGGCCAGGCACTTGGCCTTCACGCCGACCGGGTACTCGTTGCCGGGCACCGCGTTGCCGGTCGAGGCGACGCGCACCTTGACGCTGTTGGACAGGAACGCCGACGACGGCAGGCCCTGCAGGAGCTTGGCGTCGTCCGCCGTCTTGGCGGTCGTGGCCGTGTCGGCGGTCTTGGCGTGCAGCGCCTCGGAGGCGTTGATCGCGGAGTCGGCGCTCTGGGCCTTGTCGGCCCGCTGCGCGTGCACCGCCTCGTTGGCGTTCTGCGCGTTGGGGACCGGACCGAGCAGCGACTCGTTGATCTGCGCGCCGCTCAGGGCGTTGTTGACGACGCGGTCGGCGGGGACGCTGCGCTTCTTCAGCGACTTGCCGCTGATGGTCGCGGCGGCGTAGCCCGTGCCGCCGAGTGCGACGAAGAGCGCCACGAGCGCGACGATCATGGAGGAGGAGGGACGGCGTGAGGTGGACATGGACACCACGGTCCTCCTGTTCGGCTCGCGCGACCGTCCGGCGGGCGTCGCTGCGTCTGTCAAATCCGTGACACAGCGCGGTGCGTGACACAGCGCGGTGCGTGACACAGCGCGGTGCGTGTCCGATCGGGGCCGAGCGGTGGCCCCGATCCGACACGCCTCAGGCGGCAAGCAGCGCGAGGAGGTCCGCGATGACCATCGCCGGCCGGTGCATGACGTCCTGCCATGTGAACCGCACCGTGCGGATGCCCCCGCGCAGCAGGGCGCGGTCGCGGTCCCGGTCGCTCTGAAACTGACGGGCTCGATCGTGCGAGGCGCGTCCGTCCACCTCGACGGCCAGTCGCGCGTCCGGGAACCAGAAGTCGATCACCACGGTGCGCCCGGACACGACCATCCGCGCGTTGGGGACGAAGCCGCGCAACCCGACGCGTCGCATCATCCGCGCAGCGAACCGCTCCAGGAGGCTGCGGTACTCCTCCTCGGACAGGGTGCGAAACGGCTGCAGCGCAGCGGCCACCTTGCGCTGTCCCGGCCGGGGGTGGGCGATGAGCGCGCGGTCGAGGACCTCGACGTCGAGCAGACCGCGCTTCTCGACGCCGTCCAGCGCGTCTTGGATCTCCGCGACCGACGACGTCGCGCCCATGTCGACGATCGCGCGCGGCCAGCGGCAGACGACGAGGCCGTTGCGCCCGCGCCGGCCACGGGCCCGCGCCGCCGACGGCGAGTGCCGAGTAGCCACAGGCCAGGAGTTGGCCGTGGTCGATGGCGCCGCCCTGGGCGGAGGCCCGCTCCGTTGCTCGCTGCCAGGAAGTCATGTCCGGCAGGCTCGTGGGGCGGGCTGTTGCGGATCTACCGCGAGCCACCACCGGTCTGCGCAAAAGGCGTGTCGATTCAGGGCCGAGGGGCAGCCCTGATCGGACACGCGTCGTCCGCGTGACATACGCCACAAACTTGTCACACGCGTCTTGCCGGTTCTGAGAGTGTCGCGCGCATGAAGCGATCCACCCCGAAGGTCGCGCTCATCGCGACCGTCCTGTCCCTCCTCAGCGCCGGGTCAGCGCTGGCCGAGAAGTACGTCGCCCTCGGCGACTCCTACTCCTCGGGAACCGGCACCCGCACCTACTTCGACTCGGCCTGCCAGCGGTCGGTGTACTCCTATCCCTACCTGCTCAGCCAGCAGCGCCCGAACACCCAGCTCACGTTCGCGGCGTGCAGCGGGGCGACGACGACCGACGTCCTCAACAACCAGGTCTCGTCCCTGACGTCGGACACCAAGCTCGTGACCATCACGATCGGCGGCAACGACGCCGGCTTCTCGAGCGTCATCACCGAGTGCGCCAAGCCCGCCTGGGCCAGCGACTGCGCGGGCAAGGTCACCACGGCGCAGAACTTCATCCGCAACACGCTGCCCGGGCGGCTGAACAACGTCTACACGCAGATCAAGTCGCGCGCGGCGTCGGCGAAGGTCATCGTGCTCGACTATCCGCGGCTGTTCAACGGGGAGGACTGCAACGCGGGCACCTGGTTCAGCCCCGACGACGAGAACCGCCTCAACGCCACCGCCGACCTGCTGAAGACGGTGACCCAGGGCCGCGCCGCGGCGTACGGGTTCAACTTCGTCGACGTGATCCCGCGCTTCATCGGCCACGCCGTCTGCGGGGACGAGTGGCTCAACGGCCTGTCCAATCCCGTGGGTGAGAGCTACCACCCCAACACGAAGGGACACTCGCTCGGGTACCTGCCCGCCGTGCGTACGATCAGCGGGTGAGCGACTGGGGACGCGGCCACTACGAGCGCACGGCGGAGGAGCTGCTTCCGGCCGCCGAGCGCATCATCGACGTCGCAGCACCTGGGCCCGGCGCCCGGGTGCTGGACCTCGCCTGCGGCACCGGCAACGCGGCTGAGCTGGCCGCCCGGCGTGGGGCGCAGGTGTCCGGCATCGACAGCGCGCCGCGGCTGATCGAGGTGGCGCGGACGTCGGCCGCCGCCGCCGGGCTGGACATCGACTACGCCGTCGCCGACGCGCTGGCCCTGCCGTTCGCCGACGCCGCGTTCGACGTCGCGGTATCGGTGTTCGGGCTCATCTTCGTGCTGCCGGCGCCGGATGCCGTCGCCGAGTTGCTGCGCGTGGTCCGCCCGGGCGGGCGGGTGGTGTTCTCGACCTGGACGCCGGAGGGGCCGCTCTTCGAGGCGGGCCGCATCGCGCGCACGGCCATGCGCGGCCCACCGCCCGCGTCGCCGCCGCCCAACTGGGGCGACCCCGACGTCGTCCGCTCGTTGCTGGACGGGCACGAGGTCACGATCACGTCGGAGCGGCTGGCCTTCACCGCGTCCTCGCCGGCGGACATGGTCGACCGGCTGCTGGGCTACCACCCCGTCTACCTCGCGGCGGTCGAGGCCGCGGGGGAGGACGCCCTGCGCGGGCCGCTGACGTCGCTGTTCGAGGCGACCAATGAGGATCCGTCTGCCTGGCAGGCCACCAGCACCTGGCTGCTGGTCGACGTCAACCGCTGATCGGTCACGCACCGACACGTCGAAACGCGCACTGGCGTCGCATTGCGTGTCGGTTTGCGTTCACCCCTCGAACGCAAACCGACACGGCTAAGGGGGGCTCACAGCGCGGCGAGGCGGGCAGCGGCCTCGTCGATGACCTCGTCCTTCTTGCAGAACGCGAAGCGCACCAGCGAGTCTCCGGCCGAGGAGTCGTAGAACACCTTGGTCGGGATGCCGACGACGCCCGCGCGCGACGGGAGGTCGCGGCAGAACTCCACGCCGTCCTCGCCGACGTCGACATTGACGAAGTAGGTGCCCTCCGGGAGCAGCGGCTCGAGGCCCGCGGCGCGCAGCCCGTCGCACAACCGGTCGCGCTTGGCGCGCAGGGTCGCGGCGAGGTGCTCGCCGTGCTCGGGCAGCAACGACAGCGCCGCGGCGGACGCGTGCTGCAACGGCGTCCCGCCCGCGAACGTGAGGTACTGCTTGACCGCGCGCGCGGAGCCGACGAGGTCCGCCGGCCCCGAGAGCCAGCCGATCTTCCAGCCGGTGAAGCTGAAGGTCTTGCCGATGGAGGAGATGGTCAGCGTGCGCTCGCCCATCCCGGGGAACGTCGCGATGGGGTGGTGCTCGCGCTCGAAGACGAGGTGCTCGTAGACCTCGTCGCTGATGCAGATGAGG
>CAYUDT010000211.1:0-6003 GCA_964443695.1 uncultured Conexibacter sp. | reverse complement strand
CGCACGCCTTCTTCAAGGCGATGCTCTTCATGGCGGCCGGCTCGGTCATCGGCGCCATGGCCGGTGCCCAGGACCTCGACCGGATGGGCGGCTTCCGCAAGGCGATGCCCTTCACCTACGGGTGCATGGTCATCGGCGGCCTGGCGCTGGCCGGCGTCCCGCCGTTCGCCGGCTTCTTCTCCAAGGACGAGATCCTGCTCGGCCTCGGCGAGCAGGGCGGGTGGCACTGGGCGCTCTACGTCGCCGGCTACGCGGGCGCGCTGCTGACCGCGATCTACACCTGGCGCATGATCTTCCGGGCGTTCTGGGGCGACCCGTGCCCGGAGGCGCAGGAGCTCATCGACGGCCACCTGCACCACGCCGAGGTCCACACCAACCCCGCCAACGGCGAGGTCGAGGACACCGACGTCGGCTTCCCGGGCCCGGAGCACCACATCGCCGAGCACCGCATCGAGATGAAGGTCGCGATGGGTGTCCTGGCGCTGTTGACGATCTTCGCCGGCGCCCTGCAGATCCCGAAGGTCAACCACGTGCTGGAGACCTTCCTGGAGCCGACCTTCCACGACGTCCCGGTCGAGCACCCGGGCGACGGCCTGCTGTTCGGCGGCCTGGTCCTCGGTGCCGTGCTCGGCCTGCTGGGCATCTTCATCGCCCACCACATCTGGGTGAAGAACCCCGGCACCAGCGCCCGGGTGCAGGAGCGCTTCAGCGGCCTGCACCGGCTCTTCAGCAACAAGTGGTACTTCGACGAGGCGATCGACCTGCTGGTCGTCCGTCCCTTCGCCTGGGTCGGCCGCGCCGGCCAGCAGACCTTCGAGCGCGTCGTGGTCAACGGCACGTTCGTCGGCGGCACCACCGGCGTCGTGAAGGCCGGCAGCGCCGCGGTCCGCGCGCTGCAGAACGGATTGCTCAGGTCCTACGCAGCGCTGCTGCTCGTCGGTGCCATCGCGATCGCCCTCTACTTCCTGGCTCAGTCGTGACGATCCATCTCTCACTCATGCTCTGGCTGCCGGCCGCCTGCGGGCTGCTCGGCCTGCTGGTGCCCGCCCGCGGCGTCGCCCGGGGCCTGGCGCTGCTCGGCGCGGTCGGCGCGCTCGGCTACGCGATCGCGCTGGTCGTGGACTTCAAGCACGGCGCCGGCCTGCAGCACGTCACCGACGACAAGTGGATCGAGACGCTCGGCGTCCACTACAAGCTCGGCGTCGACGGCCTGAACCTGTTCCTGATCCTGCTCACGACGATCCTGTTCACGGCCTCCACGCTGTGGGCGCTGGGTCGTGACTGGGGCACCAACGAGCGGACGTTCTGGTTGCACTTCGGCCTCGGCCACACCGCCGTCCTCGGAGCGCTGATGGCCCAGGACCTCGCGCTGTTCGTGGCGTTCTTCGACCTGATGCTCATCCCGTTCTTCTTCATCACGGGCATCTGGGGCGACGGTGAGACGCGCGTCACCGCCGTGACGAAGATGGTCATCTACACGCTGGTCGGCTCGCTGCTGATGCTGACCGCGGCGATCGCCACGGGCGTGCTGACCGCGTCGGACTCCGGCGGCGACCTGAGCTTCGCCTTCTCCGACCTGGCCGCCCACAAGCTGGGCACGGGCACGCAGGAGTGGATCTTCCTCTGCTTCGCCGCCGCCTTCCTGGTGAAGATGCCGGCCTTCCCGTTCCACGGCTGGATGCCCGACGGCTACCGCGCCATGCCGCTGCCGGCGCTGGCCGTCTTCTCGGGCGTGCTGTCGAAGGTCGCGGCCTACGGGTTCCTGCGCATCGCCTTCCCGCTGTTCCCCGACGCCGCCGCGCACTTCCAGACGCTGATCCTGCTGTTCGGCCTGGCGTCGATCCTCTACGGCTCGGTGCTGGCGTTCTCGACGACCAACGCCCGCCTGATCCTCGGCTACTCCTCGATCGCGCAGCTCGGCTTCATCACGCTCGGCATCTTCGCGATCAACGACCAGGGCGCCCAGGGCGCGGTGCTGCAGGCCTTCAACCACGGCCTCGTCGTGGCGCCGGCGTTCTTCATCGTCGCGCTGCTGTCGGCGCGGGCCGGTGGGTCGGAGGACATCCGCGACATGGGCGGCATGGCCTTCCGCGCGCCGTGGCTGACGGCGATGTTCCTCATCGTGATCCTGGCCAACCTGGCGATGCCGGGCTCCTCGAACTTCGTCGGCGAGTTCCTGATCCTGCTGGGCGTCTTCAACGCCAAGATCGTCATCGCCATCGTCGCCTTCACCGGCGTCGCGCTGGCGTCGGTCTACTCGCTGCGCATGTTCATCCGGACGATGCACAACCGCGTCGGCCAGCGGGTCGACTCGCGCGAGATGACGTTGAGCGACGGCCTGATCCTGGTGCCGCTGGTCCTGGCGATCCTCGCCATCGCGGTCTACCCGCAGGTGGCGCTGCACAAGAGCGAGCCCTCCGTGAAGGCGTCGATCAAGGGCGCGGTCACCGCCGTGGGTGATGCGCTCACGGAGACCGCGTCGAGCAAGGAGGCCAAGCCGTGAACGTCCTCGCTGCCACCGGTTCGGTGAAGGGCCCGCACATCGACTGGGCGGGCATCTCCCCGCTGATCGCGCTGCTCGGTGGCGCGGTCGTCGTGCTGATCTTCGGCCTGTTCCGCTCGCGCTTCGTGCGCGAGCAGCTGGTGCCCGGCCTGTCGCTCCTGTCCGCTGCGGGCGCACTGGGCCTGTCGGTCTGGCAGCTCGACGAGAAGGAGTCGCTCATCGCCGGCGCGATGGCCCTGGACGGGCTGTCGACGACGCTCGCCGTGATCTTCGCCGCGGCGACGGTGGCCGCCGTGCTGGTGTCCTGGCGCCACATCGCGCCGCGCGAGTCGGCCCACGGCGAGTTCTACTCGATGCTCCTGACCTCGGCTGCGGGCATGCTCGTCCTGGCCTGGGCGACCAACACGATCACGCTCTTCATCGGCCTGGAGCTGCTGTCGATGCCGCTCTACGTGTTGTGCGCGACGGAGATGCGCCGCGCGACCTCGCTGGAGTCCGGCCTGAAGTACCTCATCGTCGGCTCGGTCGGCTCGGCCACCCTGCTGTACGGGCTGGCGCTGATCTACGGCGCGACGGGCGCCACCGACTACGCGGACCTCGCCTCGTCGATGTCGCAGGGCGGCACCGCCAACGACGCGCTGACGCTCACCGGCATCGCGCTCGTCATCGTCGGCCTGGCGTTCAAGGCCTCGATCGCGCCGTTCCACCAGTGGACGCCGGATGTCTACGAGGGCGCACCGACCCCGATCACCGCGTTCATGGCGGTCGCGACCAAGGCCGCCGCGTTCGGTGTGCTGCTGCGCTTCTTCGACGTCGCGCTGATCAGCGCGCAGCTGGACTGGGGCCCCGCCCTGGCCGCGCTGGCGACCGTCACGATCGTCGTCGGCAACGTCGGCGCGCTGGGGCAGTCCTCGCTGAAGCGCCTGCTGGCCTGGTCCTCGGTGGCGCAGGCCGGGTACCTGCTGGCCGGTGTGCTCGTGTCGACCCGGCTCGGCGTCGAGGCGACGGTCTTCTACCTGGCCACCTACCTGCTGATGAACCTCGCGGCGTTCGCCGTGATCGCCGCCCGGGAGCGCGAGACCGCGCTGGGTGACGACATCGCCTCGATCGCGGGCATCGGCGCCACGCGCCCGGCGCTGGCCTGGCCGCTGACGTTGGCGATGCTGTCGCTGGCCGGCATCCCGTTGACCGCCGGTTTCTGGGGCAAGTTCCGCCTCATCGAGGCCGCCGTCGACGGTGGCTACGCCTGGCTGGGCATCGTGATCGTCGTCGGCTCGATGATCTCGCTGGCCTACTACCTGCGCGTCGTCGCGGCGATGTGGATGAAGGACGAGCCGGTCGAGGCGTCCGTGCCGGCGCTGGCGGGCGCGTCGTCGGAGGCCGCCGAGACCGCCCCGACGGGTCGCGCGTTCGAGCTGGACCTCGTCGCCGTCGTCATGGGCGGCGCGATCCTGTTCTTCGGCGTCTGGCCGCAGCCGCTGTTCGACTTCGTCGCCCGCGCGGGCGCCGCCTTCTCCAACCTCGTCTGAGCCTTGGCTGCAGAGCGGAACGTCCTCGGCGGTCCGCTCGAGGAGTGCGGTGTCGAACCCCTGACCGGCTTCTACCGGGACGGGTGCTGCTCGACCGGTCCCGAGGACCGCGGGTCGCACACGATCTGCGCGGTGATGACCGAGGAGTTCCTCGAGCACCAGGCGTCGATCGGCAACGACCTCTCCACGCCGATGCCGGAGTGGCGCTTTCCGGGGCTGAAGCCCGGTGACCGCTGGTGCGTCACCGCGGTCAACTGGCTGCGCGCGCACCGCGACGGCTGCGCGGCCTACGTCGTCCTCGCCTCGACGCACGAGCGGGCGCTGGACATCGTCCCGATGACCGCGCTCGAGGAGCACGCGGTCGACGTGCCGGACTCTCCCGGCGATCTGCTCTAGCTGTCGGGGGCAAACGCCCCGCGGGGCGTCCCCCCCTTGCCCCCACAACCTTCCATGGTCGAGCCATGGTCCATAGAAGGTCGTGATCAGCAGGGGGTGGTCGCCTTTGCGGGGCCCGCGGCAGCCGCGCGCTACGATGGTTGCATGAGCAACAAGAAGCGGATCGGCTACCTGAGCTTCGGCCATTGGCAGAACGCCCCCGGGTCGCAGACCCTCAGCGCAGCCGACGCGTTGCTTCAGCACATCGAGCTGGCGGTGGCCGCCGAGGAGCTGGGCATCGACGGCGCGTACTCGCGGGTCCATCACTTCCAGCGCCAGTTCGCCTCCCCGTTCCCGCTGCTCTCGGCGATGGCCGCGCGGACGTCGCGCATCGAGCTCGGCACCGGCGTGATCGACATGCGCTACGAGAATCCGCTGTACATGGCCGAGGAGGCGGCAGCGGCCAACCTCATGAGCGCCGGGCGGCTGCAGCTCGGCGTCTCGCGCGGCTCTCCGGAGCCGGCGCTGAACGGCAGTCACGCCTTCGGGTACGTCCCGGCGGAGGGGTCCAGCGACGCGGACCTCGCGCGCGAGCACACGGCGCTGTTCCGTGCCGCCATCGACGGCGCGACGGTCGTCGAGGCCGACCCGCGAACGGCCGGCGGCATCGGGCGGTTGGCGATCCAGCCGCAGTCCCCCGGGCTGGGCGAGCGCATCTGGTGGGGCTCGGGCACCCGGTCCACCGCGATCTGGGTCGCCGAGCAGGGCATGAACCTGATGAGCTCGACGTTGCTCACCGAGGACACCGGCGTCCCGTTCGCCGAGCTGCAGGCCGAGCAGATCTCGCTGTTCCGCGACACGTGGAAGCTCGCCGGCCACGAGCGCGCGCCGCGCGTCTCGGTCAGCCGCAGCGTCTTCCCGATCGTCAGCGACCTCGACCGCGCGTACTTCGGCAACGCGACGGACTCGGCCGACACGACCGGGTGGCTCGACGGCGGCCTCGCCCGCTTCGGCAAGACCTACGCGGGCGAGCCCGACGCCCTCGCCGAGGAGCTCGCGCGCGACGCCGCCGTGCAGGAGGCCGACACGCTCCTGCTCACGATCCCCAACCAGCTCGGCGTCGACTACAACACCCAGCTGCTCTCCAACATCGCCCAGCACGTCGCCCCCGCCATCGGCTGGACGCCCAACCTCGCCACCGCCTGACCGGGGCAACCCGAACCGCCCTTTCCACCCCGTAGGTGCGGCACAAAAGCGTGTTCGGCACCCCCGGGCGGCCCGAACCGCCTTTTCCACCCCGCAACTGCGGCAGAAACGCGTGTTCGGCACCCCCGGGCGGCCCGAGCCGCCTTTTCCACCCCGCAACTGCGGCAGAAAAGCGTGTTCGGCGCTCAGTCCTCGGCGCGGGCGGGGACGACGCGCTCGCGGCGGCGGCGGTTGCGCGCGGGGGCGGTGAGCAGGATCGTCGTCCCGCCGAGCAGGCCGAGCCCGAGCGTCGCCCAGGCGGCTGCGAGCTCCGGGCGCACCGCGGTCATCTGGTGGTCGCGGACGGTGGCCAGTTGCGGGGCCTCGGGCTTCTCGGGGGCCGGGGCCATC
>CAYUDT010000210.1:0-6235 GCA_964443695.1 uncultured Conexibacter sp. | reverse complement strand
ATGGGCATCGAGCGCATCGCGATGCTCAAGCACGGCATCCCCGACCTGCGCCTGTACTACGAGAACGACACCCGCTTCCTGGAGCAGTTCGGCTAAGCCATGAAGACCCCGCTCAGTTGGTTGAACGAATACAGCGACTCCGGCCTGCCGCCGGAGCAGCTGGCGGTGCGCCTGGCGATGACCGGCACCGAGGTCGAGCGCGTCGAGCACCACGGCGTCAGGAACCTGGAGTTCTTCGTCGTCGGCAAGGTGCTGACGTGCGAGAAGCACCCCGACGCGGACAAGCTGAACGTCTGCACGGTGGAGGTCGGCGACGGCGACCCCAAGCAGATCGTGTGCGGGGCGCCGAACGTCGCGGCGGGGCAGACGGTCGCCGTCTGCCAACCCGGCGCGATCATGGTCGACGGCCTGAAGATCAAGCGGGCCAAGCTGCGGGGTGTCGAGTCCAACGGCATGATCTGCTCCGAGCGCGAGCTGGGCCTGGGCGACAGCCACGACGGCATCATGGTGCTGGACGACGCGCTGGAGGCGGGCACGCCGCTGGCGAACGTCCTGCCGATCTCCGAGACGGTGCTGGAGCTGGAGATCACGCCCAACCGCCCCGACTGCCTGAGCATCTACGGCGTCGCCCGGGAGGTCCACGCGGCGACGGGAGCCGAGCTGAAGCCGGCGCCCTGGAGCCTGGCGAGCATCGAGGACGGTCCCTACGAGGGCCCGGTGTCGATCACGGTGGAGGACAGCGAGCTGTGCCCGCGCTTCACCGCGCGCGTCTACGAGGACGTCGTCATCAAGCCGTCCCCGGTCTGGCTGAAGGGCCGGCTGCTCGCCGCGGGCGTCCGCTCGATCAACAACGTCGTCGACATCACCAACTACGTGATGCTGCTGACCGGCCAGCCGACCCACGCCTTCGACCTCGACCAGGTCGGCGGTCAACGGCTGGTCATCCGCCACGCGCGCGACGGCGAGCAGATGACCACGCTCGACGACATCGAGCGCACGCTGGACGGCCAGATGCTCGTCATCGACGACGCCGACGGCCCGACGTCGATCGCCGGCGTGATGGGCGGCCAGCGCTCGGAGGTCTCGGAGACCACCACGCGCGTGCTGTTCGAGGCCGCGACCTGGAACGGCCCCAACATCAACCGCACGATGGCGCGGCTGAACCTGCGCAGCGAGGCCGGCGGGCGCTTCGAGAAGGGCCTGCAGCCCGAGCAGTGCCTCGACGCGCAGGCGCTGGCGCACGAGCTGCTGACCACGCTGGCCGACGCCACCGCGGTGCCCGGCACGATCGACGTCGGCGGCCCCGGCCCGGACCCGGTCGTCCTGCGGGTGCGCGACGCGAAGGTCACCGGCCTGCTGGGCACCACGATCGAGCGCGCGCAGTCGCGCGATGTCCTGGAGAAGCTCGGCTTCGGCGTCGCCGAGGCACCGGACGGCCTCGACGTCACGGTCCCCACGTTCCGCCGCAAGGACGTCACGCGGGAGGCCGACGTGATCGAGGAGGTCGCGCGCCTCGTCGCGCTGGACGACCTGCCCGCGACGATCCCGCGCAACCGGCTGAACCTCCCGGGCCGCCTCACGCCGGCCCAGCAGGCGCGGCGCCGCGCGCAGGACGCGCTGCTGGGCACCGGCCTCACCGAGGTCGTCGGCTGGAGCTTCACCTCGGTGGAGACCAACGCCAAGCTCAACCAGGACGGCATCACGCCGATCCGCCTGGAGAACCCGATGAGCGAGGAGCAGTCGGTGCTGCGCACCAACCTGCTCGGCTCGCTGCTGGACGTGATGTCGCTCAACGGCGCGCGCGGCAACGCGCCGCAGGGCATCTTCGAGTCCGGGGCGGTGTACTGGAGGCGTGAGGACATCCGCACGCCCGTGCACCCGCGGCGTGACGGCACGCTCGGCGCAGCGGCGTCCAAGCCGGGCGTGGGGACGCTGCCGGCCGAGTACGACATCCTCGCGGCGCTGGTGCCCGGCGACGTGTTCGCGGTGAAGGGCCACCTCGAGGCGCTGGCCCGGGCGCTGCGCGTCGAGCTGACCTACGACCGCGCCGAGGCGCCGTTCGTCCATCCCGGTCGCGCCGGCCACATCCATGCGGGCGGCGAGCTGATCGGCTGGTTCGGCGAGATCCACCCGACGGTCGCGGGCCGCTGGGACCTCGGCCAGGTCTCGGCGTTCGAGCTGGACCTCGACCGGCTGATCGACGCGATGCCCGAGGTCCTGCACTACCGCGATCTGACGAGCTTCCCCGAGCTGCGCCAGGACATCGCCGTCGTCGTGGACGACGCGGTGCCGGCGGCGGACGTCGTCGGCGTGGTCCGCAAGGCAGGGGGTGCGCGGTTGTCGCGCGCCGAGGTCTTCGACGTCTACACCGGCGACCAGATCGCCGCCGGGCGCAAGTCGCTGGCGCTGTCGCTGGCGTTCCGCGCTCGGGACCAGACCCTGAGCGACGCGGACGTCGCGCCCCTTCGCGACAAGATCGTCGCCGCGCTCGCCTCCGAGGTCGGAGGCGAGCTCCGTGGCTAGGGGTGCCGGAACGGCTCGCCGGCGACCGTCCCGCCGCCAGGCCGCCGTGGCCGCGGAGGTGGGTCCCCGTGTCTGAGTCCCGGGCCAAGGTCCTCGTCGCGGGCGCGTCGGGCTACGCCGGCGCGCTGGCCGCCGTGCTGATCCAGCGGCATCCGTCGCTGGAGCTGAGCGCCGTCACGTCACGGTCCTACGTCGGGCAGCGGCTCGACGAGCTCTACCCGTACCACCGGGTGGCGTTGGAGTTCGAGGAGCTCGACGTCGACCGGCACGCCGAGGGGGTCGATGCAGCGATCGTGGCCTACCCGCACGGGGCCGCGGCGCCGACGGTCAAGGCGCTGCGCGACCGTGGGCTGAAGGTCATCGACCTGTCCGCGGACTTCCGGCTGCGGGACCGGGCGACTTACGAGGAGTGGTACGTGCCGCACACCGCGCCGGAGCTGCTGGCGTCGGCGGTCTACGGGCTGCCCGAGCGCCACCGCGGCGCGCTGGCCGGCGCGGACCTGGTGGCCAACCCGGGCTGCTTCCCGACGGCGGCGATCCTGGCGCTGGCGCCCCTCGGGCCGTACCTGCAGGACGTCGTCATCGACGCGAAGACCGGCGTGTCCGGGGCGGGGCGCGGCCTCAGCGACAACGTCCACTTCGTGGCCGTCGACGAGAACGTCGTCGCCTACAAGGTCGGCGCGCACCGGCACACGCCGGAGATCGAGCAGGAGCTGCACCGCGCTGGGGCCGACCCGGAGCTGCGCGTCATCTTCACGCCGCACCTGCTGCCCATCGACCAGGGCGAGCTGGTGTCCTGCTACCTCAAGCTCGACGGCGGGGTGGACGCACGCGAGGTGCTCGAGGCGGCCTACGCCGACGAGCCGTTCGTGGAGCTCGTCGACGCGCCGCCGGGCGTCCGCGACGTGCGCGACACGAACTACTGCCGCATCTGGACGGCCGACGACCGCCGCACCGGCAAGACCTACGTCTTCGCCTCCATCGACAACCTCTGGAAGGGCACGGCGTCGCAGGCCATCCAGAACCTCAACCTGATGCTCGGGCTGCCCGAGACGGAGGGCCTGCTGTGACGAGCTTCTTCGCCTCCCGCTGGGTCGACGTGCCCGAGGGTGTCACCGAGACGCCGGATGCCGGCCTGCCCGCGGGCTTCCGCGCCGCCGGGTACGCCTGCGGCCTGAAGGAGTCCGGGGCGCTGGACCTCGGGATGATCGTCTGCGACACGCCGGAGGTGACGAGCGCCGCGCGCTTCACCGCGTCCGGCGTGCTCGCCGCTCCGGTCATCGTCTGCCAGGAGCACACCCAGCTCGACAACATCCGGGCGATCGTCGTCAACTCCGGCAACGCCAACGCCGCCACCGGCCGCCGCGGCATCGAGGAGGCCGCGCGCGTGCAGGGCGCCGCCGCGATGATCGCCGGGGTCCCCGAGGACCGCGTGGCCGTCGCGTCCACCGGCGTCATCGGCGTGCTGCTCGACGGCGGCCGGATCGTGACCGGGCTGACGCGCCTGCGGCCGGAGCTCCGCGCCGACGGCGACGCCGAGTTCACCCAGTCGATCATGACCACCGACGCGTTCGAGAAGCGGGCGTCGCTGACGGTGTCGCTGTGCGGCGGTGACGTGCGGCTGACGGCGCAGTGCAAGGGCGCGGGGATGATCTCCCCGCGCTTCGCGACGATGCTCTGCTTCGTGCAGACCGACGCCGCGCTCAGCGCGCAGACCGCCGACCTGCTGCTGGGCGTCTGCGTGAAGCGCTCCTTCGACCGGGTCTCCGTGGACGGGCAGCTGTCCACGAACGACACCGTGATCCTGCAGTGCTCGGGCGCGTCCGGCGTCGCGGTCGCGCCCCAGTCCGACGACGAGGCCCGCTTCGGCGAGGCCCTGGACGCGCTGCTGCGCCAGCTGGCGCTGATGCTCGTCAAGGACGGTGAGGGCGCCCGGCGCGTCTGCCGCGTCGTCGTCCGCGGTGGTGACCAGACGGCGGTGCAGGCGACCGCGCACGAGGTCGCCAACTCGCCGCTGGTCAAGACCGCGCTGTACGGCGGTGATCCCAACTGGGGGCGCATCGCGCAGGCGATCGGGCTGGCCAACGTCGGCGCGACCGGGCTGGTGTTCGACATCGCCATCGAGGGCGTGCAGGTGGCAGCGGCCGGCCAGGCGGTGCCGCACGACGTCGAGGACCTCGCCCAGCGCGTCCGGCGCGACGAGGTCGAGTACGTGATCGGCCTGCCCGGCGATGGGGTGGAGCACGAGTGCTACTTCTCCGACCTCGGCCACGAGTACGTGACCATCAACGCGGACTACACGACATGAGTGACAACGCCACGGGACCCGCCTCCGGCGGACACGGCCGGCCGGTGGAAGGCGGCGCGGCGGCGCCGCATCCGGCACCCGCCCGCCTCGGACAGCGCGACCTGGGCACGCTGCTGGAGGCGCTGCCCTACATCCGCGAGTTCCACGGCCGCACGGTCGTCATCAAGTACGGCGGCGCGGCGATGACCGACGACACGCTCAAGGAGGAGTTCGCGCGCGACATCGTCCTCCTGAAGTACGTCGGGCTGAACCCCGTCGTCGTCCACGGCGGTGGCCCGGCGATCACCCAGTACATGCGCAAGCTGAACCTGCCGGTGGAGTTCGTGGGCGGGCTCCGGGTCTCCGACGCGGAGACCGTCGAGGTCGCCAAGATGGTGCTGGTCGGCAAGGTCAACAAGGACATCGTCAGCCGCATCAACCGCCACGGGCAACCGGCGGTGGGGCTGAGCGGCGACGACGGACAGCTGTTCCGCGCCTCCCGGACGGAGGGCCCGGCGGGCGAGGACATCGGCTACGTCGGCAAGATCGATCGCGTCGACGTCGACGTCCTCAACCACATCGCCCAGGACTACATCCCGGTGATCGCGTCGGTCGGCGCCGACCGGGAGGGCAACTCCTACAACATCAACGCCGACGAGGCCGCGGCTGCGGTCGCGCGCGCGATGAAGGCCTACAAGGTCATGTTCCTCACGGACATCGAGGGATGGATGCGCGACCCCGCCGACCTTGAGAGCGTCATCACCGAGGCGGACGCCGACGAGGTCGAGGCGGCGCTGCCGCAGGTCGACGGCGGCTTCCGGCCCAAGCTGCAGGCGTGTCTGGACGCGATCCACGGCGGCGTGACGTTCGCGCACATCGTCGACGGCCGGATCCCGCACTCGCTGCTGCTGGAGCTCTTCACCGACGCGGGCATCGGCACGAAGATCCGGGCGGCGTCGTGAGCGCGGCCCAGCGGGACGCCGCGCTGACCGCCAACTACGCGCGGCAGCCGGTCGAGTTCGTGCGCGGCTCCGGCGCGCGCCTGTGGGACGACGAGGGCCACGAGTACCTGGACCTGCAGACCGGCCTGGCGGTCAACTCCGTGGGGCACTGCCATCCGGCGGTGGTCGAGGCGATCCGCGAGCAGTCGGCGCAGCTCATCCACGTGGGCAACCTCTTCTACACCGACCCGATGGTGCGGCTGTCCCAGCGCCTGGCCGCGGTCAGCGGCCTGGGGGACGGGACGAAGGTCTTCTTCACCAACTCCGGCACGGAGGCCGTCGAGGCGGCGCTGAAGTGCGCGCGCAAACGGCGCCGGGCGGGCACGATCATCTCCGTCCACCGGGGCTTCCACGGCCGGACCTACGGGTCGCTGAGCGCGACGCCGCAGGAGTCCAAGCAGGCGCCGTTCGCCCCGCTGGTGCC
>CAYUDT010000209.1:0-6271 GCA_964443695.1 uncultured Conexibacter sp. | reverse complement strand
GAGGAGGAGCTCCTGGAGCTCGGCGTCACCGGCCCGCTGCTGCGCGCCGCCGGCAACCCGTGGGACCTGCGCAAGGCGATGCCGTACTCCTCGTATGAGGATTTCGAGTTCAAGATCCCGGTCGGCACCATCGGCGACAACTACGACCGCTACGTCGTGCGCCTGATGGAGATCAAGGAGTCCGTGAAGATCATCAGCCAGGCGCTGGAAGGTCTTCCCGAGGGTCCCTGGATCACCGACGACCGCAAGGTCGCGCTGCCGCCGCGCCACGAGCTGGCGACGTCGATGGAGGCGCTGATCCACCACTTCAAGCTCGTCACCGAGGGCTTCCGCGTCCCCGCCGGCGAGGCGTACTACCCGATCGAGTCCCCGCGCGGCGAGCTGGGCTGCTTCGTGCGGTCCGACGGCTCGTCCAAGCCGGCGCGCGTGCACATGCGCGACCCCTCGTTCGTGAACCTGCAGGCCACGGCCGCGATGACGCGCGATTCCTACATCGCCGACCTCATCGCGACGCTGGCCATGATGGACCCGGTGCTCGGAGGCATCGACCGATAGCCATGACTGATGTTGCGCGTTTTGAGCACGGCTCGCGCGTCCCCGGATGGGACGACGCGGCCGACCTGTCCAAGGACCCGGCCGGTGTGCCGGACCCGGCGCTGACGCCTGTCCCGGACGAGCTGCGCGCGACGATCGAGGAGTACATGTCGCGCTACCCGGACCGCCGCAGCGCGGCGATCCCGGCGCTGCACGCCGCGCAGGACCTGCACGGCTGGTGCTCGCCGACGGCCATCGAGCAGGTCGCCTGCGTGATGCGCCTGACGCCGGGCTACCTCACCGCCATCGCCGGCTTCTACGACATGTTCAACACGAAGCCCGTCGGCAGGAACTACGTCTACGTGTGCACGAACATCTCGTGCTCGCTGCGTGGCGGCGACGAGCTGCTGGCCGCCCTGAAGGAGCGCATCGGCGACGACGCCGACATCAACGTGCGCGGCTTCGAGTGCCTCGGCGCCTGCGACATCGCGCCGATGGCGTCGGTCAACGGCGTGTACGTCGGCCCGGTCGACGATGGCGAGATCGACGAGCTGGCGCAGAACATCATCGACGGCGCGGACCCGCTGCCGGCCAAGCAGCTGGTCAAGCGGCCCTCCGCCGACCCGGGAGCGAATTCGTGAGCCGCCACCTGATCTTCAACGACATCGACCAGCCCGGCCTGGAGACGGTGGACGTCTTCAAGCAGCGCGGTGGCTACGGCGACCGCCTGCGCAAGGCGCTGTCGATGCCGCGCGAGGCGCTGGTCGAGGAGTTCAAGGCGTCCGGCCTGCGCGGCCGCGGCGGCGCCGGCTTCTCGATGGGTACCAAGGCGTCCTTCATCCCCAAGGGGCAGATGGACAAGTACCTCGTCTGCAACGCCGACGAGTCCGAGCCGGGCACGTTCAAGGACCGCGAGATCATGCAGAAGATCCCGCACCTGCTGATCGAGGGCATGATCATGGCCGCCTACGCGGCCGGCGCCAACCGCTCGTTCATCTTCATCCGCGGCGAGTACGAGGAGCAGGCCACGATCCTCGAGCGCGCCGTGGCCGAGGCCAAGGAGGCGGGCCTCATCGGCGAGCGCATCCTCGGCACCGACTTCTCCCTGGACCTCTGGGTCCACCGCGGCGCGGGCGCCTACATCTGCGGCGAGGAGACCGGCCTGCTGGACGCGCTGGAGGGCAAGCGCGGCAACCCGCGCCTGAAGCCGCCGTTCCCCGCCAACCAGGGCCTCTACCAGGGCCCGACGCTCATCAACAACGTCGAGACGCTGGCGACGCTGCCGCTCATCGTCGAGATGGGCGCCACCGAGTACGCGGCGATCGGCGTCGAGAACTCCACCGGCACGAAGCTCATCTCGGTGTCCGGCCACGTGCAGCGGCCCGGCAACTACGAGATCGAGCTGGGCATCTCCTCGCGCGAGATCATCTACGACCTCTGCGGCGGCCCCGGCGAGGGTCGCACCGTCAAGCTCTGGTTCCCCGGCGGTTCCTCGTCCCCGGTCCTCACCGGCGACGACCTGGACATCCCCTACGACTTCGACTCGCTGGCGAAGGCCGGCACGATGCTCGGCTCCGGCGCGATCATCGTCGCCGACGACACGTCCTCCGTCGTCGACATCGCGCTGAAGACCGCCGCGTTCTACAAGCACGAGTCCTGCGGCAAGTGCACGCCGTGCCGCGAGGGCACGCGCTGGACCACCGCGATGCTGCAGCGCATCAAGGACGGCGAGGCGACGCCGATGGACCTCGACATCATCGAGTCCGTCTGCGAGCGCATCCAGGGCAACTGCCTCTGCGTCCTCGGTGACGCGATGGCGATGCCCGTCTCCTCCATGGTCAAGAAGTTCCGTGGGGAGTTCGAGGAGTACATCGAGGCGGCGCGCGAGCGTGCGTTCTCAGAAGCCCTCACGGGTGCCGGAGTCAGCTGACGTGCGTAACGAAATGCCAGGCGCAGCCGTGCTGACGCAGGCGGGTCCCGAGGTCTTGTCCGTCTAATGCCACGCCCTGAAGTTCAGACGATCACCTTCACGATCGACGGTCGTGAGGTGCAGGCGCCCAACGGCGCGATGCTGGTCGACGCCGCCAAGTTCGGCGACGTCGAGATCCCGGTCTTCTGCTACGAGCCCAAGCTCGGCCAGCCCGTGGGCGCGTGCCGCATGTGCCTCGTGGAGATCGAGGGCATCCCGAAGCTGCAGGCCGGCTGCGCGACGCCGGTCAAGGACGGCATGGTCGTCCACACCCAGACGTCCCGCGTGAAGGCGGCGCAGGAGTCGGTCCTGGAGTTCCTGCTCATCAACCACCCGCTGGACTGCCCGGTCTGCGACAAGGGTGGCGAGTGCCCGCTGCAGGACATCTCCTTCGGCTGGGGCGGCGGCACGTCGCGCTTCATCGAGCCCAAGCGCCACTTCGAGAAGCCGCTGGCGCTGTCGCCGCTGATCGCGATCGACCGCGAGCGCTGCATCCTCTGCTACCGCTGCGTGCGCTTCTCGCAGGAGGTCTCCGAGGACTACCAGCTGATCCTGCACGAGCGCGGCGCCGACACGTTCGTCGGCACGTTCGACGCGCACCCCTACGTCGCGCCGTTCAGCGGCAACATCATCGAGCTCTGCCCGGTGGGTGCCCTGACCTCGCGTCCGTACCGCTTCCGCGCGCGTCCGTGGGACATCGAGCAGAGCGGCAGCGTCTGCACGCTGTGCCCCGCGCAGTGCAACGTCTCCTTCACCGTCCGCGACGAGCGCGTCCTGCGCGTCCTGTCGCGCCAGAACGACGGCGTGGACGACGGCTGGCTGTGCGACCGCGGCCGCTTCGCCTACCAGGCGGTGCACGTCGACGAGCGCATCACGTCGCCGATGGTGCGTGACGGAGGCGTCCTGCGCGAGGTCTCCTGGGAGCGCGCGCTGGCCGAGGCCGGCTCCGCCCTGGGACGCATGAAGGGCAAGGTCGGCGCGCTGGCCGGCGGCGCGGTCACCAACGAGGAGGGCTTCCTGCTGCAGCGGCTGCTGCGCGAGGGCCTGGACTCCAACCACGTCGACATCGCCGGAGCGCCCTCGGCCGACACGTTGCAGCAGCTGTATGACCCGGCGCTGGCCGCGACGGTGCAGGACCTCGAGTTCGCGCACACCGTCCTGGTGCTCGGCACCGAGCCGGTCGACGACATGCCGATCCTGGACCTGCGGCTGCGCAAGGGCGCGCGCCGCAACCGGGTGAAGCTGGCCGTCGCCACCCAGCGTCCGTCGGCGCTGGATCCCAACGCGTCGCTGTCGGTGCGCTTCGCGCCCGGTGGCGAGGACGCCTTCGTCGCCGCCCTGACCGCCGCGGTCTTCGGCGGCGGTGAGGTCGACGCGGCCTCCGCCGCTGCGGGTGCCGACGCCTCCGCCGTCCGCGCGGTGGCCGAGCTGCTGCGCACCGGCGGCGAGGACGTCGTCGTGCTCGTCGGCGCCTCGATGCTCCGCGGTGACGCCACCGGCTCGCTGCTGAAGCTGCTGCGCGGCCTGAACGTCGCCGGCCGTGACGGCGCCGGGGTGCTGGTCGTCCCCGAGGGCACCAACACGCGCGGCCTCGCCGAGGTCGGCATGCAGCCGGGCTCCGGTCCGGGCTTCTCCGAGGTGGCCGCCGGCCGCGACGCCACCGGCATCGCCGAGGCCGCCGCCGCCGGTGCGATCACGGCGCTGTACCTGGCGCGCGTCGACCCCGTCCGCGACCTGCCGGACGCCGCGCTGTGGAACCGCGCGATGGACAAGGCCTCCACGGTCATCGCCCACGCGTCGTTCCTCACCGAGGGCCTGCGCGAGCACGCCACGGTCATCTTCCCCGCCGAGTCGCACGCCGAGAAGGAGGGGACGGTCACGCACCCCGACGGTCGGGTGCAGCGGCTGCGGCGCGCGATCGGCCGCCAGGGCGACACCCGCCCGGAGTGGTCGATCTACGTCGACCTCGGTCGCGCCGTCGGCCTGGAGGACATGCCGATGACCGCGTCGATGGTCACCGCCCAGATCTCTGCCGCGGTGCCGTTCTACGCGGGCCTGACGCCGGAGGAGATCGGCGGCACGGGCGTGCGCTGGCAGGACCGTCCGGCCGCGTCCGCGTTCCCCACGCTGGGCGCCGACACGGGCGACACCGGGTCCTATGAGGCTGCGGCCACGCCCAACGGCGCGCTGCGCCTGGGCACGTTCCGCTCGATCTGGGCGGCGCCCGAGGTCGAGGTGTCCCCTGCCCTGAAGTTCCTCGTCCCCCGTCAGCGCGCCGAGCTGGCGCCGGCCGATGCCCGCCGCCTCGGCGTCGGCCACGGCGAGCGCGTGACGATCGGGTCCGACGGCGCGTCCGTCGAGGCCATCGTCCACCTGCGCGATGCCGCGCCGGAGGGCACTGTCTTTGTGGAGTCCGGCATCCCGTCGGACGCGGCCAACGTCCTTGCCGGGCCGCTGGTCGAGATCAAGAAGGCTGGTTCGTAGGTGTTCATCGAGTCGACCGTCGGCTACTACGAGCCCTGGTATGTCCAGATCATCAAGGGCATCGCGATCTTCTTCGTCTTCCTGAACCTGCAGCCGGTGATCATCGTCGGGGAGCGCAAGATCCTCGGCCGCTTCCAGCACCGATTCGGGCCCAACCGCGTCGGCCCGTTCGGCTTCCTGCAGCCGATGGCCGAGATCGTGAAGTTCGCGACCAAGGAGCAGTTCCGGCCGCGCACCTCGATCGGCTGGCTGTTCGCGGCCGCCCCGGTGATCTCGCTGTTCACCGCCGTCGGCGCCCTGGCGATCCTGCCCTTCGGCCGGACGCAGGACATCTTCGGCACCGACGTCGGCCTCTACGGCGTGGACGTCAGCGTCGGCCCGCTGTTCCTGTTCGCGATGAGCGCGATCTCCTTCTACGGGATCATGCTCGGCGGCTGGGCGTCCGGCTCGAAGTACTCGTTCCTGGGCTCCATGCGCGCCGCGGCGCAGCTGATCTCCTACGAGGTCGCCCAGGGCCTGGCGCTCGTCGGCGTGATCATGACCTCGCAGACGCTGTCCCTGACGGAGATCGTCGAGGGCCAGGCGGGCATGTGGTACATCGTCCCGCAGTTCGTCGGCTTCCTGATCTTCCTGACGGCGTCCTTCGCGGAGACCAACCGCGCGCCGTTCGACCTCGTCGAAGCCGATGGCGAGATCGTCGGCGGCTACTTCACCGAGTACGGCGGCACGCGCTGGGTCGCGTACATGTTCGCCGAGTACTTCAACATGTGCGTGGTCTCCGTGATCACGGTGACGCTCTTCCTCGGCGGCTGGCTGCTGCCGTTCGGGATCCACCCGCCCGGCTGGGTCGACCCGTTCGTCGTCCTCGGCAAGGCGACGCTCATCATGATCTTCTTCTTCTGGATCCGGGCGACGCTGCCGCGTCTGCGCTACGACCAGCTGATGTCGCTGGGCTGGAAGATCCTGCTGCCGCTGGCCACCGCCAACGCGCTGGTCACGGCCATCATCATCAACGTCACGGACTGATATGCCTTGGGATCCCGGAGCTGACGTCGTCGAAGTCGCACGCGGGCCGCAGCCCGGCGGCGCCGGCGGCACCTACCGCGCGTTCGGCGAGACGCTGCGCGGCCTGAAGACGACCTTCGCCCGTCTGGTCGAGGGCCCGACGACGATCCAGTACCCCGAGGAGAAGGTGCCGGTCTACCCGCGCTTCCGCGGGCGCCACCGCCTCCACAAGTTCGAGGACACCGGCCTGGAGAAGTGCGTCGGCTGCTCGCTGTGCGC
>CAYUDT010000208.1:0-6308 GCA_964443695.1 uncultured Conexibacter sp. | reverse complement strand
TCTGGTCGTAGACCTTGAAGAGCGGCAGGTACATCGAGATGACGATGAAGCCGACGATGCCACCGACGAGGACGATCATCACGGGCTCGAGGATCGAGGTGAGCTGCTTGACGGCCGACTCGACCTGGTCCTCGTAGAAGTCGGCGATCTTGGACAGCATCGTGTCCAACGCGCCCGTCTCCTCGCCCACGCCGATCATGTGGGTGACCATGCCCGGGAAGACCGGGGAGTCCTTGAGCGGCTCGGAGATCGTGCCGCCGTTCTTGACGGAGTTGATGACGTCGGTCATCGCAGACTCGACGACGTGGTTGCCGGCGGTCTTGCCGGTGATCTCCAGCGCCTGCATCAGCGGGACGCCGGCGGAGATCAGCGCCGACAGGGTGCGCGACCAGCGGGCCAGGGCGACCTTCTGGACGATGTCGCCGATCTTGAACGGGATGCGCAGCCGGAGGCGGTCCCACTGCGCGCGCCCCGTGTCGGTGCGCTTCCACTTGCGGAAGCCGAAGACCAGCGCGACGGTGGCGATGATGCACGCCCACCAGTAGCCGGTCAGCAGGTTCGACAGCGTGACCGTGAACTTCGTGATCGTCGGCAGCTCACCGCCGAACTGCTTGAAGACGCCGATGAACACCGGGACGAGGAACGCGACGAGCGCGATCAGGACGGTGAAGGCGAAGCTGATGACCACCAGCGGGTAGGCCATCGCGGACTTGATCTGGCGGCGCAGGGAGTCGGCGGACTCCAGCTGGTCGGCGACCCGCAGCAGCGCGCTGTCGAGCACGCCGCCGGTCTCACCGGCGCGGGTCATCGCGACGTACAGCGGGTCGAAGATCTTGGGGTGCCGCTCGAAGGCATCCGACAGCGGCAGGCCGGCCTCGACGTCCTTGCGGACGGTGACGATCGTCTCCTGCAGGAGGTCGTTCTCGGTCTGCGCCTCCAGCACGTAGAGGGCGCGGAGGATCGTCATGCCGCTGTTGACCATCGTCGACAGCTGGCGGGTCATGATCGTCAGCTCCTCCGCCTTGACCCGGCGGAAGAACTCGATGTTGATCTCGCGCGACCGGTGCTTGTCGCTGATGTCCAGGATGATCAGGCCGCGGCCCTTGAGCTGGTCGGCGACCGCCTGCTTGGAGTCGGCCTCGACCTCGCCGGACGCCTTGGCGCCCGACACGTCCATGGCCTTGAAGACGTACGTCGACATCAGGCGGCGAAGGCGGCGGCGCCGAGCAGGCGACGCAGTTCGTCGGGGGTGGACGAGCGGGACTCGGCGACGCGCTGGGTGATCGTCCCCTGGCGCACGAGCCCGGCGAGGGCGGCGTCCATCGTCTGCATGCCGTGCGAGGCGCCGGTCTGCATCGAGGAGAGGATCTGGTGGGTCTTGCCCTCGCGGATGAGGTTGCGGACCGCGGCGGTCGGGACGAGCGTCTCGCAGGCCACCGCGCGGGAGCTGCCATCGGCCGTCGGGATCAGCGTCTGCGTCATCACGCCCTGCAGCGCGATCGACAGCTGCACGCGGATCTGCTGCTGCTGGTGGGGCGGGAAGACGTCGATGACGCGGTCGATGGTCGACGGCGCGCTCTGCGTGTGCAGCGTGGCGAAGACGAGGTGGCCGGTCTCGGCTGCGGTCAGGGCGGTCTGGATGGTCTCCAGGTCGCGCATCTCGCCGACGAGGATGACGTCGGGGTCCTGGCGCAGCGCGGCCTTCAGGCCCGCGGCGAAGGTCGGCGCGTCCGAGCCGATCTCGCGCTGGTTGACCATGCACTTCTTGTGGCCGTGCAGGAACTCGATCGGGTCCTCGATCGTGAGGATGTGCTCCTCGCGCGTGGCGTTGATCTCGTCGATCATCGCCGCCAGCGAGGTCGACTTGCCGGAGCCCGTCGGGCCCGTCACGAGGACGATGCCGCGCGGCTTGGTGCAGAACTCGTGGACGACCGGCGGCAGGCCGAGGTCGTCGACCGGCGTGATCTGCGCCGGGATCAGGCGGAACGCCGCGCCGAGCGCGCTGCGCTGGAAGTAGGCGTTGACGCGGAACCGGGCGCGGCCGGGGATCGCGTAGGCGAAGTCCAGCTGCCAGTCGGTCTCCAGGCGCTGCCGCTGGTCGTTGTTGAGGATCGAGTAGACGATCTCGCGGGTGTCCGTCGCATCCAGGACGGGGTACTCGTCCAACGGCGTCAGGCGCCCGCGCACACGCACCATCGGCGAAGACCCCGCCGTGATGTGAAGATCGGAGGCCCGCCGGTCGAGTACGTCGAGCAGCAGGTCAGCGAAGTCGAACCGCATCGTGTGGTTCGTATCGGCACGCCCACGGGGCGGCTTGAACGCGCCACCCCTCAGGTGTGGACGCTCGGTCGCGCACGGGCTCATCGACGCCGGACGGGGCGCTCGCCCCGCGGTCGGCGCGGCACGCCGCACGCGCGGAGACGACCCCTAGTACGTCGCCGCGCCGGTGCCCGTGACGCGGGCGACCTCGGCGATGGAGGTGCGCCCCAGGCGGACCTTCTCCAGCCCGTCCTCGCGCAGCCGGCGCATGCCGTCGCGCACCGCGACCTCGGCGATCGCGTCCGCGGAGGCCCGGCCGATGGCCAGGTCGCGGATCTCGTCGGTGACGGTCATGACCTCGTACAGGCCGATCCGGCCCTTGTAGCCGCTCATGGAGCAGCGCTGGCAGCCGACGGGCTCGTAGGCCTCGACGTCGGTGCGCGCCGGCCAGCCGTTCTCGCGCAGCGTCTCCGCGCTGATGATCGTGCGGCGCTTGCAGTGCTGGCAGAGCGTCCGGCACAGGCGCTGGGCGACGACGCAGTCCAGCGCGGACGCGACGAGGAACGGCTCGATGCCCATCTCGATGAGGCGCGTGATCGCCGTCGGGGCGTCGTTGGTGTGCAGCGTCGACAGCACGAGGTGGCCCGTCAGGGCGGCCTCGACCGCGATCTGCGCCGCGTCACGGTCGCGGATCTCGCCGACCATGATGATGTCGGGGTCGGCGCGCATCATCGAGCGCAGGCCGTTGGCGAAGGTCAGCCCGGCCCGGGCGTTGACCTGCACCTGGGTGATGCCGTCGAGCTGGTACTCGACCGGGTCCTCGATGGTGATGATGTTCTTGCCGGGCTCGTTGACCTCGCCGAGCGCCGCGTACAGCGACGTCGACTTGCCGGAGCCGGTCGGCCCGGTCACGAGCACCGCGCCGTAGGCCTGGCGGAAGGCGCGCTGGAAGCGCAGCCGCTCGGGCTCGAGCATGCCGAGCTTGTCGAGCTCCATGACGACGGAGTCCTTGTCCAGGATGCGGATGACCGCGCCCTCGCCGTGGACGCTCGGCAGCGTCACGACGCGCAGGTCGACGTGGCGGTTCTCGATGGTCAGGCCGACGCGGCCGTCCTGCGGCAGCCGCTTCTCGGCGATGTCCAGGTCGGACATGATCTTCACGCGGGAGATCACGCCGGCCACCATGCGCCGCGGGACCGACGTCGTCTCCTGCAGCACGCCGTCGATGCGGAAGCGCACACGCAGCTGGGTCCCGTCGGGCGCCATGTGGATGTCGGACGCGCCCTGCTCCACCGCCTGGGCGATGATCTGGTTGACGAGCTTGATGACGGGCGCGTCGTCGGCGCTCTCGCGGAGGTCGACGAGCTCGGCGACCCCGCCCGCCTCGTCCTCGTCCTGCTCGTAGGTGGCGTTGGCGACGACGTCGTCGAGGCGGGTCAGGCGGCTGATGAGGCCGGCGATGTCCTCGCCGGAGGCGACCGCCGCGCGGACCTCGTAGCCGGTCATCAGCGCGATGTCGTCGATGGCCAGGACGTTGGCCGGGTCGGCCATGGCGACCAGCAGGCCGCGGTCGCCGATGAAGGCGACCGGGACCGCGTCGTAGCGCCTGGCCGCCGACGGCTTGATGAGGTTGGCCGCCGCCATGTCGACGGTGAAGACCGTGAGGTCGAGATGGTCGAGGCCGTGGCGCTCGGCGATGGCCCGCGACATGGAGACACCGTCCACGACGCTGGTCTCCAGCAGGACCTGCTCCGGCGTCTTGCCCTGGGTGCGCGCGACCTCGATCGCGTGGTCGACGCGGTCCTTCGGCGCCAGGCCGAGCTCGACGATGACGTCGGTCAGGAAACGCGCCCCGGCACCGCGCGTCTGCGGCCGGGTGATGCCGTCCCAGATCTCCGCAGGGGTCTCAGCCGTCGCCGCGGTCGTCGCGGCGCCCGTGACCGGCCTGAGGTGCGGGGTGTCGGGGTTCATCAGTTCCGGGGGTGTGAGCTCCACGCGCGCCCTTCCGCATGGCGGTCACCGGTGCCGGAGTACCCGTCCACGCTTCAAAGCTCAACGCACCCTGTCCGACCAGGAATTCCAGTCCATCGACGGTGGAGCACCCCGCGGCCCGTGCGCGTTGAAGCAGCTCCGTCTCGCCTTGGCGGTACACCAGGTCGACCACGGTTGCGTATCCACGGAGCGCATCGGCTGTCAGAGGCAACACCTTGAACGTTGAGGCCGGATCGTCCAGACCAACGGACGTGCAGTTGACCAGCAGATCCGCTTTCCGGGGCACTGTCAAGGCCGCTCGGACGCCAAGGTCCGCCGCCAGCGCCTCGGCCCGCGCGGCGGTCCGGTTCCAGACCGTGACCTCCGCGCCAGCGTTGCGCAGCGACCAGGCGCATGCGCGGGCGCTGCCGCCGGCGCCGAGCAGCACCGCCGTCTGCCCGGTCAGCTCGCTGGTCCCCAGCGCGCGCAGCAGCCCCGGCGCGTCGGTGTTGTCGCCGTGGATGGTGCCGTCGTCCCGGAAGCTCAGCGTGTTCACCGCGCCGATCTCGCGGGCCGCGTCGGTCAGCTCGTCGCTGAGCCGCAGCGCGGCCTCCTTGTGCGGGATCGTGACGTTGGCCCCGACGAACCCGGCCGCCGGCAGGCCCCGGACCGTCTCCTCGAAGAGCTCCGGCGGCACCGGCAGCAGCTGATAGCTCCAGTCGATCAGCCCGGCCTCGGCCAGCGCTGCCCGGTGCATGGCCGGCGAGCGGCTGTGGGAGACCGGCCAGCCGAGGACGCCCAGGCGCCGCACTAGCAGCGCGACGGGTCCTTGCCGCCGGCCTTCTCGCGCGCCTGGTTGTACTTGGCGACATCGATCTGGAACTGCGCGTTGCTGGTGCTGAAGGCGTGCGCGCCGTTGCCGCACGGCTTGACGACGTAGTACAGGTAGCTCACCTTCGCCGGCCGGGCTGCCGCCTTGATGGACGCGATGCCAGGCGACCCGATCGGCGTCGGCGGCAGGCCGCGGCGCAGGCGCGTGTTGTAGGGACCGTCCTTCTGCAGCTCGGAGTTGGTGAGCGGCTTGGTCCAGTTGTCCTCGGCGTAGCGGATCGTCGCGTCGATGCCCAGCGGCATCCGCGCCTTCAGGCGGTTGTAGATGACCGCGGCGATCAACGGGCGGTCCTTGTCGGTGCCGGCCTCGCGCTCGATCATCGACGCGATCGTCAGGACGTCGTAGGTCGTCAGGTTCTTCCTGCGCGCGTAGGACAGGTCCACCGAGGTCATCTGCTTCTGGAACTCGTTGACCTGGTCGGCCACGAGCTTGGACGCCTGCGCGCCCGCCCGGAGCTGGTAGGTCGACGGGAACAGGTAGCCCTCGAGGGTCTTGGCCGCCTTCGGCGCCCGGACCTGGGCCAGCAGGGACGAGCTGCGCGCGGCCTTGGCGTATCCGCCGCGCAGGCCGGCATCGCGGATGATCGGGATCGTCTCGCTGATGCTGCGCCCCTCGGGGATCGTCACGTTGACGGTTGCCGCGGCCTTGGGCGCGGTGCTGAGCGCATCGAGGACCGTGGTGTTCTTCATGTCCTTCTTCAGGACATAGGTGCCGGCGCGGAGCTTCTGGCCGGAGATCTTCGCGCGCAGCTGGAAGAAGAACTTGGAGCCGATGACGTCCTTGGACTCCAGGAGCTCGCCGATGTCACCGGTCGACGCCCCGGTCGGGATCTTCACGGTGACGCTGCCCGTGCCGTCGCCCTTGAAGGGCTGGAAGAAGCTGTTGAGGAACCACAGCACCACCAGGCCGATGAGCAGGAGGACGATCGGACCGGTGCGGCGGGCACCACGGCGGTAGCGGGGGCGGCCGCGGGAGCTGTCGACGAAGCGGCGCGGGCGGTCGGCGCCCGCGGCCGTGGCTGCGCGGCTGGCCGCGACCCGACGGGTGCCCGCCGGACGCTCCTCGCCACCGGGGCGGCGGACGGTGACCGCGGGCTGGTCGTCCCAGCTGAGCGGCTCGTCGTGGCGGTCGTCGCGCCAGTCGTCCTCGGCCGCTGCCGGGGCCGCGGCCGGCTCGTGGGCGGCGG
>CAYUDT010000207.1:0-6369 GCA_964443695.1 uncultured Conexibacter sp. | reverse complement strand
GGCGGTGAGTTGGAGGGAGTCGATGACGCGGAGGACCTCGTCGAAGTTGCGGCCGGTGGTCATGGGGTAGATGAGCACGAGCTTGATCTTCTTGTCGGGGCCGATGACGAAGACGTTGCGCAGGGTGGCGTTCTGGGCGGCGGTGCGGGCGGTGGGGTCGCCGTCGGCGTCGGCGGGCAGCATGCCGTAGGCCTTGGCGACTTCATGGGTGGTGTCGGCGATGATGGGGTAGTTGACCGCTGTGCCCTGGGTCTCTTCGATGTCGGTGCTCCAGTCGCGTGAGCCTTCGACGGGGTCGGTGGAGATCGCGATGATCTTCACGCCGCGCTTGTCGAACTCGGGCTTGATGGAGGCCATGTAGCCCAGTTCGGTGGTGCAGACCGGGGTGAAGGCGCGGGGGTGGGAGAACAGGACGGCCCAGCTGTCACCGATCCAGTCGTGGAAGTCGACCGGTCCCTCGGTGGTGTCCGCGTGGAAGTCAGGGGCGGTGTCGCCGATGGTCAGGCTCATGAAGGTGGGTTCTCCGATCCGGTTTGCGGTATATATCGCAGAACGATATCGCAATGCGATATCCAAGCGACAGCCGGAGACCCATGAACAAGTTCGAAGCGATCAAGCAGGAGGCCGACGGCCTGGATGGCCGATCGGCGGTGGAGCGCGCGGCGATCGAGGGCCGCGCCGCACTCGACGACGCCGACCTGTTCCGCATCAAGTGGAGCGGCTTCTACGAGCACAACACCAAGGACGGTTTCTTCATGCTCCGCGTGAAGATCGTCAACGGCATCCTCAGCGCCGAGCAGGCCGACGTCATCGCCTGGATCGCGCGGGAGCACGGCCGCGGCATGCTGGACTGCACCACCCGCCAGTGCGTGCAGATCCACTGGATCACGCTGGAGGCCGCGCCCGAGATCCTGCGCCGGCTGGAGGCCGTCGGGCTGACCACCACCGGGGCCTGCGGGGATGTCACCCGCAACGTCATCGGCTGCCCGCTGTCGGGCATCGGCCACGACGAGATCGCCGACGGTCACGCGACCGCGGAGGCGCTGCACCAGCGCTTCCTCGGCGACCGCGCGTTCTCCAACCTGCCGCGCAAGTACAAGATCAGCGTCACGGGCTGCACCCAGGACTGCGCCAACGGGCTGATCAACGACGTGGCCCTCTCCGGTGCGGTCACCGACGACGGCGTCCCCGGCTACAACGTCCGCGTCGGCGGTGGGCTGTCCGCCGTCCCGCGCTTCGCCCGCTGGATCGACGTGTTCGTGACCCCGGAGGAGGCCCCGGAGGTCATCACCCACGTCACCGCGATCTTCCGCGACTCCGACGAGAACCGCAGGGCGCGCGGCAAGGCGCGCTTCAAGTTCCTGCTGGACCGGATCGGGCCGGAGGCGTTCCGCGAGGAGCTCGAGGCCCGGGTCGGGCGGCCGCTGCGCCGTGGCGCGCCCGACCGCCCGGACGCCCGCGGCCACGACCACATCGGCGTGACGCCGCAGCGGGGCGGGACCCACTCCGCGGTCGGGCTCTGCGTGCCGATCGGCCGCCTGCGCTCCGCGCAGTTCGAGGGCGTGGTGCGCCTGGCCCGGGAGTACGGCAGCGGCGAGGTCCGCCTCACCCACCAGCAGAACATCCTGGTCCCGCACATCCCCGACGAGCGGGTCGACGCGTTCCTGGCCGAGCCGCTGGTACGCGACGAGCTGCAGGCCGACCCGCCGCTGTTCACCCGCGGCGTGCAGACCTGCACGGGCAAGGAGTTCTGCGGGCTGGCGAAGGTCTTCACCAAGGAGCGCGCTGCGGGGCTGACCGCCGCCCTGAACGAGCGGGTGCGCGCCGCCGGTCACAGCCACGACCTGCGCGTCCACTTCGCCGGCTGCTCGTCCTCGTGTGCGCAGCACCAGATCGCCGACATCGGCATCGAGGGCGTGCTCAAGCGCGTCGACGGCGAGATGGTCGAGGCGATGGACATCCGCATCGGCGGCCGCCTGGGGACGGACGCGCGCTTCGGCGAGGTCGTCGTCAGGAAGGTGCCGGCCGCCGACCTCGAGGACAAGCTCGTGGAGATTTTCGACCTCTTCGACGAGCACCGATCCGGCGACGAGCCGTTCCACGTGTTCGCCGCACGGGTGGGGGACGACTGGTGGCGCCAGCGGTTGGACGTCGCGCTGGCGGCCCGCTGAGCCGCGTACGCTTGACCGGTGGGAGACGAGGTCGATGACGCCGGATTCGCGCAGCTCGCAGCGTTGCGGTCCGGCATCCGCCGGTACCTGGCGTGGGCCGAGGAGCGGGCGCGCGAGCACGGCCTGACCCCGGCGCAGGTCCAGCTCGGGTTGGCCATCCGCGCCCACGGCGACCCGGCCGGCCCGACGCTCACCGAACTGGCCGACACCCTGCTGCTGCGCCACCACAGCGTCGTCGGCCTGGTCGACCGCGCCGAGCTCAACGGGCTGGTCCGCCGTGAGCGCGTTGGGCCGCACGTCCACGCGGTCCTGACCGACGAGGGGGTCGAGCTGCTCACGCGGCTCAACGCGATCCACCTGGAGTGGCTGGCCGAGCACGGCGGCGAGATCGCGGCCGTGTGGGCGTCGTTCGGCCCGGCCGAGGGCTGAGACGACAAGAGGCCGCCTGACGGATCAGGCGGCCTCTTGAGGAGTGGAGCTAGCCGGGCTCGAACCGGCGACCTCCTGCATGCCATGCAGGCGCTCTCCCAGCTGAGCTATAGCCCCTAGCCGGTGGTCGTCCGCCATAGTAACGAGTTGTCGCTGATTGTTCTTCGCGGGTCGCACCCGGAGGTGAAGTTGCGCCTTCTTGCCGACCACCTCGAAGGGGACGTAGAAGCATTCGTCGAGCGCGTCGCAGTAGATCGCGAAGGCATCGATCTCGTCGGCCGAGTACGTCGTCTTCACGTAGCCGTTCGGTGTGTGGCGTGAGGTCGACGTCCGCGCGACGATCACGTCGCCGTGCAGGCGGCCCCACTTGCACTGCACGCGAGCGAGGCGGTGGCCGAGGTCGAAGACCATGTCGTAGCGCTGGCCCTCGGCCTGGGGCCGGTAGACGGGGATGCCGGCGCGGAGCGCGGCCAACGTCACCTCGAGCTCGGCGATCGCACCTTTCGTGGAGGGAGAGAGCGTGGCCATGATGCGAACACTAGTTCGCATGCCGGACGGCAACGCTTCGCCTCCGAACGACCGTCCGGCCGGCGCGCGGCCGGCCGGACACGTCGTCACGTCACGGTCTCAGCGGAACGCCTTGACCGTCAGGGCGGCCGGGGCGGACGCCTTCCCGCCGGCGGTGGGGGTCGCGCTGAGCTTCAGCTTCAGCGTGGCCGACTTCGCGGTGCGCAGGGCCTTGGCGGCCTTGCTGGTGAGCTTGACCCGGATGAGGGCCGTGGCGCCCGCCGCGACGTTGCGCGTCGCCACCTTCGCCACGACGGTCCCGGTCCGCCGCGCCAGCGCGCCACTGGCCCGCAGGTCACCGCTGACCTTGCAGGCGGCGGTGCAGAAGACCCGGGCCAGGAAGCCCCGGGTCCGCAGCGTCGACAGCCGGATCTCGTCGGTCGCGGCGCGCACGAACGCGAACGGCGCCGCAGCGGCACCGCCGCCACCCGCGCCGGGGACCGGCACCAGGACCGGGCCCGCCGGGGCCTCGTCGTCGACGACCACCACGCCGACCGCGGCGGGCGTCCCGATCCGGGCCCCGTTGCTCACGCTGGTCAGGCTGAGGGCGAAGACCTCGTTGCCCTCGACGGCGCTGTCCTGCGTCGTCGCGACGGCAACCGTCCTGACGGTCTCGCCGGGCGCGAAGGTCACCGTGCCGGTCGCCGCGGTGAAGTCCGCCTCGCCCGCCGTGCCCGTCGCGGTGGCGTAGCCGACGGTCAGCGGACCGCTCGCGCCGCTGGTCGAGTCACGGACGATCGCGACGCGCGCGACGCCGCCCTCGCCGACCGACACGCCGGTCGCACCGAAGTGCACCGTGTCTGACGCCAGCGCGGCCAGGCCGGTGACGGTGGTGCCCTCCGGCGGCGTCACGTCACCCACGGGCACGGCGGCCGCCGGGTTGGCCACCAGGGTGTCGGTCAGGACCAGCCCGGCCTGCCCACCGATGGTGTACAGCCGCGTGGCGGTCTCGCCGACGCGCTTGAGCGCCGCGTACTTCTGGTCGAACGGGCCGACGATGTCGAAGCCGCCCTGCGGCGCGAAGTCGACGACGGCACCGGTCGGGCCCACGGTGATCTGCCCCTCGTCGGTCGGCGTGCCCGGTGCGTTGGGCGTCGCCGTCGACAGCAGCTTGTCCGCCGCGGAGTCGATGTAGAACAGCTTGGTCGAGGGCGTGTCGGAGCGGTTGTTGGTGTACGCCGCGCCGGTGATGTCCAGGCTGCCCGGGGTGAACGCGCCGTCGGTGATCGTCCCGCCGGCGGCCGGGGCGTCGGGGTTGACGCGCAGGTTCTGCTCGGCGTCGGACACGACGCGCAGGCGGTCGGCCTGCGGGTTGAAGTCGACGTCGAAGACCGAGCCGCTCAGCGTCGTGCCCAGCGTGCCCGCCGACGTCGCGGCGCCGGTCTCGACGTCGAGGACGTAGAGGACGCCGGTCGAGCCGAGCCCGTAGAGGCGCCCGGTGCGCGGGCGCGCGTCGATGCTGAGGAGCTTCTCGCCCGCAGCGAGCCCGCTGACGGTCACCGCGGACGTGGTCGTCCCCGGCGCGTCGGAGCGGAAGGTGAACAGCTGCTGCGCGCCGGTCGCGGGCGTGGCCAGGCCGACCATCTGCGTGACGCCGTCGGAGGCGACGGCCAGGTCGACGTAGGGCAGCACGCCGCCCGCGTTGCTGCGGGCCGACGCGGCGCCGGATGCCAGGTCGATCGCGTACAGCGCGCGGGTGGCCCCGACGTTGAGGATCGCCAGCGCCGTGTTCGCACCGGGGACGATGTCGAACGCCGCGTCACCGGTGGCGTCGACGCCGAGCGCCCCGACGGTGGTCGTCACGCCGTTGTTCGGCGGGGCCTGCGTCACGAGGGTGTCGCTGGCCGGGTCGATGTCGAAGAGCGTGGTGGTCGTCGTCCCCGGGAAGCTGTTGATGTACGCGGCACCGGTCGCGCCGGTCACCGCGCCGTTGAGGGCGGTGTCCACCGTCGTCGCGGCGGACGCCGGGTTGACGCGCAGGTTCTGGCCGGTGTCGGAGACGATCCGCAGGCGGTCGGCCGCCGGGTTGAAGTCGATGTCGAACGTCGCGCCGCTGAGTGCGGTGGTCAGGGTCCCGATCGCCGTCGCCGCGCCGGTGGTGGGGGCGACGCGGTACAGCCGCGAGGTGGAGCCGATGGCGTAGAGCTGGCCGGTGGCGGGGCGGACGTCGATGCCGACGAGCGTCTCGCCGGCCTGCAGGCCGGTGACGGCCACCGACGCAGACGCCTGGCTGGGGGCGTCCGTCGAGAACGTGGCGATGCTGGTGCCGCCGCTCAGCAGGCCGTAGGCGGTGGTGGACGCGTGCGCCGGGACGGGCGCGCACACAGCGGCCAGCGCCGCGCCGAGAACGGCACGCCGCAGGGTGCGATGGGACATGGAACCTCTTCTCCGTGAGATTGGTCGGGGGTCGACCACTCTCTTCGCAGCACACCGCCGATCCGCTCACAATCGGATGAGCGGACCTGCGCCAAGCTGTCGTGGCTCAGCGGCGGCCGGGCACGAACTCGGGGATGTCGAAGTCACCGCCCTGCTCGCGCGCGGCGCGGCGCGCCGCGCGGCGGGACGTGGGTGCGGCGGCCTCGATCGACTCGCCGGCCTCGGCCGCGGCCGCCGCGGCGATGAGGATGTCGGCGGCGTCGTCGGTCGTCGCCGGCGCAGGGGCGCTGCGGCGGGGGCTCGCCTTGACCTGCTCGTCGGGCCCGGGGAGGGCGGCGTCGAGCTCGGCGGTCAGGCGCTGGTGGGCCAAGCGGACGTCGTTGATCAACCGCTCGGCGTTGCGCTTCATCGACGTCGACAGCGCCGCGAGGTTGTGGCTGATGTCGCTGCCCTCGACCGTCACGCGCTGGGCGGCGCCGCGGGCGTCGTCGACGATCGCGCGGGCCTCCTTGCGGGCGCCGTTCTTCTCGACGGCCGCGGCGCGCTGGGCGTCCTCGATGATCTTGCGGGCCTGGGCCTCGGCGGCGGCGCGGGTGGTGCGCTGGTACTCCTCGGCCTCGGCGCGGGCGCGCTCGGCGGAGGCGTGGATGCCCTTGACGGCCTCCTGGGCCTGCGCGGTGACCTGCTGCATCTGCTCGCGTGCGGACTGCACCAGCTCGCGGGCCTCCTCCTCGGCGGCGGCCACGCGCAGCTCGGCGGCGCGGTCGGCCTCGGCGATGCGGTCGCGGGCGCGCTTCTCGGTCTTCTGCCGCAGGTCCTCGGCCGC
>CAYUDT010000206.1:0-6388 GCA_964443695.1 uncultured Conexibacter sp. | reverse complement strand
GGCAAGGACACGCGCGGCATCTTCCGCGTCCACCAGTTCGACAAGGTCGAGATGTTCGCGTTCGTCCGGCCCGAGGAGTCGGCGGAGTGGCACGAGCGCCTGCTGTCCTACGAGGAGGAGATCCTCGGCGACCTCGGCATCCCCTACCGCGTGGTGAACATCGCCGTCGACGATCTCGGCGCGTCCGCGGCCAAGAAGTACGACTGCGAGGCCTGGCTGCCGGGTCAGCAGCAGTTCCGCGAGCTGACGTCCACGTCGAACACGACCGACTACCAGGCCCGCCGCCTGGAGGTGCGCCTGCGCCCCGCGGGCGGTGGCAAGCCCGTGACGCTGCACACGCTCAACGGCACCGCGGTCGCGGTGGGCCGCACGATCATCGCGATCCTCGAGAACGGCCAGCAGGACGACGGGACGGTCGTGATCCCCGAGGTCCTGCACGCGTTCGGCGCGCCCGCGACGATCGGGGCGTGACCTCCGATCCAGGGTTCGGCCGCGACGCTCAGACCGTCGAGCCGGCCTGGGCCTTCATCCGCCGATCGACCTCCGCGACGACGCCCTTGCGGTCGCGGTGGGTGGTCTCGTAGAGCTGCACCGCGGCAAGGGTGGCGGCGTCGGCGACGGCGAGGCGGTCGGTGATGTCGGCGACCTTCATCTGGTCGTAGCCCTTCCAGGGCTCGTCGACGCGGAGGTTGGCGCCGACCCCGTCCTCGGCCCCGCGGTCGGCGGAGGAGAGGACCACCTCGTCGGGTTCGGTCTCCAGAGGCGTGGACGCCGGGTCGAGGTCCGGCGGCTCGACGTCGTTCGGCCCCTGTGGCGCGGGCGGCGGGGGCGGTGAGGACGGCACCGAGGCAGGTGCGGCCACGGGCGCGCCCGTTCCCGGCCGGGGCGGCATCGGGGCCGCGGCGGGCGGCGTGTGCTGCTGGGTGTCGCGCGGCGGTGGCGCGGACGGACGCGCGGGGGCGGCGGCCCCGCGGTCCTCGGGCTGACCGCCGCCGGGCAGCACGTGCCGCACGAGCCGCTCCGCGGTACCGATGCCGGTCCGCAGGATCGATCCGGAGAGCTTCAACACTTCGTCGACAATCGGAAGACGCATGTTCCGCAGCTACCCGGCCCGGCGGGGGTCCTAAGACCAATTGCCGGTACCGGACCGGACCGCGGTTGCGTCAGCCTTCCGGCCATGTCCGTCGAAGGAGCCAACGCGCAGATCACCGACGTCGTCACCTCCTGGCCGGAGGTGACCGCCGGCAGGGGGTCACGTGGGGAGTGGTCGTTCCGCGTCGGCCGCAAGGAGATCGGTCACCTGCACGGCGACCGGGTCCTGCACATCGGCTTCCGCAAGGCCGTCTGGCAGGAGCTCTACGACGCCGGCCGCATCGACTACCACCCGGTCTTCCCCGGCAAGCCCGGCTTCGCCTCCCGCGACATCGCCACGCCCGCCGACGTCGAGGACGTCATCGCGCTGCTGCGCCTGAACTACGACCGCGCGGTCGCACCGGCCGGCTGAGCGCCCGCGCCGGCGACGAAGGACGGATCCTCAGGCGGCGTCGATCGCGGCCATCACCGCGTCGGCCACCGCGTCGGGCGCCAGCAGCGTGCCCGCGGGCGCGAGGTCGACCGGGGTGATGTGGCCCAGCTCGGCCAGGCGCGCGTAGGCCTCGTGGACGCGCTGCTGCAGCGAGAGGTCGCCCTCGTAGACGTCGTCGGCCCGGCCGCGCGGAGGGCGCAGGTCGAGCTCGAGCTTCAGCCACAGGCAGAGGTCCGGCCTCAGCACGCCCAGCACGTCGAGCTCGACGTCGAGGACCCACTGCATCACCGCGTCGCGCTCGCTGCCGGCCTGCGCGCCCTGGTAGGCGGCGTTGGCCAGGGTGTAGCGGTCGCACAGCAGCGTCCGGCCGGCGGCCAGCTCGTCCTGCAGCTGCGGTGCCGTCGCGGCCCGGTTGCCGGCGAACAGCGCGGCGATCGTCTTGGCCCGCAGCGGCCCCTCGATCCTGAGATCGCCGTGCAGCACCGCGTGCGTCAGCGGCCCGAAGTACGGGTCGTCGTAGCGCGGGAAGTCGTGGAAGGCGACGTCACAACCCCGCGCCGTCAGCCGCTGCGCCAACAGCTCCGACGCGGTCGACTTGCCCACGCCGTCGACACCTTCCAGGACGATCATCTTGCCGCGCGGGTCCATGCGGTCCGGCACGCTACTCCGTACGATCCACGGAACCCCTGGAGGGGTGGCAGAGCGGTTGAATGCGCCAGTCTTGAAAACTGGTGGGCCTGCAAGGGTCTCGCGGGTTCGAATCCCGCCCCCTCCGTAAGCGAGTTGGTCGGGGCATGCGCGCCCCGCTCGCCGCCCTCCTGCTCCTGCTCCTGCTGTTGCTCGTGCCGTCCGCGCAGGCGGCGGATGACACCAAGATCGTCGATGGCCTCTCCGCCGAGGGCGCGACCTCCTACGGCAACGTCGTGGCGTACTCGCGCTCCATCACCGAGAACCGGCGCCAGCTCGTCGTGCGCACCGGCAACGGCAGCTTCGCCGACGCGACGATGGTGCCCACGCGCGCCGCGCACGCCGCCGCGGTGACGTGGCGCAGCACGCTGGCCTACACCGTGCAGGGTGCGCTCTGCCCCGACATCGGGCTGTGGGTCAGGCGGGGCGCCGGCCGGGCGCGGCGCGTCGACACCTCCTTCCCGCGGGACGAGCGCATCTCCACCGACGGCAGGCGCGTGGCGTGGGCGGCGCGCCGCGGCGAGGTCCACAACCTCATCCGCATCAGCCCGCTGGACGGCGGACGCAGCTTCACGCTGTCCATCAACGGCGTCGAGCAGTTCGGCGCCGAGGCGCTGACCGGCTCGCCGGAGATCCGCGACGGCGTCGTCACCTGGATCGACGGCAAGGACGGCGACGGCACCGCCGCGCGCATCTGGCGGGCCGCCGCCAGGCCGCGCGCCAACTGCAAGTTCACGCGCCTGACCGGCAACACCGACGGCACCGTGTGGACGTCGGTCACCGTCAGCGGCCGCGACGTCTACGCCACGCGCGAAGCCCTCGATGACGAGGACTCCGCGTCCGGCCTGTTCAGGCTGGCGCCCTTGAAGTTCAGGGCGCGCCAGGAGATCCGCACCCCCGGCCTGGGCCGGGGGTGCTGACCGGGTGGGCTACCCGCGGGTGGCAGTGCCCTGCGGGGAGGACGGCGTCGACTGCGGGGCCCGCTTGGCGGCCGTGAACGTGCAGCCGTTCTTGGTGGACGTGTAGGTCATGTGGTCGGCCAGCTCGTACCACTCGGCGGCGTCCTGGTCGTGGTTGTTGATGCTGGCCTCGTCGCCCTGGTTCTCGGCGTCGGTGATGAGGTCGGCGACGGCGCTGCAGTAGCTGTCGAGCTTGCCGTTGCCGGTCGGGGACGCCTTCACGCGGGCGACAGTGGTGTTGGTGTTCGAGGTGGTGGTGCCCGAGGACGCGACCCGCTTGTTGGCCTTCCGCGCGTTCTCGGCGCTGCGGTACTTCGAGCGGGCCGTGGCGGTCCGCGACGACACCGCGGTCGCGTCGACGTCGGCGGCGGGCGCGGCCTGCACGGCCCGTGCGCTCCACTGGCACCCGGCCTGCCGGGCGTGGATCAGGACGATCTGGGCGCGCGTGGAGTAGAAGTCGCGCACGCCCTTGGGCAGGTTGGGGTTGTGGGCCAGGTCGTTGTAGTACTGCGCCCGGTTCTTCAGCGTCCTGCAGTAGTCGCTGTCCCCGGTGCCGCTGCCGGTGTTGGGCTGGGCGCTCGCGGCGGCCGGCACGGCGGCGGCCGCGACGGTCAGCAGCAGGGCGGTGAACTTGCGGGTGATGGTCATCTCAACGGCTCTCCTCGAGTGGTGTGGTGGTTGGTCCGACAGCCACCAGGACCCGGCGTCCACGGCGCTCCTTCCCGACTGTCGCGACCGTGACAGTGCTTGTGTCGCCGAAGTGCCACGATGGAGGCCGATGACCGATCTGCCTGCCCTGGAGGACGTGCACGACGCCCTGCGCAACAGCTGGGCGCGCGACACCACCGACGACCCCGACGTCTGGTCGGAGGACCAGCCGACGATCGGCCAGTGCGCCGTCTCGGCGATGGTCGTCCGCGCGATCTACGGCTGGCCCATCGTCATCGCCACGGTCCTCGACAAGGACGGCGAGCGCACCCCCGACGGCCACGCCTGGAACATCCGCCCCAACGGCGAGTCGGTCGACTTCACCTTCGGTCAGTTCACCCAGGGCGAGCAGCTGGCCACGCCGATCTACACCGAGCCGGTCATCGACGGCGACCCGGGCCGTGCCCAGCGCCTGGCCGATCGCGTCGGCGAGCAGCTGGGGATTCAGGTCACCGTGAACACGGTGTAGCGGGCGGCGCTCCAGCCGGTGGCGCCCGTGACGCGCAGCTGGATCGGCAGCGTCGTGCGGCCCTTCGTCAGCGCGGCGGGCAGCGGGAAGTCGGACTCCGCCCAGCGCTTGTGGCTGTTCTCACCGGGGTCGAGCCAGGTGCCTGCGTAGGTGCCCCCGACGTAGACGTCGGCGCGCTGCTGGAACAGCTGCTGGTCGAAGGAGCGCCGCAGGACGGCGCCCGCGTTGCGCGGGCCGACCTTCGCCGCGAACGTGATCGTGGTGCCCGACGGGCAGGTGCGGACGGTGTCGGTGAAGGACTCACCGCGCGGGTCGCTGCCGGCGGGCGGCGGCGTCGCGCCGGTGATCGCCTGGTCCAGCGGGGTGGAGGTGTTGCCGTCGTGGTCGCCCTCGAAGAAGGACGTCAGCGGCGCGGCGGTGCAGCCCGCGGTGACGGGTGCGGCGAGGACGTCGGTCTGGCGCTGCAGCGCGGTATCCGCGCCGTACCAGTAGACCACGGCGCTGATGGCGGTGACCTCGCCGTCGCCCGCGGCGTGCTCGATGCCGAAGCGCATGCCGTCGCGGAACGGCCACGGATCGGAGAGGTGCAGCCGGTACTGCGCGGTCTTGGAGCGCAGGGCCGACGTGTCGATCTTCGCGCTCAGCCCGTGGTCGGCCAGCGCGAACGGCCCGGTGGCGTAGTAGTAGGCGCCGCCGAAGTAGTCCTCGGTCCCGGTGCCGTGGACGGCGGGACTGCGCGAGCCGTCGAAGTGCACGCGCTCGTCGCCCTCCATGAACGTCGTGAAGGCGGTGGACAGCGGGCCCTCCTCGGTGAGGCCCAGGCCCACGACCTTGGCGCCGCCAGGCGTGTCGAGCAGGACGTGGTCGCTGCCGATGTCGGTCTCGGGGTCCTCGGAGTACGTTGCGTGGAACTCGCCGACGCGGCCCGCGTAGCGCGCCGGTGACTCCTCGACCGACCACGACGCCGGCTGCGGGTTGACGTCGCGGTTGACCAGCTCGACGCGCGCGCCGCGGCGGAACGGCATCGGGAAGTAGAGGTAGCCGCGCTGCTGCTCGGGGTGCCACCCGACGAGCAGGCCCAGCGCGGGGGAGTGGTTGCCCGCGCCGCTGGCGAACAGCTCGGAGACCGGGGCGGAGACCGAGGGCCGCGCCTCACCGTCCCAGCGGGCCTCCAGCCACAGCTGCCGCATCGCACCCGCCGTCACCTCGATGCGCCGCAACGTGCCCGGCCCGCTGATGTCGGCCAGGGTGACCCGCCCCCCGGCCGGGATGCTCTGCGACCCGCTGTGCACCCTGCCGTGCGGCAGCAGCTCCGGGTCGGTGCCGTGGCGGTCGTGCAGGGCACCCGCGGCTCGCACCGCGGCAACCGTCTCGGCGGCCTTGGGGTCGAAGGTCGTGACCCTCGTCCCCGCCGGGTAGCGCTCGTAGCCGAAGTCGTAGTACCAGGGCGACCCGGTCGTCGCGACGACGAGGCCCCGGGCGAACGGCAGCCGCAGGCTGCAGAAGTTGCCGCCGCTGGAGACGGCGAAGTCCCCGCACAGGGGCGACAGGAACGGCGACGTCCTGCCGGCGTAGAAGTCGCGCGCCGGGATGTCGATCCGCGGCGTCGTCTCGCCGTCGAAGAAGAACTGCAGGTGGCCGAAGGCCGACGTCTCCCCGTTGGGCGAGCCGCCCAGCGCGCCGGTCATCCAGATCCGCGTCAGCGCCCCCGGGCCGGCGACGTCGACCAGGACGAAGCGGCCCCTGTCGTCCTTGCGCAGGTACGGGCCGAAGTCGGCGTTGGTGCCGTCGCGGGCGTGCGACGACGCCGCGCCGACGGTGACGCTGGGGTCGAGGATCGGCAGGCGGTCCAGCGCGGTCATCCCGTCCAGCCCGTGGGGCGGCGGCGTCCTGATCACCGGCGGGGGACACCGGAGCGCGCGGCGCCGGTGCGCCGGGCCGGCGCGGACGCCCAGTCGCGCTCGGGCGGGCGCCCGGCAGGTCGTCAGCGCGCGGCGGGCGGCGGGCGTCAGCACCAGCGACGCCTGGCCGTCGCGCACC
>CAYUDT010000205.1:0-6512 GCA_964443695.1 uncultured Conexibacter sp. | reverse complement strand
CGCGCGCTGAACCACTTCGTCGACGACGTCTACCACGCGCGGGAGATCGTCCGCGAGGGCATCGTCCCCTGGAAGCTCGTCGTCTCGCGCAGCCACTTCGCCCGCGCCGTCCACGGCATCCGCCCGCCCGGCGGCGTCTACTGCCACGTCGCGGGCTGTGACCTCGTCCGCGACGGCGACGGCTCCTGGAAGGTCCTGGAGGACAACGTCCGCACGCCGTCGGGCATCTCCTACGTGCTGGAGAACCGGGTCGCGATGACGCGCCTGGTGCCCCAGCTCTTCGCGCACTACCGCGTCCGCCCGGTCGACCACTACCCGCAGCTCCTGCTCGCGGCCCTCCGCGCCGTCGCACCGTCGTCCGACGATGAGGCGACCGTCGTCGTCTGGACGCCGGGCCCGCTGAACTCCGCGTACTTCGAGCACGCCTTCCTGGCCCGCCAGATGGGGGTCGAGCTCGTCGAGGCCGGCGACCTCGTCGTCCGCGACGACGTCCTCTACATGCGGACCACGTCGGGCCTGCAGCGCGTGCACTCCGTCTACCGCCGGCTCGACGACGACTTCGTCGACCCGCTGGAGTTCCGTCCGGACAGCCTGCTCGGCGTCCCCGGCCTGGTCCGCGCCTACCGCGCCGGCAGCGTCGCCATCGCCAACGCGTTCGGCACCGGCGTCGCCGACGACAAGGCCATCTACCACTACGTCCCGGAGATGATCTCCTACTACCTGGGCGAGGAGCCGATCCTCGACAACGTCAAGACGTACCTGCTCTCCGACCCCGAGCAGCTGGAGTACGTGCTGCCGCGCCTGGACACCCTGGTGGTCAAGCCGACCAGCGAGTCCGGTGGCAAGGGCGTCTTCATCGGCCCGTCGACCCCGGCCGACGAGCTCGAGGCGCTGGCGGAGGTCCTGAAGGCCGACCCGGAGCGCTGGATCGCCCAGGAGGTCGTGCAGCTCAGCACGGTGCCCACCGCCGGCATCGACGGCGTCATCGCGCCCCGCCACGTCGACCTGCGGCCGTTCGCCGTGTTCGGGGAGACGATCAAGATCGTCCCCGGCGGCCTGACGCGCGTGGCGATGGTCGAGGGGCAGATGATCGTCAACAGCTCGCGCGGCGGCGGCTCCAAGGACACCTGGGTGCTGGATGACGGCCCCGCCGACGACCGCGCCGAGCCGGCGATGCCCGCGCCGCTGCCGCCGACCCTGCCGGACCTGCAGTACGGCAGCGAGTGGAGCAGCCAGCAGCAACAACAACAGCAGAGCGGGGTGGTGGGCCTCGGTGACGCTGGGCGTCACCCATCCCCACCACCCTTCACGCACGTCGTGGAGGAGGACGCCTGATGCTCGCCCGCATCGCCCACGAGCTCTTCTGGCTGGGCCGCAACCTCGTCCGCGCCGAGCACACAGCCCGCATGCTGGACGGCGTCTTCCAGGCCGACCTGCAGGGCCGCCCGGAGGACCCGACCGGCCTGACGCTCACCTGGCCCTCGCTGCTGATCGTGATGGGCGCGCAGGTGGACGACCCCAGCACCGCCCGCCGTGACGCCGTCCTGCAGCGGCTGACCGTCGATCCCGAGGAGCCGGCCAGCATCGTGTCCTGCATCGCGCGGGCAAGAGAGGGCGCGCGCACGGTCCGCGACGTGATCTCCGCGGAGATGTGGGAGGCGATCAACACCACCAACCTGCGCCTGACCGACGGCGACCTCAGCGCCCGCCTGCGCTCGGGTCCCTACAGCCTCTACCAGCAGGTCAAGGAGCGCAGCGCGCTCTTCTGGGGCCTGACGTCCCGCACGATGCTCCGCGACGACGCGGCGGCGTTCCTGCAGGCCGGCGGGCGCATCGAGTCCGCCGACATGGTGCTGCGGATGCTCCGCGTCGCGGTGCCGCCGACGGTCGCCGGCGACGGGGACGCGGGCGCGGTGCGCGACGGCCAGGCCCTGGCGCTGCTGCAGGCGGTCGGCGGCTTCCAGGCCTTCCGCCGCGCCGTTCCCGCGGCGCCCAACGCGCTGCCGGTCGTCCGCTTCCTGCTCTACGAACGCGCCTATCCGGATTCCGTCGCCGCCTCGGTCGACGCGACGCTCGAGGTGTTGCAGCGCGCCGACGCGCAGCCGCGCACCAGCGAGCCGATCCTGCGCCTGGGCCGCCTCGGCGCCGACCTGGAGTTCCGGGCCCGTGAGGACGCCGACGCCGCGAGCCTCAGCGCCCGCTGCGAGACCGTCCAGCGCGAGCTCGCCCTCGTCGACCAGGACATCGCCGACCGCTACTTCGCGGGTGCGATGGCGCCCCACCCCGGCGTGGTGATGGCGTGAACTTCCAGATCCAGTACCTCACGAGGTACGAGTACGACTCTCCGGTCACCGACAACCTCAACGCCCTGCGCGTGCGCCCGGCCAACACCGGGACGCAGCGCTGCGACGACTTCCACGTGCTCATCGAGCCGGAGGCCCGCGTCCAGCGCCACACCGACTACTTCGGCACCGAGGTCGTGGAGTTCGGCATCCCCAAGGCGCACGACCACCTCAGCATCGACGTCCGGGCCCGCGTGGTGACGGGCCCCGCCCCCGAGGTCCGCGAGGCCCCGTGGCACCGGCTGGACGCGCCCGCCTACCAGGAGGCCGGCGGCGAGTTCCTGCTGCCCACCGGCGATGAGCCGCCCGAGGGCATGCTCGACGAGCTCCATGCGCTCGCGCACGCCAAGACGCCGATCGCGACGGTCCGGCTGGTCTGCGAGCTGATCCCCGACCACTTCACCTACGACCCGACGGCGACCTACGTCGGCAGCACCGTCGAGGACCTCATCAACGCCGGCGGCGGGGTGTGCCAGGACTTCGTCCACCTGGCCCTGATCCTGCTGCGCCGCCAGGGCATCGCCGCGCGCTACGTCTCCGGCTACCTCTGGGCGGCACCGGAGGACGGCGGCAGCGACTCGATGGAGGTCCACACCCACGCGTGGCTGGAGGCGCTGATGCCCGCAGCCGGTGAGCGCGGCGAACCGGTCTGGGTGGGCGCCGACCCGACGAACCGCCGGATGGCGGGGGAGACGCACGTGAAGATCGGCCACGGTCGCCGCTACGGCGACGTGCCGCCGATCAAGGGCGTCTACCGCGGGCCCGCCAACAGCGCGCTGCACGCGAGCGTGCAGATGACGCGCCTGGACCCGCAGTCCTCCGCCCGGGCGTGACGCCGCGCGTCGCCCGGGCGACCGGACCTGCCGTCCTCACCGCCTGACGCAGGTCCGGTAGACGCGGGAGGACCGGACGGTCTTCCCGCGCGTCGTCCGCGCGACGATCCGGACGGTCACCCGGCCGGCGGCCTTGCCCCGCAGGTCCACGACGGCCTTCAGGCGCCCGCCCGAACGGCGGACCTTGACGCGCCTGCCTGCGACGGTGACGACGGCGCTGCGCAGCCGCGTGCCCCGCGGCGAGCGCAGCGTGATCGTGAAGTTGCGCTTGGACACGCAGGCCCGCGAGCTGGGCAGGCCCAGCGAGCCGCCCGGGTCCTCGGCGCCCGAGCAGTCGCCGCTGCCGCGCAGCCGCGGACCGGAGACCTGGCGCAGGAAGATCGGCCGCGACGTGGGCAGCTCGCCGCCCGTGACCGGGTCCTTGTGCGTGGTGTCGCCCGAGGCGACCACCGCGCACCCGTCCAGCCCGATGCTGTTGGTGAAGAAGTCGCCCAGGCGGCGGTCCTCGCCCGTCGCCACGCAGGTCGTGCCGTTGAGGCACAGGTTGCTGTGGGCGATCGGCCGGCCGACCGCGTCGACGACGTCGACCGTGCGCTGCGCGTCGTCATCGGCGTGCAGGATCGTCGCGGCCTCGATCGAGAAGTCGACGTCGTTGACGCCGATGTCGGTGACCTTGTCGGTCTCGTACCAGACGACCGAGATCCTGCCCGCCTCACCCGCCGCCACCCACGGCCAGATGACGATGCGGTCCGCGGGCGCCGCGATCCGGATGACGGGGCTCCAGGTCTTGCCGAGGTCCTTGGTGTAGACGAGGTTGATGTGGTTGGGCGCGGGGTTGCCGGCGCTGTCGGCCGGCAGGTCGTCCCAGACCTCATACAGCGTCCCGGCGTCGTCGATGGAGATCGCCGGCCAGTGCGCGAACTGCGATGTCCTGGCCGCCTTGTGCGGCGTGAAGGCCGCGTCGCCGCGGTGCCAGGTGTCGATGCCGACGCCGTCGGGGCCGCCACCGAAGTTGGCCGGCTCGATGACGGTGTCGGTCGCGCGGTCGTAGAGGATCTTGCCGTTGCCGGTCCACGACTCGCCGTCGGCCGTCGTGCCGTCACCCTTCAGCCCGGTCAGCGGGCAGGTCCTGCCGGCGTCGGTGGAGTCGAAGATCTGGTGCCCGCCCGTGTCGACGTTGGCCGACATGAAGACCTCGTCCTTCCTGCCGCCCGCCAGCCAGGGCCGGTCCGCGGGGGTGCACTGGATGGTGCCGGTGTCCCAGGTCTCACCACCGTCGGCGGAGGAGAACACCGCGTCGTTGACCAGGTCGATGCCGGTGTTGTAGATCCGGCCGCCCGCGTCCTGGGTGAAGTCGGGGTCGCTGAAGCCCTGGTTGATCGTCGGGTCGGTCGTGAACCCGCCACCGAAGTCGACGGGCTTGAACGTCCTGCCGTCGTCCTTGGACAGCCACATGAACACCTGGTTGCGGTAGGTCGAGGCGAAGTCGAGCAGGCCCGCGGACTCCAGGCCCGGCCGGTAGAGGTGGGTGGTGCCCGCGTGGGAGGAGTACAGGAGCGTCTTGTGGACCGGGTCGGACCACAGCACCGGTTCGCCGCCGGCGCGCTGCGCGTCGACGAGCAGCGGCGCGCTGAACTTCACGGGGGCGGCCTGCGCCCCGGCGGGCAGCGCGAGCAGGAGCAACAGAACGGCACGGCGGGCTGTCATGCTCCGCATGATGCTCCAGAAAGTGGCCGCCGGGCCAGTGCTCGGCGCAATCACGCTGACGGCTCTCATCTTCGGCGGTTGCGGTGATGACGAGGCCAGGCCCGCGGCGGCGGCGCCCGGCGCGGTGGCCACCCGCTGCGGGCTGAGCGCGGTCGACCCCGGGGACACGGTGCCCGCCGGGCTGCTGCCCGCCGACTCGGTCGTGACGGCCCACGAGGGCGGCGGGGCGGTGGCGATCGTCTCCGGGGACCTGGCGACCGTCTACGCGGCGCTGAAGGCCAACGCGGCGAAGGCCGGGCTGGACATCGGTGCCTCCGAGCGGGAGGGCTTCGACGCGGAGATCGAGCTCGAGGGCGACGGCGGCCGCTACGAGCTGGCGCTCCAGCCTGCCCAGCGCTGCGACGGCGCGACCGAGGTCCGGGTCGGCACCGAGTAGCAGACGGCACCGCCGCGTCAGCGGCGCTATCATGGCTGCCTGACTCGCTCCGGGGCGGGTCTTTTTTCTGCCCCCGGCGCGGTCGGTCGACCCGAATTTTCCATCCTCAGGAGCCCAGAAGCAATGGCCCGCGGAGACGTGCGCATCGCTGTGACCCTCGCCTGCGAGGACTGCAAGCGCCGCAACTACCAGACGAACAAGTCCAAGCGGAACAATCCGGACCGCATCACCCTGCGCAAGTACTGCAAGTGGTGCCGGTGCCAGACGTCCCACAAGGAGACCCGCTAACCAGCGGATCGCCTGATGGCCGACGACCGCACGCAGAACGACGACGAGCAGGTCGACGACGCCGCCCTCGAGGCGGAGGCGCTCGCCGCTCGCGGGGACATCGACGGCGACGGTGACGTCGACGCCGCTGACGACGCCTTGCTGGCCGCCGAGACCGGCGCCGCCTCGGCCGCAGCTGCGTCCGGCTCGACCGCCCCGGCCCGTGTGCCCGCCGGCGGCGCGCCCACGACGGGCAAGGGCGGCCCGCGTTTCGTGCAGTTCCTGCGCGCGTGCTGGCAGGAGCTGCAGCGCGTCCAGTGGCCCGATCGCCGTCAGGTCGGCCAGGCCACCGCAGTGGTCCTCGGCTTCGTGGTCGTCGCGGGTGCCTACCTCGGCATCGCGGACTACCTCGCCAAAGAACTCGTCGACTTCATCCTCTAGCTAGGACCGCATCAATGTTCCGCTGGTACGTCGTCAACACCTACTCCGGTCACGAGAACAAGGTCAAGCAGAACCTTGAGCATCGGACCGTCTCCCTCGGCCAGAAGCGCTTCGTGCGCCAGATCGTCGTGCCGACCGAGACGAAGACGGAGATCAAGGACGGCGAGAAGAAGACCAAGGAAGAGCGCACCATGCCGGGCTACGTGCTCGTGCAGATGGAGCTCAACGAGGACAGCTGGCAGCTGGTCAAGGGCACCCCGGGTGTCACCGGCTTCGTCGGCGCCTCCAACGAGCCCGTGCCGCTGACCCAGCCGGAGGTCGACCGCCTGCTGAAGATCGGCGACGGCGCCGGTGGCCAGGCCGGCGGCAAGCAGGTCCCGACCCGCGCGCAGTTCACGATCGGCGAATCCGTCAAGGTCGTGTCCGGGCCGCTCTCGGACTTCTCCGGCGAGATCTCCGAGATCAACCAGGAAGCGCAGAAGCTCA
>CAYUDT010000204.1:0-6526 GCA_964443695.1 uncultured Conexibacter sp. | reverse complement strand
ACGCGCCGGTCGGCATGCTCGCCCGCCAGGCGCTGAAGGACACCGAGATCGACGGCCACTTCATCCCTGCCGGCACCAAGCTGATGCTCGGCATCTTCTCCACCCAGCGCATGGAGCCGTGGTGGAACGACCCGGACACCTTCGACCCGGAGCGGTTCACCCCGGAGCGCGCCGAGGACCAGTCCCACAAGTACGCGTGGACGCCGTTCGGCGGCAACGTCCACAAGTGCATCGGCATGCACTTCGGCGCGATGGAGGTCAAGGCGATCCTCCACCAGATGCTCCTGCGCTTCCGCTGGACCGTCCCGCCGGGCTACGAGCCGGTCCTGGACTTCGGCACCGGGCCGTTCCCGGCCGACGGCTTGCCGATCACGCTGCTGCCGCGCTAGCGGTATCCCTCCCCGAGGAACAGGCCGTCGATGACGGCCTGCCGCGTCTCGTCGGGCCGGATGACGTCGTGGATGTGGCTCTGCGTCGCCGCCTGCCACGGTGCGAACGCGTGGTGGACGTCCTCCACCGGCGCCTTGATGATCGGCGCCGCGTTGTCGGCGGACATGAAGCCGATCTCCGCGTTGGGCCAGGCGACGACGTAGTCGGTGCCCATGCTCGGGCCGCCCATCGCGATGTAGCCGAAGCCGAACGCCTTGCGCAGGACGATGGTGACCTTGGGGACGGGGCTGCGCGCGATCGCGGTGAACATCGCGATGAGCTTCGGCGCGACCGCCGTCCGCTCGGCCTCCGGGCCGATCATCACGCCCGGCAGGTCCTGGAGGAAGATGATCGGCAGGCCGAAGCCGGTGCAGAGGTCGACGAGCCTGGTCGCCTTGACGATGGCGTCCGCGTCGAGGACGCCGCCGCGGAACTTGGGCTGGTTGGCGACGACGCCGACGGGCCGCCCCTCGATGCGCGCGAGGCCGGTGACGACGTTGCGCGCGTGCTGGGGGTGCAACTCGAAGAAGCTGTCGCCGTCGACGATCCCGTCGATGACCTTCTTGACGTCATAGCCCCGGCGGCCCCGGTCGGGAACGATGGACTCGAGCTCGTGCGCCGCGGTCGCCGGCGCGCGCGGGGCGGTCCGCGGCGCCTCGCGCGTGGCGTTGGACGGCAGGTAGGCGAGGAAGCACCTGACCGCGTCGATCGTCTGCGGCTCGTCCGCCTCCAGCCGGGTCACCAGGCCCGTCGTCCTCACGGTCATCTCGGGGCCACCGAGGTCGTCGTGCGTGGTGTCCGCGCTGGTGGCGCTGCCGACCAGGCCCGGTCCCGACAGCGCGATCGAGCAGCCCTCGGCCATCGCGACGAAGTCCGACGCGCCCGCCCAGAACGCCGGGTCGCCGTAGGCGTTGCCGAGGATGGCGGTGACGCGCGGGATGCGGTCCTCGGTCACGCGGATGCCCAGGAAGTGCTCGCCCTCGTCGCCGCCGGCGAACGCGCCGAACTCGCTGCCGAGCAGGTCGGGCAGGCGGCCGCCGTTGGCGTCGCCCAGCGCGACGAGCGGGTAGCCCTTGCGTGCCGCGAGGGACATGAGCTGGCCCTGCTTGCGGCTGCCGACCTTGCCGGTGGTGCCGGCCAGCACCGTCGCATCGTTGGCGATGACCGCGACCTTGCGGCCGTCGACCAGCCCGACACCGGTGACACAGGCGTCGGCGGGGGCGCGCTCGCCGATCTCGGGGCGGTCGGAGAGCGCGAGCTTGCCGAGCTCGACGAAGGTCCCGTCGTCGATGAGCAGCGCGATGCGCTCCCGCGCGGTGAGGCGGCCCTTGCTCCTGTGCCGGGCGATCCGGTCCGGCCCGCCCTGTCCCTCGGCCAGCTCCCGCCGGCGCTCCAGCTCGGCGATTGCCTGGGCCTTGGTGACTTCGCCGGGTTCCGGGAGGTCATGCATCCGTCGATCGTACATTATGCTTGGACACCATGTCCGATGAGATCCTCGGCGGCCGGAAGGCTCAGCTCGCCCGCGAGGCCACGCTCTAGCAGCGTCACGCCACCACGGCTGTCAGGAGAGGCGCCCCACGGCCTTCACCGGCCGCTGACCAACCCGTGTCGGTTTGCGTTCAGGGGGTGAACCGAAACCGACACGGCGTGCTGCGCGAGCGCGGCGCGGCGGCGGAGGAGGGGGGCGAGGCGGTAGCGCGGTTCGCCGAGCTCGTCGTGGAGGGCGCGGAGGATCGCGGTGACGTGGGCGGTGCCCAGCTGCTCCTGCCAGGCGATGGGGCCGCGCGGGTGGTTGACCCCGAGGCGCATGCCGGCGTCGACGTCCTCGGGAGTGCCGTTGCCCTCGCCGATCAGGAACGAGGCCTCGTTGACGAGCTGGGCGACGATGCGGCCGAGCACCAGGCCCGGTGCGTCCCCGACCTCCTCGACGACCCAGCCCAGGGACGCGGCGACAGCCCGCAGCCCCTCGAGCGCGGCAGGGTCGGTCGCCTCGGTCGAGGTCACCTCGATCAGCCGGCCCAGAGGCACCAGGACGTGGAAGCCCGCAGCACGCGGGTCCAGCTCGTGCAGCGAGCCGCGGTGCAGCAGCAGCGCGCGGGGGACATCGGGGGGAAGCACGTCGCTGCCGTCGCCGCAGTCCAGCGCGAGCGCGGCGGCACCGGCGTCGGCGTCGTCGGGGGCCAGGACCGACCAGCCCGCCGCGGCGCACGCCTCGCGTATCGCGCCGGCCACCGGCAGCGCGCCGGCGATGACCAGCGACGCGCCCACCGGGGCGCCCGTCGGGTCGGGGACGACGTCGGCGGCCGGTCCGTCGGGGTAGGCGTACCACCCGCGACCGGTCTTGCGTCCGAGCGTCCCCGCCGCGATCTTGCGCGCGGCCAGCGACGACGGGCGGTAGCGCGGCTCGCCGTAGGACTGGCGCTGGAAGCCCTCCGCCACCGCGTGGTTGGTCTCGATGCCGATGAGGTCCATCAGCTCGAAGGGCCCCATCCGAAAGCCGCCGGCCAGGCGCGCGATGCGGTCGATCTGCTCGACGGAGGCGACACCCTGCTCCAGCAGGTACAGGGACTCCAGCGAGTACGGGCGGTTGACGCGGTTCACCAAGAAGCCCGCGATGTCAGCGGCGCCGACCACGACCTTGCCCATCGCCTCGCCGACCGCCCGGGCGACGTCAACGGCGCGCGCGCCGGTCAGCTCACCGGCCACGACCTCCATGAGCCTCATGACCGGGGCGGGGTTGAAGAAGTGCATGCCCACGACCCGCTCGGGGCCGGGGACACCGGCGGAGATCTCGGTCACGCCCAGGGAGGAGGTGTTGGTCGCCAGCACGCAGTCGGCCGACACGATCTCCGCGAGGGACCCGAGCAGCGAGAGCTTCAGGCCCAGCCGCTCCGGCGCGGCCTCGATGACCAGGTCGCACGCCGCCAGGTCCTCCAGCGCAGTGACCCCGACGATCCGGCCGAGCAGCGCGATGCGCTCGTCGTCCTCCATCCGTCCCCTCGAGACGAGCTTGTCGAGTCCCGCCGCGATGCCTGCCAGGCCGCGCTCCAGCGCAGTGCCGTCGACGTCGAACAGCAGCGTGCGCGCACCGGTGGACGACGCGAGCTGCGCGATGCCCGCGCCCATGGTGCCGGCGCCGATGACGCCGATGGTCATGCGACCGCGTCGTGCTCCGGCTCGGCCACCGCGGTGGCGTCGGCCACCGGGTCCGCGCCGATCCGCGAGTCGTAGCCCGCGCGGGCGCCGTGGTCGATGTCCAGGAAGGTCCGGTCGGCGCCGAGCAGGCGGTTGATGGCGTCGCGCAGGCGGCGCCCGAGCAGCGGCTGCACCCGCAGGATCAGCCCGACCGAACCGGGGACGAAGACGTCCTTCTTCGGCTGCGCGATCGCGTCGACGATCGCATCGGCCACGTCACCGGGTTGGACGGTCGGCACGAACTTCGTGCCCTTGGTGCCCGCGATCAGCTCGGTCGCCGTGAAGGACGGCATGACGCAGGTGAACTCGACGCCCGTGCCCGCGAACTCCACCCGTGCACTCTCGGTCAGCGACACGATCGCGGCCTTCGTCGCCGCGTAGGTGACGCCACCGGGGACGGGCGATCGGCCCGCGACCGACGCGACGTTGACGACGTGGCCGCTCCCGCGCGGCACCATCCGCGACAGCGCCAGGCGCGTGCCGAGAATCGGCCCGTGCACGTTGATGTCCAGCGCTCGCGCGGCGCGCGCGTCGTCCTCCTCGAGGAACGGCCCGATCGGCATGATGCCCGCGTTGTTGACCAGGACGTCGAGGGGGCCGAGCTCCCGCTCGGTCAGCTCGACGAAGCGCGTGAAGGACGCGGCGTCCGTCACGTCCAGCTGCGCGACGAGCGCGTGGTCGCCGAGCGTGGCCTGTGCGGACCGCAGCGCTGCGGCGTCCACGTCGCCGACGGCGACCCGCGCCCCGGACGCCAGCAGTGCCTGCGCCGTGGCCAGGCCGATTCCCCGAGCGCCGCCGGTGATGGCGACGACCCGACCGACAAGTGAGCTGCGGGACATGGTCCCGGCAGTGAATCACAGCTCGAACAAAACGGCCAGACAGACTGTCCGAATATGGTGCTCGAGCGCCGTCAGGCGCCGGTGCGCGAGGGCGCGTGCGCGTAGAGCGCGTGCCAGACGACATCCGTGTAGGAGTCGATCAGCCGCTCGAGCTCGGCGTCGTCGGCCGAGCGGACCATCTGGTGCTGGCCGCGCTCGGCCATCCAGGTCAGCCAGGCGGCGGTCTCGCCGGCCAGCAGTTCCGCGGGGATCCACCCGTCCCGCTGCCCGCGGCGGATGTGCGCGCGCAGGCCCCCGATGTTGCGCGACATCATGCCCTGCACCTCGTCGCGCACCGTGATGTCGTAGGACGCCGCGTCGTAGACGGCAGCCATGAGCGTCGTGTGCGGGCGGTAGGTCGTGACGATGGCCGACAGCGCCTCGCGCAGGTCGGCGCGGGTGGCGGAGCCGTCGAGCTTCCACCAGTCGCCGGCCGCCGCCTCGATCTCGCTGATGATCTGCGCGAACCAGGCACGCAGCAGGTCGCCCTTGTCCTCGAAGTAGACGTAGAACGTGGAGCGCGAGATCTCCGTCTCGGACACCAGCCGCTCGACGCTGATCTCCGTGTACGTCTCGCCCTCGGCCAGCAGCCGCTCGACGACGGCGAGCAGCCGGTCGCGCATCTCCTCGCGGCGCTTGGCGCGGCTGCTCTGGCTCTTGCGGGTGACTGACGGCATCTAGCGGGTCCCGGCGTAGAGGGTGTTCCAGACGATGTCGGTCAGTCCGGTCAGGAGGTCGCGCTGCTGGGCCTTGGTCGCGCCGGACACGAGCTGGTACAGCCCGCGCTCGCACATCCAGGTCAGCCAGGCGGCGGTCCGCTCGGGGTCGATGTCCTTGTGGACGTACCCCTTCTTCTGGCCATCGGCGATGTGCTTGGCGACCTCGGCCGTGGTCTTCTGCACCATCGCGCCGAACGTCTCGCGCACGCCCGGGTCATAGCCGGCCGCCTCGACGACCGCCGCCATCACGACCCGGTGGGGCAGGTAGGCCTCGAAGATCGTGTTCAACGCCTCGCGGAGGTCGTCCTTGGTCGCGTCCGCGGGCAGGTTCCACCAGTGCGACGCGGCGTCGACGAGGTTGTCGATGACGCCCTCGGTGAGCGCGCGGAGCAGGTCACCCTTGTCCTCGAAGTAGACGTAGAAGGTCGACCGCGACATGTCGGCCTCGGTGACCAGCCGCTCGACCGACAGTTCCGTGTATGAAGCTCCGTCCTCTTCGAGTAGGTTCTCCACGACGCGCAGCACCCGGCTCACCATCTCCTGGCGACGCTCGGCTCTGCTGCTCTGACTCTTGCGGGTGACGGACGGCATGAGGGTGTCTGGACAGAGTGTACGACCTGGATCGGTCCGACTTGACTCCGGACAGTGTGTCCGAACATAATGCCCGAACTCTCAGGAATGGCAAGGAGCGGGTCTTGATGGGACGTAGGGCGAGGAGTAGGGCGGCGGGTGCGGTGGCGGGAGCGGTGGTGACGAGCCTGGCCGTCGCTGCCCCGGCGAGCGCAGAGCAGCGCACGCTGACGGTGACGCTGTTCGGCGGCGCGACCGTGCAGATCGTGGTCGACGTACCCCCGGGCACGCCGCTGGACCAGATCAAGCTCCCGCCCCTGGTGACCGGCATCGTGGACGTCGCCGACAGTGGTCCCGCGCCAACTTCACCCACGACGCCGGCGCAGCCGGCGCCGGAGCAGACGACCCCTGAGCAGCAGGCGGCGGATCCGGCGGCGGGGAAGGCCAAGGCGCACCAGAAGGCCAAGGCGCAGCGCAGCGGGCGCCAGCAAGCGGTCAGGGCGCGTGAGGTCCGCAGGGCCGCGCGGTCGGAGCGGCCCAAGCCGGCGTTGCAGCTGGACGTGGCCCCGTCCGGTGCGGAGCCGACGTTCTCCTATGCGATCCCCGGGCCGGCCCTGATCGGGGTGCCGAACTTCTTCATCGACAAGTTCCGGATCCCGCCGTTCCTGTTGCCGATCTATCAGGCGGCCGGGGTGCAGTACGGGGTGCGCTGGGAGATCCTGGCGGCGATCAACG
>CAYUDT010000203.1:0-6602 GCA_964443695.1 uncultured Conexibacter sp. | reverse complement strand
GCCTCGACGGCGCGGTCGCCGAGTGGGAGCCCGACACGCCCGTCGCCGCCAAGCCGAGCGGCGACCTCAACAGCTTCTGAGGGCTGCGGGCCCGGCGCCCGTCAGGCCAGCGCCGACGCGGCGGCCGCCGCGCCGATGAACGCGAGCCCGGCCCACCCGGCCCGCCGCCAGCGCAGGCGCCTCTGCGCCGATGCCGTCTGCGCGTGTCCCGCCGCGCCCGCGGCCTGACCGGGTTGCAGGCACGCGACCTGCCCGTCGCCCAGCGCCACCAGTTCGACCTCGGCGCCGAGCGGCAGCACGACCTCGCCGAACGTTGCTCCTGGTGAAGCGCCCGCGCCGGCCGCCCAGTCCGCGTAGCTGCGGCGGGGCGTGGTGCGCAGCAGCGTGCGGTCGGCAACGCTCAGGCCGAAGGGCGGTGCGCCGGCTGCGGCCTGGACCAGCAGACGCTCGGCCTCGACGACCATCGGGCCGCCGCCGCCGCCGCCGGCGCCGGCGACGTCGAGGACGACCGGCGCCGTGCTGCGCTCCAGGGCGACGGGCCCGCCGTCGCCCTGGCCGACGCCGACGTCGCTGCCACGGGCGACTACCCACGTGACCGACCACGCGCACGGCCGACCGGAGCGCGGGGCCCGCAGCGCGGGGCCTTGCACCACAGCGCGCGTCACGCCGGCGTGCGCAGCCGCGGCAATGGCGGACCACGGGCCGGGACCGGGGGCGAGCAACGCGGCCACCACGAGCCCCAGCGTGGCGAGGAACGCGGCACCTGCGATCAGGCCGAACAGGACGGACATGGCGGCGACGGTACGCCGGGGCGGTCCGTGCGGGACCCGTCCGCGCACTTTTGTGACAGACCACGCACACACCGGACGTGGATGGGGAGTCAATCTCGGTGCTTTGGGTAGGGCAGCGCGGCCGATGTTCAGGGGGAAGGGAGTCCACGCCGTGTCTCAGCCGTTGTCCTGCGCCCGTACGATCCGGGTGATCGCGGCGCTCCTCACCGTCGTGGCGCTCGCGTCCCACAGCAGCCCGGCGTCGGCCCAGGCGCCGTGCACGCCGCCGCAGAAGCTCGGTGTCGTGTTCGTGATCGACGACTCGAGCTCGATGGACGGCAACGACCCGCAGGACCTCCGCGGCCAGGGCGTCGGGCTGGGGCTGAAGGAGCTGGGCGCCACCAAGGTCGCTGCCCTGTCGAACTTCGGATCGACCGCCGCGCAGGTCTTCGCTCCGACGGAGCTGAACGACGCCAACATCCCCCAGCTGGCCCAGCAGGCGGCAGCCCGCCCGGGCGGCAAGGGTGGCACCGACTACGAGAAGGCCTTCACCGAGGCCAAGCGGCAGCTCGACGCGATGCCGCCGGGGGTCGACCGCAAGGGCGTCGTCTTCCTCTCCGACGGCGAGCCCAACTCCGCCTACACCGCCGACAAGGCGATCGCCGATGCCGGGATCCCCATCTACCCGATCGGCTTCGGCTCGGCCGACAACCTGGAGCTGCAGACCATCGCCCAGTCCAGCCACGGCATCGCGAGCTTCGCCTCCACACCGGGGGAGGTGCAGGGCGCCATGGCCCGGGCGATCGGGCTGCTGTCGTGCACGAAGGTCGACTCCCCGGAGATCGTCACGATCCCGCCCGGGGGGACGCGCGACGTGCCCTTCGACGTCCCGGGCGGCACCGCGGCGTTCCGCGCGCTGGCCTCCTGGGGCGGCGGGCAGGTCACGGCCCGGCTGGTCCGGCCCGACGGCTCTGTCCTGGGACCGGGCACCGCAGGACCGGGCGAGGCGTTCGAGGAGACCGCCACGTACATCCGCGCCAGCGCGACCAACCCCAAGCCCGGGCGCTACAAGGTGCGCCTGACCGCCGCCGGCACCAACCCGGCGAGCGTCAACGTCAGCGTCGACCTCATCGGGGGCGGCAACCTGGACCACCCGCTCAACAGCCGCCCGCAGCCGGCGGGGCCCGGCTGTCAGACCGAGGTGAAGATCTACGGCCGCATCGCCTGGTCGACGTGCCTGCGGACCACACCCGGGGGCTACCGGGCGACGGTGCCCGTCCGCATCGCCGGCCTGGACTTCGACCCCGACAGCGGTGAAGCCATCACGCTCTCGCGCTCGGGCGAGCTCAAGACCGGCGGCGCGCGCATGTACGCCACGACGAGCGGGCCCCTGCTGCCGGGCGGCACCCTGACCCTGCACCGCGGCGCCCTGGACCTGAGCCTGCGCCGGGACACGTTGCTGAAGCTCAGCGGCGACAACTCCAGCAAGGGCAAGCACGCGGCGCCCGGCCTGACCGTCGGCGGCCTGCCGCTGGATCTCGCCGCCGGGGCGGAGCTGGCCTGGACCGCCGACGGCGCGTCGCTGAAGATCGCCCTCGACCTCGGTCGCGAGTTCGCGACGATCCTCGGGCCCGAGGGCGGCATCGACACGTCCAGCGGCGTCGGTGTCTCCGGCCCCGGCGCCGGCTCGGCCACGCTCAAGCGCGGGTTCGGGCTGGAGGTCACGCTGGCCACCAAGAACGAGTCCGGCCTGGCGCTGGACCGCGTCTACGGGCGCCTGGACGCCGGCAAGCTCTACGGCACCCTCGGGCTGAAGAACGTCTTCCTGTCCTACGAGCCGCGCGACAACATCTGGACGGGGGGCGCGTCGGTCGTGCCCTTCGGCGGCCCGCTGGCGAAGTACGCGCTCCCGACGATCTCGGCCGAGCTCGCGCTGACCCTCAACCCGCTGAGCTTCCAGAAGGTCAAGCTCGAGGTCAGCGACATCAACAAGCCGATCGGGCCGATCTTCCTCCAGAAGCTCGGTGGCGAGATCACCCGTGACCCGCCGCCGGTCACGATCGGCGGCACGATCGGGCTGAGCGCCGGCCCGCAGATCGAGATCCCGTTGTTGGGCAAGTTCACCGCGGTCGAACTGGAGGGCAGCGCGCAGTACACCTACCCCGGCACGGTCGCGGCCAACGGCGGCCTCAAGCTGCTCGGGCAGGGCGTCGCCGACGCCAGCGCCAAGCTCGACATCCCGGCCGCCAGCGGCTCGCTGGGCGGCAAGGTCGACCTGTCGGTCTCGGGCAACGGTCTGAACGGCTCGCTGGACGGCTGGCTGCAGGGCGGCACCTTCCAGCTGACCGGCGACGCCGGGATGCGGGTGTTCGGCAAGACCATCAGCGGGGCCGAGGCGTTCCTGTCGACCCGCGGCATGGGAGCCTGCCGGCGCGGTTGGGGGCCCGACTTCGGGTTCAGCATCGAGTGGCGGTTCGGCCTGAAGGGCCTGCACACGATGGCGTCCTCGTGTGACTTCGGCGACCTGCTCTACCCGCGTACCAGCCGCCAGGCCGGTCCTGCCGGGCACCAGGAGTTCACCGTGGGCAAGGGCGAGCGCGGCCGCCTGGTTCGCATCCACGGCGAGGGCGGCGACCCGGGCGTCGTCGTCCGCGGCGGCGGCCGGGAGTTCCCGATCGCGGCCACGGCCGGCTACCAGGAGTTCCCCGAGGTCCTGATCGCCGTCCGCGACGAGGTCAACGACGACCTGTGGCTGGTCCTCAACGCCCCGGCCCCGGGCACGTGGACCGTGGACGCGCTGCCCGGCTCACCCCCGATCACCGCCCCGGGCACCGCTCGCGCCATCCCCGAGCCGCAGCTGCGCACGACCCTGCGGCGCTTCCACGGCAAGCTGCTGCTGCGCTACCGGCTCAGGCCCCGCAAGGGACAGACGGTGAGGTTCGTCGAGCGTGCGTCGACCGGCGAGGCCCGCACCATCACCACCGCCCGGCGCAGCGCCGGCACGTTGCGCATCCGCCCGCTGGCCGGGCGCGCGGGCACCCGCGTCATCGAGGCGACGATCGCGCAGGACGGCATGCCGCGCCAGACCGTGCAGGCCGGCCGCTTCAAGACCCGGACCGTCCGGCCGCGGCGGCCCTCACGGGCCCGCGTGCTGCGCGTGCGCGGCGGCGCCGTGCGCGTCAGCTGGACGCGGGCGCCCGGCGCCTACGCCTACGTCGTGCGCTTCGTGCTCAGGGACGGCCGGCGCTTCGAGACGACCGTCTCGGCGGCGCGGCGCAGCCTGTTCGTGCCGGCCGTTTCGCGCCGCACCCGCGGAACGGTGCAGGTGCGCGCGCTGGCCCGGACCGGGGTGCAGAGCAACCCGCGGTCCGTGCCCCTGCGTTGATCAGTAGCCGAGGCGGTCGAGCAGGTCGTTGGCCGTGGTGGCCTTCTTCTTCTTACCCGACTTGTCGCGCTTGGCGTCGTCCTTGTCCTCGCCCTGGATGACGAAGCGGATCTGGGCGCCCACACGGCCGTCCTGCGCCTTGGCGAGGTCCTCGCGGGAGATGCGGTCGGCGCGGTTGTTGCGCTCCTCGTTGCGCCTGGCGCGGTCGCGGTCGCGGTTCTTCGCGGCGCGGATGCGCGACTGGCGCTCGGCGGCCTCCTCCTTGGAGAGGGTCACCGCCCACATGTCCTCGATGTTGGCGATCGCGACGGTCTGCGCGGCGAGCGCCTTGCCGATCTTGCGGGCGGCCAGCGAGCCGGCGCTGATGCTGCGGGCGCGCTGACGGAAGTCCCCGTCGTTGGAGACCAGGGCGGAGATGTCGTTGCGCTCCCGCGGGGCCAGCTCGGCGAACGCGTCGCGCAGGGCCTTCCTGGAGCCCTCCATGTCGACGATCGCCTCAGCTGCGGCGCGCAGCTGGTCGAACGGCAGCGGCTCACGCGAGCGACCGCCGCCGCCACCGCGCCGGCCACCGCCTCCGCCACCGCCACCGCCGCTCGGCCCACCGGCCGGCGAGGACGACGTGATGTCCACGGTCTGGGCGATCCCGCGCGCACGCGTGGGGGAGACGCCCCACTGCTCGGCGGCCTTGGACGACTTGCGCCGCCGCGAGCGCTTCTTCTTGCCCTCGCCCTGCTGCTGACCCTCGCCCTCGGCGGGCGGCGCGGGCACGTCACCCTCGGCGGCAGACGCGGCGTCCGCCGCCTGCGCGGCATCGGCGACCGGCTCGGCCGCCGGCGCGTCGTCTGACGCGGCCTGCTCCTGCGCGGCCGCGATGGCGTCGGGCAGCGGCTCGGTCGGCGGGGCGGGCGCGGCGCCGAGGTCCTCGGTGGGCGTGGCGGCCTCGGCCTCGGCGATGACCTCCTCGGCCGACGGTGCCGCGGCGACGACGTCCGCCGCCGGAGCCTCCTCGGCGACGACCTCGGCCACGTCGGGCTCGGCCGCGAGGATCTCCTCGGCCGGCTCGGCGGATGCGATGATCTCCTCGACGGTGCGCTCGTTGGCGACGACGTCCTCAGCGGACTCCGTGGGCACCTCCGGCAGCGCGGGGGCCTCGAGCTCGGGCGCCGGCGCGGCAGCCTCGTCGGGGGTCTGGGGCTCAGGCGTGTCCTGCTGCTGCTCGTCCATAGCCCGTGCATTGCATCACGCCTGCGCCCTCCGCGTCGCTACCCTGCGCCGCCTATGGCGCTCGTCGACGTGTGTCCCCTGGCCGACCTCCCACCCGGTGGGCGGAAGGTCTTCACGTTCGAGGACCTCGAGATCGCGGTCTTCAACTGCGATGGCGAGCTCCTGGCGATGGAGGACCGCTGTTCGCACGACGACGGTGACCTCGCCGAGGGCGAGCTCGACACGGCGAAGTGCACGATCGAGTGTCCGCGCCACGGCAGCCTGTTCGACCTGCGCAGTGGCAGGCCGCTGACGCTGCCCGCCTACGAGGATGTGGAGACCTTCCCGGTCAGCGTCAGCGACGGCGTCGTGCAGGTCGAGGTCGACTGAGCCCTCCCCCGCGCAACACACCGTGGGCGACTGACGGCTCGCTACACTTCAAATACCGACTCGCAGAGTCGGCTTTCATCCGCAACCAGGACTTCCTGACATGGCTACGCCTGAGATCAGCACGAAGGAACTCACGCCCGAAGAGGCGGCGCTCAAGTCGCTCGGCTCCGACTACACGGAGCGCTACGGCTTCCGTGACGCCGAGAACTACCTGTACAAGGCGCCCAAGGGCATCAACCGCGAGATCGTCGAGAAGATCTCCGAGTTCAAGAACGAGCCGGAGTGGATGCGCGAGTTCCGCCTGAAGGCGCTCCAGCACTTCCTCGACCGCCCGCAGCCGACGTGGGGCAGCCCGATGCTCGCCGACGTCGACTACGACGACATCCACTACTTCGTCCGCGCCTCAGAGCGCGCCGAGCGCTCCTGGGACGACGTCCCCGAGGACGTCAAGAACACCTTCGACCGCCTCGGCATCCCGGAGGCCGAGCGCAAGTTCCTGGCCGGCGTGGGCGCCCAGTACGAGTCCGAGGTGGTCTACCACCAGATCAACGAGGAGCTCGAGAAGCAGGGCGTGATCTTCCTCGACATGGACACCGCGCTCCGTGAGCACGAGGACCTCGTCCGCGAGCACTTCGCGACGGTCATCCCGCCGAACGACAACAAGCTCGCCGCGCTCAACAGCGCCGTGTGGTCGGGCGGCTCGTTCGTCTACGTCCCGCCGGGCGTCCACGTCGAGATGCCGCTGCAGGCCTACTTCCGCATCAACACGGAGAACATGGGCCAGTTCGAGCGGACGCTGATCATCGCCGACGAGGGCTCCTACGTGCACTACGTCGAGGGCTGCACCGCCCCGA
>CAYUDT010000202.1:0-6619 GCA_964443695.1 uncultured Conexibacter sp. | reverse complement strand
GGGCCAGGCGGTTGCGGGGCATCATGCCCTTGACCGCGATGCGGATGACCTCTTCGGGACGGCGATCCAGCATCTCCTCGAGCGTGCGGGACTTGATGCCGCCCGGGTAGCCGGAGTGACGGTAGTAGCGCTTCTCGGCGCGCTTGTTGCCCGTCACGCTGATCTTCTCGGCATTGACCACGACGACGAAGTCGCCGGTGTCGACATGAGGCGTGTACTCGGGCTTGCGCTTGCCGCGCAGCGCCTCGGCGATCTGGGTCGCCAGACGGCCGAGCGTCTGCCCGGATGCGTCGACGACGAGCCAGTTGCGCTCGCGGTTCTCGGAATTTGCGACGTAGGTCTTCAAAGCTCTGTGGGTGGCACAGCGGCCACGGTAGGGACGCCACGCAGGCATGCGCAGCGGCGAAGGATGGTAGCGCGGGTGGGTCATCCGGTGCTTTGCGCCCCGGGACCCTGCCGTTACGCCGCCGTTACGGGTACACTGCGCGCGCCGAACGTGCACACGCCGCCGTGCACGACGGGGGACCCATTGGAGCGCTGCTCCGGGGGCGAATCCGGGCCGATCTGGCCCGGTAGCGCGGACGGTCCGCGCGAGCCCGACAGCTCACCCCGCAGGCAGCACACCGCATATGCCTTCCCGTTCGCTCTTCCGCACGTCGATCGCGGGCCTGGTTCTCCTAGCCGGCGCCACCGCATCGTTCACCGCGCCCACCGGGGCCCTGGCCGCCAAGTCCCGCGCTGCCGCGCCGGACCCCAAGGTCCGCCCCTCGATCGACGCGATCACCTGCCGCTCGGCGTGCCAGGCCATCGACGCCGGTGTCGCCGGCTCCGTCGTCCAGATCTCGGGCTCCAACGTCGGCGCCGCCGTGCAGGCGGTCCTGCTCGGCAAGCGCGGCAGGAAGGACGACAAGGTCGTCCCCGCCCTGCCGGTCTCGGCCTCCGCCGTGCTCGTGACCGTTCCCGCGGGCACGCGCACCGGGCCGGTCCGCGTGATCACGTCGGCCAAGCTGGAGTCCACGAAGTCCTCGCGCCGCCTGCTCGTCGGCCGCAAGGGCGACGCCCCGCGCCGTGGCGCGCTGATCCAGTCGCGCGCGGACGTGCGCCGCGTCACCGGTGGCGTCATCCCCAGCGTCTCCTTCTTCAACAGGTCGGGCGATCCGCTGGACATCGCGGTCGACGTGCTGCGCTCCGGTGCTGTCGTGGCGCACTTCGACGTGCCGCACATGGCGGGCCGCTCGGTCGCGTCGGTCGCGTGGAGCGGTGCGGACGGGCAGGCCGAGGGCCGCTATGAGTGGCGCGTGTGGACGAAGGCCGAGTCCGAGCGGATGGCCGCGTCGCAGCCCTCCGTCTCCGGTGGCGGAGCCTCCCCGGAGGTCACGTCCGCCTCGGCCAAGCGCGTGGTCGGCCCCACCTTCAGCATCGTCCGCCACGTCTTCCCGATCCAGGGCAAGCACTCCTACGGCGAGGGCGCCGGCCGCTTCGGCGCGGGCCGCAACGGCCACAGCCATCAGGGCCAGGACGTGTTCGCCTCGTGCGGCACGCCGCTCGTCGCCGTCACCGGTGGCGAGATCAAGTACAACGGCTACGACGGCAACGGTGGCAACTACATCGTCCTCGCCGCCGACGACGGCAACGACTACGCGTACATGCACCTGCGCGAGCGCTCTCCCGCCGCCAAGGGCGCCAAGGTCAACGCGGGCCAGTTCGTCGGCAACGTCGGCGACACGGGCGATGCCGTCGGCTGCCACCTCCACTTCGAGATCTGGCCCGCCCCGGGCTGGTACACGGGCGGGTCCCCGATCGACCCGCTCCCCGCGCTCAAGAGCTGGGACTCCTAGCCCCGCGCAGCGCCCCGCGCCGCCGCACCAGGACGGGGTGGTGGGTTTGAGCGACACTGAGCGTCACCCACTCCCACCACGCGGCAGCGCGCCGCCGCACCCGGACGGGGTGGTGGGTTTGAGCGACACTGAGCGTCACTTTCCTACGCCACCCCTGGCGTGGAGCACGGCCTGAAGCTGCCGGGTGAACGCGGGCCAGTCGTCACGGACCTGACGCCGTGTGACGCGAAGGGTCAGCCACCCCACGGCCGAGGTGTCGTTGTCCTTCGCTCGATCCGTGTCGAGCGTCAGGGCTCGCTCATGCGCGGCGCGCCCATCAGCCTCGAGCAACACGCGGTGGCGTTCCCACGCGAAGTCCACCCGGCGCCAGCGCCCGGAGAGGCCGCGAACCCAGAACTGTCCTCGCGGAGACGGGATCGGCAGCGCTTCCAGCAACGGGCGGATCTCGTCCTCCAGCGGCGATTCCGTGCGCTTGGATGCGGTCTGGCCAAAATCGAGGCCGTCGAACGCAGCCACCCCCGGATGGCCAGGATGTCGCTCGAGATAGTCCTTGAGCCCGTCGGGCGTGGTCAGACGGTGGAACACGGCCTCTCCTATCGCCTCTTCGAGCTCCTCTCCCGCGAGCCCCAGCAAGACGCAGTCGAGAAGCGTGCGCGGAGCGCCGGTCGCCGGAAGGCCGCGCACCAGACGGGTCCCCAGCTGGCCCGGAACCCGGGTGCGATGGACGCGGAGCCCATCCTGCCCTCGCGTCCCTTGGTGCCCTGAGACGGTGTGGATCGTGTCCGGGTCTCCTCGCGTGATACCGAGCAGCTCGCCGGCCGTCCACGCAGAGAGGCGAACGTGCGGCCAGATCTCCATCGGAGCGGACGCGAGGAGCGCGGCCTGAAGCATGCCGTCCACCGGCAGTGTCCGTGAGAGCGCATAGACGTCGCGGAAGACCTCGAACAGCCGCTCGACCTGACAGCGGTAGCGGATCTGGCGATTGGTCAGCCCTAGCTGACGCAACTGCCCGTGCTTGATCACGCCGCGCTGGGCCAGGCATTTCTCGGCGATGCGCCCATCGACGGTGCACGGGGGTGGCGTGGATGGGTGACGCTCAACGTCACCTATTCCCACCACCCCTTCGACGACGACGAGACGTGCAGGGCGAGTCACCGCCCCAGCGTCCAGGACTCCGTGTTACAGGAAAACCACCAGCGTGCGGTGGAAGCGCAACATCACTCCCACTCGATCGTGCCGGGCGGCTTGGACGTGATGTCCAGGACGACGCGGTTGACGTCGCGCAACTCGCCGATCATGCGGGCGGCGATGGCCTCCAGCAGGTCGTAGGGCAGGCGGGCCCAGTCGGCGGTCATGGCGTCGTCGCTGGTGACGGCGCGGATGACGATGACGTTGCCGTAGGTGCGCTCGTCGCCCTGGACGCCGACGGTGCGGACGTCGGGCAGGACGCAGAAGGACTGCCAGAGGTCGCGGTAGAGGCCGGCCTTGCGGATCTCGTCCTGGAGGACCGCGTCGGCATCGCGCAACAGGTCCAGGCGCTCCTTCGTGGCCTCGCCACCGACGACGCGGATGGCCAGGCCGGGGCCCGGGAAGGGCTGGCGCCAGACCAGACGCTCGGGCAGCCCCAACTCCGCACCGACGGCGCGGACCTCGTCCTTGAACAGCGAGCGCAGCGGCTCGACCAGCGAGAACTGCAGGTCGTCGGGCAGGCCACCGACGTTGTGGTGGGACTTGATCGTCGCCGTGCCCGTGCCGCCGCCGGACTCGATGACGTCCGAGTACAGCGTGCCCTGCACGAGGAACTTCGCGCCGTCGCCCCCGGAGGCGAGCCTGGCCGCCTCCTCCTCGAAGACGCGGATGAACTCCGTGCCGATGATCTTGCGCTTGGTCTCCGGATCGGTCTGGCCGGCGAGCTTCTCCAGGAAGCGGTCCTCGGCATCGACCGCGACGAGCGGGATCTTGTACTGGTCACGGAAGGAGTCGATGACCTGCTGGCCCTCGCCCTTCCGCATCAATCCGTGGTCGACGAAGATGCAGGTCAGCTGGTCGCCGATGGCCTGGTGCACGAGCACCGCGGCCACGCTGGAGTCCACGCCGCCCGACAGGCCGCAGATGACCTTGGCGTCCCCGACCTGCTCGCGGATCCGGGCGATCTGCTCGGCGACGATGTTGGCCGCCGACCACGTCATGTCGCAGCCGCAGATGTCCCCGAGGAACCGCTTGAGCGTGTCCTGCCCGTAGGGCGTGTGGACGACCTCCGGGTGGTACTGGATGCCGTACACCCCGCGCTCCACGTTCTCGAACGCGGCGACCGGCGAGACGGTGGACGCGCCCAGGGCGGTGAAGCCCGGAGGCGGCGAGAAGACCGTGTCGCGATGTGACATCCAGCAGGCCTGGACGTCGGGCTGGTCGGCCAGCAGTCGACCGTGCTCGGAGATCGTGAGCTCCGACCGGCCGTACTCGCCGACCTCGGCGCTCTCGACGCGACCGCCCAGCTCCAGGGCGAGCAGCTGCATGCCGTAGCAGATGCCCAGCACCGGGATGCCGAGCTCCAGCAGCGCCTTGTCCAGCTTGGGCGCCCCGTCGGCGTACACCGACGCGGGCCCGCCGGAGAGGATGAGGCCCTTCGGCTTGCGCCGTGCGACCTCCTCGGCTCCCACGTGGTGCGGGAGCAGCTCGGAGAACACGCCGCACTCGCGGACCCGGCGGGCGATCAGCTGTGAGTACTGCCCGCCGTAGTCCAGGACGACGACCTCGTCGACGCTGCGAGGGACGTCGATCGGCGCCGACTCGTCCGCAACCTGGGCTGCGGCTGTCGACGCCGTGACGAGATCGTCAGACAACGGAGAACCTCCCGGGGCCCGCCGGCGGCGAACACGGCAGACCGTGGCACCGCAGACGTCGGCTGGTCGCCTCCGGCACCCGCTAGGCCTCCGCGAGCGCCGGGGTCTTGTCGGCCGGGCCGGAGGCGCCGCCGCCCTCCTGGTGCGCGCCCACGGCTGCGCCGCGGGAGCCCATGCCGACCTGCTGGGAGGACTGCAACAGCTTGCCCTCGGTCATCAGCGCCGGCGCGACCATGACCTCGGCGCGGTTGAACTCCGCAAGGTCCTGGTAGCCACACGTCGCCATCGAGGTCCGCAGCGCGCCCATCAGGTTGAACGTGCCGTCGTTCTCGTGGGCCGGGCCCATGATGATCTGCTCCAGCGAGCCGTTCTGGACCGTCTGGACCCGCGCGCCGCGGGGGAGCGTCGGGTGGAAGGTCGCCATGCCCCAGTGGAAGCCGCGGCCCGGTGCCTCGTAGGCGCGGGCGAACGGCGAGCCGACCATGACGGCGTCGGCACCGCAGGCGATGGCCTTGGAGATGTCGCCACCGGTGCGCATGCCGCCGTCGGCGATGACCTGGACGTACTCACCCGTCTCGAGCATGTGCGTCGAGCGGGCGCCGGCGACGTCGGCGATGGCCGTGGCCTGCGGGACGCCGAGGCCCAGCACGCCGCGCGTGGTGCACGCCGCACCCGGGCCGACACCCACGAGCACGCCGGCCGCGCCGGTGCGCATCAGGTGCAGGCCGGTGTGGTAGGACGCGCAGCCGCCGACGATGACCGGGACGCCGACCTCGCGGATGAACTCCTTGAGGTTCAGGGCCTCCGCCGTCATCGAGACGTGCTCGGCCGAGACGACCGTGCCCTGGATGACCAGGATGTCGAGCCCGGCCTCGAGCGCGAGCTCGTAGTACTCCGAGACGCGCTGCGGCGTCAGCGACGCGGCACAGACGACGCCCTGATCCTTGATCTCGCGGATGCGCTGGGCGATGAGCTCCGGCTTGATCGGGGCCTGGTAGATCGCCTGCATCTCACGGGTGGCGATCTCCTTGGGCAGCTTGGCGATCTCCGCCAGCTTCTCGTCGGCGTCCTCGTAGCGGGTGAAGACACCCTCGAGGTTCAGGACGGCCAGGCCGCCGAGCTTGCCGATGATGCCCGCCGTGGTCGGTGAGACGACGCCGTCCATGGCTGAGGCCAGGAGCGGCAGCTCGAAGCGGTAGGGACCGAGCTTCCAGGTGATGTCGACGTCATCGGGGTCTCGCGTCCGCCGTGACGGCACGATGGCGATGTCGTCGAATCCATATGCGCGGCGGGCCTTCTTCCCGCGACCGATCTCGATCTCCATTGACAAATCCTAGGGCTGGGGGAGGACGAAAAGACCCCGCGCAAGCGGGGTCGCGAACTGCTGAGGACCAGGACCTGTGAGGCGGCAACTCACGGTCCGGTCGAGGATATCAGCGGGACCTGCCGGAACGCCCTCGCCATCCGTCCGCAGCCCGCATTCTCGACGGTTTCTGCGCCATCACGGCGCGTCCGGCGGAGGGTTCAGCCGACCTCGGCGGGGGCCGACAGCTTCTGCACCGTCGTCTCCGCCTCGATCCGCTCGACCTCCTTGGGGTCGACCAGGCCGGCCCCGAGGTGGCGGATGGACTCAGCGCCACAGGCGACGCCGTAGCGCAGGCACTCCTCCAGCGAGCGCCCCTGGTAGCGCGCGGCGACCACGCCGGCGAGGAACGCGTCGCCCGAGCCGACCGACGCGAGCGTCTCGCGCGGCTCGATCCAGACGCGCATCAGCGAACGGTGACCCTCGGCGTCCAGGCCGGAGCCGATGCAGCCGTCCGGCATGGTCATCATCGCCTCGTGGGCGCCGAGGGCGACCATCTCGCCCACGGCGATCTGGCGGTCCTCCTCGTCGTTGAACTCGTGGCCGACGAGCTCCTCGGCCTCGAGCACGTTCGG
>CAYUDT010000201.1:0-6734 GCA_964443695.1 uncultured Conexibacter sp. | reverse complement strand
AGTGCTCGGCGGCGTTGCCGACGATGGCGACGACGATCACGCCGATGAAGAACTCGCTCAGCCCGACCTTCTCGGCGGTCTCGGAGATCGAGCCGACGAGGATCTCCGACATCACGCCGACGGCGAGACCGGCGGCGGCCAGGGCACCGACGGCCTGGCGGACGCTCCAGGTGCCGTGCTCCTCCTCTTCCTCGTCGACGGGGTTGAAGAGGTCGCGGTGGGTCTTGAGGCTGAAGATCAGGCCGGCGACGTAGGACCCGATGAGCACGATGCCCATGAACAGCGACAGCCGCTCGACGGTGCTGTCGTAGTTGATGATCTCCGAGCCCGGTGACGGCAGGCCGCGCCCCTCGATCATCTCGTAGACCGCCGGCATGACGATGGCGGCCGCAGCCAGCAGCAGCATCGACGACTGCGCGCTGGCGGCCGTCCGGTCGAACTTCTGACGGTCGCGGCCCCAGCCGCCGACGAGCATCGAGGCGCCGAGGACCAGCAGGATGTTGCCGAGGATCGAGCCGACGAGGGAGGCCTTGACGACCTCGTGGAGGCCCTTGTTCAGCGCGAACAGGGCGATGATGAGCTCCGGGGCGTTGCCGAACGTGACGTTCAGCAGGCCTCCGATGCCCGGTCCGGCCTTCGCCGCGAGTTCCTCCGTGGCCCGCCCCATGAGCGCCGCCGTGGGGATGACGCCGAGCGCGGACGTGACGAACAGCGCCACCGGCCCCGCGTGGAAGATCTCCAACACGATCGCGATCGGGATGAACGGCGTGAGGACATACGGCCCACGGAGGTATGGCGGCACGCGCCGCAGGCTATTCGTTCACTCCGGTGCTAGTTTATAAACGTGCGTTCATTTACTTTGATCGGTCAATGACCGACCGTTTCCCCCTTCACGGCAGGGTCGCCCTCGTCGCCGGTGCCACGCGCGGCTGCGGGCGTGCCATCGCCACCGAGCTCGGCGCGCTGGGCGCGACCGTCTACTGCTCCGGCCGCACCAGCCGCACGGCAGGCGCATCGCCCATGGGCCGGGCCGAGACGATCGAGGACAGCGCCGACCGCGTCACCGAGGCCGGCGGCACCGGCATCGCCGTCCGCACCGACCACAACGACAGCGCGGCCGTCGCGGCGCTGCTGGCCCGGATCGCCGACGAGCAGGGACGTCTGGACGTCCTCGTCAACGACATCTGGGGCGGGGACCCGCTCGTGGACTGGAGCAAGAAGCTCTGGCAGCACGACCTCGCGGCCGGGCTCACGGTGGTCCGCAACGCGCTGGACACCCACATCATCACCAGCCACCACGCGCTGCCGCTGATGCTGAGGACGGGCGGTGGCCTGGTCGTCGAGGTCGGCGACGGCAAGCCCGGCGTCCCCTTCCGCGGCAACGCGTTCTACGACCTGGCCAAGGAGGGCGTCAACACCCTGGCCCGCGTGCAGGCCGCGGAGTTGCGCGGCACCGGCGTCACCGTCATCGCGGCAACACCGGGCTTCCTGCGCAGCGAGGCGATGCTCGACCACTTCGGCGTCACCGAGGCGACCTGGAGGGACGCGGTGCGGCAGGACTCCTGGTTCGCGCACTCCGAGACTCCCCACCTTCTCGGCCGCGGCATCGCCGCCCTGGCGGCCGACCCGGACGTCCAGCGCTTCCACGGAGCCGGCCTCGGGTCCTGGGAGCTGATGCACGAGTACGGCTTCACCGACGCCGACGGCGAGCGGCCCGACTGGGGCCTGCAGGACGCCAAGGCCCGGGGCACCGTCGCCCAGGAGGGACACCCCGGTGCCGCGGCCGAGAACGGTTGACGACGAGACCATCCTCGACGCCGCGCTGACCGTCGCCCACCGCGACGGTCCGCAGCGGCTGACATTCGCCGCCGTCGCCGAGGAGGTCGGCCTCTCTCCCGCCACCCTCGTGCAGCGCTTCGGCACCAAGCGCGGGCTGCTGCTGGCGGCCTCGCGGCGCGGTCTGGCGATCTGGACCGGGGCCTTCGGGCAGGTCTCCGAGCGCACCCCGCTGGCGACCATCGAGGCCGCGCTGGCGCGGGGCACCTACGGCATCACCTCGCGCGCCGAGCTGGCCAACAGCGTCGCCTTCCTGCAGCTCGACCTCTCCGACCCGGAGCTCGGCGCGCTGGCCCGCGAGGGCGCGCTGACCGTCCGCCGGCGCATCCACGAGCTGCTCGACGAGGCCTGCGCCGACGGCAGCCTGAAGGCCGACACGGACACCGCCGCGCTGGCCACCCACGTCGAGACGACCTACCACGGCGCGATGGTCGGGTGGGCGCTCTCGGGAAGCGGCACCCTGGAGCGCTGGATGCGCAGCCAGGTCCGCGCGGCGCTTGCGCCCTACGTCGTCTGAGCCAGGTCGCGCGCGGCGTCGATGCCCCAGCGGGCGCCGCCGGCGACGAGGTCGTCCGCCAGCGCCCAGCGGTCCGGCAGATCCTCGCCCTCGTGGTCGGGCGTGGCGCCCTTCAGCAGCATCGAACCGGTGTTGTCGCCCAGCTCGCGGATCCGCAGGACCTCGTCCTCGGTGAGCCGTACCTCGGTTGGCGTGGCCGCCAGCTCGGCCCGCTTGTCCTCGATCGGGCGACCGCCCGGCTCCTGGATCAACGTCGGCGCGACGATGCGCACCGGGTCGTGGGCCAGGTCCCACTGCGCCGCGGCCTGGATCGTCGTCAGGTCGTGTGCCGCGGCGATCGCCCGGAAGACGTCGAGCTTGGCCTGCGCGGCCTCCACCCAGCCGTCGGGCCGGAACTTGCGGTGGTCACGCGGGGCGAACTCGTGCCCGGGCCGGACGTCGTCCCAGAACAGCCCGCCGTAGTCGACGACGCGCGTGATGACGTCGACCCCCGCGTCGACGCACGCCGGCAGCACCAGCTCGCCCGGCCACGGCTCGAACGGGTTGAGGATCACCATCGCCCAGTCGATGAGCTCACCGAAGCGCTCCAGGCAGCCGATGACGTCCAGGGTGAAGCCGTTGGCCGGGCCGGGCGCGACGCCGATCGACGTCGCGAGCCCCGCGTCGCGCACCGCGGCCATGCCCTCCCAGACCACGGGTGACTCATAGCCGGTGCGGTCGGGGTTGTGCAGCAGCAGGACGTCGAAGCTGTCGAGGCCACACCGTTCCAGCGACCGCTCGGTGGCCATGCGGATGTAGGACGCGTAGTCCCCGGCGCCGCGCAGGCGCGGGTCGGTGAAGCGCGGAAAGCCCTTCGCCCCCTCGCGCTCGCCCTCGTAGAAGTCGTGCCCGATCGCGCCGATGACGAAGGCGTCCTCCCGGGCCACGCCGGACAGCGCCCGGCCGACGAGCGTGTCGGCCTCACCGGCGCCGTAGGCGTCCGCGGTGATGATCGTGTTGATGCCGTCGCCGGGCGTGAGCAGCCCGACGAGCCGGTCCTCGTCGATCGGCTCGCCGAAGTGCAGGTGGCGCCCACCACTCCAGGCGCCGACCGCGACGTGTCCATGCATGGCTTCCAGGCTATACCGAGCGCGGAGCTGCCGGCCGCCCGGCGAGCCCCACCGATCCCGTCCGGGCCGGGGCTATTTGCCGAGCTTCTCGGCGCACTGCTGGACCTTCACGAGGTCGTCCCCGGCCGTGGCCAGGCAGTCCAGGTACGGCGAGCCGGTCGACTGCGGAGTGCCGGTGCCGCCCGTCGCGCCGGAGCCCGCGCCCGACGAGCCGGAGCCCGCGCCCGACGAGCCGGAGCCCGCGCCGGTGCCCGTCGACCCGGTTGCGCTGCCGGCGCCGGCCTGCCCCTGCACCGCAGCGGTCAGGTCCGACAGCGGCTGCGACGTCTTGGGCGGCGTGATCGTCTGGTCCTTGTTGAGGTTGCCGATCGCCAGGTCGATGACCAGCGTGCCGTCCTTCAGCCCTCCGGCGGACTTCTGGGCCTCGGCCGGGACGCTGAACGCGACGGCGACCCGCAGGCGACGCAGCGTGCCGTCGGCCTTGCCGGCCCAGACGTCGAAGACCGACGACTTGACGGCGTCGGTGATGACGCCGCGCTGCGTGGCGGTCAGGCCCGAGGGCACCTTCTCGTTGGTGCCGGGGACCGCGACGTTGCCCGCCTTCTTCAGCAGCGTGTCGATGTCGGCCAGGAGCTTCTGCACGTCGACCGTCGCGCTGACGTGGACGGTCTGGGTGCCGCCGACCTCCTCCTCGCCCTTCTTGGTCGCGTTCTTCAGCCAGCGCAGCGGCTGGATGCCCAGCGAGGTGAACGTGGGGCCGTCGGTCTTCTCGGCGTCCTTGGACGCCGACTCGTAGCCGGTCTTGAAGGAGTCGTAGAGGTCCTTGCCCACGTCGTAGTTCTGACCAGCGATGGAGATGAAGCCCTTCTCCCCGGTCGACACCGCACCGGCCGTGAAGGCCTGGCCGCCCGCGTCGAGGGTCAGGTCGAAGTCGAACGCGGGCAGCGTCTTGCCGCCCTGCGACTGGAACGGGCCGGACAGACGCGCGTTGATCGGGCCGTCGAGGCCCTGCAGGCCGTTGGCCTGGAAGCGCAGGGACAGGTCCAGCCGGCCGCTCTTGACCGGGTGGTCGGGACCGAAGGTCTCCTTGAGGACACCGGCGGCGTCCTTGCCGTCAAGGGCGTCGGAGGAGCCGCAGGCGGTCAGCAGCGAAGCGGACGCGAAGGCGGCAGCAAGAAGGACAGGAATGCGGCGAATCACGGCGTGAGCTCTCAATGCGGAAGGGCGCAGGGGATCCTGCGCGCGTTTTGCGGGGCGGAACGTACCATCGGGTCGGTGCGACGCACGCTGGTCCTGACCGCTCTCGCCCTCGTCCTGTTGTGCAGTCCCGCCGTCGCGGCCGGGCCGACGGTGCGCTCCACGCTGTCGGCGCAACTGGCCGCCGGCAAGATCGACCAGGCGGCCTACGACGGCTACATCGCCGTCTGGGACGACGCCCAGGCCACCCTGAAGCGTCTGAAGGGCAGCGGCCGCCGCTACGCCGAGCTGAAGTCCGTCCTGGCCACCGTCGACACGATGGCCGCCAAGCAGGTGCTGATCGCCGAGCGGCTTCCGGTCGTGTTCAAGACCGTGCAGGCCAACCGCACCTGGTGGGCCGACCGGCCACTGCTGTCCTACGGCCAGCGGGTGACGTTCGGCGACTCGATCCTGCAGTGGCAGGCCTACCCCGGCGAGGGTCTGCAGATCCAGTGGCTGGCCACGTTCGGCAAGGCCAACGCGCTGTGGTCGGGCAGGCGCGACACCTACGACGCCAAGCTCGGCAAGCTGCTGGACGAGACGACGGCGCTGTCGACCTTCCGCAACGGGCAGCGCAGCTGGGAGTACCTCTTCCACTTCGACGGCGGTTCGCCGCCGTGGGTGTCGGGGATGGCCCAGGGCACCGCGCTGGAGGCCTACGCGCGCGCCGCGATCCGGCTGCACCGCCCGGAGCTGTTCGACGTCGCGCGCCAGGCGCTATGGATCTTCCAGGCCCGGCCGCCGTCCGGCGTGGCCGTGCGGGCCGGCGCCGGCACGCACTACCTCATCTACTCGTTCGCGCCGAAGCTGCGCGTGCTCAACGCGTTCACGCAGTCGCTCATCGGCCTGTACGACTTCGCGACGCGGGCCAACGACGACGCCGCACGCGGGCTGTTCGCCGCCGGCGAGGCGCGGTTGCGGCAGGAGCTGCCGACCTACGACACCGGCGCCTGGTCGCTGTACCGACCGGGCAAGGAGTCCGACCTCGGCTACCACACGCTGGTCCGTGACTTACTGAACGAGCTCTGCGACCGGCTGCGCGGGGCGCCCGAGGGGGCTCCCGCAGCGGACGTGTACTGCACGACGGCGCAGCGCTTCACCGACTACCTGAAGACGCCGCCGGCCCTGAAGCTCGTGAGCAGCACCCGCCCGCGCCTGAAGAAGAAGGCCGGGGTGCGCTTCAGCCTCTCGAAGGTCTCCGTGGTCACCCTGACCGTCAGGCGCGACGGCAAGCAGGTCTACTCCTCGAGCGTCCGCTTCGGGCGCGGCACCCACACCTTCAGCTGGGGTCCGCCGGCCAAGAAGGGGCCCGTGAGCGTCACGGTGCGGGCGGCCGACCTGGCCGGCAACGTGTCGACGGTCACCGGCTCGCAGGACGTCGCGGGGTAGGGTGGGGCCCTCAGTGGGGCCCCGGACCATCCTTTACACCGGCAAGGGCGGCGTCGGCAAGACGTCGGTCGCTGCCGCCACCGCGCGTCGGTGCGCGGCCGCGGGTCTGCGGACGATCGTGCTGTCGACCGACCCGGCGCACTCGCTGGCGGATTCGCTGCAGACACCCCTGGGAGCCGACCCGGTGAGCATCGGGCCGCTGCTCAGCGCCCAGCAGGTCTCCGCCCAGGAGCAGATGGAGCGCAACTGGGGCAACGTCTCGGCCTGGCTGGGGCAGATGCTCATCGACCGCGGGGTCGACCGGATCAGCGCGCAGGAGCTGTCGGTCCCTCCGGGTATGGACGAGCTGTTCAGCCTGCTGGAGCTCAAGCGGCACTCCGAGGAGGGCGCCTACGACGTCATCGTCGTCGACTGCGCGCCCACCGGGGAGACGCTGCGGCTGCTCTCCTTCCCCGACGTCGCGCGCTGGTGGCTGGAGAAGGTCTTCCCCCAGCAGTCGCGGCTGATGGACGCGGCGCGGCCCTTCGCCCGCGCGGTGCTCGACGTGCAGTTGCCCGGCGAGGAGGTGCTCAACGAGGTCAACCACCTGGTCCGCAACCTCATCGCGATGAACGAGATCCTCCGCGACACCGAGCGCGTCTCGATCC
>CAYUDT010000200.1:0-6861 GCA_964443695.1 uncultured Conexibacter sp. | reverse complement strand
AGGCAGCTCATGGCTGCCGCCTTACGGATGTTCAAGATGTCCCTCCTCCAAGGGGGTCTTCCAGAAGTGAGCGCGATCCTAACCGCGTCGCGGACGACTCGTCCACGCTTAACCGTCGAAACAGCAACGGCAAGTTTTCGCCCAACTGGCGGTAACCCGCTCAGTTTTCCGGAGCGAGGAAGTTCCCGATCATCCGCTTGCCGTGCTCGGTGAGGACCGATTCCGGATGGAACTGGACGCCCTCGACCGGCAGTTCACGGTGGCGGATTCCCATCACCACATCTCCCCCGCGGGCCGTCACCGCGAAACATTCCGGGAGGTCCTCCTCGGAGACGACGAGCGAGTGATAGCGGCCTACGACCAGCGATTGCGGGAGTCCTGCGTAGATCCCGGCGCCGTCGTGGGTGATCGTCGTGGTCTTGCCATGCACCGGTTCGTGGCGGATCACCGAGCCGCCGAAGGACTGGGCCAGCGACTGGTGCCCCAGGCACACGCCGAGCGTGCGGATGCCGGCCTCCGGGGCCCGGCGCATGACCTCCACCGAGATGCCGGCCTCGGTCGGCGTGCACGGTCCGGGGGACACGACGACGCGGTCATAGGACTGACTCAGCAATTCGTCCACCGTGACCGCGTCGTTGCGCACGACCGTCAGATCGGCCCCCAACTCGCCCAGGTACTGGACGAGGTTGTAGGTGAAGGAGTCGTAGTTGTCGACCATCGCGACGCGCATCAGCGTGCCTCCGTGTCAGGGCGCCGGGAGGTGTGGGCGCCGGCGAGCAACCCTGGGTGCCGGCCCATCAGGCCCAGTCCCCCTGTCGGGCGGCCAGCGCGATGGCCTGCTTGACCGCACGCGCCTTGTTGACCGACTCCTCGTACTCATACTCCGGCTTGGCGTCGGCGACCGTGCCGCCACCGGCCTGGATGTGGGCCTGCCCGTCGCTGATGACGACCGTGCGGATGTGGATGCAGGTGTCGAGGTCACCCGTGTAGCTCAGGTAGCCGATCGCGCCGCCGTAGCCACCGCGCTTGACCGGCTCGAGCTCGTCGATGATCTCCAGCGCGCGGACCTTGGGCGCACCGGACAGCGTGCCGGCGGGCAGGACGCTGCGCAGGGCATCCATGGCCCGGACCTCCTCCGTCAGCGTGCCCGAGACGTCGGAGACAATGTGCATGACCGTGGAGTAGGTCTCCACGGCCATGAAGCGGTCGACGGTGACGCTGCCGTACTCCGACACGCGGCCGAGGTCGTTGCGACCGAGGTCGACGAGCATCACGTGCTCGGCGCGCTCCTTCTCGTCGGCGATGAGGTCCTCGGCGATCGCCGCGTCCTCCGTCGCGTCGGCGCCGCGCGGCCGCGTCCCGGCGATCGGACGCGTCGAGACGCGCCGCCCGGTCACGGTCAGCAGCGGCTCGGGTGAGGCGCCGGCGATCTGGAAGTCGCCGAAGTCCAGGAAGTACATGTACGGCGACGGGTTGACGACGCGGAGCCCGCGGTAGACCGAGAACGGGTCGATGCCGTTCAGCGAGGCGCTCCAGCGCTGCGACGGCACGGCCTGGAAGATGTCGCCGGCGTGCGTGTACTCGACGATGCGGGCGACCATCGTCTCGAACTGCTCGCGCGACATGTTCGACTGAAACTGCGGCTCCTCGCGGGGCGCGTGCCGCTCGACCTGGGGCACCGGCCCGGCCAGCACCTCGCGGATCTGCTCGATCTGGGCGGCGGCCTGCGCGTAGGAGCCGCTCACGTCGCCGTCCTGGGGCGCGTAGCAGTTGGCCAGGATCGTGACCGTGTGCTTGAGGTGGTCGAAGACCACCAGCACGTCGGACAGCATCAGCGCCATGTCCGGGAGCCCGAGGACGTCCTCGTTGGGATCGCCCAGCGTCGGCTCCACCGTCCGCACCAGGTCGAAGCCGAAGTAGCCCACGGCCCCGCCGGAGAACGGCGGCAGGTCGCCCAGCGGCGCCTGGCTGTAGCGGCCGACCTCCGCCTGCGCCAGCGCGTAGGGGTCGCCGTCGTCGCCCAGCGACCAGCGGACCACGCTGCGCGGGCGCACGCCGATGAAGCTGTAGCGCCCCACCCGCTGGCCCTGCTCGGCGGACTCCAGCAGGAACGCGCCCTCGGAGGCCTGCTCGGTGCCCCGGAGCTTCAGGAAGGCCGACACCGGCGTCTCGCAGTCGTCGATGAACGTGTGCCGCAGCGGGATGAGGTTGTAGGTCGCCGCCAGCGACGACACCTCCTCCAGCGAGGGGATCACGTCGATCGTGTGCTCAGCCGCTGCGGGCATCGAGGATCCTCTCCACGTCGGCGAGCGTGCGGTCGCGCCCGCGCAGCAGCACGAGCAGGTGGTAGAGGACGTCGGCCGCCTCGTTGTCGACGCGGTCATCGGACTCCTCGCGGGCGGCGCGGGTGACCTCCTCGGCCTCCTCCATCACCTTCTCCCCCGCCAGCTGCGGGTCGTCGAGGAGCTCGACGGTGTAGGAGCCTGCGGGCCGCTCGGCCTGGCGCTGGGCCAGCGTGCGCTCGAGCGCGGGCAGCACCTCGTGGGGCGCCGGGTCGAGGTCGCCGGTGAAGAAGCAGGTCCGCTCGCCGGTGTGGCAGGCCGGCCCCGCGGGCTCGACCAGCGCAAGCAGCGCATCGCCGTCGCAGTCCAGCCGCAGGGCCCGGACCTTCTGCACGTTGCCCGACGTCGCCCCCTTGTGCCACAGCTCATCGCGCGAGCGCGACCAGAGGTGCAGCTCGCCGGTCTCCTGCGTCTTGGCGATGGCCTCGGCGTTCGCGTAGGCCAGGGTGAGGACCTCGCCCGTGTTCCAGTCCTGGATGACCACGGGGACGAGACCCTTCTCGTCGAAGGCGATCTGCATCGCCCCGAAGGGTATCCGCGGCCACGCCGCCGGCACGTCCCGGCTTCGCCGCTGCTCGCCCGGCGGCTCGCGGTCGCGCCCGTCAGGCCGCCAGGACGCCGGAGAGCCGCGGCAGCAGCTCGCGCCCGGCGACGGGGACCCCGAGCAGGAAGCCCTGGGCCAGCGGGGTCCCGAGCTTGCGGATCAGCTCGAGCTGCTCCTCGGTCTCCACGCCCTCGACCACGGCCAGGACGTCGAGGGACTGCGCCAGGCCCACGATCGCGCCGATCATCGCCGCGGCCGCGGTGTTGCTCGTCGCCTTCTGCAGGAAGCCGCGGTCGACCTTGAGGATGTCGACCGGCAGCTCCAGCAGGCGCGCCAGCGAGGAGTAGCCGGCCCCGAAGTCGTCGATGGCCAGCTGCACGCCGAGCGCGGAGATCTCGTGCAGGACGGGCGCGCTGCGCTCGGCTTCGACCATCGCCGTCGACTCGGTCACCTCCAGGACGAGGCGCCCGGGGTCGACACGGTGGGCGTGCAGCGTCTCGGCGACCCGGGAGGCGAAGCCCGGAGCGGCCAGGGCGCGGGGCGACAGGTTGACGCTGAACGGCAGGGTCGCGGCAGGGCCGCCCCAGCCGGCGACCTCCGCGCACGCCCGGGCCAACACGTAGGCGTCGAGCTGCTCGATGAGACCCGCCTCCTCGGCGAACGGGACGAACTCGGAGGGACCCAGCAGGCCGCCGGGGGCCTCCCAGCGGACCAGGCCCTCGACGGCGTGCAACCTCCCGTCGGCCGGGTCGACGATCGGCTGCCAGTGCAGCACCAGCTCGCCGCGCTGCAGCGCCGAGCGCAGGCGCGCGGTGAGCGACAGCGGGCGCCGCGGCTCGTCGCGCTCGGCCCGGTAGCGACGGACCATCCCGCGCCCCGAGGCCTTCGCGCTGTGCAGCGCGGCGGAGGCCCGGCGGTGCAGGGCGCCGCCGTCGTCGGCGTCCTCGGGGAAGATCGCGGCGCCGACGCTGGCGCGCAGGTCGAAGACCGTGTCGGCGATGTCGAACGGCGACTCCAGCGCGGCCGCGTAGCGGCGGGCGGCGGCCTCGGCGCGCGGGTCGGCGTCGGCCCGCGGCAGGCCCGTCAGCAGCACCGCGAACTCGTCGGCGCCGACGCGGGCCAGGACGTCCTGCGCGCGGCGGCGGGCCGAGAGCCGCAGCGCGACCTGCGCAAGCAGGCCGTCGCCGGCCGCGTGCCCGAGCGACTCGTTGACGAGCTTGAAGTCGTCGATGTCGAGGACCAACAGGCAGGCGCTGGTGCCGTCGCGGCGGCAGCGCGCCAGCGCGAGGTCGATGTGCTCGGTGAGGCCGGCACGGTTGGGCAGGCCGGTCAGCGGGTCGTGGCGGACCAGGTAGGCGGCGCGCTCCTCGGCCTGGCGGCGGTCGGTGAGGTCGATGCCGGCGCAGAGCATGCCGACCTGGCGTCCCTGGTCGTCCTGCAGGCGCGTGGCGCTCCACAGGACGTCGTGCGGGCGCCCGTTGCGGTCGTAGATCGCGACCTCGATCTGCTCGCCGTCCTCGGGCTCGCTGCTCATGGCGTCGGTGAAGATCTGCGCGACCTCGGCCCGCCGGTGCGGCGGCTGCAGCAGCTCCATGCTGATGGCGCCGACCATCTCGTCCTCGCGGTAGCCGAGCAGGTCGAGCATCGCGCGGTTGACGACGGTGATGCGGCCCTCGTGGTCGAGCTGCATCACGATGGTGCCGACGAGGTCGAGGTAGCCGTTGGCGCGGTGCGCCTCGGCGTCGGCGCGGCGCTCGGCTGCACGGAGGCTCGTGACGTCCACGACGACGCCCTGGGTGCAGACCGGACGCCCGTTGTCGTCGCGGACGATCGCGTCGCGCTCCCAGACGATGACCTCGCTGCCGTCGGCGTGCCGCATGCGGTACTCGCAGTCGAACGGCTCGACCTCGCGGTGGACGCGGGTCTCCTCGGCGCGCACCCGGTCGACGTCGTCGGGGTGGATGCAGCGGTACCAGAGGTCGTCGTCCTCGAGGAAGTCGTCGGCCGCGACGCCCAGCAGGTCCTCCACGCGGGGGGAGATCCAGCGCAGCGTGCCGCGCTCGTCGAAGTCCGCCATGTAGACCACGGCGGGCAGCCGCTCCACGAGCTCGCGCCACAGCGGCGCGTCGGCGATGGGAAGTTGGCCTTCGAGGGACATGTGGCGATCGTGTGGATGGGGCGCGCGGATGCTCCTGCCCAGCAAGCGCTCCCAATCCGTCCAATCGGCGTCACATCGCTAAAGGTTGAGTCTCTCCCCGGTTTTCGGGGTTTTCCGGGTGACGTCAGGTCACTCGATGCCGAGGCGATCCAGGGCGCGGTCGTCCCCGCGCCAGCCCCGGCGCACCCGGACGCTGAGGTCCAGGTGGACATGGGTGCCCAGCTCGCGCTCGAGCTCCTTGCGGGCGGCCGAGCCGATCGCCTTGATCATCTTGCCGTGGGAGCCGATCACGATGCCCTTCTGGCTGTCGGTCTCCACCCACACCAGCGCGCGCACGGTCGTGAGGTCCTCGCGTTGGGGCTCGACCTCGTCGACGACGACCTCCACGGCGTGCGGGACCTCCTGGAAGGTGCGGCGCAGGACCTGCTCGCGGATGAGCTCGGCCAGGAGCACGTGCTCGGTCTGGTCGGAGAGCTCCTCCGGCGGGAAGTAGAACGGCGAGGCGGGCACCAGCTTGCTGAGCGCGACGAGCAGCGCGTCGACGCCCTGGCCGGTGCGTGCCGACACCGGATAGATGTCGTCGCCGATCTCCAGGGCGGCCACGTCCAGCAGCATCTGCACGGTGCGGGGACGGTCGAGCCGGTCGACCTTGTTCACGGCGATGATCACCGGCGTGCCGGTGCTGCGCAGCGCCTGCGCGATGAAGCGGTCGCCGGGGCCGACGCCCTCGGTGCCGTTGAGGACGAAGAGGACCGCGTCGGAGTCGGCGAGCTCACGCTCGACCCGGCGCTGCATGCGCTCGGTCAGCGCGTCGCGCGGACGCTGCACGCCGGGCAGGTCGACGAGGACGAGCTGCGTGTCGGCGGTCGTGGAGACGCCGCGGATGGCGCGGCGCGTGGTCTGGGGCTTGTCGGAGACGATCGCGACCTTGCGCCCGACGACGGCGTTGACGAGCGTCGACTTGCCGACGTTCGGTCGCCCCGCCAGGGCGATGAACCCGGCCCGGGTCTGCGTGTCTGCGGGCATCTCCGTGCTCCTCACCAGCTCAGGATCTCGGCCTGCAGGGCCAGCATCTCACCGTCGTCGACCTCGTGGTCCATGCCGGTGAGGTGCAGGACGCCGTGGACGATCGCCTCGCGCAGGTCGGTGGTGTGCTCGGGGCAGATGATGACGTCGCCCAGCTCCCGTGCCTCCGGCGGGATGCCGATCTCGCCGACCTCGTCGATCGGGAAGCTCAGCACGTCGGTCGGTCGGTCCTTGCCCCGGTGGTCGCGGTTGAGCTCGTGGATGCGCGCCTCGGCGACGAACTCGATCGCGAGGTGGCCGGCGTCGACGCCGGCGCTGGCGGCGGCCCGCGCCGCGAGCCGCTCGATCTCCGCAAGCGGGGGGGGTCCCGCCGCCAGCCCGATGACCGCGCCCGCCAGCAGAGCGGGTCAGGCCCGGGGGGCCGCCGCCGGCGGGATGGCCGGCCGTGGGCGGGTCCGCCGCTTGTGAGCCGCGTCCGGCACCCTCGGGTCAGGCCCGCTTGCGATCCGCCGGCCGCAGGCCGGGGGCCTGGCTGGCGGCGTGCTCGTCGTAGGCCTCGACGATCCGCTGGACGAGGCGATGGCGGACGACGTCGTCCCCGCCGAAGCGGGTGAAGTCGACGCCCTCGACGTCCTTGAGGATGTCCTTGACGACCACGAGGCCCGACTGCTGCTCGCGCGGCAGGTCGACCTGGGTGATGTCGCCGGTGACGACCATCTTGGAGCCGAATCCGAGCCGCGTGAGGAACATCTTCATCTGCTCGGGCGTGGTGTTCTGCGCCTCGTCGAGGA
>CAYUDT010000199.1:0-6940 GCA_964443695.1 uncultured Conexibacter sp. | reverse complement strand
AGCGCGCACGCCGTCGCCGACGCGACGCCGTGCTGGCCCGCCCCGGTCTCGGCGATGATCCGCTGCTTGCCCATGCGCTTGGCCAGCAGCGCCTGGCCGATCGCGTTGTTGAGCTTGTGCGACCCCGTGTGGTTGAGGTCCTCACGCTTGAGGTACACCGGACGCCCGGCATGCTCGCTCAACCGCCGCGAGCGGTACAGCGGCGTCGGCCGCCCCGCGAAGTCGCGCAGCAGCTCACCGAGCTCGGCGCGGTAGCCCGCGTCCTCGCGCGTCTGCACCCAGGCCGCCTCCAGCCCCGCCAGGGCGGGCATCAGCGTCTCCGGCACGTACTGGCCGCCATACGGCCCGAAGCGATGTTCCACGGCGCTCATGAGCGTCCCTCCTCGTTGCCGGCGGCCTGGTACGGACGAACCCCCGGCCCGTCCCCTCCGTCGGCCACCGAGCCGCCCGGCGAGGCTGCGGTCACCTCCGCATCCACGTCGGTGACCGCCTCGGCGAAGGCACGGATCAGGTCATGGTCCTTGACGCCGGGCGACAACTCGACCCCCGACGCCACGTCGACGGCGAACGGCCGCGTGGCCCGGATCGCCTCGCCCACGTTCTCCGGCGTCAGCCCGCCGGACATGATCAGCGGCGGCAGGTCGCGATGGCGCCGGCCCAGCAGGGTCCAGTCCCACGTCGCCCCCGTGCCGCCGACCTCGCCCTCGACGTAGGCGTCGAGCAGGTGGTAGTCGGTGTGGAAGGGCCGCATGGCCTGCAGGTCCTCGCCGCCGCGCACCCGCGCAGCCTTGATGACCTTCGCACCGGTCCTCCGGGCGACCTCCGTGCAGTACGACGGGCCCTCGGTGCCGTGCAGCTGCACCATCGACAGCTGCGCCGCCTCCACGGACCCGACCACCTCGTCGAGCGTCTGGTCGACGAAGACGCCGCAGATCTGGGCCTGGCGCCGGAACGCCGCTGCGATCTCGGCCGCCTGGTCCAGCGAGGCCGCCCGCTTGGAACCGGGCCAGAGGATCACGCCCAGCGCCCAGGCGCCGCACTCCACCGCGACGGCGGCATCTTCGGTCCTCGTCAGGCCACAGAATTTGATGCGGGGTGCCATACCCACCCCACTCTAAAGACCGGCGGCTAGAGCTCGGCTTCCGGCGTGCCGGTCAGGGCGCGCAACGCGCCCTCCGGCTCCGGCGCGCGCATCAGCGACTCGCCGACGAGCACCGCGTCCACCCCGACCCGCTCGAGGTCCTCGAGCTGCTCGCGCGAGTGGATGCCCGACTCCGAGACGACGGTCTTGCCCGTCGGGACGTCCGCCAGCAGCTCGTAGGTCCGCTCGAGGTCGACGGTGAAGTCGACGAGGTTGCGGTTGTTGATGCCGATGAGGTCGGCGTCGACCACCGCCAGCGCGGTCTCGAGCTCCTCCTCGTCGTGCACCTCGACCAGGACGTCGAGGTCCAGCGCCAGCGCCTCGCGGTAGAGCTTCTCGAGCTTCTCCGGCTCCAGCGCGGCGACGATCAGCAGCAGCGCGTCCGCGCCGACGACCGCCGACTCGTAGACCTGGTAGCGCGTGACGATGAAGTCCTTGCGCAGGATCGGCAGGCCCGAGGCGTTCTGGGCGTCGCGCAGGTCGTCCAGCGACCCGGCGAAGTGCGGCCCCTCGGTCAGGATCGACAGGGCGGCCGCGCCACCGCGCTCGTAGGCGCTGACGATCTCCGGCACGGTGGACCCCGCGCGGATCTCGCCGGCCGACGGCGAGCGGCGCTTGTGCTCGGCGATGACCGACACGCCCGGGCGCGTCAGCGCCTCGCGGAAGGGCCGGTCATCGGCCTCACGCGTGCGGACGTGCTGCTCGAGCTCCGACAGCGGCGTGAGCTCCTTGCGGCGCTTCACCTCCGCGCGGGTGGCCTCGACGATCCGGTCCAGGACGGACATCAGGCGGTGGCCTTCGCGCCGAGCTCGTGGGACAGCGTCACGTACCGGTCCAGCGCGGCCGCGGCCGAGCCGTCGTCGATCGCCTCCTGGGCGGCGACGACTCCCGCGGCCAGCGACGCGGCCCTGCCGCCCGCGTAGATCGCGGCACCGGCGTTGAGCACCGCGAGGTCCCGGCGCGGGCCGGTCTCGCCGGCGAGGATCGCGCGGGTGATCGCGGCGTTGTCCTGCGGATGCCCGCCGACGACCGCCTCGTACGGTGCCTCGGAGAGGCCGACATCCCCCGGGGAGATGTCGTAGCGCTCGATGTGATCTGCGGTCACTTCCACGACGTGCGTCGGGCCTGAGGTGCTGAGCTCGTCCAGGCCGTCCGCCGACGACACTACCAAGGCGTGGCGGACGCCAAGGGACGCCAACGCACCCGCGATGACATCGAGGAAGCTGGGATCGGAGACGCCGATCAGCTGCCGCTGCGCCCCCGCGGGGTTGGTCAGCGGGCCGAGGAAGTTGAAGATCGTGCGGACGGCGAGCTCCTTGCGCACCGGCACGACGTAGCGCGTGGCGGCGTGGTGCACCGGGGCGAACATGAACCCGAACCCGGCCTCGTCGATGCAGCGCGCGACGGCGTCACCGGCCAGGTCGATCCGCGCGCCGAGAGCCTCCAGGACATCGGCCGAGCCGGACAGCCCGGTGGCCGAGCGGTTGCCGTGCTTGGCCATCGCGCAGCCCGCCCCCGCGGCGATAAGCGCCGCCGTCGTGGAGACGTTGAAGGTCGGGCGCCCACCGCCGGTGCCGGCGGTGTCGACGAGGTCGTCGCGGCCGGTCTCGACCGGCGAGGCCATGGCGCGCATCGTCTGCGCCAGGCCGGCCAGCTCGTCGCGGGTCTCGCCCTTGGTGCGCAGCGAGATGAGGAAGGCGGCCGTCTGCACCTCGGAGGCGTTGCCGGCCATGATCTCGGCGAGGACCGCCGCGGTCTCGTCACGGGACAGGTCCCGTCGCGAGGCCAGCGCGTCGATCGCTGCCGTCAGGACATCGTTTGGCATGTGAGACGGTGGAGCGTAGCCGCTCCACCGCCGTCACAAAGGTTCAGGCCCGGCGGGTGCTGCCGGTGATCCCGTACTGCTTCCAGTCGGAGTCGTCCTTGGGCGGGATCGCCAGCCAGATGATGATGCCCACGATCGGCAGGACCATCGCGGTCGCCTGACCGGGCTTGCCGCCGAAGCCCTTTCGCTCCGACAGGTAGCTCGCGACGATGCAGTTGAGCAGCCAGCCCATCAGCAGCCACAGCACCTTCATGCCCAGGAGTGCCAGAGGGATGGTCACGAGTCGCACCGCGCGGTCGGCTTGTGGTTGATGTAGTCCATTGAGTGGTCTCCGGCACCCGTCATGTGCCCAGGTACGCCTTCATCACTTCGGGGTTGGTCTTCAGCGACGCCGACTGATCGGTCAGGACGACCTGACCGGTCTCCAGGACGTAGCCGCGGTGCGACACGCCCAGCGCGTAGTTGGCGTTCTGCTCGACGAGCAGGATCGTGGTGCCCTGCTTGTTGATCTCCACGACCGTCTCGTAGATCTTCTCCACGAGGATCGGGGCGATGCCCATCGAGGGCTCGTCGAGGAGCAGCAGCCGGGGCCGCGCCATCATCGCGCGGCCGATCGCGAGCATCTGCTGCTCGCCGCCGGACATCGTGCCCGCCTTCTGCTTCTCGCGCTCCTTCAGACGGGGGAACAGATCGAAGATCCGGTCCATGTCACCCGCGAAGTTCTCCTTGTCCTTGCGCAGGTACGCGCCGAGGTCGAGGTTCTCGCGGACGGTCATGCGCGGGAAACAGTGCCGGCCCTCCGGCGACTGCGAGATGCCGAGGGCGACGATCTCGGCCGCCGGCATGGCGGTGATCTCGTGCCCCTCGAACGTGATCGTGCCCGAGCGCGCCGGGTTGAGCCCGGAGATGGAACGCAGCGTCGTCGACTTGCCGGCACCGTTGGAGCCGATGAGGGTGACGATCTCGCCCTCGTTGACCTCCAGCGAGACGCCCTTCAGCGCCTTGATGTTGCCGTAGTAGGTCTCGATGCCTTCGACTCTGAGCATCGTCATTCCGACAGCCCTCCCGCCTCTTCGAGGCCCTGCTTGCCGAGGTAGGCCTCGACCACCCGGGGGTTGTTGCGGACGCTGACCGGGTCGCCCTCGGCGATCTTCTCGCCGTGGTCGAGGACGGTCACGTGCTCGGACACGCCCATCACGACCTTCATGTCGTGCTCGATGAGCAGGATCGCCAGACCCAGCTCGTCGCGCAGCTTGCGCATGAAGATCGTCAGGTTCTCCGACTCCTGCGGGTTCATGCCGGCCGTCGGCTCGTCCAGGAGCAGCAGCTGCGGGTCCGAGGCCAGCGCGCGGGCGATCTCCACCCGTCGCTGGTCACCGTAGGAGAGGTTGATCGCCAGGTCGTCCCAGTGCGACTCCCGGATGCCGACGAACCCGAGCATCTCGCGGGCCTTGGCCTCGACGCGCTTCTCCTCCGACCGCGTGCTCGGCAGCCGCAGGATGGAGCCGGCCAGACCGGACCTCATCCGCGCGTGCTGGCCGACCATCACGTTCTCGACGGCGCTCATCGTGCCGAAGAGCCGGATGTTCTGGAACGTCCGGGCCATGCCCAGCGCCGTGATCTGGTCCGGACGCAGTCCGGTGGTCTCCTTGCCGGCGAAGTCAACACCGCCCGTGGAGGGCGTGTAGAGGCCGGTCAGCATGTTGAAGAAGGTCGTCTTGCCGGCCCCGTTGGGGCCGATGATCGAGACGATCGACTTCTCCGGGACGCTGAACGTCACGTCGTTGACGGCCACCAGGCCACCGAAGCGCTTGGAGATCCGCTTCGCGTTGAGGATCCGGGTCCGGCCCGCGGTCGGATCCAGGGACGTGGCCGTCGTGCTCTGCTCACTCACAGTTCTGCCCTCCAGGAGCGGATGACCGAGCCGCCAGGCGAGGATGCCGACTCATGCGCGCACCTCGAAGGACGTCTCCTCGGCACCGATGCCCTCGGTGAGCTCGATCTTGCGCCGGGCTTCAGGGAGCAGGCCCTGGGGCCGGACGATCATCACGAGCACGAGGATGAAGCCGAAGATGCCGTAGGCGATGTCCGACAGCGCGAAGTCCAGTCCGAGCTTGCCGGGCACCGAGTTGAACACGTCCGGGATGAGGTACGTGTTGAGCAGCGACAGGCAGACCGCACCGAGCATCACGCCCCAGATCGAGCCGAGGCCACCGAAGATCAGCATCGCGAGCACGAGGATCGAGAAGCCGAAGGCGAACTGGTCGGCGTTGACCGTGTTGAGGTAGGAGCCCTGGAAGGCACCGGCCGCGCCACCGAAGGCAGCGCCGACGGCGTACGCCTGCAGCTTGGTCTTGACCAGCGGCACGCCCATGGAGGCCGCCGCGACCTCGTCCTCGCGCAGGGCGATCCACGCCCGGCCCAGCCGCGAGTCACGCAGCCGGAAGTTGATGAACAGCGCGACGCCGACCATCGCCAACGCCAGCCAGTACCACGGTTTGAGGTGGAGCTGGTCGAAGGGTTTGAAGAACGGCAGGTCGATCTGGTCGACGGGCGTGATGCCCTGACGGCCGGCGGTCAGCGGGTACTTGTCGCCGAACGGGTGCAGCGAGTCGCCGTTGACGGCGAACACGCGGATGATCTCGCCGAAGGCGAGCGTCACGATGGCGATGTAGTCGCCGCGCAACCGCAGGGTCGGCAGGCCGATGACCATGCCGGCCAGCGCGCACAGGCACATCGCGACCACGAGGATCACGAGGAAGTTGAAGTGCACGCCGACGTCGGAGCCGGGGATGGCGTTGTCCGGACGCGAGGTCAGGAAGTAGATGCTCTTCTCGGCGTAGAAGCCGGAGCCCAGCCAGCCCATCGTGTAGGCGCCGATGGCGAAGAACGCCACGTAGCCGAGGTCCAGCAGGCCGGCGTAGCCGACGACGATGTTCAGGCCCAACGCCATGACGACGTACGACAGGGCCAGCGTCATGTCCGACAGCTTGCCGTCGAGATCATCCAGCGGCATCGGCAGGACGATCAGCACGACGAAGAGCAGGGCGACGAGCCCGCGCTTCTGCATGTCGTTGAGCTTCGGGAGCTGGGGCATCAGCCGGCCTCCCTCGTCTGCTCGCCGATGAGACCCTGCGGCCGGAAGACCATGATCAGCACGAGGTAGGCGAACACGATCGCCGGCGTCCAGTCGGGGCCGATCGGGATGATCCCGAAGATGAACCCTTCGCGGTTGTCGGAGATCTGCTGGATGCAGCCGATGATCAGACCGCCCAGCAGGGCGCCGCGCAGGTTGCCGATGCCGCCCATGACGGCCGCGGTGAACGCGATGAGGCCTGCCTGGAAGCCCTGGAAGTACCAGACCGTGGTCTGGTAGAGGGCATAGATCAGGCCGGCCGCGCCGGCGAGCATGCCGCCGAGCAGGAAGGTCAGCGAGATCGTCGTGTCGACGTTGATGCCCATCAGGCGGGCGGCGTCGGGGTCCTGCGCGGTCGCGCGCATGGCCTTGCCGAGACGGCTGCGGTTGATGAACATCGTCGCCGCGATCACGAGCGGCACGGTGACCGCGATCGCGAGCACGTCGGCCCGGTCGACGGTGACGCCGAAGATCGTCACGAGGTCCTTCTGCGCCTTGATCAGGTCGTCCACGCTGCGCGGGGAGCCGCCGAGCCAGAGCAGGCCGACGTTCTGCAGGATGAACGAGAACCCGACCGCGGTGATGAGCGGCGCGAGTTTGGGCGCATTTCTCAAGGGCCGGTACGCGACGCGTTCGATCATCACGTTCAGCAGGCCGCAGATGGCCATGCAGAGGATGAGAACGGTCACCAGGCCGAAGAACAGCCCGAACGTGCCGGTCGTGAGGCCCAGGCCGATGGTTGCGAACAGTGCCGAGGCCGTGAAGGACCCGATCATGAACACATCGCCGTGGGCGAAGTTGATGAGCTCGATGATGCCGTAGACGAGCGTGTAGCCGA
>CAYUDT010000198.1:0-6945 GCA_964443695.1 uncultured Conexibacter sp. | reverse complement strand
GAGGTGTTCTTCAACGGCTGGATCGACGCGCCCGTCCGCAAGGGCAAGCGCGGCGGTGCCTTCTGCGCCTACACCGTCCCGTCACTGCATCCCTACGTGATGCTCAACTGGACCAGCAAGCGCCAGGACGTCCTGACGCTCGCGCACGAGCTCGGCCACGGCGTCCACGCGTCCCTGGCCCGCCCGCGCGGCATCTTCGAGCAGGGCACGCCGCTGACGCTGGCCGAGACCGCGTCGGTGTTCGGCGAGACGATCGTGTCCGGCAAGCTGCTCGACCAGGCCGACACGGCCGAGTCGCGCCTGTCGCTGCTGGCCCAGAACATCGAGGGCTCCATCGCCACCGTGTTCCGCCAGACCGCGATGAACCAGTTCGAGCAGCTGGTCCACACCGCCCGCCGCGAGACCGGAGAGCTCAGCGTCGACGCGATCGGCGACCTGTGGGCGCAGACCCAGGTCGAGCTGATGGGCGACGCGGTGGAGATCACCGACAACTACCGCTCGTGGTGGAGCTACATCCCCCACTTCATCAACACGCCGGGCTACGTCTACGCCTACGCCTACGGCCAGCTCCTGGCGCTGTCGGTCTACGGCCAGTACCTCGCGCAGGGCGAGGGCTTCGTCGAGAGCTACCTGGAGATGCTGTCCAGCGGCGGCTCGAAGTCCCCGGAGGAGCTGGCGGCCATCGCGGGCCTCGACCTCACCGACCCCGGCTTCTGGAAGAGCGGCCTCGACCTCGTCGAGGGCCAGCTCCGGCAGGCCGAGGCAGCTGCGGACGAGGTCCTCAACGCGCGGTGAGCACGGGCCGGTAGCCGGACGGGTCGGCCGCCGGCGCCGGCGAGCTCAGCGGGAGCGCAGGACCGCGACGGTCGCCGCGTAGGTGTTGCGCGGCAGCTCCGCCGGGTCGACCCAGGTGAAGCCGCCGACCTTGCCGGGCTCGCGCTCGACGGGCTCGATCGGCTCGGCCACCGCGACCTCGACGCCGGCCACGAGCCACCCGTCGACGAGCGCGCTCGTGAAGACGCGCGCCGTCGTGCCGGTCAGGCCGGTCTCCTCGTGCAGCTCGCGCAGGGCGCACGCCTCGAGCGTCTCCCCCGGGTCCAGCCTGCCGCCGGGGACGGCGAGCATCAGCGGCGTCTCGGCGCGCCGCTCGGCCACCAGCACGCGACCGTCGGCGCGACGCACGACGACCGCGACGCCGACCCGCGTCCCGCTGGTCAGCGGTTGGCCTCCCGCAGTGCGCGCTGCATCTCGCGCTTGGTGTCGCGCTCCTTGATCGCCTCGCGCTTGTCGAACTGGTCCTTGCCGCGGCCGATGGCGATCTCGACCTTGGCGCGGTTGTCCTTGAAGTAGACGCGGACCGGCACGAGCGTCAGGCCGCGCTCCTTGATCTTGCCCTGCAGGCGGTCGATCTCGTGGCGCTTGGCCAGCAGCTTGCGCGTGCGGTCGGGGATGTGGTTCTCCCGGGCGGCCGGGCCGTAGGGCGCGATGTGCACGTTCAGCAGCCACAGCTCGCCGTCGCGGATGATCGCGAAGCCGTCCTTCAGGACGATCTGCCCGTCGCGCAGGGACTTCACCTCGGTGCCGAGCAGCGCGATGCCGCACTCCAGCTTGTCGCTGAGCTCGTACTTGAAGGCGGCCTGGCGGTTGAACGCCACGTCGCCTGCGGGAACCTTCTTCTTCTTGCCCTTGGCCATCAGTCCGGACACGAGAGGGTAGGACGTCCGGAGCAACGACAGCGGGGCGCCTTTGCCCGGGCGCCCCGCTGGTGAAGCTGCGACTGCGGTTTGTCCCCCCGCATCGCACCCGCGATATCGGCAGCCAGGACCCCAAACTTGAGTAGTCCGGGCGTCCAGGTGCCTCGATGTTCAAGCAATGTCGAGCTCGACGCGGCCCTTGGGCGCATCGATCCGGGCGACCGCGACGCGGATCGGATCGCCGAGGCGGATGCGGCGCCCGCTGTCGGCGTCGATGAGCATCGTGCCCTGCTCGTTGAGGTCCCACCAGCCGCCGCGCATGCGGCGCACCGGCAGCATCCCCTCGAAGCCGTCGCCGAATGCGACGAACGCCCCGGCGCCGATCACGCCGATGACCTCGCCGTCGAACTCGCGCTCGTCGCTGTGGGGCGAGCGGGGCCGGGTCCCGAAGAGGTGGCGCTCGAGCAGGAAGCAGCGGGCGATGTCGTCGGCGCTGCGCTCGATGCGCATCGCGTCCCGCTCACGCGAGGAGGTCCACTGGCCGGCCTCCCCCAGGACCTGCGGCCTCGGCGCCTCCTCGTCGTAGCCCAGCGACGACAGCAGCGCGCGGTGGGCGATGAGGTCGGGGTAGCGCCGGATCGGTGAGGTGAAGTGGCAGTAGCGCTCCGAGCCCAGGCCGGCGTGCCCCTTGTTCTCGGGCGTGTAGTAGGCCTGCTTCAGCGAGCGCAGCAGCAGCGACGTGAGCGCGCGACCGCCGTGCCCGGTCCGGGCCACGTGCTCCTGGATCAGGACCGACGCAGCGGCGAGCACCGCGGCCGCCTCCCGGGGCGACAGGTGCTTCGCCGTCGGCGGCGTCGACACGTCCAGCGAGTGCAACTGGTCCATGAGGTTCTCGACCGCCTCGGTCTGCGGGCCCTCGTGGACGCGGTACAGCGTCGGCACCCTGCGGTCGGCGCAGCGGCCCGCGACCTGCTCGTTGGCCGCGATCATCAGGTGCTCGATGAGCGTGTGCGACTCCGTGGAACGACCGATCTGCGCAGCGGTCACATGGCCGCGGCCGTCGAAGGCGAACTCCGCCTCGGCGGACTCGATGGCCAGCGCGCCGCGTTCGGCCCGGCGCGCCTCCAGCGCGCGGGCGCAGGCCCGTGCGGACCTCAGCGGCTCGGCCCAGACACCCTCCCAGCGCTCGGTGCCGGCGAAGATCCGGTCGACCTGGTCGTAGTCCAGCCGCTCGTCGGAGCGGATCGTCGAGCGGTAGAAGGACGCCTTGCTCACGGTCGCGCCGCGGAACTCCATCTCCACCGTGACGGCCAGGCGGTCCACGCCGGGCTTCAGCGAGCAGGCGTCGTTGGACAGCGCCTCCGGCAGCATCGGCTCGACCAGACCGGGGACGTAGACGCTCGTCGAGCGCCGGTAGGCCTCGCGGTCGATGATGCTGCCCGGGCGCACGTAGGCGGACACGTCGGCGATGTGGACCCAGACGCGCCAGCGATCCGCGGAGAGGGTCTCCGCGCTGATCGCGTCGTCGAAGTCCTTCGCCGTGGCCGGGTCGATCGTGAACGTCGGCAGGTCGCGCAGGTCGCGGCGGTTGGCGCCGTCGAGCTGCCCCTCGGCGCCGGCGTCGCGCAGCTCGCGCGCCAGCGAGTCGACCCCGGGCGGGAAGCGGCGCGCCAGCCCGCGGTCGAGCATCAGCGCCTCCAGCACGACCTTGGTCACATCGGGCTTGCCGAGCACCCGCTCGATGACCGGCGGCTTGCTGCCCCGCCGCGCGTTGACGTCGCCGCTGCGGACGAGGACGAGGTCCCCGGGCCGGGCGTCGCGCACTCGGTCGACGTGGACGCTGCGCCCGCGTTCGAAGAACGGGAAGGCCACGAGGAAGCGGCCCTTCTTCTCGAGGGTGCCGACCCAGCGCTCCTTGTGGACGCGCTCCTCCCGCTCGTCGCGGTCGCGCTGCTCGCGTCCCCCCGGCCCGGGGGGACGCCGCCGGGGCGTCCCGTGGTCGCGCCTGGCCATCGTGGCGGTGCCTAGGCGGTCGCCGGCGTCTTCGCGACGACGGCGACGGCCTTGTCCAGCGCCTCGTCGGTGTCCCGCGTCTTCGGGTCGTCCTTGGCCTTCACGTCGGGCTGGATGCCCTGGCCCGGGCGGACGCCCTTGCCGCCGATGTTGCGGCCGCTGGGCAGGAAGTACTGGCCGGCGGTGATGTCCAGGGCGCCACCGTTGGAGAGCTCGATGACCTCCTGGAAGATGCCCTTGCCGTAGGTGCGGGTGCCGACGACCGTGGCCCGCTTGCGGTCCTGCAGCGCGCCGGTCACGATCTCCGCGGCGCTCGCGGAGTCGCGATCGACGAGGACGACGAGCGGCGCCCTGGGCAGCAGCGCGTCGCCCGTCGCGTCGAGGGTGTGGGCGGGTACGGCGCGCCCGCGCGTCGTGACGATCTTGCCCTCCTCGATGAAGATCGACGCCACCAGCCGCGCCTCGGTCACCAGGCCTCCGGGGTTGCCCCGGAGGTCGAGGACGTAGCGCGTGGCGCCCTTGGCCTTCAGCTTCTCCAGGGCCTGGATGAGGTCGGCGTGCGCGCCCGGGCCGAACTGCGAGAGGTTCACGACGCCGACCTTGTCGCCGCCCTTGCTGATGAGCTTGGACTCGGTGAAGCCCGCCGAGACGGTCGCGCGGCTGAGGTGCAGCAGGATGTCCTTGCCCTTGCGGCGGACGGTGATGTCGACCTTCGTCCCGGGCGGGCCCTTGATGAAGTCCGACGCGCGGTCCTGCGGCAGGCCCTTCAGGACGTGCGTGTCCGCCTTGACGATGATGTCGCCGGCCTTCACCCCGCCGGACCGCGCCGGCGAGTTGTCGTAGACGCGGATGACGCGCAGGCCGAGCCTGTCGGAGGAGACGAGGACGCCGATGCCGGGGAACTCGCTGCGCTGGTGGCGGTTGAACTCCTTGTACTCCTTGGGGGTGAAGTAGTTGGAGTACTGGTCGTCGAGGTAGCCGACCATGCCCTTGATGGCGTTGTCGCCCAGCGCCTGCCGGTCCGGCTTGACGTAGTAGGTGTCCTGCACGGTGTCGAGCGCCTCGTCGAGCAGACGGGTCTGCTTGTCGACGAGGCGTTTGGAGACCCCTTCGGGCAGCCCGCTGGGGTGGCCACCGAGCCAGATCCCGAACGTCAGCACCCCGAGGAAGGCCACCGCGATGAGCAAAGGGCGAGCCAGGCGGGACATGAGGTGCCACCGAGGTTAGCGACGGCACCTCTCGCCCGGATCAATGGCGCGTCAGCGCTTCAGCGACAGCGCCTTGATGACGCCGGGCCCGCTGATCGTGAGCTTCAGCGCGTGGACGCGCTTGAGGCGCTTCTTCGCCGCGGCCGTGAAGCGCAGCGTCACGGTGCAGCCGCCGCCCTTGACGGCGCAGGTGCCCGAGGCGACGACGACGCCGGCGCGCCTGGCCCTGAGCACGACGCGTTTGGCGGTGAGCCCGGACAGGCGGACCTTGATGCCGTGGGCCAGCGCGGCGCGGAGCCTCGGCGCGGCGACGGTGACCGTCAGCTTGCGCTTGACGGTCGGTTCGACGGGCTTGGGGCCCGGCTTGGGCTCGGGGCCCGGCGCGGCCTTGCGGTTGACCGTCTCGCAGTCGGGGCTGACGACGTCGTCGGCGTCCACGTTGGCGGTGTCGGTGCCCAGCCCGCAGGTGATGCTGTCGACCTCGCCGTCGACGGCGTTGATCGTGTCGTTGCCCGGGCCCGCGTAGATGTCGCAGTGGACCTCGTTGCAGCGACCGGGACGGTCGCCGTCGATGAAGTCCCGCCCAGGGCCGCCGGTGATCGTGTCGTCCCCGAAGCCGCCCACGAGCCGGTCGTCGCCGCTGCCGCCGTCGAGCTGGTCGTTGTTGTTGGACCCGGTCAGGTCGTCCTTGCCGCCCATGCCGTTGAGCGTCGACGCGCTGGCCGGCTCGGGCACGGTCACGACGTTGTCGGCGTCGTCACCGGTGAACACGGCGGTGCGCTCGAACGCGAAGCGCTCGACGCCCGCGATGTTGTCGCCCTCGGCGGCGATGCCGTCGTTGGCCGCGCCGTCGAGCGTCACCCGCACCAACGGCGCCACCTGGGCGTTGCTGCCGTCCGGCGGGTAGTAGTCGTCGAGGGTGTCGAAGCCGGCACCGCCGTCGATGACGTCTGCGGCGTTCGCCGGTTTGTTGGAGGGATCACCCTCGAGGCGGTCCTCGCCGTCGCCGCCGAGGACGGTGTCCCCACCCTCGTCGCCCTCGAGGCGATCATCACCGGCGCCGCCGTCGATCGTGTCGTTGCCGGCCCGCGCGTCGAGCTCGTCGGTGCCGTCGCCGCCGTTGACGGCCTCGGCGGCGCTGGAGCCCTTGAAGACGTCGTCCCCGGGGCCGAGCTCGGCGTGCAGGGCACCGTCCTTGATGTGACCCTCGGTGAGGTCGATCGCGCTGAGGTAGTCGACGCCATCACCGAGGTCGACCACGATGCTCGTGTACGTGCCCGAGCAGGTGCCGTCGCTGAAGTCGTTGTCGTAGCTGCACGAGCCCGACGCCGTGACGGGCTCGTTGGCGGTGACCTTCAGGCGCCCGGCGGAATCGACGGACAACGTGACGTTGTTCGCCTCGCCCGGCGCGGCGGCGTAGCGGACCGTCGTGCCGTCGGAGGTGAGGGTGGCGGCCGGGGCCGCGGCCGGGATGAGCGCCAGCGCTGCGGTCAGCCCGGCGGTCTTGAGGAGGGAGGTGGTGTGCATGGGCCCCACGGTCGCGCCGCTGGGCCGGCCCGGGCACCCGGGGAGACCCCGGACACCCCCTAGCCAGTGACGTCATCGGAGGTCGTGAGCACGACCTCCGATGCCGGCACAACCGGCGCTCAGACCTTCAGGAAGCGCCGCAGCGACAGGCTCGAGCCCAGCGCCGACACCCCCACGCCGGCCAGCAGCAGGATGCCGGTGAGCGTCGTGAAGTGAACCGTGCCCGGCAGCTTCAGCAGCGCGAAGTCCGAGACGAACGGGTCGAGCAGCGCCACCTTGCCGATGCCGAGCAGCAGCACCGCGACGACACCGCCCAGCGCCCCGAGCAGGACGCCCTCGATGACGAAGGGCCAGCGGATGAAGGAGTCGGTCGCGCCGACGAGCTTCATCACCTCCACCTCACGGCGGCGGCTGAACAGCGACAGCCGGATCGTGTTGGAGATCAGCAGGATCGAGGCGACGATCAGCAGCGAGACGAGCGCGAACATCATCCACTTGACCAG
>CAYUDT010000197.1:0-7097 GCA_964443695.1 uncultured Conexibacter sp. | reverse complement strand
CCGAGGCCGTCTTCCGCATCTTCGACCGCCAGGACTGGCTGCGCGTCAACCGCGCGCGGGCCCGCATGAAGGTCTTCGTCGACAAGTTCGGCATCGACGAGCTGCGCAACCAGGTCGAGGAGGAGCTCAAGGGCGACTGGGTCAACGAGCGCGACTTCTCCATCGAGGGCCGCATCTTCGAGCACGACGAGGAGGCCAACGCACCGCAACCCCGTGAGGGCGGCTACGCGCAGCCCACCGACGTGGACCGCGAGCGCTTCGAGCAGTTCCTGGCCGCCAACACGCAGCCCCAGAAGCAGGACGGCTACAGCACCGTCGAGGTCCGCATCATCCGCGGCGACCTCGACCCGACGCAGTGGCGCGGCCTCGGCCAGATCATGCGCGACTACGCCGGCGGCTACGCCCGCACGACCGTCCAGCAGAACCTGCTGCTTCGCTGGGTGCGCACCGACTCGATCTACGAGGTCTACAAGGCCCTCGGCGAGCTCGGCCTGGACGCCATCGGCCCGCGCAGCGTCGTCGACGTCGTCTCCTGCCCCGGCACCGACTCCTGCAAGCTGGGCATCACGTCCTCCATGGGCCTCAACAAGGCCGTGATGGAGCGCGTCGAGGCGATGGAGATCACCGACGCCCTGACCAAGCAGATCAAGGTGAAGATGTCCGGCTGCCCCAACGGCTGCAGCCAGCACCACATCGCCAACATCGGCTTCTACGGCGCGTCGATCAAGGTCGGCGAGCACACGATCCCCGCGTACATCCCGCACGTCGGCGGCAACTACGAGGGCGGCAACGTCATCTACGGTGCGCGCCTGAAGGTGCGTCTCCCCGCCAAGCGCGCCCCCGAGGCCGTCGAGCGCTGGATCCGCGCCTACGAGACCGAGCGCAACGACGGCGAGGTCTTCAACGACTACGCCGAGCGCGTCGGGACCAAGCACTTCGAGGAGCTCGTCACCGACCTCACCATGCCGGTCGAGTTCGGCCTGGAGACGATGAACCAGTTCATCGACTGGAACCGCAACTCGCCCTACAAGGTCGAGCGCGGCGAGGGGGAGTGCGCGGTCTAGGGGTGCCGAGGGCCCATTCGTCATGACTCCGAACTGCCACACACCAGTCGCGGGGCCCGAGGCGGGCCCCCAGGCGGTCTCCTGATGGCCACGCTCACCGACACCCTGACGGAGACGCTGGCCAAGGCCGGCGAGCACGAGAGGCTCACGTTCCTCTGCTCCTTCCAGAAGGAGGAGTCGGTCATCCTCGATGCGCTGCTGCGCGTCGCTCCGCACGCCCGTGTCGTCACCATCGACACGGGGGTGCTGTTCCCCGAGACGCTCACCACGTGGAAGGCGTTCGAGGACCACTGGGGCGTGAAGATCGAGGTCGAGGACGCGTCCTCGGCGGGCACGCCCTGGTCGGGCCCGGAGCACTGCTGCGGCGGCGAGAAGGTGGCCGCGCTGGAGCGCGCGCTGGCCGGCAGCGACGCCTGGATCACCGGCATCCGCCGCGAGCAGGCGGCGACGCGCGCCAACGCGCAGTTCGTCGAGTGGGACGAGAAGCGCTCGATGTGGAAGTACAACCCGCTGGCCGACTGGACCGAGAAGGACCTGTGGGCCCACATCGTCGAGCACAAGCTGCCCTACCACCCGCTGCACGACCAGAACTACTCGTCGATCGGCTGCGCGCCGTGCACCCTGCCCGGCTCCGGTCGCGAAGGCCGCTGGGCCGGCACCGACAAGACGGAGTGCGGCCTGCATGTTTGACCCGCTGGTCATCGCGTTCGGCCTCGGGGTCGGCGTCCTGATCGGCCTGACCGGCATCGGCGGCGGCTCGTTGATGACGCCGCTGCTGATCCTGGTCGTCGGCACCAACCCGTCGGTCGCGATCGGCACCGACCTCGCCTACGGCGCGGTCACCAAGACCCTCGGCGGTTGGCAGCACCTGCGCAAGGGCACCGTCGATCTCGGGGTCTCCAAGTGGCTGGCCTTCGGGTCGGTCCCCGGCTCGCTGCTCGGCGTGTGGCTGCTCGAGCACCAGCTCAAGGACTCCGTCCACACGCTGCTGGGCCTGGTTGCGGTCGCACTGACCATCGCCGCGCTGGCGATCATCGGGCGCACGCTGAAGCCCCTGAAGTCCCCCGAGACCCACACGGTCGTCCTGCGGCGCGGCACCAAGCTCGCCGCGATGGGCACGGGCGCGGTGCTCGGCCTGATGCTCGGCCTGACCTCCGTCGGCTCGGGCGCCCTGATCGGCCCCGTGCTGATCCTGCTCTTCCGCCTGACGCCCCGCCGGGTCGTCGGCACCGACGTCTTCCACGCCGCGATCCTCCTCTGGAGCGCCGGCCTGGCCCACTGGATCGGCGGCAACGTCGACTTCGGCCTGATGGCCAACATCCTCATCGGCTCGCTGCCCGGCGTGTACGTCGGCACGCAGTTCATCGACAAGGTTCCGACCCACGTGCTGCGCCCGGTCCTCGGCTGCGTGCTGCTCGGCAGCGCGATCGGCGTGTCGACGAAGGCCGGGCTGGACGTCCCCGTCTGGCTGATCCTGCTGGTCCCGTCGCTCGTCGGCGTGGCGCTGTACACGGTCAACCGGGTCCGCCCGGTCTCTTCTCCCCCGACGCAGTCCTCCACGGAGGTCGTCCCCGCATGACCCTGATCGAGACCCGAACGCTGTCGCACATCCGCGCGCTGGAGGCCGAGGCCATCCACGTCATGCGCGAGGTGGCGGCCGAGTTCGAGAAGCCGGTGCTGCTGTTCTCCGGCGGCAAGGACTCCATCGTCCTGCTGCGGCTGGCCGAGAAGGCCTTCCGCCCCGGCAAGTTCCCGTTCCCGCTGATGCATGTCGACACGGGGCACAACTTCCCCGAGGTCATCGAGTACCGCGACCGTGAGGTCGCGCGCCTGGGCGAGCGCCTGGTCGTGGCGTCGGTGCAGGAGGCGATCGACAAGGGCCGCGTCGTCGAGGAGACCGGCCCGCGCGCCTCGCGCAACCGGCTGCAGACCACCGCCCTGCTCGACGCCATCGAGGAGCATGGCTTCGACGCCTGCTTCGGCGGCGCCCGCCGCGACGAGGAGCGCGCCCGTGCGAAGGAGCGGATCTTCTCCTTCCGCGACGACTTCGGCGGCTGGGACCCCAAGAACCAGCGCCCCGAGCTCTGGAACCTCTACAACGGCCGCATCCGCCGGGGCGAGAACGTCCGCGTCTTCCCCATCTCCAACTGGACCGAGCTGGACGTGTGGCAGTACATCCAGGATGAGGGCATCGAGGTGCCGTCCATCTACCTGGCCCACGAGCGCGAGGTCTTCAGGCGCGACGGCATGCTCTACGCGACGTCGGAGTTCATGACGCGCGACGAGCGCGACGGTGAGCCGTTCACGACGTCGGTCCGCTACCGCACGGTCGGCGACATGTCGTGCACCGGCGCGGTCGCGTCGGACGCGGCGACGCTGGAGGACGTGGTGACCGAGATCGCCGCCACGCGCATCACCGAGCGCGGCGAGACCCGCGCCGACGACCGCGTCACCGAGGCCGCCATGGAGGACCGGAAGGTTGCCGGCTATTTCTAGTACCGCTGAGACGCCGCTGCTGCGCCTGGCCACGGCCGGGTCGGTGGACGACGGCAAGTCGACCCTGATCGGCCGGCTGCTCTACGACACCAAGTCGATCCTGCAGGACCAGCTCGAGCAGGTCGAGGAGGCGTCCAAGCGCCGCCACGGCGACGGCACCGTCGACCTGTCGCTGCTCACCGACGGCCTGCGCGCCGAGCGCGAGCAGGGCATCACGATCGACGTCGCCTACCGCTACTTCGCGACCCCGCGGCGCACGTTCATCCTGGCCGACACGCCGGGCCACGTGCAGTACACGCGCAACATGGTCACGGGGGCGTCCACGGCGGACCTGGCGATCGTGCTGGTCGACGCCCGCAACGGCGTGGTCGAGCAGACCAAGCGCCACGCGTTCATCGCGTCGCTGCTGGGCATCCCGCACGTCGTGGTCGCCGTGAACAAGATGGACCTGGTCGGGTGGGACGAGGAGTGCTTCGACGCCATCGTCCGCGACTTCACCGAGTTCGCGACAGGGCTGTCCGACCAGGACGTGACCTTCATCCCGCTGAGCGCGCTGCTCGGCGACAACGTCGTCGAACGCTCCGACGCCGCGGGGCCCGGCGGGTGGTATCAGGGCCCGGCGCTGCTGGAGCACCTCGAGAACGTCGAAGCCGGCTCCGACCACAACTTCAGCGACCTGCGCTTCCCGGTCCAGTGGGTGGTGCGTCCCGGCGACTCCGAGTCGGCGGAGCTGCACGACTACCGCGGCTACGCGGGGCAGGTCGCCTCGGGCATCGTCCGGCCCGGCGACCGCGTGGTGGTCCTGCCGTCCGGCCGCGAGACGACGGTGGCCTCGGTCGAGACCGCCGACGGCCCGCTGGAAGAGGCGTTCCCGCCGATGAGCGTGACGCTGCGGCTGTCCGACGACGTCGACGTGTCGCGGGGCGATCTCATCTGCCACGTCGAGGACCAGCCCCAGCTCGACCGTGAGTTCACCGCCGACGTCTGCTGGATGGGTGAGCGCCCGCTGCAGGCCCGTGGCCGCTACCTGCTCAAGCACGCGACGCACACCTCCGAGGTGCTGATCGACGCGCTCGTGGACGTCGTCGACGTCCACACGCTGGACCGGGTACCCAACCCGGCCGGCCTCGAGCTCAACGACATCGGGCGCGTGAAGCTGCGCACCCGCCGTCCCCTGGCCTTCGACGCCTACGCCGTCAACCGCGCGACCGGCCGCTTCATCCTCATCGACGAGGCGACCAACGACACCGTCGGCGCGGGGATGATCGTCTAGCCCGGGCCCGCGGTCCGTCGTGGGCTCGCCGACCCCTCAGGGGCGGGTGATCGCGACATGCGCGTTGTGGTTGTTGTCGTACCAGCTGACCCCGGCCGCCCGGCCCGCCCCGACCAGGGAGATGTGGGCGGGGACGCCGAAGCCCGACTGCGCGAACGAGCCGTTGGCGGGTGCCGGGGACTTGGCGATGCGGCCGTCCTGCGCCAGGCCGACCGACCAGCGGCGCTCGTCGGATGACGCGATGATCGCCCCGTCGCGCCACGGGACGATGCGGGCTCCGCGGAAGAAGTCCTCGTCGCCCGGGCCGAGGTCGACAGGCGTCCCCGCCACCCAGGCGTCGTCGAAGGGGATGCCGAGCAGGCTGAAGCTCTTGATCTCGGCGCCCACGGGACGGCCGCGGCCGTCGAGTGCCACGGTCGCGCCACCGTCCAACATGCCCCGGACCCGGGCCACCCCGTCGCGGATCTCGCGAAGGACGGTCACGGGCCCCGTGCGGACGGTCGTGACGAGGAAGCGCCCACCCGCCGTGCTGACCGAGTCGACCGACTCGCCGGACCGCAGCCTCAGGCGCGACGTCTTCCAGCCCCTGCCCGGCGTGTAGGTGAAGATCGCCGGGGCCTTGCCGGAGCCGCAGCAGACGATGATGTGCCCGCTCGGCGTCGAGGCGACCTGCTCGACCAGGCCGTCGCGGACCTTGCCGAGCGCCGTGCGCGCCCCGACCTTGCCGCCCTTGGAGAGCGTCCGCGCGCCGAGGACCAGGCTGGAGTCGCGTGGCGTCCCGAGCATGATGAAGGAGCCGTCGGGCTGCGCGACGACGCTCTCGATGTTCTGCGCGAAGCGGCGGATCGGTCCGAGCTTGCCCGTCGTGGAGACCACGGCGTGGTAGCCGTAGCGGTCGTTGTAGTCGTCGTCCAGGACGACGAGGCCCCGCCCGTCGGGCGCGACGGCGATCGTCTCGGGGCTCCAGGAGCCCGGGATCCGGACCTCGCGGAACGTGGACGTCGCGCTGCCGCGCGCCAGCGCGAACCCGTGGTCGGACGCCCAGATCGTCAGCGCCTGCCCCTTGGCGTTCAGCGCCAGCGGCGGCGCCTCGGGCAGGTCGATGTCGATGTACCGGCTCGGGAGCACCCGTGTCGAGCCCCAGACCGAGGCCGCCTCGGCTGACGCAGCGGCCCAGCCGAGCAGGACGAACACGAGGATGGTTGCGGCGGCGTTTCGAGGCATGTCGGGCCTACAACTACCGGCGGCGCGCCGACGTCACGTCGCAAGGGCGTCTCACACCCTTGCGAGCGGCCGATTTTCGGGCGGTTTCACTAGGGTTCCGGGCCTCATGTTCAGCAAGATCCTGGTCGCCAACCGAGGCGAGATCGCCATCCGCGTGTTCCGCGCGTGCAAGGAGATGGGCATCGCGTCCGTCGCGGTGTATTCGGAGACGGATCGGGAGGCGTTGCACGTCTCCAAGGCCGACGAGGCGTACAACATCGGCGACGGTCCCGCGGCCGACAACTACCTGAACATCGAGAAGATCATCAAGGTCGCCAAGGAGTCGGGCGCCGAGGCGATCCACCCCGGCTACGGCTTCCTCGCGGAGAACGCGCCGTTCGCCCAGGCCTGCAAGGACGCGGACATCGTCTTCATCGGCCCGCCGCCGTCGGCGATCGACGCGATGGGCTCCAAGACGAAGGCCCGCGAGCTGATGCAGGCGGCCGGTGTCCCCATCGTCCCCGGCACCACGGAGTCCGTCGACACCCTCGAGGACGCCTACCGCATCGCCAAGGACGAGATCGGCTACCCGGTCGCCGTCAAGGCCGCGTCCGGCGGCGGCGGCAAGGGCTTCCGCGTCGCCCTGACCGAGGACAAGCTGAAGGACGCCTACGAGGGCGCCAGCCGCGAGGGCGAGAAGTTCTTCTCCGACGGCACCGTCTACCTCGAGCGCTACCTGCCCGAGCCGCGCCACGTCGAGGTCCAGATCCTGGCCGACACCCACGGCAACGTCATCCACCTCGGTGAGCGCGACTGCTCCATCCAGCGCCGCCACCAGAAGCTCATCGAGGAGGCCCCCGCGCCGGCGTGGGTCGTCGACGAGGCCATGCGTGAGCGCATCGGCCAGATCGGCATCGAGGCCGCCAAGGCCGTCGACTACGTCGGCGCCGGCACCATCGAGGGCATGCTCCAGGGCGACGAGTACTTCTTCCTGGAGATGAACACCCGCGTGCAGGTCGAGCACTGCGTGACCGAGATGGTGACGGGCATCGACATCGTCA
>CAYUDT010000196.1:0-7114 GCA_964443695.1 uncultured Conexibacter sp. | reverse complement strand
CGACAACCTCATCTGCGACCGCCGGCGCACGGTCGAGCTGTTCGGCTTCGACCACGTGCTGGAGATCTACACGCCCCAGCCGAAGCGCCGCTGGGGCTACTACGTCCTGCCGATCCTCCACGGCGAGCGCATCATCGCCCGCGCCGACCTGAGGATCAGCGACGGCACGCTGGAGGTCCTGAGCCTGCACCACGAGCCCGGCCGCAAGGCGCCCGGAGCCGTGAGGACCGCGCTGGAACGCCTCGCGGCGTGGCGCAGTGCCACAATCCAGGGGTGACGCGCAAGCTCACCGACCCCTGGATGCTCGGGCCCATCGAGGTGCCCAACCGCGTGCTGCTCGCCCCGCTGGCAGGCATCGGCAACTGGTGCGTGCGCCTGCAGGCCAAACGGCACGGCGCCGGTATGGCGATCAGCGAGATGGTGTCCAGCCACGCGATCCACCACGGCAACGAGAAGACGCTCAGCCAGCTGCTGAGCGTCCACCCCGACGAGGCGACCACGGGCCCCACCGCCCTGCAGCTGTTCGGGCAGGAACCGGAGGTGATGAAGTCCGCGGCCGCCTACGTGCGTGAGCACGTCCCCGGGGTCGACGTCATCGACCTGAACATGGGCTGCCCCGTCCCCAAGGTCATGAAGACCGGTGCGGGCGCGGCGCTGCTGAAAGACGCCGACACCGCCGTCGCCGTCGCCAAGGCGGCCCACGAGGGCAGCGGCCTGCCGGTCACGGTCAAGCTGCGTTCCGGCCAGAAGGCGGGGGACATCTCCGGCTACGACGTCGCCCGTCGCCTGGTCGACGAGGCCGGCGTCGCCGCGATCACGTTCCACCCGCGCAGCGCCAACGTCCACCACAAGGGCACCCCCGACTACGACCTCGCGGCCAAGCTCGTCGCCGAGCTCGGCGCACCGCTGATCCTGTCCGGCGGGCTGCAGACGCCCGAGGCGGTCCGCCGCGCGTGGGAGCACACCGGCGCGGAAGCCGTGATGCTCGCCCGCGGCTCGCTGGGCAACCCGTGGCTGTTCGAGCAGGTGCTCGGCGAGCGGGAGGATGCCAACCTGCCCGACCGCGCCGAGATCCTGTCCGAACTGGACTGGTTGATGGACCGGATGGTCGAGCATCTGGGCCCCAAACGGGGCGCACGCTGGATGCGCAAGGCCTACCCGTGGTACGTCGAACGACTCGGGCTGGCCAAGCCCGAGGCCACCGCGCTCCAGCGTGCCCTGCAGGAGACCGACGATGTGGACGCTGCGCGGGAGCTGCTACGTGAAACGCACGTTGCAGTCTTGAGCGGGGACTGAGAAAAGCCCTGCTATCCTGCCGCGCCCGCCATGCCGAAGGACGTCATCCTCACCCCAGAAGGCCTCGAGAAGCTCAAGCTTGAGCTCGAGGAGCTCTCCACGACCAAGCGCCGCGAGGTCGCCGAGCGCATCAAGGAGGCCCGCGAGTTCGGGGACATCTCCGAGAACTCGGAGTACGACGATGCGAAGAACGAGCAGGCCATGCTCGAGCAGCGCATCGCCGCCATCGAGGAGCGCCTGCGCTCGGCGCAGGTCGTCGACGCCAGCGAGCTGTCCTCCGACGTCGTCTCGGTCGGCTCGATCGTCAACGTCAAGGACGAGAAGGGCGCCAGCCTGAAGTTCACGATCGTCGGCTCGGCCGAGGCCAAGCCGCCGGAGCGCCTGTCCAACGAGTCGCCCGTCGGCAAGGCCCTGATCGGCCACAAGCGCGGCGACGAGGTGCAGGTCGCCCTGCCCAACGGCAAGAAGCGCAAGCTCAAGATCACCAAGATCGACGTCGGCCTGTAGGCAGCTCGCCGCAGCTGGACCCGTCCTGTCGACGCGGACGGTCGGCGGGGGTCGGTAGGCCGACTTCCGCTCTGCTTCGCTAGCGTCGCTGCTGTATGAGCGACGACCTGCTCGCCGTCCGGCGCGCCAAGCTGGAGAAGCTGCGCGCCGACGGCATCGACCCGTTCCCGCCCGCGTTCGCCGGCGTGACCCCGATCTCCGAGGTCGCGGCCGCGCACGCCGACCTGGAGCCCGGGGCGGAGACCGACGTCGCCGTCCGGGTGGCCGGCCGCATCCACTCGCGCCGCGGCCAGGGCAAGATGGCATGGCTGGACCTCGACGACCGCAGCGGGCGCATCCAGCTGCAGGCCAAGCTCGACGTCCTCGGGGAGGACGTCATGTCCCGCGTCGTCCACGACCTCGACCTCGGGGACCTGATCGGCATCGACGGCACGATCTTCGTGTCGCGCAGCGGGCAGCTGTCGGTGCGCGCGACGGCGGTGACCGTGCTGGCCAAGTCGCTGCGGCCCGCACCGGAAAAGCACCACGGGCTCACCGACGTCGAGACCCGCTTCCGCCGCCGCGAGCTGGACCTGCTCTCCAACGAGGAGTCGCGCGCCATCTTCGTGACGCGCGCGAGGATCATCAGCGCGATCCGCCGGACCCTCGACGAGGACGGCTTCATCGAGGTCGAGACGCCGGTGCTGCAGCCGCTCTACGGCGGTGCGATGGCGCGTCCGTTCACGACGCACCACAACCAGCTCGACCGCGAGTTCTACCTGCGGATCGCCACCGAGCTCTACCTCAAGCGCCTGATCGTCGGCGGCCTGGAGCGCGTGTACGAGCTGGGCAAGGACTTCCGCAACGAGGGCGTGTCCTTCAAGCACAACCCCGAGTTCACGATGCTCGAGTGGTACGAGGCCTACGCGGACTACGGCGACGCGGCCAACCGCCTGGAGCAGGTCGTCGCGGCCGCCGCCGAGGCCGCCGGCTACGAGGGTGAGATCGACTTCTCGACGCCGTGGAAGCGGGTCAGCTTCGTCGGCGCCATCGAGGAGGCGACCGGCATCGACATCATGGTCGCCGACGACGCCGGCAAGCTGCGCGCGGCCATCAGCGAAAAAGGCCTGGAGCTGAAGGGGTTGGAGACGCTGACCTGGCCGCAGCTCGTCGACGACCTGCTGACCAAGCACGTCGAGCCCAACCTCATCCAGCCGACGATCGTGATGGACTACCCCGTGGAGCTGTCGCCGTTCGCCAAGGCCCACCGCGACAAGCCGGGCTTGACCGAGCGCTTCGAGGCCTACTGCGGCGGCATGGAGATCGCCAACGCCTTCACCGAGCTCAACGACCCCGACGTCCAGCGCGAGCGCTTCGAGTCCCAGCAGCGCCTGGCCGGCGACGGGGACGAGGAGACCCAGCCCTACGACGAGGTCTTCGTGCAGGCCCTGGAGCAGGGCATGCCGCCCACGGGCGGCCTGGGGCTGGGCATCGACCGCCTCGTGATGCTCATGACGGGAACCCGCTCGATCCGCGAGGTCGTGCTGTTCCCGGCGATGCGCGACTAGCCTGCGGCGTGCACGGCCTCTGGTGCGGTCTGGGTGGTTTGCGCCCAGGCCCAGAGAGCGCGGAGGCCGGTGGCGATGTCGGTCGTCGGTGGGGTCACCAGTCGCGACAGCGGACCGACGTCGGCCCACGTGCGCACCGGCTCCACCGGCCACAGCGCTTCGTGGCGCACCGAGAGCGTCACGCCTGCGATCCCCTGCCAGGTCGAGATGACGTCAGCGATGCGGACCGGTCGCCCACGGCCGACGTCCAGGAGGCGGATGCCCGCGGCCGGCATGCCGACCAACGCCGCGATCACCCGCACCACGTCGCCGACCGTGGTCCAGTCACGCGCGGCCTCCGGCCATCCTCGGACCTCCAAGGGCACCCCGTCGCGGGCCGCCGTCACGAGGCGCATGGGCAGCATGTCGGGCCGACCGTCGACGCCGTAGACGTTGAACAGCCTGATCAGGCTGGCCGGTATGCCGGAACGGGCGTGCCAGCGGCGCACGACGTCCTCGGCAGCGCTCTTGGAGCGGCCGTAGTCCGACAACGGCGCCGGCTTGCCGGTGCGTCGCGCCGAGCCGGGCGGTACGCCCGCGGCCGCGCCCAGGACGGACGATGACGAGAGTTGGACCACGTGGCGCAATGCCGGCACCGCGTCCAGTCGGTTCAGCAGCTTCTCCAGGCCGACGACGTTGACCGCGTTGGCCCGCTCCGGGTCGGCGGCGGCGCGCGCGATGCTCGTCACGCCTGCGGCCTGCACGAGGAGCGCCGTCCGCGGGTGCAGGTCCGCGCCAGCAGCGTCTGCGACCAACACGTTCACGCCCGACTCTTGCAGTGCGGCGGTACGCCTGTCATAGACGGAGGCGGCGTGCACGCCGCTGCGGTCGTCGATGACGTCGACCGACCAGCCGCGGGTCGCGAGGTCGCGCGCGATCGCGCTGCCGATGAACCCGAGCCCGCCCGTGACGAGTGCCCGCGGGGACTCAGCCACGCGATGTCCCGCGCGAGCGGAGCCACGCGGGCGCCGCTGCCCGGGCAACGCCCAAAGCGATGCGCACCGCCACACGCTGCTGCAGGGCACCCAGACGCTGTTGGGCCTCGTGGTGCCGCGCCCGGGCCTCTTCCAGCCCAGCACGGGCCGTCTGGAGCTCAGACTCGGCCTGATGCACCCGGGCCCAGAGCTGTCCCCGCTCGGCGTCGCCCGCTTGGGCGTAGGCCTCCATCCGGCCGTACGCCGCCTGGAGGTCGGCGTGCAGGGTCCGGAGATCCGCCAGCATCGCAGCGCAGGCATCGCGGTCGCCCTGCAGCGCGTCGCGTTCGGCCTCGGCGGCGACAAGCGCCCGGCGCAGCTGCGCGAGCGTCGTTGCCGCGGTGACCGTGCTCTGCGGCTCCGACCCCGCCTCCGCACGGGTCAGCGCGCGTCCAAGCTGGGCGTTGAGGTCCTCCAGTTCGGCGTTGGCGGCCCGCAGGCGCCCTAGTTCGTCGTCCACTGGACCTCCCGGGCCCGGAGCCCGCTGTTGATTTCCGCCAGCGCCCGAGCGTGGTCGTTCGCGGTGACGTGGCGACTGCTGCGACCGGGGCGGTCGCGATGGTCGATCAGCTCCTCGGCGATGACGCGCCCGTGCCGTCCTGCGCGTTCCATCCGCCGCCAAAGCTCCCAGTCGTGGCGCAGCAGTTGCTGCTCGTCGAACCAGAGTCCCTCCTCCGTGAAGCGCCGGCGCGGCACGACGACGGCGGACCCGCCCGCGACGTTGAGTTGCGCGTTGACGCTCACGTCGTTTCCCAGCGGACGCCAGCTGCCGCCGGTCGGCCGACCGTCAGCGTCGACATGGCGCATCCACGTGGCGACGTAGCCGAGTTCCGGCTCAGCGGCCAGGACGCGAATGGCGCGCTCCAACCATGTTGGATGGGCGATGTCGTCCGCGTCGAGAAACGCGACGAGGTCGCCGCTTGCATGCCGCACTCCGAGGTTCCGCGCCGCGGCCGGGCCGCGGTTGGGGCAGGACAGCACACGCGCGCCGTGCTCGGCGGCGAGGTCCCAGAGGCCTGCGTCCGCTGCGTCGAAACTTCCGTCGTTGACGACAAGGAGTTCGATCGGGCGGTGGGTCTGGGCGCTGAGCGACGCGAGCGTGTCGCACACCGTCGCTGCAGTGCGCCAGTACGGAACGACGACCGTCACGAGCGGTCGCGGCGCGGTGTGCGCTGGCGGGAACCGTGGTGACGGTGTGGCCGCGAGTTCCAGCAGTCCGTCGCGCAGGGCGGCACCGTCGGCCAGGCGCAGGACGTGCGCACGCGGCTCGCCGGACGCCCGTATGCGCAGGACGCGGTCGCGGTCGGCCAGCAGCCGGCGTAGACCTCGGGCCAGCGCATCTGGTCCGACGCCGTCGCAGATCCAGCCCAGACGGCCCCGGTCGCACATCTCCGGGAAACCGCCGACCGGCGTGACGAGCAGCGGCAGCCCCGATAGCAGCGCCTCGCACGGGCTATGTCCCCAGGTCTCAAAGCGCGACGCGGCGACGAACACGTCGTGCTCGGCGAACAGCGCGGGCAACTCCGACCGCGGAACCGGGTCGCAAACGGTGATCCGATCGTCGGCGAGGCAGGCCTGCTCGACGGCTTCGCGAACAGAGCCCGCCCCGGTCGCGGTGGAGGTGTCACGGCCGACGATGGTGAGCCGCCACCCGTCATCGGCAACCCGGCGAAACCCATCGACGAGGTCCAGCGTGCCCTTCCAGCGTTGCAATCGCCCGAGTGCCAGCAGTCTCAGCGGACCGTCGCCCGGAGCGTGCCACCGCTGAACCTCGAGGTGGAGTTCCGGGGTCGGGAGCACCGTCGCCGGGGCAAGGTTCTCCCGCCCGTAGAACCGTGCGTAGGCGTCGGCCGTCGCCTGGCACTGCGTCCAGAGGTGGTCCGCCTCACGCAGCGCGAGTTGCTCGAGGTCGAACTGCACGTCGACGTCCAAGGAGTCGAGAACGCCGCCGTCGTGCGTTGCGAGCAGGTGGTAGGTGCCCGCCGTCCTCAGCACGACAGTCGTCCCGGCCAGCGCCGGGTGCCCCGTTCGCCGCGCCTGGAGGAGGACGGCGGCCTCGCCGCGGTAGTCGCCGGAGATGACCAGGTCGCAACCGCCACCGGGGTAGGTGGCGGCGTACGCCTCGAACAGCGCGACGGCGTGGTGGTGGCTCTCCGACAGGCAGTGCCCCGGGCCCGTCGGGCGCGGGACCGCGACGTAGCGCACACGCGTGTCCAGACGCGCGTCGTCGAGTTGCGCGCTCGTGAGCGCCGTCGTGATCACCGTCGTGTCGGCGTGGCCGGCCATCAGCTCGGCCACGGCGGTCATCGAAGCGCCCAACCCGCTCCCGTGAAACGGGTAGAGCTCCGATGTAAGGAGGCAGACCTTCCGCACCGGGCTGAGAGTACTCGTGGCGCGCTGGACCTGATGGCGCTTCCGGGTACTGCAACCTCCACCTTGTGGACATCGAAGCCGCGTCTGGCCGGTTGGTAGACTGGCTCATGCCCGTCGAACAGAACCGATCGCTCATCTTTCGCGCCTCGGCGTCCGAATACATGAGCATCGGGACTTCGGCGTCCCAGCAAACCACCGACCGTCCGGACCACAAGATCAGCCGTCGCTGACGCACCAGAGCAGCAGGAAGGATCAGGGAGAGATGTTCGAGCGATTCACAGAACGGGCCCGTCAGGTCGTCGTTCTCGCGCAGGAGGAGGCGCGGACGCTCAAGCACAACTACATCGGGACGGAGCACATCCTTCTCGGTCTGTTGCG
>CAYUDT010000195.1:0-7264 GCA_964443695.1 uncultured Conexibacter sp. | reverse complement strand
GAGCACCTCGATCCGTTCTTCCGCCGCGTCGAGCGCGAGGTCAACGTCAGCCAGGTGCCCGCGGACCTTGCGGGCGCCAACGCCGACGTCGTGCGTCGAGGCGCCGAGGCGCTGGGCGTCAAGGGCGACTTCCTGTTCCGCAACGCCAAAGGCTGCGTCGGTAGCGGGGTCTGCGCCTTCGGCTGCCCGAGCGGCGCCAAGCAGCACACCGGCATCACCTACGTCCCGAAGGCCTGGGCCGCGGGAGCGACGACCTACACCGGCGTCCGCGCGGAGAAGCTCGACCTCGCGGGCGGCCGCATCCGCGAGGTGCAGGCCCGTACGAGGGCCGGCGGACGCCTGCGGGTGCGCTGCGAGCGCGCGATCGTCGCCTGCGGCACGCTCATCACGCCCGTCCTGTTGCAGCGGCAGGGCATCAGGAGCGACCAGCTCGGCCGCAACCTCACGATCCATCCGGCCAGCGCGGCCCGCGCGACCATGGACCACGACATCGATCCGTGGGTCGGCGTGCCGCAGAGCTACTACGTCGACGAGCTGCTCCACGACGGCATCGTCCTGGAGGGCATCGCCGGCCCGCCGGACCAGCAGGCCCTGTCGACGCCGGGCAGCGGGGCCGAGCACCGCGACCGCATGCTCAACGTGCGCCGCACGGCGAGCTTCGGCGTGATGGTCTCCGACACCGGTCGCGGTCGCGTCGGCGTGCAGCTGGGCCGCCCGCTGATCCGCTACGACCTGCACGAGATCGACGCGCAGCGCTTCCAGCGCGGCTTCACGCTGCTGGCCGACATCTTCTTCGCCGCCGGTGCCAAGGAGGTGATCGTGCCGCTCCACGGCGTCCCGACGCTCAGGAACGGCGACACGACCCCGCTGACGGGCGCGACGGTGCGCCCCGAGCACGTGCAGGCCATGGCCTTCCATCCGCTGGGCACGGCGCGCATGGGGGCGGATGCCCGCACCTCGGTCGTCGACGCGAACCTCCAGGTGCACGGGGTCGAGGGCCTGTACGTCTGCGACGGCTCGGTCGTCCCGAGCAGCCTCGGGGTCAACCCGCAGATCACGATCATGGCCCTGGCCACGCGCCTGGCCTTCCACCTCACCGGACAGGCCGCTCCGGAGCACGAGCCGCACCCGACCAAGATCGCCTGACCGCGGCCAGCGGCGGTGCTCCACAACGACGAAGGGGCCCCGCGGGGCCCCTTCGCACAATCCGGTGCCGGGTGAATCACCCAGCGGAGGTCGTCAGCGTCGGCGAACGACCTCCGATGCCGGCACTCAGACCCGGTTCTGCGCCTTGAACGTGCCCTTCTGGACGATCGTCTGGCGGTTGTTGTTGCTGTCGGTCACCTGCACCGAGATGTCGACCTTGACGGTGCGGATCTTGCGCATGAGGCGCAGCTTCTCCGGCTCGGCGCGGGCGATGGCGTAGCCCTTCTTGCCGGCCGCCAGCTGGTACTCGAACGTGATGAACGTGACCTTGCGCTTGGGCTTGGCCTTGCCGAACGACGCCGGGTTGATCTTGCCCGTGGTGCGGATCTTCACCGTGCCGGCGCAACTGCGGCCCGTCTCCTTCTTGCAGAAGATCGGCAGGCGGACCTGACCGGCGCGCGAGCCCTTCAGGCCGATGCGCGCGACCCTCGAGCGGATGATCAGCAGACCGCGCTCGTCGCCGTTGGCGAGGGTGATGTTGGTGTCGGACTTGCCGTCCTTGCCGTTCTTGCCCGGTGTGCCGGTGGCACCCGTGGCGCCGGTGGAGCCCGTGGGGCCGGGGCCGGACTGCTGCGGCAGCGTGAAGACCTGGTCCTGGCCGGTCGTGATGCCGAGCTTGTTCGCCGCGACGATCCGGTAGTGGTAGGTCGCCGTCGGCGACAGGCCCGCCAGCGGCTCGGTGACCGAGACGTTGTCCATGCCGGCGCCGATGGTGCCCGGCGTGGCCGGCGCCTTGTTGCCGTAGGCGGTCGTCGGACCCCACTCGAAGGTGTAGGTCGTCGCCGGGCCGTTGGGGTTGATGACGGCGTTCAGGCCCGCGGTCGTCGCCGAGAGCGGACCGGCCGGCAGGGTCGTGGCCGACGGCGCGCACCACGTCGAGAACGTGACGTCGTTGCCGAGTGTGTCCTGAGTGGCGTCGTTGAGCGGGTCCGCGACGTTGACGGTGTTCGCCCCACGCATGCGGAAGTGGTAGCTCTTGCACTTCGCCAGGCCGGTGATCGACTCGCTCTGCTCCTTCGGCCCGGAGGCGTTGCCGCCGCTCTTGCGGGTCGTGTGCGTCGTGTAGTCCGCGCCGGTCTCGCCGAGATCGAACTGGTAGTAGCTCTGGCTCGCCTTCGCGTCGATGGCGCCCTTGATCAGGACCGACGTGTCGGTGATGTCCGTCGGCGTCAGCGTGGTGACCAGCGCCTTGGTGGTGCCGTCGCCCGTGCCGTCGGCGACGAGGAGCTTGACGTTGTCGTAGAGGACCGCGATCGGGTTGGAGGCCGCCTGCAGCAGCGAGCTCATCTTCGTCGTGATCGTCAGGTGGTACTTGTGGCCGCCGACGAGCTGCTCCTTGGTGAGCACCTTCGTGGGGGGCGTGACCTGGAAGTCGGAGCTGGCCTCGTCGAGCGACTCGTTGACCAGCTCGATCGGCAGGCCGCCGGCGGTCTCGTCGTAGAGGTTGACCGTCGCGTTGGCGGTGCCGCCGATGGCGATGAGGCCGGCGATGAGCGCCTTGCGGTCGTAGCTGAACAGGCCGCCGGTCGGCGTGCCCTCGAGCGTGAAGCTGGGGGACTGCCAGGTGCCGGTGCCCGTGAGCAGGTTCAGCAGGCCGGCGACGGAGTTGTAGGTCGTCTTGATGGAGCCCGCCGGCTTGCCGTCAGCGCCCTCGTAGGTGTTCGCGACGGTGCACGCCAGCGGCGAGATCGCGCCGAGGGGCAGCTGGATGGGCAGCGGGGACAGGTCGACGATGCACTCGTGCTGGATGTCGGTCCACTGCGCCTGGTCGCCGCTGAAGGTGGAACCGGACAGCTGCTCCGGCCCAGGCGGGTACGCCTTGTCCGCGAACGCGGTCCCCGTTCCTGCGCCCAGCGCAGTCGCTGCGACCACGGCGAACACCGCGGTCGACTTGCTCAGCCTGCCCATGCCTACTCCCTGACTCGTCGTAACTGACGCTTGGAATCTACCCGCCAACTCGGCAGTAGACCACACGCGAACGGTCCGTTGCGGCATGCGAGGCCCGTCCGGCCGGGCGTGGCAGACTGCCATGCGTGATCGAACGCAGGCAAGCGATCGCGGCCCTCGCGGCCGAAGAATTCGACATCGTCGTGGTCGGCGGCGGCATCACGGGTGCCGGCGTCGCGCTGGATGCGGCCACCCGGGGCTACTCGGTCGCGCTGGTGGAGAAGGCCGATTTCGCCTCGGGCACGTCCAGCCGCAGCTCCAAGCTCGTCCACGGCGGCCTGCGCTACCTGCAGAACTTCGACCTCGGCCTGGTGCGGGAGGCGCTGCTGGAGCGCCAGATCAACGTCAAGCTCGCCCCGCACCTGGTCAAGCCGCTGCCGCTGGTGGTGCCCGCGTTCGACGGCGCGCGCCCCGATCGACTCACGGGCGTGGGCCTGAACCTCTACGACGTCATGTCGGTCGACAAGATCCGCGGACGTCGCAAGGGCAAGGGCGACGAGGCGATCGACGCGGACGGCGACGGCCTGGCCGACTGGGCCCCGGACCGCCACCGCACGATCAGCGGGGAGGAGGTCATCGAGCGGATGCCGGCCCTGGCCGACCGCGCGCCGACGTCCGGCTACCTGTTCTACGACTGCCAGACCGACGACTCGCGCCTGGTGATGACCGTCCTGCAGGAGGCCGAGCGCTTCGGCGCGGTCTGCGCCAACGGGCTGGAGGTCACGAGCCTGGTCGAGGAGATGGGACGCGCCGCCGGGGTCAACGTCACCGACACGGCGACGGGGGAGAGCTTCGAGGTCCGCGCCACGAACGTCATCAACGCCACCGGCGTCTGGGCCGACCGGTTGCGCCCGGGCGAGCTGCACGACGAGGCCGAGGTACCGCGCATCAGCCCCAGCCGTGGCACGCACATCACGCTGCGCCACGACCAGCTGCCGCTGATCAGCGGCGCGATCGTCCCGGCCGGCGGTGGCCGCACGATCTTCGCGCTGCCGTGGCTGGGCGGCACCCTCATCGGCACGACGGACAACGACTACGACCCCGAGGCCAGCCTCGAGCACATCGCGCCCGCCGACGAGGACATCGAGTACCTGCTCGACGCGACCAACGGCTACTTCGGCACGAACCTCACCGCCTCCGACCTCACCGGCGCCTACGCCGGCGTGCGGCCGTTGATCTCCACCGGCGACCCGCGCAAGTCCGTCGACATCAGCCGCAAGGCCGAGCTCTACGAGACGTCCAGCGGCATGCTCACCATCACCGGCGGCAAGCTGACGACCTGGCGGCGCATGGCCAAGATGACGGTGGACCGCCTCGTCGAGCGCGACGCCCGCGACGCGCCCTGCCGCACCCACGAGATCCCGCTCGGCCAGGCGATCACCGCCGACGAGTTGCCGCGCGTGGAGGGCGTCCCCGAGGGCGCCTACCAGCAGCTGGCCGGCCGCTACGGGCACGCCGCCCACGAGGTGCTGGCCATCGCCGCCGAGCGCGGCGAGCTGGCCCAGCCGGTCGTGGCCGACGCCGGCGGCGGACCGCCGTACGACCTGCTGGCCGAGATCGTGCACGCCGCCCGCCACGAGCAGGCCCGTCACCTCGGTGACGCGCTGCTGCGGCGCACGCGGCTGGGCCTCACCGCCGCCCGGGCGGTCACGAGCCCCGAGACCACCGAGCGCGTCGCCCGCACCATGGGCGCCGAGCTGGGCTGGGACGAGGCCCGGATCACCCAGGAGATGGCGTCCTGGCAGGCCGAATCGGCTGCCGAGGGCATCGTCCGCAGCTGAGTCCGATCCGCGTCCTCTGCGGTTGTGAGCGCAGGCGAACACCTGCAACGCCGACGCGGTCGGCGCAGTGACGCAGAAAATGGGGGACAGCCCGTAACTTCCGGGCCGTCCACCGGTTGCCAAGAAGCGTGACCCCAAGGAGTCCCTTTCCCACGATGTCGTCACGACACCTGCTTTCCGTGCTCACCGCCACCACAGCCCTCCTGGCCGCAGTACCCGCGGCGCATGCGGACTACTTCAACGGTGAGCCCGTCGACAGCTCGGGCGCGGTCGTCAGCGTCGGCGACGTCGACGTCGCCCGCGACGGCTCCGGCGCCGTCGGCTACGTCCGCCAGGACGGCGGCATCAACCACGTCTTCGTCAGCCGGCTGGTCAACGGCGTCTGGCAGGCTCCCGAGCGCGTCGACGCCGGGCTGGCCGGCGCGGGCTCCCAGCCCGTCGTCGCCGCGTCCGACGGCGGCCGGGTGACGGTCGCCTACGTCTCCGGCGGTCAGCTGTTCGCCGCCCTGCGCCCCGCGGGCGCCCCCAGCTTCACGGCACCACAGGCCATCGGCCAGGATGCATCGAACCCCTCGATCGACATGTCGATCACGGGGTCGGCCTACGTCTCCTTCACCAGCGGCGGGGACGTCCGCGTCGCCCGCCTGCCGCGCGACGGCCAGACCTTCAACCTGCTGCCCGACGTCGTCGACATCAACCAGCCCGCCACGGCCGGCACCGGCACGGGGCGCAGCGAGGTGGCCGTCAGCGCCGACGGCACCGCCGTCATCGTCTGGGGCGAGAACGGCCACGTCTACGGCCGCCGCGTCTTCTTCGACCGCCTCTCGACGGCGCCGCAGGACCTCAACGTCCCGACCCTCGACGGGCACTCCGGCGGCGCCGCGGACAACCCCAGCATCGACATCGAGGACGACTCGAGCTTCGCCTGGGCCACCTTCCGCCAGCAGTTCGACGACGGCCGCTACCACCTCGTCGCCAAGCGCCTCGTCGGCTCGCTCTTCGAGCAGGAGACCCGCGTCGACGCGATCGACTTCGGCTCCGGCGACGACGCCGTCTCCGGTTTCATCGACATGAGCGGGCGCGGCGAGGGCTTTGCCGCGACGTCCACCGCCTCGCACACGCCGCAGGTCTCGATCCTGCACGACAACAAGTTCTTCCCGGCGGTCAACGTCGACGGGGCCGGCGGCGCCGATCCGCACGTCGTCGGCGGCACGGCCGAGAACACGTTCCTCTACGTCTTCTGGCTCACCGGCACCACGAACCTCACGGCGGCGGTGCGCGCGACCTCCTACAAGGTCGATGCCGCCAAGCGCACGGTCCCGGGGCCCGAGCCCGCCCGCACGCTGAGCGACCCCGTCGTGGACGCCAACGCCGGCTTCGACGCCGCCGTCAACCGCGCCGGAGACGCCGTGGCGACGTACGTCGCTCGGGGCACGCTGTTCAGCGCGGGCTTCGACCGCGTCCCGGGCAACTTCCGCACCTACACGACCGTCAACTACCGCAAGTTCGCCCGCCCGCCGCTGGCCTGGCAGCCGTCGTTCGAGCTGTGGGGCCCGCCGACCTACCACGTCATCGTCGACGGGCAGGAGGTCGGGACGACCACCGACACGAAGTTCACGCCGCCCGTCGCGATCCCCGACGGCGAGCACAGGTGGAAGGTCGTGGCGACCGACCGCCGCGGCCAGTCCTACACCGCGCCCGAGCGCGTGCTGCGCGTCGACGCGACGCCGCCCGAGGTGACCTTCAGCGTCTCGGGCGTCAAGAAGAAGGGCCGCAAGCTGCGCGTGAAGGTCACCGCGGCCGACGGCTCGATCGACTCGCCGGCCGGCTCGGGCATCAAGGTCGTGCGCGTGAACTTCGGCGACGGGGCGAAGGTCGAGGGCCGTGACGTGACCCACGCCTACGGCAAGGGTGGCACGTTCACGATCGCCGTCACGGCCGCCGACAAGGCCGGCAATGCGACCGTTGTGAGACGTCAGATCAGGGTCAAGAAGAAGTGATTTCGGGTGAACCCTGGCGTAAAGTCCATACGATGCGCGGCCTCGACGAAGCCCAGCTCGCACGTGCCGCCGCAGGCGGGGACGGCCAGGCGTTCGCCCACCTCTACGACTCCTACGAGCAGAAGATCTTCAACTTCTGCCTGCGCCTCGTGGGCAGCCGCGAGGACGCGGCCGACGCCACGCAGGACGCCTTCGTCAAGGTCCTGCAGCGCCTGCCCTCGATCCCGGCCGATCGCGAGCTCAACTTCGGCGCCTACCTGTTCACCGCAGCCCGCAACGCGAGCTACGACGTGATCGGCAAGCGCAAGCGGGCCGACGTCGTCGACGAGA
>CAYUDT010000194.1:0-7328 GCA_964443695.1 uncultured Conexibacter sp. | reverse complement strand
CGCTGAGCGTCCGCGACAACCTGCGGATCTTCGCGCGGCTGTACCGCGTGCCCGCACGTGAGCGCGGGGCGGCCGTGGAGCGGGGCATGGAGATCGCGCGGCTGACCGACCGGGCGGACACCCGGGTCGACGCGCTGAGCGGCGGCATGCGCCGCCGGCTGCTGATCGCCCGTGCGCTGATGCACCACCCGCGGCTGGTGCTGCTCGACGAGCCCACCGTCGGCCTGGACCCGCAGGTCCGTCAGGAGCTCTGGGCGCTCATCGACGGACTGCGCGCGCAGGGCACCTCGATCCTGATGACGACGCACTACATCGAGGAGGCCGAGCGCCTGGCCGACCACGTGACGATCATGTCCGCGGGCGAGGCGGTGGACAGCGGGCCGCCGCAGGAGCTGATCCGCCGCCACGCGGGCACCGAGGTCCGCGAGGTCTACGGTCCCGCCGCGAAGCTCACCGAGGTCGAGTCGGCCGCGCGCGCCGCGGGCTTTGCCACACGGCGCACCGGCACGAGCATCGCCATCCTCGACGCTGCGGGCGCCGACGGCAACCTGCCCGACGGCGAACGTCGCCCGGCGAACCTCGAGGACGTCTTCGTGAAGCTGACCGGTGAGGAGATCGACGGATGAGCACCCCGGCACCGCGTCGCCGGCGCCTGCGCCGCATCGAGGGCTCCGCCGTGGCCGGCGTGATGACCCGCGAGATCATCAACTTCGGCTCCTACTGGCGCTCCTCGACGTTCAGCTCGACGATGGAGCCGACGGTGTACCTGCTGGCCTTCGGCCTGGGCTTGGGCCGCGTGCTGGATGACGTCGACGGGATCGACTACCTCGACTTCGTCGCCACGGGCACCGTCGCCACGGCCGTGCTGTTCAGCAGCGCGTTCAACGCGATGTTCGGCGCATTCGTCAAACGGGAGTTCCAGCGCACCTATGACGGCATCCTCGCCGCGCCGGTCGACGTCGCCGAGCTCGTCACCGCCGAGGTGCTGTGGCTGGCGTTGCGGTGCGCGATCTTCGGCTGCGCGCCGATCGTCGTCGGCACCTTCTTCGGGCTGGACGTCCACGCGACCGTCGTGCTGGTGCCGCTCGTCGCGGCGCTCACCGGGTTCGGCTTCGCGTGCCTGGGCACCTACGTCGCCGCCCTGGTCTCCAGCATCGACAACTTCAGCTACGTGACCAGTGCGCTGCTGACGCCGATGATGCTCGTCGCAGGGACGTTCTTCCCGATCACCTCGCTGCCGGAGTGGGCGCAGGTGGCCAGCGAGTTCAACCCGCTGCACCACTGCGTGGAGCTGGTCCGGGCGGCGACGTTCGACGACTTCGCGGCGTCCTCGCTGCTGCGCGTCCTGGCGCTGGCGGTGTTCGGCGCGGTGATGTGGGCGCTGGCGATCCGGCAGACCCGGCGCCGGATCATCACCTAGACATCGCGACCGTCAGCGCCGGAGGTCGTGAGCGTCAGCGAACAACGTCCAAGCCGGAGAAGCCGGCACTAGGTGCCGCAGTAGGTGACGTAGTCGCCGTCGGCGGGCCGCGCGTATCTCGCGTTGGGCGTGAACGGCGTGCGGACCGCGGCCAGCAGCTCCTCGTAGGGTCCCAGGTCGCCGGTGGTCGCAAAGGCCAGCGCGTCCTCCACCGCGGCGTTGCGGGGGATGACGGCCGGGTTGACGCGGTCCATCGCGTCGGGGTCGGGCCGGAGCTGCTTCCAGCGGTCCAGCCAGGCGGTCGTCGCCGCCGGGTCCCCGGCCGTGAGGACGCCGAACGCGCCCGTGTTGCCGCGGGCCTCGTCGGCCAGCGCGCGGAACGCGGTGGTCCAGTCGACGCCGTGGTCGTGCAGCAGTTGCAGCAGGTCGTTGATGAGCGCCTGGTCGGCGTCGGCGGTGCCGAGCTTGGCGAACATGCCGGTGCGCCAGTGCTCGTCGAAGCGCTCCGGGAAGGTCTCCAGGACGGCCATGAGCTGCCGCCCGGCGGCCTCGTGGTCGTCGCCCATCAGCGGCAGCAGCGCCTCGGCCAGCCGCGCGAGGTCCCACTGGGCCAGCGCGGGCTGACGGCCGTAGGCGTAGCGCCCGCCGTGGTCGATGGAGCTGAAGACGGTGAGCGGGTCGTAGGCCTCCATGAACGCACAGGGGCCGTAGTCGATGGTCTCCCCGGAGATCGTCATGTTGTCGGTGTTCATGACGCCGTGGACGAAGCCGACGTGCATCCACCGGGCGATGAGCTCGGCCTGGACACCGACGACGGCGTCGAAGAACTCCAGCGGGCCGTCCGTGTCGGGATGGTGCCGGGCGGCGGCGTGCCGCAACAGCCGGGCGAGCAGGTTCTTGTCGCGCAGCGTGTGGGCGGCGTACTCGAAGGTGCCGACGCGGAGGTGGCTCGAGGCGACGCGCACGAGCACCGCGCCGGGCAACAGCGTCTCGCGGGGGACGTCGGTGCCGGTCGCGATGACCGCCAGCGCGCGGGTGGTGGGAATGCCCAGCGCGTGCATCGCCTCGGAGATGAGGTGCTCGCGGAGCATCGGCCCGACCGCGGCGCGGCCGTCCCCGGAGCGGGCGAACGGCGTGCGTCCTGAGCCCTTCAACGCGACGTCGCGGCGGATGCCGTCGGCGCCGACGACCTCCCCGAGCAGCAACGCGCGGCCGTCACCGAGCCGGGGCGACCAGCCGCCGAACTGGTGGCCGGCATAGCCCTGGGCGACCGTGCCCGCGACGCCCTGGCCCAGCAGCTGGGCGATGCCTGCGTCCGTCCGCAGTGCGTCAGGAGACGCACCCAGCGCGGTTGCCACGTCGTCGGTCAGGACCAGCAGCCTCGGGTCCGGCGTCTCCGCGGAGCGCCAGTCGACGTACAGGCCCTCGAGGTCGCGGACGTAGGTGTTCTCATCCGCCAGCGGCAGCAGGCCGACGGTGTCGTCCTCACCGTGTCCGAACAGCGCGGCGACCTGCCCCAAGCCGTCCTCGTCTCCTCGCCACGTGCAGCTCACCCGCTACACGTTAGGCGCTCACCGGGCGCGGCCGGTCCTGCCCGTCCTGGCGGTGTTGCCCGCGGCGTCCGTCGCGGTGACGGTGATGGTCACCGGCAGGCCCTTGCGACCGGCGCGGCGGATCGTCGCAGCACCGGCCTTGGAGCAGGCGACGCCGAGCTTCGCCGTCCGGCCCGTCGTGAGCCTGCGGCCGGCCTTGCACAGCACGGCGCGCTTGGCCTTCACGACCACCGAGACGGTGCAGCCCGTGCCGTCCGTGCAGGCCACGGGAATCGTGAGTGCCTTCCTGGCCGACAACTTCAACGCGCCCAGCGCGCCGAGCTTCAGCGTGGGTGGGGTGGTGTCCTTCGGTGGCGGAGGAGGCGCCGGGGTGGGGAACTGCGCGCCTGGGGCGGTCGGGGTCAGCGGCGTCTGCTGCGGTGAGCCGGGCGTGCCGCTGCCGCTGCCGGTGCCCGGGTTCTGCTTCGGCGTGCCCGCTCCGGTGTACTGCGCAGACTCGGCCCCCGGGGCGACGACCGCCGCGTGGGACGGGTTGTCGAGGGTGTCCAGGAACGCGCCGTCGGGCAGGGAGACGACGACCGTGCCCGGACCGGTCATGTCGCTCACCTCGATGATCCGGTCGATGGGGTCGGCGCCGTCGCCCGGCGGGACGAGCTTCGCGGTCGTGGCGCCCGCGGTGCCGGAGACGACGGGGTGGATCGTGCTGTAGTCGACGTCCTCCTCGTTGGTGAAGTCCAGGAGGAAGCGCACGGGCGAGTCGGCGGTGACGCCACCGGTCAGCGGATCGGGGTAGATCGTCGGATGCGGGCCGTCACGGTCGACGTAGAACCCGTTGTTCTCCTGCGCCGGCATGCCGCCCGTCCAGGCGTTGCCTGCGGCGTCGGTGATCGCACCGTCGTGGAGGTTGATGACGTACGCCTGGACGCTGCCCGTCCCCGACGGCGTGGCGATCGACATCGCCCCCGTGGCGTTGCCGTTCGGGAAGTTCCAGTTGGGCACCGCGGTGGCGAAGCCGTCCGGGTCGTCGGAGACACCGAAGTTGTTCTGCGTGAAGCCGTACACCGGCTCGCTGAACGTGATGACCCAGTTCTGCAGGCCGTCCTTGTTGCGCTGCTGCTGGCCCGGGTCGCGGACGACGCTGAGCAGCTCGGGCGGCGTGGTGTCGACGGCCGCCGCGGGTGCGGCGCCGGCCGCGATCAGCAGGACGGCCAGAGCACCCGCGCGCGTCAACATGAGCCGACAGTACGGCCCAGTCGCGCTACGGGTGTCTCGTCCTGGTCTCGATCGACCCGTCAGGCGCTCTGGCGCGCGAAGACGCGCGAGCCCCAATAGGCCAGCAGCGCGCTCAGGCCCAGCGCGATGCCGGTACCCAGCCAGACGTCGGAGTCACCGAGGTCGCCGCGGAACAGGGCGCGGGTGCCGTCGACCACGTGGGTGAGCGGGTTGATCTTCGAGGCCGTGTCCAGCCAGCCCGGCGCCAGCGACATCGGCAGCAGCACGCCGGAGAGCAGCAGCAGCGGCAGCGAGACGCCCTGGATCATCGGGGCGAACGCGTCCTCGTCCTTGAGGATGAGGCCCATCGCGTAGGACCACGCCGAGATGCCCAGGCCCAGCAGCGCGACGAGCACCACGCTGACGGCGATGCCGCCCCACGACGGATCCAGCCCGAAGGGGATGGCGACGAGGACGAGAATCGCGCCCTGCACCGCGAGCGTGACGACGTTGGACAGGCAGCGGCCGAGGATCAGCGCCAGGCGCGAGGCCGGCGTCACGCGCTGACGGTCGATGACGCCCTCGCGCAGCTCCTGGATGATGCCGAAGCCGGCGAAGCCCGCCCCGAAGATCGTCAGCTGCAGCAGCAGCCCGGGGACGAAGATCCGCCACGAGTCGTCGCCGCCGAGGCCGCCGCCCTGCACGTTCTTCAGCAGCGGGCCGAAGAGGACGAGGTAGATGATGGGCTGGGTCAGGCCGAAGAACACCCACACGGGGTTGCGCAGCAGGATGCGCATCTGGCGGGTGAAGATGATGGAGGTCTCGGTCAGCATCAGGATGCGTCCTCGCGGAGGGAGTGGCCGGTCAAGGTAAGGAACACGTCGTCCAGGGACGGGCGGTCGATGCCCACGCTCGTCGGCTGCAGCCCGGCGCTCTGCAGCGCGCCGAGGAGCGGGGCGGTGGACTCCGCAGCGCTGTCGACGGTGACCGCGAGCATCGTGCCGTCGGCGACGACGTCGCGTGCACCGGTGACAAGGCCCGCGGCGCGGGCCCGGTCCTCCTCGGTCACGAAGCCCAGGCGGATGACGTCGCCGGCGACCCTGGCCTTCAGCGCGGCGGGCGTGTCGTCGGCGACGAGCCTCCCGTCGTCCATCACAAGGATCCGGTCGCTCAGCGCGTCGGCTTCCTCGAGGTAGTGGGTGGTCAGCAGGATCGTCACGCCGGTCTCGTCGCGCAGCCGGCGGATGTGCTCCCAGAGGTTGGCGCGGGACTGCGGGTCCAGGCCCGTGGTGGGCTCGTCGAGGAAGACGACGGTGGGCGTGTGCATCAGGCCCAGGGCGACGTCGAAGCGGCGGCGCTGGCCGCCGGAGAGCTCCATCAGGCTGCGGGCCTCCAGGCCGTCGAGGTTCAGCCGGGGCGCCAGCTCTGCGAGGCGGGCCGCGGCATCGCCCTTGGACATGCCCTGCAGGCGTGCCTGGGTAACGAGCTCCTCGCCGACGACCGTCCCGGCGGCGGGCATCGCGCCGACCTGGGCGACGTAGCCGATGCGACTGCGGACCTGCTTGGCCTGCGTGGCGAGGTCGTGCCCGGCGACGGTGGCACGGCCGGCCGAGGGCTCCAGCAGCGTCGTGAGCATGCGCAGCGTGGTGGTCTTGCCGGCGCCGTTCGGCCCGAGCAGTCCCACGATCTCGCCCGGCTGCACCTCGAAGTCGATGCCCTTGACGGCCTCCACAAGACCGTCGCGTGTCTTGAAGCTGCGCGCCAGGCCTTGGACGGAAATGGGGTTGGGGGTGGTCACGGGCAGGACCGTGACAGGCGCGCGGCCTTTAGTCAAATTTGACTAACAAATTGGTAAAGACCGGCCTTCACCCGCTTGCGCAACCCGATGGTCCACTCCAACTCCGCCTTCGTCCGGGCGGTGATGAAGTCGACGATCTCGCGCACGTGTTCAGGGACCTCGCCATCCGCGCCCGTCGCCCCGTTCTTGATCGAGCCGCGGAAGAACGCCATCGACTCCAGTTCGCCCTCCAGCGCGGCGATGCGGGTGGCAAGCGCCTTGACCAACTCGTCCCGCGGCATCTGCAGCATCATCGTCAGCGCCGGGATCAGCGGCTCCTTCGGTGGCGAGACCGTCCACCAGGACTCACGCAGCAGCACCTGGAACTCCTTCTCGCCCTCGCCGGTCAGGACGTAGCGGGTCCGGTCGGGCCGGCCCGGGTTGCCCGGGTCCTCGCTGTCGACCGCGATGCAGCCGTCCCTCTCCAGCGTCCTGATCGCCCCGTAGATCGACCCGGGCTTGACGTTGGTGCGGTCCTCCAGGCGCCACGTGCTGAGCTCGCGGCGCACCTCGTAGCCGTGGACGGGCTGCAGGATGCGGATGGCACCGAGCACCAGCAGGCGGGTGGCGGACATGCGGCCACCATAGTCAACCTTGACGTTCGAGGCGCGGGGTCGGCCTGCGCCCGGATACACGACGGCCGCGCTGGTGCGCGGCCGTCGGTCCAGCGCAGGTGTGGTGCTGGGCTACTCGGCCTTCGGCGCCACGATCTTGGCGATGGGGGCACCGGCCGCGATGGGCTCGCCCTCGGTGACGTGGAGCTCCTCGACCACGCCCGCCTTCGGCGCCGTGATCTCGTTCTCCATCTTCATCGCCTCGATGATGCAGAGCAGCTGGCCCGCTTCGACCGTGTCGCCCTTGGCGACCTTGACCTTCCACATGTTGCCCTGCAGCGGCGACTCGACCAGGTCCGGGCCGCCCGACGCGGAGGCCTTGCGCTCGCCCCGCTTCTTGGGGCTGGCGGCGCCGTTGGCCGGTGCCGCCGCGACCGCGCCCGCGAACGCCTCGCCGGTGACCTTGACGTCAAAGCGCTTGCCGGAGACCTCGACCTCGTAGGTGCGGGTCGCCTTCTCGGCGCCCTCGTCGTCGACCAGGACGGGCTTCTCGAAGGCCAGCGTCTTCAGCCAGTCCTTGTCCTCGAGCAGGTCCTTGCAGGTCGAGGCCTTGGCCCAGTCCTCGGTGGCCATGATCTTCTGGTGGAACGGGATGAGCGTCTTCAGGCCCTCGATCTCGTACTCGCCCAGCGCGCGCAGCATGCGCTGGGTGGCCTGCTCGCGATCGGCGTCCCAGACGATGAGCTTGGAGA
>CAYUDT010000193.1:0-7351 GCA_964443695.1 uncultured Conexibacter sp. | reverse complement strand
CCCACCCGAAGAGGTTGCGGATCGGGCTCAGCGCCTGGCTGGCGCCGTCCTGGATGGGGCTGAAGACGGAGAAGACCGTGCGCTGGAAGGACCCAACCGCACCGCCGGAACCGCCGAAGCTGGCTGTCAGGAGGACGAAGCAGGCGACGACGAGCAGCGCAAGGACAGCTCGGCGTCGTCGGATCGTCTTGGGGTCGTACACGACAACAGGTACTCCAGTTGGGACCCGAGATTGCAGCGCATGGTCCTAATACCTGCGCCGGCGATTGCGGGAATTCTTGTTCGAGCGGTGGATGACCTCGAACTCCTCGAGGGAGCGACCCGAGCCGACCGCGACACATGTCAGCGGGCTCTCGGCCAGGTGCGAGGGCATCTGGGTCTCTTCTCTGAGGCGCTCGTCGAGCCCCTGCAGCAGCGACCCACCGCCGGCGAGCATGATGCCTCGGTCCATGATGTCCGAGGCCAGCTCCGGCGGGGTGCGATCGAGGGTCTCCTTCACCGCGTCGATGATCTGCGACAGCGGCTCCTCGAGCGCCTGGCGGATCTCCTCCGACGTGAGCACGACGGTCTTCGGGAGCCCCGAGACCATGTCGCGCCCGCGGATCTCGGCCTGGACCTCTTCCTCCATCGGGTAGGCCGAGCCGATCTCCAGCTTGACCTCCTCGGCGGTCTGCTGGCCGATGAGCAGCTTGTACTCGCGCTTGGCGTAGTTGATGATCGCCTCGTCGAGCTCGTCGCCGCCGATGCGGATCGACTGGCAGACGACGATGCCGCCGAGCGAGATGACGGCGACCTCGCTCGTGCCGCCGCCGATGTCGACGACCATCGAGCCGGTGGGCTCGCCGACGGGCAGCCCGGCGCCGATCGCGGCGGCCATGGGCTCCTCGATGAGGTACGCCTGGCGGGCGCCGGCAGAGAGGCAGGCCTCCTCGACGGCGCGCTTCTCGACGCCGGTGACGCCGGAGGGCACGCAGACGACCACGCGCGGGTGCGCGAAGCGGTTCTGGTGCACCTTCTGGATGAAGTGGCGCAGCATCTCCTCGGTCACGTCGAAGTCGGCGATGACGCCGTCCTTCAGCGGCCGGATGGCCTGGATCGTGCCCGGGGTGCGGCCGAGCATGCGCTTGGCCTCGATGCCGACGGCGTGCACCTCGCCGGTGCGCGAGTCGATCGCGACGACCGACGGCTCGCTGAGCACGATGCCGCGGCCGCGGACGTAGACGAGGGTGTTGGCGGTGCCGAGGTCGACCGCCATATCGCGGCCACCGAAACCGGTGAGGTAGCTGAACATGCCCATGGGAGCGCGGTGGCTGCGGCCTGCCCGGTGTCGCTCCACGCCGAAAAGGGCTGCGTGGAGCCGGGCCTGTTGGCCGCGTCCGCTTTCGAGTGTAGCGGCTGGGTGCTCGACACCCTGTCCCACGCAAGCGAGATTTCGTCGCAAAGGTCATGTTCGGGTCGAGGGTCTCGCGGGGGTTGAACCTCAGGTCGAGGGTGAGGCGCGACATCCCTTGCTCGCCAGCACTTTCCGGCCCGGGTGTGCGCCGGCGAACCATCCCTCGACCAGAGGTCGAGGTTGGCCCAAATTTATCTCCGCTTGAGCCGGACCCTGCCGCTCGCGACCACGTCGGAGTGGTCGAAGGCGACCTTCACGGTGATCGACGAGCCGCGGCCCCGCGGCGCCGTGATCCTTCTCCTACCTGGGCTGATCCCCAGGGTCTGGGGCCGGCCGCCGTCGACCGTGACGTATGCGGTGCAGCGCCCGTGACACGAGATCGTTCCGAGCTGGACACGACCGTCCCCAAGATCCAGTGCCGTGCTCCGCAGCTTCACGTTCGGCGTGAACGCGAGGCCCAGCGGCGCCTGCGACAGCGGCGCGAAGAACACCGTCGGTCCGGCCACCGGCAGCGCCTTGTGGCTCATCCCCCAGGTGGGCAGGAACAGCGCTTCCACGGCTCCGACGTACCATCCCAGCTTCGATGACGGCAGCTTGACCTTGCGCTCGAACTCGGTCCGGAACGTGCCGACCAGGACGCAGCCCTGACCGTCCTGAGCGGTCGGGCAAGCCCGGAGCGCCGAGCGCAGCAGACCGCTGGGAACGTCCGGGGACGTTCCCAGCACCAGGCGCACCTCGCTGCCGGCGGCGAGCTTGCCACCGACCTTCGGCAGGGCCGGGGGCGTGCTCCACAGGACCGGGCCGATCGTGGCGCCCCGGCTCACCGGTCCGACAGCGCCGCCGACCGTCTCGTTGGCGAGCTGGCCGGGCGCGAGCAGCACGGAGACGGGCGTCAGCGTCTTGCCGAAGAAGTCGCGCGTCAGGGGCGCGTTGGTTGCCGTGATGCCGCCCGGCACCACTGTCGTGGAGGACCCGGACCCGGGCCAGCCCCCCGACCACGTCCCGTCCGTCAGCTCGAGCCGCTGACCGACGGCCGGTGTGTCGCTCAACGCTGGCGCGGTGGTGGCCACCGGCCCTCCTTGCCAGACGGCCGAATACTCGGTCAGGTTTCGGTCCTCGAACGTGATGTCGGCGCGAAAGCGGGTCCCGCTCGCGGTGACCCCGGCGTTGTAGACCGTTCCCGTCGCCACGACGTCGCTGCAGTCCGGTGCGCAGCGCCGCCACTCCACGGTGGAGCCCTCACGGACCGGGTCGATCAGGACGGGGGTGCCGTCGGCAGGGGCGTAGCGCTGGCTGATCTCGGCAGATGCCGAAGCAGCCGGCAGCAGGATGAGGGCTGCCCCCAGAGCCCCACACATGCGACGCATGGGCGCACCTTACGCGGTGAGGGTCAGCTGAGAAGGTCCGGCAGGAGGCGGCGCAGGGCGGTCACGGGAAGACCGACGACGTTGAGGTAGTCGCCCTCGATGCCGGCGACGAGCCAGGCGCCGATGCCCTGGATCGCGTAGCCGCCGGCGCGCCCCTGCCACTCGCCCGTGGCGACGTAGGCGTCGATCTCCTGGGGCGTGGCGGCGGCGAAGCGCACGGCCGTGCGGGCGGTGGCGCTGCGCAGCGTCCCGCCGTCCTTGACGGCGATGCCGCTCCAGACCTCGTGGGCGCGTCCCTGCAGGCGCGTGAGCGTCTGCGCGGCGTGGTCGGCGTCGGCGGGCTTGCCGAAGATCTCGCCGTCCAGGGCGACGAGCGTGTCGACGCCGATGACGAGGTCGCCGTCGACGGCGTCGGCCTTGAGGACGGCGTTCTCCAGGGCGACCTGCTCGGGGTCGCCCTGGGAGAGCTCCTCCACGTCGGCGGGGACGACGTCGAACGTCAGCCCCAGCTGGGTGAGGATCGCGCGCCGCTGGGGCGACGCGCTCGCGAGGATGAGCGATGACGAGGTCAGGGGACCCACCTACACCGACACGGCAGGCAGTGGCAACGCTGCTCGTGGCGCGTCGGCTGCGGCACCCCTTGGCCTAGAGCTCCGGGAACCAGACGCCGATCTCACGCGCGGCCGACTCGGGCGAGTCGGAGCCGTGGACCATGTTCGTGCCGATCTCGATCGCGAAGTCGCCGCGGATGGAGCCGGTGGCGGCCTCCAGCGGGTTCGTGGCGCCGATGAGCTGGCGGGCGGCCTTGATGGCGTCCTGACCCTCGAGGATCAGGGCGACCAGCGGCGCGCTGGTGATGAAGTCGACGAGCTCGCCGAAGAACGGGCGCTCGGCGTGCTCGGCGTAGTGCGTCTCGGCCGTCTCGCGCGGCGTCTGCAGCAGCTTGAGGGCGACGATCTTCAGGCCCTTGCGCTCGAAGCGGGCCAGGATCTCGCCGGTGAGGCCTCGCGCGAAGGCGTCGGGCTTGACCAGGATGAGGGTGCGTTCCATGACGGAGCGCAGCCTACGCATTCACGCGCCGCAGGGACGCGTGGCCGGAGGTGCGAGCGTCAGCGAGCACCTCCGACGGCGGCGCAGCCGCCGACTACTCGACGGAGCCGGCCTCGCCGACCGGCTGCGGCTCGTCCTCGGTGCGCCGGCGCCGTCGCCGGCGGGTCGGCGTGACACCCGGGATCTCGGCCTCGCAGTAGGGGCAGAGCTTCCACTCGGGGTCCAGCGGCTTGGAGCAGTTGCCGCACGGGTCCTTCAGCTTGCGCAGGCACGACGGGCAACGCAGGAAGTCCTTCTCGACCTGGTAGTCGCAGTGCGGGCACAGGAAGTAGTCGGCCTGGTGCAGGCGCGCCTCCGCAGCCTGCATCTCCAGCTCGCGCTCGCGGACGTCGTCCAGGAACTCCGGCGGGCGCACGATCATGTAGACGATCGTCCCCACGAAGGGGAAGAGCGAGGCTGCCGTCGCGCAGCCGATCAGCATCGGATCGGCGATCCGGCGCCGGGCGTCGCTGTAGGTGTAGTAGATCAGCGACAGCCAGATGACGACCAGGAACAGGATCAGGAGCTTGACGGCCGTGTTGAGGCTGTCGTTCTCGATCCCGAAGACGCCAGATGCGAGGTACCACGTCATGTGCATAGAAGGGTAGGGCACGGGTGCCCGGGAAGGATTCGCCCCTGAGCTGGGACTTCCTTCCGTTATGTCTACAGGTACGCCCGGCCGAATCCGTACCCGATCGCGAAGAACACGAGGATCACGAGCGCGACGATGACCGCCACCGCAGCGATCATCTTGGGGACTGAGGGGCCGTCGTCGTTCAAAGCATCGAGGCTGCGCGGCCGTCAGCGGGTCGCAACAGGTCGGCAAGAAGGTAGAGCGAGCCGGTCGCCAATGCCACTCCGCCCGGCGCGATGAGGTCTCGAGCGAGTGTCAGGGCCCGCTTGGGATCGGGCTCGATGCGGGTGTCCACGTGCCCCACCTGCCCCGCCAGCGAGGCCAGCGTCCCGGCCGGCAGGGCCCGCGGGTTGGCGCAGCTGCAGCAGACCAGGTGGGTCGTCAGCGGCAGCAGCGCCTGCAGCATCGCGGCCGCGTCCTTGTCGTCGAGGACCGAGAGCACGAGGGCCAGCGGCCGGCCGGCCACGAAGTCCGGCAGTGACTCCGCAAGCGCCTGCACACCCTCCAGGTTGTGGGCACCGTCGAAGACCGTGTCCGGGTCGGAGGCGACGACCTCGAAGCGGCCCGGGACCGCGGTGTCGGCCGCCGCTGCGCGGACGGCGTCGGGGTCGAGGTCGCGGCCGAGGTAGGCACGCGCGGCCGCGCAGGCCAGCGCGAAGTTGCGCTCCTGGAAGGCGCCGCGGGCCAGCAGCGGGACGTGCGCGCTCACATCCGCCGTGATGAGCGTCGCCCCCCGCTCGGCGCAGACGCGCTCCGCGACCGCGCGGGCGTCGGGATGCAGGCCGTGGCCGACGACCAGCGTCGCCCCGGGCTGCACGACGTCGACCTTCTCGGTCGCGATGTCGGTGATCGTCGGTCCCAGCCAGCGCGTGTGCTCCAGCCCGACGTTCGTGAGGACCTGGACCTTCGACGGGATGACGTTGGTGGCGTCGTAGCGGCCGCCGAGGCCGGCCTCGATCACGGCGACGTCCACCCCGGCCCGGGCCAGCTCGGCGTAGGCCGCGGCGGTCAGCGCCTCGAACTGCGTGACGTGGTCATCGTCGGGCCGGTCGCGGTCGACCGCCTGCGCGGCGGCCCGGGCGGTGTCCACCGCGTGGGCGAAGTCCGGCCCGGTCGTGTCGCGCCCGTCGACGCGGATCCGCTCGCCGAAGGCCACCAGGTGGGGCGACAGGTACTCCCCCGTCCGCAGCCCGTGGCGCCGCAGCAGCGCCGCCGTCATCCGCACCGTCGAGGACTTGCCGTTGGAGCCGACGACGTGGATGGACCCGAAGCGCTCCTGCGGTGAGCCCAGCGCGACCATCAGGCGGCGCATGCGGTCCAGCCCGAACCGCATGCCGAACAGCTCGAGGGACAGCAGGTACTGCTCGGCCTCCCGCTCAGAGAACGGCACCGGGGACCCTCACACGGCCGGCTCGCGGTCGGGGCGGGGCGGCCGCGCGGCCTCCGGCAGCCCTCACAGCTCGGCGAGCTCCCGCTTCAGCCCCTCGAGCTTGTCGCGCTCGGCCTGCACGACGGCCGTCGGGGCCTTGTCGACGAAGCCCGCGTTGGACAGCTTGCCCTCCGCGCGCCGGATCTCCGCCTGGAGGTGCTTGCGCTGCTCCTCGTTCTTGGCGTCGGCGGCAGCAGGGTCGAAGGCGTCGCCCGCGAGGACCTCGACGGCGCCCCCGGGGATCGCGATGGTCGCGGCCGCGTCGCCCGCGGCACCGTCCTCCAGGCGCGCCAGGCGGGCGATGAGCGCCGCCGCATCGGCGGACACGCCGGTGATCCGCGCCTGCAGCTGCGGGCCGGGCTTGACGCCGACGTCCTCGCGCCAGGAGCGGATCGTCTTGATGGCCTCGATGGCGTCCTGCACCGCGTCGTAGGCGGGCTGGTCGACCCACCGGTCGTCGGGCACGGACAGCTGCGACGCCGCGAGCAGGGTGGGCGGGTTCTGCGTCCCCGGCACGTGCTCCCACAGGTCCTCGGTCACGAACGGCAGCACCGAGTGGCAGGTGGCCAGCGTGCGGCGCAGCACGTACAGCACCGTCGCGCTCAGCTCGGCGTCGAACTCGCGGCCCTTGATGAGCTCGAGGTACCAGTCGCACAGCTGGCTGTAGACGAAGTCGTAGAGGCCGAACGCCGCCTTGGAGAAGTCGAACTGCTCGATCAGCCGCGTGGTCTCCTGCTCGAAGCGCAGCAGGCTGTGGAGGATCCAGCGGTCCTCGACGGCCGTGGGCAGCGGCTCGGCCCCGGCGTCGCCGGACACCCGTCCCAGCACGAACTTCGTCGCGTTGAAGAGCTTGTTCGTCAGCGCCTGGCCCTGGGCGACGCGCTCCTCGTTGAACTTCACGTCCTGCGTGGAGGACATCGCCAGCAGGCCGAAGCGGACGGCGTCGGCACCGTAGGCGGGGAACTCGCCGGGGTCCTCCCCCTCCTTCTTGGCGAACACCGGCGGCCGGGGGCCGCCGTCGATGAGCATCAGCGGGTCGATGCCCGTACCCAGCGACTTGCTCATGCGCCGGCCGTCCGGGGCCTGGATGACCGAGTGGACGTAGACGTCGCGGAACGGGACGTCGCCGGCGAACTCCAGGCCGAGCATGACCATTCGGGCGACCCAGAGGAACAGGATGTCGCGCGCCGTGGACAGCACCGAGGTGGGATAGAAGGCCTTCAGCTCGTCGGTCTGCTCGGGCCAGCCCAGCGTCGCGAACGGCCACAGGCCCGACGAGAACCACGTGTCCAGCACGTCGGGGTCGCGCTCCCAGCCCTCACCCTCGGGCGGCGTCATCCCGACGTAGGTCTCCTCACCGCGGTAGTAGACGGGGATCTGGTGGCCCCACCACAGCTGGCGGCTGATGCACCACGGGCGGATGTTCTCCAGCCAGTCGA
>CAYUDT010000192.1:0-7522 GCA_964443695.1 uncultured Conexibacter sp. | reverse complement strand
CGTGGAGGTGCTCGAACACCCAGGGGTGCAGGATCGAGCCGCGCTCGACCACCGGACCCGAGCCCAGCGGGTGCTTGCCCTCCTGCTTGACGTCGATGCCCGGCGCATCGGTGGCGTGGGTGACGTCGGTGGCGATCGCGATCGACGGGTTCAGCGTGTAGGCGGACGGCCCCGCGCCGAAGCAGCCGATCTCCTCCTGCACCGCGGCGACGGCGATGACCTCGCCGGGCGCCCCGCCGGCCTCCGCGACGATGCGCGCGGCCTCCAGCGCGACGAACGCGCCGAGGCGGTTGTCCATCGCCTTGGACGCCGCCCGGTTGTTGGGCAGCTCCAGCGGCGCGGCGTCGATGACCGCGACGTCGCCGATGCGGACCAGCGCGCGGGCCTCGTCGCCGTCCTTGGCGCCGATGTCGATGTGCAGCTCCTTCAACTCCGGGACCTTCTTGCGGTCGTCCGGCGACATCAGGTGGATCGGCTTCTTGCCGCAGATGCCGGGGATGCGCCCGTCGCGCGTGCGCACCGCGACGCGCTGGCCCACGAGGATCTGCGGGTCCCACCCGCCGACGCTGGTGAACCAGAGGAAGCCGTCGTCGTCGATGTGGGTGACGATCAGGCCGATCTCGTCGACGTGGCCGACGATGGCCACGCTCGGGCCGTCCGCGCTCGTGCCGGCGACGCGGGCGAAGGAGTTGCCCATCGTGTCGGTCTCCACGGTCGCGAACGCCGCGGCTGCCTCGCGCCAGACCTGGGCGGGCGCGCCCTCGTAGCCGGAGGGGCCGTCGGCGGTGAGCAGGTCGTGCAGCAGCTGGGGAATCGGCATCGGCGTTCAGGCTAGCCAAACGGCAACACCCGCTGGCGATCGTGCGAGACTCCGTCCATGGGGAGGGTTGCGCGTGTCGCGGTCGCGCTGGGGAGCGTGGCGGCGGTGCTTGGGTTCACGGGTCCTGCCGCGCAGGCGGGGCAGATCAGGGCCGGGGTCGGGATGGCGGACGCCTCCTGGCACGTCGGCGCGTCGGCGGGGCAGTACGCGTCCACGCAGACGCTGGACCCCGACGAGTTCGATCCGCACGTGCAGTCGTTCAAGAACCGGCCGTCCTACGGCGTGCAGTCGCGGCTGACCGCGCGGGCGCTGGTGGTCAGCGACGGGCAGCACAAGCTCGCGGTGGTCAAGGACGACCTCTACATCCCCCAGGACGCGCTGACCCGCCGCGTCGGACAGCTGCTGGCCGCCCGCGGCACCGGCTTCTCGCAGGCGAACATCACCGTCGCCGTCACGCACGACCACTCCTCGCCCTACTACACGTCGACCGCCGCGGGCACGTGGACCTTCCAGGACGTCTTCGACATCCGCGCCTACGACCACTACGCGCACGCGCTGGCGGACGCCGTCACGCGCGCCGACGCGGCGCAGGTGCCGGTGCGCGTCGGCGCCGGCGTCGTGCCGTTCGCGAAGTCCAACCGCAACGCGCTCGGCCCTGCCGTGGCCGACGACGGCACGCCCGCCGGCTTCCCGGACTCCTACACCGACCGCGACCTGACGCTGGTCCGCTTCGACGACATCTCCGACCCTGCGCACCCCAAGCCCCTGGCGAACCTCCTGAACTTCAGCCTGCACGGCGAGAACCTCGACGGCAACGACCTCATCTCCGCGGACTGGGTCGGCCCCGCCGAGCGGATGCTCGACCGCACGACGGGTGCGTTCACGGTGGTGACGCAGAACGCGGTGGGCAACTCCGAGAACGAGCGCGACGCCTACCACTCCGTCCACGACCGCCTCCTCTTCGAGCACCGTCAGTACGGGCAGGCCGAGTACAACGCGTCGCTCATCGCGGGCGCCGCGCTGGACGTGTGGAGGTCGGTCGGCGCCGGCCGGTCGCGCGTGCCGTTCTTCCGCGACGGCCCCGTCCTGATGGCCGACCGGTGGTTCCCCGGGCCGGTCTCCCACCCGCTGCCCACCGTGTCCAACTGCCGCACCGAGCAGCTGCTGTCGACCAACCCGAAGCTGCCGGTCGTCGGCCTGCCGGACTGCACCAGCCCGTTCGACGAGGCCGGGTTCGGCGTGCCGCGCGTGCCCTCGCAGAACCCGGGCATCCTGCCGTCCAACGTCAGCGTGCCCTCGTTCCTGGTCCTCGAGGAGGACGCCTCGATCCACCTGCAGGCGTTCCGGGTCGGGCCGATCCTGTTCACCGTCTGCTCCTGCGAGCAGTGGGCCGACCAGTCGCGCAACATCAAGACGCGAACGGATCGGGTCGCGGGCAACGAGTGGATGGGCTTCGACTGGGCGACCTACCGCGGCCTGGACGACACCGGTGTGGAGTGCTTCGAACTGCCGCCCTACGACGGCTCGAGGTGGAACTGCCCGCATCCCGACAGGGCAAAGACGAAGCCCTGCGAGCGGGTCGGGTCCTCCTGGTCGTGCCCGGACCCGACGAAGGAGTGCCTGCTCAAGGGCTACCGCAACACCTGCCGCGGCACGCCCGCCGACGCGCGCCTGCCCGCGATCAGCGACGGGGCGATGGCCCGCATGAAGGCGCAGGTCCGCAACTGCGCCAACGGCTGGGACACGCCCGACGCGGAGACCGAGCCCGCCGACCCGGCGCAGATCAAGGGCCCCTACACCTGCGACGACGACGAGCGCAGCGCAGGCTACGGCTACGCGCTGACCGTCCCGATCTCGATGGCCAACGACTACAACGGCTACATCGCGACCTACCGCGAGTACCAGCGCGGCGACCACTACCGCAAGGCGCTGACCGGGTGGGGCCCGCACTCCTCCGACTACATGGCCACCAACCTGGTCGGGCTGGCCCGGCAGTTGCAGGGCGCGCCGCCACCGCCGGCCGGCACCGCCGCGCAGCAGGCCAAGACGGCGGCCGACCAGGCGGTGGCCGACGCGAAGGTGCAGGCCCTGGGCGTCACCGCCGACCAGGTCATCGCCGCCTACGGTGCCTCGGTGCCGGCCGCCGCGGGATCGCCCGCGGCGCTGATCCAGCCCAAGGATGTCCAGCGCTTCGACGTCGCGTCGTTCACCTGGCGCGGCGGCTCCAACTACACCGACAACCCGATCGTCCGCGTCGAGCGCCTGGTGCGCGGCACCTGGGAGCCCTTCGCCGACGAGTCCGGCGAGGTGCCCGTGACGCTGAGGTTCCCCTCCGTCGGCGACCTGCCGTCCTATCTGACCGGTGGGCAGGAGTGGCGCTGGACGGCGTGGTTCGAGGCCTTCGTCTCCCGCTACGACCTTCCGGGCTCCGCCCGCGCGACGCCGGTCGGGACCTACCGGTTCGTCGCGACCGGCCGGGCCGCGTCGGCGTACCGCGTGGAGTCCGCGCCGTTCCGTGTCGGGGCCTGGAGCGGGCTGACGACCTCGGCCCCCGTGGTGGGCCGGTCGCGCCGGGTGTCGGTGGTCGTCGGGCCCGCGCGCGAGGTGAAGGTCCCGGGCGGCCGGCCGGCGACGGCGACGCTCGGCCCGGTCGACTACCCCGACGGCTGGGACGACCGCGCCGGAAGGCCCCGCTTCATCCAGGGCGTGCGGTCCTTCGTCCGCGACCCGGCCTTCCCCGACCGCGCCGACAAGTTCGAGTGGTACTGCCTGGCCTGCGCATTTCGCCCCTGGCAGGACACGGGCCGGGCCTCGCGCGTCGTGGTCACCTTCGCGCGCGGGACGAAGGTGGTCGCCCGCGTGCGGGCGCACCGCAACGGCCCGTCACGCTGGCTGACCCGGCGCACGCTGCGGCGTGGCGAGTCCGCCTATGTCTGCGCGGGCGGCGTCCGCGACCGGTGGGGCAACCTCAACGGCGCACCCTCGGCCGTCGCCGGGCGGAGCGTGAAGGCGCTGCGCTGCCCGACGGTCACGCCCGTCGGCACACCCAACGGGCGCCACGCCCCGGTGGTCAGCGAAAGCCGCTGAACGAGAGGTCCCAGTCGGAGTAATACGGGTTGGGCACGGCCGCCATGTCGCTGGACCGGAGCAGCGTCGTGGTGTCCCAGAGGAACGGCACCGCCGGGGCGTCGGCGGCGATCCGGCGGTCCAGGGCACCGGCGGCGGCAGCCCGAGCCGGGCCCCCGGCGGCGAGGTTGCCGCTGTCGAAGAGCGCGTCGACCTTCGGGTCGCGCAGCTCGGCGAGGTTGTTGTTGGCGCTCCTGGAGATCAGGCGGCTGTCGAACAGCGGTCGCAGGAACCCGACGCCGTCGTCGAAGTCCTTGAACCACCCGGCGCTGCCGCACATGGCCACGTTGGCCGAAGGGCGCTGGCAGAACACGGAATACACCGCGTCCTGGAACACCTCGCGGACCTTCACCCGGAAGCCCATCGTCCGCAGTTGCCGGGCGGCCTCTCGCCCCTGCGCCCGGCCGGGGTCGACGTTGGACGTCACGAGCAGCAGCGCCTCCTTGCCCGTGTAGCGACCCTTCGGGTAGCCCGCCTTGCGGAAGTACTGCCGCATCAGCGATCGGTTGCCCTTCGGCGCGTAGAGCTTGGGGAGCGGGCCGCGCGCCCCGCCGGCCTCCTCGTGGCCCGGGACTCCGGGCGGGATGAAGTGGGTGGCGACCGCGCCGACCCACGCCCCGCCACGAGCGGCGCGCAACCGCGTCTTGTCGAAGCCCGCGACCACCGCGCGCCGGACGTTGATGTCGCGGAACGCCTTGACCGTGGTGTTGAGGGACATGTAGCGCACCCCGCCCGAGGGCACGACCGCGAACTGCGCCCGGCGTGACCGCACGTACCTGCGGTAGACGGTGCTGGGCACGTTCGCCTCCATGAGCAGGTGGGACCCGGTTGCCACCTTCGTGCCGGCGGCGTCGGGGTTGAGGTCGTTGGCCTTGTAGTCCACGCCGTCGAGGTAGGCCGGGCGCGGATCGGTCGCGGGGTCCCAGTTGGGGTTGCGCCGCAGCGTGATCGATCGCCCCCGGCGATGGTCGGTGACCATGTAGGGCCCGCTGGCGACCACGTGCTCCTCGTAGGAGCTCGTCGAGCCCTTGTCGAGGATGCCCGCGACCTCCTCGGGCACCGGTGCCGTCGCCGGGAGGACCAGCGCGGGCGCGAACGCGTGGCCCGTCGGGCTCTTCAGCTGGAACTGGATCGTGTACGGGTCGACGACGACGATGCCCGCGATGGGCTGCGGCGTCCGCGGTGGCGTCTTCGGTGCGCCGACGAGGTCGTCGAAGAAGAAGGTGTACTGGCCACCGACCGAGCGGCTGAAGGTCCGCTCCAGCGCGTACTTGACGTCCTTGGCCTCGACGTCGCGATTGAGCGGCGGCCCGAACCGCACGCCGCGCCGGAGGGGCACGGTCACCGTCCTCGCATCGGCGGACACCTGGGGCGGTCCCGCGGCCAGGTCCGGCTGCATGCCGGCCCGGCCCGGGAACGTCCCGTACAGCGGGCGCACCTGGGCCAGGGCGATCATGTAGCCGGTCGTGTAGTAGGTCCGGCCCGGGTCGAGGTAGTCGACGTCGCTCGCCGCCGACACCTGCACGATGCCGCCGCGCTGCTGCGCCCCGGCCGGCGTCGCCATCACCATCAGCGCCACGCACGCCCCCACGATTCGCCACCGCATGTCGCAGAACCTAGTCAACCGACTGACCTTCCGTCGGCGAATTCGGGGGCTGCCCGTATTCCGCTGACCATCGCCGGATAGAAGGATCGTGAGTCCCCCATGATCCGCGTCCTCGTGATCGAGGACCACCCGGTGCTGCGAGCCGGGCTGGAGACGCTGCTGCGCACCGAACCGGGGTTCGTCTGCGTCGGTGCCGTCACCGTCCGCAACGCGTGCCCGGTGGTCCGCCGTACCCGCCCCGACATCGTCCTGGGCACGCAGGGCCCGCTGGTCGCGGGCCCTGAGGTCATCGCGGTCGTCGACGACGCCGCCGACGTGCCGGCCCTCTTCGACCGGCTCCGCCTGGCGGTGCGTCGCGAAGTGGCCTAGGAGGCCGCCAGCTGGCGCAGGACATACAGCAGGATGCCGCCGTGGCGGAAGTAGTCCGCCTCCTTGGGCGTGTCGATGCGGACGGTCGCCTCGAAGGTGACGTCGCCGGCGGTGACGGTGCAGGTCTTGGGCAGACCGCCGTTGTTGAGCTCCTCGGCGAAGCCGGTGATCGAGAACTCCTCGAAGCCGGTCAGGCCCAGCGAGTCGGCCGACTGGCCCTCCGGGAACTGCAGAGGCAGGACGCCCATGCCGACCAGGTTGGAGCGGTGGATGCGCTCGAAGGACTCGGCGATGACCGCGCCGACGCCCAGCAGGCGCGTGCCCTTGGCCGCCCAGTCGCGCGAGGACCCGGAGCCGTACTCCTTGCCGCCCAGGACGACCAGCGGGGTGCCGTCGGCCTGGAACTTCTGGGACGCGTCGTAGATGGAGACGACCTCGCCGCCCTCCTCGAGGACGGTCACGCCACCCTCGGTGCCCGGCGCGAGCTGGTTGCGCAGGCGGATGTTGGCGAACGTGCCGCGGATCATCACCTCGTGGTTGCCGCGGCGTGAGCCGTAGGAGTTGAAGTCCTTGGGCTCGACGCCGTGCTCGATGAGGTACTTGCCGGCCGGCCCGTCCTTCTTGATCGCACCCGCGGGCGAGATGTGGTCGGTCGTGACGGAGTCACCGAGCTTGGCCAGGACGCGCGCACCGGTGATGTCGCTCACGGGGTCGGGCGTGTGCCCCATGCCCTCGAAGTACGGCGCCTCGCGCACGTAGGTCGAGTCGGGCTCCCAGGCGAACGTGTCGCCCGAGGGAACGTCGAGCTGCTGCCAGTCCTGCGACCCGTCGAACACCGTCGCGTAGGACGCGCGGAACATGTCGCTCTGCACGGCCTCCTCGACGGTCCGGGCGATCTCGGCGGAGCTGGGCCAGATGTCGCGCATGTAGACGTCGTTGCCGTCGGCGTCCTGCCCGAGCGGGTCGCTGAACAGGTCGACATCCATCGAGCCCGCGATCGCGTAGGCGACCACGAGAGGCGGCGACGCCAGGTAGTTCATCTTCACGTCGGGGTTGATGCGCCCCTCGAAGTTGCGGTTGCCCGAGAGGACCGAGACGGCGACGAGGTCATGCTCGTTGATCGCCGCGCTGATCTCCTCCGGCAGCGGGCCGGAGTTGCCGATGCAGGTCGTGCAGCCGTAGCCGACGTTGTGGAAGCCGAGCGCCTCCAGGTCGTCGATGAGGCCGGCCCGCTCGAGGTACTCGGTGACGACGAGCGAGCCCGGGGCCAGCGACGTCTTCACCCACGGCTTGCGGGTCAGGCCCTTGGCCGCGGCGTTGCGGGCCAGCAGGCCGGCGGCCAACATGACGCTCGGGTTGGACGTGTTGGTGCAGGAGGTGATCGCCGCGATGACGACCGCGCCGTCCTGCAGCTCGCACTCCACCCCGTCGGCCATCGTCACCGACGCCGACGCGCGGTTGACCGTCGCCAGCGGCGCCTCGTCCTCGACGGCGCGCTCGCCGCCCGACGGACCGTCGGGCTGGGCCTGGTAGGTCTTGATCGCCTCGCCGAACGCCGAGGCCGCCTCGGTCAGCGCGACGCGGTCCTGCGGGCGCTTGGG
>CAYUDT010000191.1:0-7665 GCA_964443695.1 uncultured Conexibacter sp. | reverse complement strand
GAGTTCTTCATCGGCGTGATCGTCGTCGCCATCGTCGGCAACGCCGCCGAGCACTGGGTCGCCGTGATCGTGGCCCGCAAGGACAAGATGGACCTCGCGGTCAACATCGCGATCGGCTCGTCCGCGCAGATCGCGCTGTTCGTCACCCCGGTGCTGGTCCTGTGCTCGTTCTTCCTCGGCCCGCACCCGATGGCCCTCGTCTTCAACGGCTTCGAGGTGGCCGGCATCCTCATCGCGGTGATCGTCGCCAACCACGTCACCAACGAGGGGGAGTCGACGTGGTTCGAGGGGGTGCAGCTGCTGGTGGTGTACCTGCTGCTCGGTGGCGCGTTCTACGCGGCCGGGACGGCTGCGGGGTAGGTCCGCTCCTGGGCGTCAGCCGCGGCGATGAGCGTGCCCAGCACGGTCGTCAGGCGGCGGCGCAGGAAGAAGTGACCCTCGCCCAGCAGGACGGTGGCGTGGCCGTTGGGCAGACGGTCGGCGAGGGCCAACGCGCGCTCGGCGGGGACGATGGGGTCGTCGGCGCCGTGCCAGACGTGGATTTCGGAGGTGATCGTCTCCGGGGCCAGCTCGTTCGGGCCGATCGCGAGGATGCCGTCGTCCAGCATCGCGCGGGAGCCGCGCAGGCCCGCGCCGCGGGCCCGCAGCGCGGCGACGGCTGGCGCCGTTGCCAGCGCGCTGACGTGCCGGTGGCGGATGCACCAGGCCAGGTGGCGCTCCAGGGCGGTGAGCGGCGTGTCGATGGCGCAGGCGCCGCTGACGACCGCCGCGGCGGCCACGCGGTCTGACAGGTGCTGGGCGCAGGCCAGCGCGACGGGGCCGCCGGCCGAGACGCCGAGGACGCCGAAGCGGTGGAGGTGCAGCGCGTCGGCGACGGTGGCGACGTCGCGCGCCGCGTCCTGCAGCGTGCGACCGTGCCTGCGGGTGGACCTTCCGAAACCGGGGCGTGACGGCATCACGATCTGCGCACCGGTCGCCTCGACGGCCTCGGCCACCTCGGCACAGGTGCGCAGGGAGCTGCCGATCAGGCCGTGGAGGTAGATGACGGGGAATCCCTCCCCGAGGACGGTCCAGCCGATCCGCCGGCCGTCCGGCAGCACGCACCCAGCCATCGCACGCAGCGTGGCAGCTGGGCGGGAAAGGGCTGTAAAGAAGCGGTTTCGGTGCCGGCCACGCGGAGGTCGCTCGCCGGCGCTCACAACCTCGCTGCGGCCGCGGCAGCGGCCCGCTCAGTAGTCGTCGTCCTCGTCCTCGTCGTCGTACTCGTCGAAGCCGCCGCCGCCACCGCCCCCGCCGTAGGGGTCGTCGTCGGCGCCCTCCTCGTGCTCGATGTCGCCGAGGTCGTCGAGGTTGTCGACCTCGTCCTCGTCGTCATCGTCGGCACGGACCGCACCGGTGGGGCCGGAGCCATGGCGGGTGGCGAAGCGCTCGATCAGCTCGTCGCGCGTGGTCTCGTCCACCGGCGCCGAATCGGCGACCAGGACCCACTCCGCGTCGTCACCGCTGTCCTCGAAGAGGTCAGCATCGACCGAAGCGCCGTCGTCCACGACGATCAGCATCTCGGTGGAGGGGTTGAAGTAGGTGCCCGGGCGGGCGACGGCATCTTCGAGCTCGAAGCGACGGGGGGTGGGAGCCATGTTGCGCCCCGTTCTATCCCAGCCGGCGGTCGGCCTGCAACTGAGGGGTGCCACAGGCGCTGCTCGGCGGATGCGCCACCGCGGCCGGCCGCGGCGGCGAAGGTGGGTTCCCTGACGATCTCGGAGGGTCAGGTGAGCGCGTCGAGTTGGCGGGCAACCTCGGCCTCGACGTCCAGCGGCTCCTTGCCCTGGCGGACCCTCCGCGCGTTGCGGGCCTCGACGAGGTCGCGGATCTCGGCCAGCAGCGCGGCGTCCACCGCGGGCCGCGTGAGCTTGGCGATCTCGGCCTCGACGTCGATCGGCTCCTTGCCCTGCCGGACGCGCCGCGCGTTGCGCGCCTCGAGCATCTGGCGGATCTCGTCGTCGCGCACCGCCGCGCTCGTCGCGGGCGTCGGCGGGCGCCCGTGGGCGTCATCCTCGTTGAACAGCCCGCCCTTTCCGATCTCGTCGTACACCTTGCCGCTCATGGCGAACGTCACCATCGCGACGCCCACGCCCACGCCGACGACGATGAACAGCACGATTCCGAATGCATCCCGGATGGGATGCATTGTGTCCTACTTCAGGCGGGTCCTGCGCGATGTCGTGGTGACGGCCCCGGTGGTGCTCCTGAACGTCACCCGGATCGTGAGCTTGATCTTGCGGGACTTGGGAAGGACCTTCTTGCCTGTCTGGTTGACCCGCAGGGTCATGAGAGCCGCGGCGTTGGGCCGCACGGCCGTCCGGCCCTTGGCCAGGATGCGCTTCCGGCCGGAGCGCTCGAGCAACTCCACCGTCATCAGCCCGGCCTCGTCGGGGCCGATGACGAACACCGGCAGAGGCGCAGCGGTGACGTCGACGCCATGGCTGATGCCGAGCGTGTCCGCCAGCACCCGCGCGACGTCGCCGGTGACCGACGTCGCCGAGCGGGGCTTGGCGCGGGCGGTCGCGGTGCCCGACGTGGTGGAGGCGTTCGGTGCAGCCGTGGTGGAGGCGTTCGGTGCAGCCGTGGTGGTTGTCGTCGGGGAATAGACCTTGGTGACCGTCGGGGTGTCCCGCGGCTGGGTCGCCGTCGGCTCCGAGGCAGCCGCAGGCGGCGGGGGAGTCGTCGTGGTCGTGGTCGTCGACGTGGTCGATGTCGTGGTTGTGGTCGTCGTCGTCCCTGGGGGCGGCGGCGGTTCCTCGACGGTCCAGTACGTGTAGGCGTAGGGCCCACCATTGCCCGCGGCGTCGCGCGCCGAGATCGTGAAGGAGTGCTGCCCGCGGCCCAGGCCGTTGACCGTGAACGGCGACGAGCACGGCGACGTCACGTAGTAGGAGTCGACCGCGCAGGAGAAGGTGGCATTGCCCTCCGAGGCGTGGAAGGCCACGGTGGCGCTCTGGCTGGTGCTGCTCTGGGGCACGCTGTCGAAGATCACGGACGGCGCGGTGGTGTCGACCCGCCAGCGGTAGGAGGCGCCGGGCGACTCGACGTTGCCGACGCCGTCGATGCCGCGAGCCCGCAGGACGTGCTCGCCGTCCGGCAGGGCGGCCAGGTAGACGTTGTTGTCGTAGGAGTAGCTCGACGTCGGGCACGCGGTCCAGGCGCCGTCGTCGAGGCTGCACTGCATCGTCGCGCCGTCGGTGGTGATCCTGAGGCTCGCCGACGTGCTGTTGGTCAGCGCCGGCGGCCCACTGCTGATCGACGTGGTGGGGGCGACGGTGTCGACCGAGAACCCGCGGGCGGCCAGCCCGATGGGTGCACCGCCGAGCTCCTCGCTGCGCACCTCGAACGTGTGGGGACCATCGGCCAGCGGGCCGTAGGTGCTGGTGGCGGCGCACGGCAGCCACACCCCGGCGTCCAGCCGGCAGCGCGTCGCGGCGCCGTCGGCGTCGTAGGTGAACGTCGCGGTCGCACTGCTGGTCGGCCCGTCCGGGCCGCTGCTGATCGCGACGTTCAGACCAGGACGGGCGATGTCGCTCTGCAGCGCGTACAGCATGCCCCCGCGCGACAGCGCCAGCAGGCCATCGCCGGCGCCCATGCCCGTGGAACCGGGCTGCGTGTCCGAGGAGGAGTAGTAGCTCGGGTAGGACACCGGGTCCCCGATGGCCGTGGTCCACGTCTGCTGGCCGGTGGCGAGGTCGACGGCGAACAGCTTGCCCACGCGGGATCCCACGTAGACGGTGTTGTTGACGATCAGCGGCAGGCCCGACAGGTAGCTGTCGCCGTCGAAGGTCCAGACGCCCACGCCCGTGTGCGCGTTGCGGGCCCGCAGCTCGCTGCCGACGACGGCGACCTCGATCGCGCCCGCCACCGCGGGCTGGCCACCGACCACGTTGTCCCTGAGCAGGCCAGTCGACGCGTCGAGCAGGCGCGAGGAGAACAGCGCCCACGCGCCGTTGGCGACGGTGAAGCTGTTGGAGTAGGAGCTGCTGCAGGTGCTGGTGGAGGTCCAGCTGCGCACACCCGTCTGGCGGTTGTACGCCGACCCACTGCAGTAACCGCCGCCGACGTAGACGTTGCGCGCGTCCGCCGCGGGCGCGCCGCTGTCGTAGTAGGACATCGGCGCCGTCCAGCGCGGCGTGCCGTCGGCCAGGTCGAACGTCTGCACGCTGGAGCCGCTGACCACGACCTGGCCGGCGTCGGCCACGACAGCGCGGGAGGAGGAGTAGGAGTCGTTGACCTGGCGGGCCCAGCGCGTCGCGCCATCGGCGGCGCTCACCGCGGTGAGCAGCCCGCCGTATTCGAGGACGGCGATGCGGCCGCCGTCGTAGGCCAGGTCGGAGCTAACGCTGCTCACCGGGCGCCACCACACGGTGTCGCCCGTCCGGGCGTCGAGGCCGTAGAGCTTGGTGCCGCCGCTCGCCGACGTGGCCAGGACGAAGACCTTGCCGCCGGCGATGAGCGGGTGGGACACCCACGTGCCCAGATTCCGCGACCAGCGCTGGGCCAGCGGCGGGGCGTCGAGGCTGCCACCGGAGGCGAACCCGGTGTGCCCTGCGTCCTGCTGGGAGGCCACCGACGCCGCGGACGCGGCGCCCGGAAGGGCCGCCGCCAACAGCAGGGCAAACGGCATGACATGACGCATGGCACGGGTCATCACCCTGACTCATCGGCAGACGACTGGAGGGACTGGAGTGCCGCGGCGGCCGCCATACTCAGGCGATGGCGCGACGCGTCACCCGTGAAGCCGTCGCCGAGGCGGCGCCCCTGGAAGCGGCGAAGGCCGCGGCAGGTGCCCGTGGCGCCGGGTCGGCGGACCCGCTCGTCGGCGAGCTGCGCAAGGCGGGGTTGTTGCCGTTGCTGGTGCTGCACCTGCTGCAGGACGGGCCGTCCTACGGCAACCAGTTGATGGAGCGCATCGCGGTGCTGACCGGCGGGCTGCTGGCGGTCAACCCCAACACGATGTACCCGCTGCTGCGCGGCCTCGAGGACCGCGAGCTGATCGCGGGCGAGTGGGAGCACCCCGAGCGCCGCTCGCGCCGCTTCTACCGGCTGACCGAGGCGGGCGAGCGTGAGCGCGCGGCGCTGTCGGCCGAGCTGGCCCCGCGGCTGGACGCGCTGGCCGCCGCGCTCGACGGGCTGCGCCGCGAACTGCGAATCTAGGCCCCGCAATGGGGCGTGTCCTTGCCACCGTGACGATCGCGGCGATGACCAGCGACGCCGAGGCCCTCTGGTACGACCAGAGCCGCTGGCCGTCCTTCATCGACGGCTTCGCGCACATCGTCAAGCAGGAGGGCTCGTGGCCGGAGGCGGGCACGACGCTGACCTGGAACTCGGTGCCCGGGGGGCGCGGGACGGTCCTGGAGGACGTCGTCCGCTACGAGCCGCGCGTCGGCCAGGAGCTCACGGTCGAGGACGAGCGCATGCGTGGTCGCCAGCGCATCGGGTTCCAGCCCAAGGCCGACGGCGTGCGGGTGACGCTGGAGGTCGACTATGAGATCAAGGGCGACAAGTTCCTGAAGCCCCTGTTCGACATCTTCTTCGTGCAGCGCCCGATGCGGGAGTCGGTCAACCGCACGCTGGCGCGGTTTCGCCGCGAGCTCCTGACCGACCAGGAGCTCGCGCGGGGCAGCGGCTAGGGACGCTCGCCCAGGCGCGCGACCCGCGCCCGCGTGTCGTTCATCGTCCGTTGCCAGCGAACGACGCCGTCGTCGCCCGTGGTCGCTCTCCCGCGCAAGGCGCCCGTGTCGGGGTCGAAGGCGATGATGTCCTGCGCATCGTCGACGTGGTCGCCGTCGAGGCGGATCGCAGCGACCCGCGCACCGCCGGGCATCGTGATGAGACCCAGGGACGTCGACCCCGGCATGTCTGCGAGGACCTTGATCAACGCCGCCCGAAGGTCCGCGGGGGACGCGGGGTAGTCCAGCAGTGTGGACACGAAACCGCTGACCGTCTGGGTGATCAGCGGCTCCTGCTCGGTCCGGCGTGAGCCGATCGCCATGCGTCGAAGTTCCTGCGCGAGCGCGGCGGGCTCGCGCGGCAGCCTCGCCAGCGGATCGCCGTCCGGCGGCAGCTGCTCATGCAGGCCGTTGGCGCCGAGCAGCTGCGCGGCCGCGTCATCGGTGTCCTGACTCAGCGGGCGCTCAGGGCCGGCGGGCGGGATGAGCCTCTCGAGGTCCGGCCGGCCCGCGTCCCGCCAGGCCTGCGCGTCCTCGGGGCTGTCGAACCGCACCCTGCCGCCGTCCTCGTGGCTCATCCGCAGCGTGCCGTCCGGCGCCAGCCAGTTCTCCTCCACCGCATGGCGGCCGACGTGGATCGGCGTGTGCGCGCTGCGCACGCGCAGGTGGTTGCCGGGTCCGCCGGCCTTGTCGTCGATGACGAAGGCGAGGGGGATGTAGGAGCCGCGCTCGTAGAGGACGTCCCCGCTGCCGGGCAGGTCGCTGAGCCCGGCCACCAGGCTGACGGCCCGCAGGCAGCGGCCCGCTGGGCCGGGCCGCGCGCAGGCCTGCCGGGCCGAGGCGGGCTCCGGCCCGCGGAGGATCGCCGGGCGAGCCGGGCCGCGGCCATCGCCAGACGGCCACAGCGCCAGGGCGGCCACGAGCGCCACGCCCGCGGCGGCGCCGGCGACGAGCGCCTTGCGCAGGTGCTTGCGCGCGCGGTGGAGGCGGCTGCGCACGGTCCCGACCGGGATGTCCAGGGTCGCGGCGATCTCCTCGTAGGAAAGGTCCGCCCATGCGGAGAGCAGCAGCACCTCGAGCTCCTCGCGCCGCAGCGACTTCAGGGCGTCGGCCAGGACGGGGTCGCCGCCGGGGTCCGCCTGCTCGACGTGGCCGTCGGCGGGCAGCCGGTCGAGCACCTGCGCGCGGCGGGTGCCGGCCCGCAGCTCGTCGCGCAGGACGTTGGTCGCGATCGCGAAGAGCCACGGGCGCTCACCATGGCCCTGGTCGACGAACCGGTCGCGCGCCGCGAACGCTTTCGTGAACGTCTCCGCCGTGAGGTCCTCGGCGAGCGCGTCGTCGTGGACGCGGGCCCGCAGGAAGGCGCGGATCGCGTCGCGGTGCTGCTCGTAGAGCTCTGGAAACGCCGTGGTCATGTCTGCTGCAACGCGCTGGACACGCGCCGAGTTCCCAGGTTCACATATCCTCCGCGCCCTTCCAGCACGAAGGAGATCCACCGATGTTCGTCTTCAAGGCCGCCGTCGTCGGCGCCGGGACCATGGGAGGCCAGATCGCCCAGACGATCGCGGCCGCCGGATATGACGTCGTCCTCAAGGACGTCAAGCAGGAGCTCGTCGACCACGGCATCGCCGAGGCGCGCTCGGTCACCGAGGGGCAGATCGGTCGCCTGGTCAAGAAGGGCAAGCTCACCGAGGAGCAGGCCGCGGCCGAGGTGCAGAAGGTCATCGACCGCATCCACGGCACGCTGGACTACTCCGGCTTCGGTGATGTCGACTTCGTGATCGAGGCGGTCCCGGAGCGGATGGAGATCAAGCAGGCGGTCTTCAACGAGCTCGACGCCTGCACCCCGGGCCACGCGATCCTGGCGTCCAACACCTCGTCGCTGTCGATCACCGAGATCGCCGACGCGACGCTGCGGCCCGACAAGGTCGTCGGCTTCCACTACTTC
>CAYUDT010000190.1:0-7707 GCA_964443695.1 uncultured Conexibacter sp. | reverse complement strand
CGCAAGGCCGACGACTACTCCTCCGAGCAGTTCATGCAGTGGTTCATCAAGGAGCAGATCGAGGAGGTCGCGACGATGAGCGACCTGCTCCGCGTCGCCGAGCGCTCCAAGGACGACGTCATGGAGATCGAGGACTACGTGGCCCGCGAGCAGGGCGCCGAGGGCGAGGACCCGACGGCCCCGACGCCCGCCGGCGGCGCCGTCGGGTAGTCAGCCGACCTCGGGCAGGGCACCGGCGATCCAGGTGCCCTCCTCGGACTTCCAGATCGGGACGGCGAGCTTGATCTCGTCGATGATCTGGCGCGCGCCGGCGAAGGCCTCGGCGCGGTGGGGTGCGGAGGCGGCGACGATCACGCTCGCCTCACCGAGCAGGACGCGGCCGTGGCGGTGCTCGGCGGCAGCGGCGCAGAGCCCGTGCTGCGCGATCGCACGCGCGACGATGTCGGCCATCTTGGGCTCGGCCATCTCGGCGTACGCGTCGTAGTCGAGGTGCGTGACGTCGCGGGTGGCGCCGGTGAAGGTGACGATGGCGCCGGCGCGCGGGTCCTTGACGCGCGTGTACAGGGCGTCGAGCGACAGGACCTCGGTGCGGACCGCGACGTGCGGGCCGTCGGCCCCGCCGCTGACCGGCGGGATGAGCGCCACCTCGTCGCCCTCCACGAGCACCTGGTCCTCCGGCGCGTACTCCCGGTTGACGGCCAGCACGCAGGGCGTGCCGGCGGTGACGTCGGTCAGCGCGGCGAGGACGTCGGCGACGCGGGCGCCGTCGGGCAGGGCCACGGTGACGGTGTCGGTGCCGGCGCGCTGGCGCAGCCCGGCGAAGAGGCGCACGTTGACGTCCATCGCCACGGAGTCTGCCGCAACTCTCGGGGCCGTCGCCCTGATGCGAGGCCACCGCACCCACCCGCGCGAGGACCGCATCGGCCTCAGCGCCCGAAGCGTCCCGGCCCCACTCCGGAGAGGCCGGGGTTGACGGTCAGGGTCGGGCGACCGCATCCTCACAGGATGAAGCGACTCTCCACCCACCCCCTCGGCGTGCTGCTGCTGGCCGCCCTGGCGATCTGCGCGATCGCGGTACCCGCCCAGGCCGTGCTCTCCAGCGGCGACGGGCCCTCCGCGAGCGCTGCGGCCGCCAAGAAGTCCAAGAAGACCCTCCGCGGCCCGCGCGGTCTGCGCGGTCTGCGCGGTCCGCGCGGCAAGACCGGCGCCACCGGCAGGCCGGGCCTGCAGGGACCCGTCGGCCCGACCGGACCGACCGGCCCGACGGGACCGACGGGCCCCGGGGCGATCCCGGTGTCCTTCTCCTCCGAGGCGCAGGCCTCGCCCACGCCGGCGACCCTCTTCTCGGTCGGCGGGTCCACGCTGAAGGCCGGCTGCAAGCAGGTCAGCGCCACCCGCACCCAGTTGACCTTGCCCTTCAGCGCCGCGGCGGGCACGACGCTCATCGGCTCGGTGCTCGTCGCCACGAACGACAACGACCTCTCCGGCGGCTCGGTGCTGACCAAGATCTACGGCGCGGCCGTCAGCGATGACGAGCTGATCACCTACGGCAACCACAACACCTACGTGGACAGCACGATCGCCAGCCGGAAGACCGGCAGCGGCCACGTCGACGCGGTGCTGACGGGCGGCGGCAGGACCTGGCATGTCTCGCTGTCCGCGTCGCTCGACCACAGCGGCGCCACCGGCACGTGCCTCATCACGGGCACGGTGACGCCCACCTCATAGGCACCCGCCCTCGCCCACTCGTCGGTCAACGTGGCCCGGGGCGTACTGTTCCGGGCTATGGCCAGCACCGACGAGCGCGAGGAGCGGCTGACCGTCGCTCCGATCGTGGGTCCCGAGGATCCACGCCACTTCACGGACTCCGGCATCGAGATCAAGGCGCTCTACGACGCCAGCGACCTTCCGGCTGATCTCGAGGCCCGCACCGGCGAGCCGGGCGACTTCCCCTACACGCGCGGCGTGCATCGCGAGATGTACCGCAAGCAGACGTGGACGATGCGCCAGTACGCGGGGTACGCGTCGGCCAAGGAGTCCAACGAGCGCTACCGCTACCTGCTCTCCAAGGGCTCGACCGGCCTGTCGATGGCGTTCGACCTGCCGACCCAGCTCGGCCTGGACTCCGACAACCCGCGCTGCCTCGGCGAGGTCGGCCGCACCGGCGTCGCGATCGACACGATCGACGACATGCGCACCGCGTTCGACCAGATCCCGCTGGACCAGGTCTCGACGTCGATGACCATCAACGCGCCGGCGACCGTGCTGCTGGCGCTCTACGAGCTTGTCGGCGAGGAGCAGGGCGTCCCGAGCGACCAGCTGCGTGGCACCACCCAGAACGACGTGCTCAAGGAGTACATCGCGCGCGGCAACTACATCTACCCGCCCGAGGCGACGATGCGGTTGACCACCGACCTCTTCGCCTATTGCGCCGAGAACGTGCCGAAGTGGAACACGGTCTCGATCTCCGGCTACCACTTCCGCGAGAAGGGCTGCAGCGCCGTCCAGGAGGTCGCGTTCACGCTCTCCAGCGGCATCGCCTACGCGCAGGCCGCGATCGACGCCGGCATCGACGTCGACACCTTCGCGCCCCGCCTGGCGTTCTTCTTCAACGGGCACAACAACGTGTTCCAGGAGATCGCGAAGTTCCGGGCCGCCCGCCGCATGTGGGCGACGATCATGCGCGACCGCTTCGGAGCCAAGAACCCGAAGTCGATGATGCTGCGCTTCCACACGCAGACCGGCGGCGTGACGCTGACCGCGCAGCAGCCGATCAACAACATCGTGCGCGTCGCGCTGCAGGGCTTTGCGGCCGTCTGCGGCGGCACGCAGTCGCTGCACACCAACGGCTTCGACGAGGCCCTGGCGCTGCCGACGGAGGAGGCCGCGAAGGTCGCGCTGCGCACGCAGCAGATCATCGCCGCCGAGTCCGGCGCCACCGACACCGTCGACCCGTTCGCCGGCTCCTACTTCATCGAGTCCCTGACCGACGAGATCGAGTCGCGCGCCTACGAGCTCATCGCCAAGGTCGACGAGCTCGGTGGCTCGGTCAACGCGATCGAGTTCATCACCGGCGAGATCGACGAGAGCGCCTGGGGCTACCAGGAGCGCTACCGCATCAAGCAGGACATCGTCATCGGCGTCAACGACTTCGTCGAGGAGGAGCTCGAGGTCCCCGACCTCCTGCGCGTCGACCCGGAGTCCGAGCGGGAGCAGGTCGCGCGCCTGAAGGCGTTCAAGGAGAACCGCGACCAGGCGCTCGTCGAGCAGCGCCTGGAGGAGCTGCGCGGCGCGGCCCGGGGCACCGACAACCTCATGCCGTTCATCAAGAACGCGCTGCGCGACCGGGCCTCGATGGGCGAGGTCTGCGGCGCGATGCAGGACGTCTTCGGCAAGTACGCGCCGACGTTCTAGGCAACCCGCCCGAAGGGGTCCTCCGATCGGAGGACCCCTGTCTCACCCGATCGGTCAGCCGAGGGACGCGCGGGTCCGGCCGATAGATGGATAAAGGGTCCGCCGGGTAATGCCGACGATGTGGGCATGGGGGATGTTCGCGATCGCGAGACCACGCCGGGCGGATTCTCTGCCTGGGCCTGGGCCGGCCTGCTCCTGCCGCTGGCCCTGATCGCCGCGCTGGTCGGCAAGGGCGCCCTCGGCGCCTCCTCGTCGGTGGACGCCTCCCACCAGGCCCCGGTCGTCGCCGTCGTCGACTCCGGCGCCGACCTGAGCCACCCCGCGCTTGCGGGTCGCCTCTGGACCGCCGCCGACGGCAGCCACGGCGCCGACTTCATCGACGGGGACCTCGACCCGACCGACGTCAACGGCCACGGCACCAACATCGCGGGCATCATCGCCCAGGGCATGCCGGCCGACGCGCGCCTGATGATCGTGCGCGTCCTCGACGCCGACAACGGCGGCACGCTCGCCGGCGTCGCCGAGGGCATCCGCTTCGCCGTCGCGCACGGCGCCTCGGTCATCAACCTCTCCCTGAACACCGACACGCCCGATCCCGGCATCGAGGACGCGCTGAAGCTCGCGGCTGCCAAGGACGTCACGGTCGTCGCAGCCGCCGGCAACGACCACCGCGACCTCGGCGCCGCGCCCTCCTACCCCGCCTGCTCGGCCCAGGCCAACGTCATCGCCGTCGGCGCCCTCGACGCGGCCGGCCGGCCCGCCGCGTTCAGCAACACCGGCAACTGCGTCCGGGCCTGGGCTCCCGGCGTGGACATCTCCGCCGCCGCGGCGGGCGGTGGCGAGGCTGCCGAGACCGGCACCTCCCAGGCCGCCGCCGCGGTCAGCGCCCGCGCCGCGGTGGCACTGGAGTCCAACGGCTCCCTCAGCGCTTCCTCGGTCGCCGCCGCCATCGCCTGAGCGCTGGTGGGGATCTCCGCAGAGGTCCTCGCCCACACGCCCGCCCAAGACCGCGCGTGCACTGGTTGGGCAGCGTGCCCACTAGGTGCACACACGTGACCTCCGGGCCCCCCGCAACCGGACGCCGCGTGCACTGGTTGGGCAGCGTGCCCAATGGGTGCACACACGTGACGTCCGGGCCCCGGCGTTCTCAAGACGTGCCTGCGCCCGCCGTGGGCAAACGGCGGGCGCAGGACTTTTGTGCAACGGCGCCACGGGCAAGAGGCGCCGCGACACGGACGCCGGAGAGGTCCTCGGTGCACCGTGCTTCCCCCGTGCACCGATCTCGGACCGCGCCGACTTGTGCTTCCTGCCCCCTTGGTGGGTCAGGAACCCTTCGGCGCTAGGAGCAGGCCAGCCGGGTCTCGCCGGCAGCCTGGCCCACGACGCGCCAGATCAGGTTGCCGGGCGCACAGGCGCGTCCGGCCTCGACGTTTGCGACATATCCGAGGGACGGCTGCCAGCAGCCGCCATCGGTCGTGCAGATCGCCACCTCGCCCACGGCCGCGTCCGGGAGGGCGACGTCACGCGTGTCGTTGTTGTACGTGGCGGTCGTCTCCGGCTGCGCGGCGCTGTCGGCGTTCGCGGCGGCGACACCGCCCGAGGCGGTCTGGTTCGCGGCGGCGAGCTGCGCTGCGCTGACCGACGACCCGGTCACCTCGGGTGCGCCGGCCGCCACGGGGGCGACCTGCGGCTTGGTCTCGGTCGGACCGAGGTCCGCGAAGAGCAGCGCGGCGACGACGGCGAGAATGGCGAACAGGCCCATGACGGCAAAGACCGTCCGGTCGCTGCTCGACCGCTTGGTGGAGCCCTGCCCAGGCTCCATCACGGCGGTGGTCATCAGGTACTTCCCCCTTGCCCGGTTGGTGAGTTGGGCAGAGCGACGTCCGGTCGCCCTTTTTTGCCTTGAAACGCAAGTTACTCAATGTTCTTTCCTGTTTCAAGACAGTGCTTGTGAGATGTCAATTGCAGTTCATGTAATGGGAGGACTCCCCCGGCGATGGGCGAATCCGGATCCCGATGCCCGAGCCACGCGCGCAGCGCACACTCGTCAAATCCCCGCCCGAGTTGTGGGCGGAGATCTCCGACATCACCGCGCTCGCGCGGCACCTCGGCGAGTTCGGCGAGATCCGCATCACCAAGCTGGAGCCGGAGACCACCGTCGCCTGGGAGGGCGACACCGCACGCGGCACGGTGGAGCTCCAGGCTTCGGGTTGGGGGACCAAGGTGACGCTCACCGCGGAACTGCTGGACGTCGAGCCCCCGGTCGCTCCGGCGCCCGAGCCCGAGCCCGCTCCTGCAGTCGTCGCGGCGCCGGCCGAGCCCGTGGCCCCTCTCGCAGCAGCTGACGTGGAACCGACCCGCCCCGGCCCGGAACCGCAGCCGGTCGCCATCGAGCCCGAGCCCGCCCCGGCCGGGCGCGTCGAATCCCCCGCAGCACCTGAGGCGCAGCCGACACGCCCCGAGACGGAGACGGAGCCGGAGCCGGAGCCGGTCGCGACCGTCGCGGCCGTCCCCGCCCCCGCCCCCGCCGCCCCGCCGCAGCCCAAGGTCGGCTTCTTCGCGCGACTGTTCGGCCGCAAGCCCAAGCCGGCACCGGTCGAGCCGTCCCCGGCGCCGGTGTCCGCGCAGCCCGAGCCGGCCGCCGTCGAGCCGGAGCCCACCACGGAGCCCGTGGCTGTCGAGCCCGAGCCCGTGGCCGTCGCCCCGGAGGCCGTGGCCGTCGAGCCCGAGCCCGCCCCGGAACCCGTGGCCATCGCCCCGGAGCCCGCGGCCGTCGAGCCCGAGCCCGCCCTGGAACCCGAGGCCCTCGTGCCCGACGAGCCCGCCGCCGAGCCCGGTGAGCTGCGCGTCGGCGAGCCGGTCGAGCGCGCCGTCGACCACGACCAGGCCGTGGCGGTCCTCACCGCCGTCCTGGACGACCTCGGCTCCGCGCACCACCGCCCCTTCTCGCGCAGCTAGCCAGAAGACGCAAATCGGGAGCGCGGAATAACCTTCCGCGCTCCATGAGCCAGCGTCAGCACAGCCCCGAATCGTTCGAAGAGAAGCTCGCCCAGCTGGCCGAGCTTCGCGAGCTCGCCGCCCACACGAACCCCGAGGCGGAGCAGAAGCAGCACGACAAGGGCAAGTACACCGCCCGCGAGCGCATCGAGAAGCTGCTCGACCCCGGCTCCTTCCAGGAGCTCGACACGTTCGTCCGTCACCGCACGAGCGACTTCGACATGCAGAAGAACCGGCCCTGGGGCGACGCCGTCGTCACCGGCCACGGCACCATCGACGGTCGCCGGGTCGCCGTGTTCTCCCAGGACTTCACCGTCTTCGGTGGCAGCCTCGGTGAGGTCATGTCGGAGAAGATGTGCAAGGTCATGGACCTGGCAGCCAAGATCGGCTGCCCCGTCATCGGCATCAACGACTCCGGCGGTGCCCGCATCCAGGAGGGCGTCGTCAGCCTCGGCGCCTACGGCGACGTCTTCACGCGCAACGTCAACTGCTCCGGCGTCATCCCCCAGATCAGCCTGATCATGGGCCCCTGCGCCGGCGGCGCCGTCTACTCCCCCGCCATCACGGACTTCATCCTGATGGTCAAGGAGACGTCGCACATGTTCATCACCGGCCCCGACGTCATCAAGACGGTCACCGGTGAGGAGGTCGACTTCGAGACGCTCGGCGGCGCGATGTCGCACAACACGAAGTCCGGCGTGGCCCACCTGGCCGCCGAGGACGAGGACCAGCTGCTGGAGGACACGCGCTACCTCATCAGCTTCCTGCCGCAGAACAACCTCGAGACCGCGCCGCGCGTCCTGCCGTCCGACGATCCCAACCGGATGGACGAGGAGCTCAAGGAGGTCGTCCCGGACAACCCCAACAAGCCGTACGACATGCGCAACGTCATCCGCCTCGTGGTGGACGACGGCGAGTTCTTCGAGATCCACGAGCACTTCGCGAAGAACATCGTCTGCGGCTTCGCGCGCGTGAACGGCTACGCGGTCGGCGTCATCGGCAACCAGCCGATGCACATGGCCGGCGTCCTCGACATCGACGCCTCCGCCAAGGGCGCGCGCTTCGTGCGCACCTGCGACGCCTTCAACATCCCGATCGTGATGTTCACCGACGTCCCCGGCTTCCTGCCCGGCACGTCGCAGGAGTGGGGCGGCATCATCCGCCACGGCGCCAAGCTGCTCTACGCGATCACCGAGGCGACGGTCCCGAAGATCACGATCATCACGCGCAAGGCCTACGGTGGCGCGTACGACGTCATGGGCTCCAAGCACCTCGGCATGGACTTCAACTTCGCCT
>CAYUDT010000189.1:0-7720 GCA_964443695.1 uncultured Conexibacter sp. | reverse complement strand
TGAGCTTCATGTACTCGACCTGCCAGGACACCTGCCCGCTGCTGGCCCAGCAGATCCGCGCCTCCCTGGACGACCTCGGCCATGACGTGCCCGTGCTGGCCGTCAGCGTCGACCCCGCCAACGACACGCGGCTGAGCGCTCAGCGCTTCGTCAACAAGCAGTCGCTGACGGGCCGGATGAAGTTCCTGATGGGCTCCCGGGCCCAGCTGAAGAAGGTCTGGGACATGTACGGCATCCAGCCGCAGGTCGGCAAGAAGCTCGACCACTCCGCCTACGTGATCCTCATCGACGGCAAGGGCAAGCAGCGCGTCGCCTTCCCGTTCGACCACCTTCAGACGGCCGCGCTCACGCACGACCTCGCCAAGCTCGAGGCCGAGGACTAGGGGCCTACGCGGCCAGCGGCTGCGGCGCGTGCGGGCAGCCGCAGTCGGCCGGGACGCGTGAGCAGTGGTCGGCCGCCAGCGCCTCGGCGGCCATGTCGGCCTGATCGACCAGGGCCAGGTAGGTGGCGTAGGTCAGCACCGTGGGGTGCTCACACCACGCGGCGTAGGCGTCGCGGGCGTCCGCTGCGGCGATGCGCCAGGCGGCTTGGAGCACGTCTCCGCCCTCCGGACGGCGGAGGACGATCTCGTGCGTGTCGGCGATGTCGCCGAGGAGCTGTTCGATCGTGTCGTTCATGGCTGCTTCTGCCTTCTCAACGTCCGAGGACGAAAAAAGTCACGTGTGCCTTCCCGGTTATCGGAAGAAACCCTGCGCGACTTCAGAAGTTCTGTCGGTCCTGTCCAGGTATACGCCAGAACGTGACAACGATCGGTGCGGCCAGCCCGCCTATTGCGGTTCGAGCTCGTCCTCGAGGCCCTCGTCGTCGTCCTCGTCGTCATCCTCCCGGCGTGACTGGATCGTCAGGGCGATGACGACGACGACGACGGGCGCCACGTAGAGCAGCGAGATGAACCAGTGGCCGGCGTGCGCGAGGGCCATCGTTCAGTTCCCCTGCGCGCTGAGCAGCCACAGGCCCAGCGAGGTGAAGCCGACCATGACCGCAAGCATCCAGTACTGCGACCGCGTGGCGTCGCGCGCCTTGCGGTAGAGCGCCAGCGCCCTGTCGTGGGCGAGCGTCAGGCCGGCGGCGTGGCCGAGGACCAGCGCGCCGACCTGGACGTACCAGATCGAGTTCGCGCTGGGGTAGTGGATCGTGACGTCCGCGAAGCCGAGGTAGTCCGAGCCGTCGCCGAGGGGGTCCGAGGACAGGTAGAGGATCGACTGGCCGGACTGGACGAGGGCGCTGTAGTAGTGCGCGATGACGTAGGCCAGCGCGATCGGCACCAGCGTGTGGGCGAATGCGCGCGCCAGCTCGCCGGCGTCCTTCTTGCCCCCGATGCCGACCATGCCGGCGATGCCGAGCCGGTAGAGGCCGCTGACCACGAGGACGATGAACACCATGCCCAGCGTGTTGGCGATCTCGATCGCGTGCTCGGCGTTGAAGCCCAGGTCGATGAACCAGCCCTGGAAGGTCTGGATGTTGTCGTTCCACAGCGGGCCCTGGGTGAAGCCGTCGAACGAGGTCGTGCCGATCATCGTGCACAGCAGCGCGACCGTGCCGGGCGCCTCCGGCAGCGACGGGACGCCGGACAGGATCGGGCGGGTGTGCAGGCGTCCCTCCTGCCAGCGCAGCGGCGACAGCCGCGCGAACAAGCCGAAGTAGACGCTGAACGCGTCACCGCGCTGGGTCCACGGCTCGATGCCGTAGATGCTCATGCCGATCAGCTGTCCCGCGGCGTAGACGCAGGAGATGACCGCCATGTGGCTGGGGTCGGTGCGCCCGGAGTACGCCAGCTCCAGCCAGGCGAAGCCGAAGATGCCCACCACCGCCGGCCAGCGGCCCAGGCGGGCCGGGTAGGGCAGCGGCGCCGGCAGGCCCTTGTCGCCGCTGACGGCGGCGGCGACGCCGGCGACGGCGCGAGCCACCGCGCGCCAGGGGTTGAACGCCCGGAAGACGTCGCCGAGGAACAGCGACAGCAGCGGGAGCCCGACCCAGAAGATGTAGAAGATGAACGTCGGCGCGAAGTTGGCGCTGTCGGTCTGCACACCGGCGAAGCCGGCGTAGATCGTCAGCACGAACAGCCCGACGCCGATGATGCCCGCGAGGATCTCGAACGTCAGCGCGGCGGGAAGCGTGAAGCGGCGCTTGTCCAGGGCCGGGTCAGGGTCCTGGTAGCGCGGCTTGGGCCACAGGACGGCCAGCCCGACGAACGAGATGACCAGCACGACGGCGGCTGCCCACGCGAACAGCCAGCGCGGGATCGGCAGGTCCTGCCGGCCGACGATGCCGTGCGCCAGCGCGGCCTGCGGCACCACCAGCGCGGCGAGGGCCGCAGCGGCGGTTGCCTTCAGCAGGCGCGACCTCACGGATCGACGCGCAGGTCGGCGATCTGCTCGCCCGCGTTCTCGAGCTCGACCTCGTACCGGCCGTCGATGGTCGCCTTGAACTCGAAGGTGACGCTGCCGCCCGCCTCGACATCCTTCATCAGGTCGTATCCGTGGACGTGGATCTCGTCGGCGACATCGGAGGTGACCTTGAAGCGCACGGTGTCGCCCTTGGACACCTCGATCTTCTTGATGCCACCGGCGGGCTTGCCGCCCTCGATGTCGATCTCCGGCACGGCAGGTGCCGGCGGCGGCGCGGTGGTCGTCGCGGGCGCCACGGTCTCCGTCTGGCCCGACGCGGTCGTCGCGGTGGTGACGGCGGGTGCGGTAGCGACGGGCGCGTCGTCTTTCTTGTCGCTGTCGTCGGAGCCCTTCGCGAGCACGAAGGCGCCGACCAGGACGGCGACGGCGGCCAGGACGAGGCCGATGCGGGAACCTGGGGACACACCGGAAGGCTACCCGTCAAACGACGAGGGGCGAGCCGTCATGGCCCGCCCCTCGAAGGTGAGACGTCTGTCTCAGCGAGTCAGATCAGGAGCACTTCGCGGTCGACGTCGCCGACTTCGACGTGTTGTCCGTGTAGGTGAAGTCGCCCTTGAAGTTCAACTTGCCGCCCGAGCAGCCGATCAGGCCGACGTACGGGGTGCCGGACGCCGTGGCCTTCACCGAGGTGATGAACGACAGCAGCGTCGCGTAGGTGCCGGGCACCGGCTGCTGCAGGTTGTCCGGGATCGGGACCGTCAGCTTGTAGCCGAACTTGCCGGAGGCCTTCGACAGCTTCGCGTCGATGACCGAGTCGATCGCCAGCGGCGACGAGCCGGTGACGTGCAGGAGCAGGCTCTTGCCCTTCGGGCCGTTGAACGCGGTGACCTTCAGGTCCTGCTTGATGCCGAGCGCCGAGCCCTGGGCCGAGCCCGAGCCGACCTTGGAGCCCGACGGACAGCTCGCCTCGGACTGCTGGATGGCTGCAGCGGTGCAGCTCTTGAACTTCGCGCCGTTGAAGACGAGGTTCTTGTCGAAGAAGATCACGGCCTTCTTGGTCGCGAACTTCTCGTCGGCGGACGCCGGCTTGGTGGTCGTGGTGACCTTGATCTTGACGCCCTTCGGCTTCTTCTTGGTGCCGGCCTTGGACGGGGAGACCGCGACGGCGAGGCCCTGCTCGGCGTTGACGGCAAAAGCGGGGACAGCTACGGCGGCGCCGGCGGTGAGGCTCACGGCAACAGCAGCAAATGCGACCTTGCGCATTCTTCCTCCTGGGAAATGGGGTACAGGGTGGGATGTCAGCAGCGCCGGCGTTTGGGGGAACCCGGAAACCGCTTGTTGACCTCCCTATCGAACATGTGGCCACAAAGCTTTAGCTGCCGTGTGCGCCGACGAATTCGCTACCTGAACCCATTGCCTGGGGTCAAGTCGCCCGATCTCGACGGATGTTCGATGCGGACGCCGGCGGGGTCAGCGCTGCTACGGTCGCGGGCCGATGCGCGCCCCTGCCGGCACCTCCATCCCCGCCCCGCCCTTCCCGCTCAAGCTCGAGTGGATCAACGTGGCCCCGCTGCGCATGGACAAGCAGCGCGGGCGGCCCGTCCTCATCGAGTTCTGGGACTTCCTGCGCGTGCCGTCCCTGCGGACGTTGCCGTACGTCAAGGCCTGGCACGACCGCTACGAGCAGGCCGGCCTGCGCGTGATCTCCGTGCACTGCGGCAGCCATGAGGTCTCCCGCGACCCCGAGGCGATCCGCGAGGCGGTCAGCCGCCTGGGCATCGAGCACCCGGTCCTGATCGACAACGACCTGACGCTCTGGAGCCTCTACGGCAACCAGGGCTGGCCGTCGCGCTACCTCTTCAATCAGGAGAACCGCCTGTTCGAGGCCCACCAGGGCGAGGGCGGTTATGAGGAGACCGAGGACGCCATCCGCGAGTTGCTCGGCGACGACGGTGACGAGGTCGGGCTGCTGCGCGCCGAGGACGACCCTGAGGCGATGCTCGTCGTCCCGACCGCCGACGTCGAGGGCGCCTACAGCGGCCCCTACGCGGCGGGCGCGGTCTGGGGCGTCTTCGCGGGGACGGGCGAGGTCGTCAGCAACGGCATGGCGATGACGTTGACCGCCCCCGGCGCCTTCCAGCTGATCTGGCACGAGCACCACACCTCGGGCGTCCTGGAGCTCGAGGTCGGCGAGGGCGTCGAGTGCCTGGCCACGGTCTTCACGCCCGGGCTGGCGCCGCCGGGCTACGTGCCGCCGGAGCCGTCCGGCGAGGAGAGCTGAGCCACCCGCACGAGCTGCGGTGGGCCCTCGTCCTCGATGACGATCGCCCGGCCGCCCGCGTAGGGGTTGTCGGGCCCGCCCCGTGAAAGCGTCGGGTCGACGGTCCAGCTGCCCGCGTTGTGCAGCTGCGCGCCGGTGACGGTCTGCCACTCGTGGCGGTGGTCCTCCGGCAGCGGGCCGGCCCGGTGGGTGTGGCCGAAGACGACGTGGTCGGCCTCGATGCCCAGGCGCCGCACGACGTCGTTGATCGCGCGCAGCCCCGCCTGGCGCAGCCCGTGGCCGGAGAGCTCGGCACGCACCGGGCCGATGCCGGCGCGGTTCAGCGACGCGACGCCGGCGGCGAACATCAGGCCCAGCGCCCGGGCCCGGATCCGGCCCGACTCGCCGTTGAGCGTCGTCCACGCCGACTTGCTGGTCTGCTGCCCCTTCGCGCTCCAGGCCGCGCCGTGGCGGGCGTGGACGATCGCGTCGGTCCACGCGTACAGCGGCGCGAGCTGCGCCTCGAAGTCGTCCGGGGTGGCACCGGACTCCGGCACCTCCCCCACCACCCGTGCCATCGCGCCGACGGCGACGCGCTCGGCCGTGGGCATGGTGAACAGGCAGTCCAGGTAGTGCCCGTGCATCGCGTAGACGTCGTCACGCAGCCACAGGCCCGGGTAGCGGACCTCGAGCGTCGCGGGCGCCAGCGCCTTGGCGATGACCCCGGTCGCGTAGGACGCGGTCCGCCCGGGCCGGTCGTCGAGCTTCAGCGGCGGCGGCTCCTTGGCCTGGCCGCGCTTGGCCAGCCACGGTGCGATGAGCTGGTGGTCGTGGTTGCCGGGGACAAGGACCACGGTGCCGTCCGCGCCCAGGGCCTCCCCGAGGCGCCGCAGGCACGGCTCGGCGGCCGCAAGCGCGTCGCGGGTCGGGCCGTGGCGCAGCTCGATCGCGTCGCCCAGCAGCACCAGGCGCGTGAAGCCGCCGTCCTGCAGGTAGGTGGCCAGCGCGTCCTGCGCGGCGCTGGTGCGCAGCGCGTCGTGGCAGTTGCGCATGCCGAGGTGGAGGTCCGAGACGACGAGCGTGCGCGGCATCAAGGGCGCGGACGTTACCCTGCCGCGCGTGTCCGACGGTCCACTCCATGGCCTCCTGGTCGCAGACCTTTCGCGCGTCCTCGCGGGACCGCTGTGCACCATGACCCTCGGCGACCTGGGCGCCGACGTCGTCAAGGTCGAGCGTCCGGACGGCGGGGACGACACCCGCCACTGGGGCCCGCCCTACGACGCCCACGGCGACGCGACCTACTACCTCGGGCTCAATCGCAACAAGCGGTCGGTGGCGCTGGACTTCAAGGATCCCGGCGACCTCGAGCTGGTCGTCGAGCTGTGCGCGCGCGCCGACATCGTCGTCTCGTCGTTCCGCCCGGGCCTGCTGCAGCGCGTCGGCCTGGACCACGAGCGCCTCGCCGCGCTCAACCCACGGGTGATCTCCTGCGAGGTGTCGGCGTTCGGCGAGGACCCGCGCGCTGCGCACCTGCCCGGCTATGACCTGCTGCTGCAGGCGATGGGCGGCCTGATGAGCGTCACCGGCGAGGAGGGCGGCCGCCCGCTGAAGGTCGGCGCCGCGCTCGTGGACATGATCACCGGGCTGCACGCGACGATCGGCGTGCTCGCGGCCCTGCAGGCGCGGCAGCGCACCGGGCGCGGGCAGCGGGTCACGACGTCGCTGATGGAGAACGCGCTGGCGGCGCTGCTCAATCAGGGCTCGGGCTACCTCAACGCGGGCGTCGTCCCCGGCCCGATGGGCACGCGCCACCCGTCGCTGGCGCCCTACGAGACGCTGCCCGCGGCCGACGGCGACGTCTGCGTCGCGGTCGGCAACGACGCGATGTTCGTGCGCTTCTGCAACGCGATCGACCGTCCCGGCCTGAGCGGCGACCCGCGCTTTGCCACCAACCAGGACCGGCTGGTCCACCGGGCCGCGCTCGACGCCGAGCTGGCGGAGGCGGTGGGGCGGCGGACCGTCGACGAATGGGTCGCCCGCCTGTCGGAGGCCGGCGTCCCTGCGGGCGCGGTCAACGACATCTCGCAGGCCTTCGCGCTGGCCGACTCGCTGGGGCTGCAGCCCGTGGACGCCACCGGCGGCATCCGGACCGTGCGCCCGCCGATCCGCCTCAGCGACACCCCCGCCGCCGTGCGCCTGCCGCCGCCATCCCTCGACGGTCAGGGCGACCAGCTGCGGGCCTGGCTGCGGGCCCCTAGAACGTCTTCTGGCGCTGGCGGCTGACGGTGAAGCCGTGGCCGGTGCGCCGGTTGCGGCAGGTCAGGCCCGACGTGCGTGACGTGCAGGTGTAGACGCCGAGCTTGATCTGGGTGCCGTAGGCGACGACCTTGCCCTTCGGATCGCCGACCGTGTCGCTGATCTTGATCCTGTGCCCGCGGCCCTTCGTCCCGACGACGTAGGCGACGTCGTTGAGGAAGAACAGGTCGCAGCGGATCTGCGCGGAGTTGGCGGTGTTGCCGATCCACGCGCACTGGATCTTCTTCGACGGCGTCATGAACGGCTTGTTGACGAACGCCTCTGCGCCCGCCGGGATGAGCAGCGCGCCCAGGACTCCGGTCAGCAGCACCCGTCGCACGGCTCAGGCCTCGGCGGCCGCCATCGCCTGGCGGATCGTCTTGGGGAGCATGAAGCGGATGTCCTCGCGCATCACCTCGAACTCCGAGACGTCCTCGGTGCCGCGGTCGGTGAAGACCTTCACGAGGCTCTGCACCAGCTCGTCGGGGGCGCTGGCGCCGGAGCTGATGCCCAGCGTCTCCACGCCCTCCAGCCACTCGTCCTGCACCTCGCTGGCGTTGTCGATGAGGAACGAACGCGCGCCGTGCTCCTCGGCGACCTGCACCAGGCGGTTGGAGTTGGAGGAGTTCTTGGAGCCGACGACGAGCACCAACTCGCAGTGGCCGGCCATCTGCTTGACGGCCGCCTGCCGGTTGGTGGTGGCGTAACAGATGTCGTCGGTGCGCGGCCCGGTGATGTTGGGGAAGCGCTCGCGCA
>CAYUDT010000188.1:0-7939 GCA_964443695.1 uncultured Conexibacter sp. | reverse complement strand
GTGGTCGTGACGTGCGTGGACTGCTGTCGCAGCGGTGCGACACGAGTCCACACACGTGCCGGTCGACGCGGGCGGACTTTGCGATCCCCGAAGGCTGACGACGGGCTGCGCTCGTCCTTGAGCGCGTCTGCAGCGGTCTCAAGATGTGCGAACCGAGCCGGCCGAGGCAGGTCGACCAGGCTGCCGATGGCCGATGCTCCTGCGGCCGCACGTCCCGCGGACGAGTCTCACGACCTGGCGGGCTGATCACCGCCGGGGGCGACGGCTCGCGGCGGGGCCTGTCGACCTGCGCACGGACGCCCGTGCCGAGACCGACACACGCCTGCGCGATTGCTCAGGAGCATCCAGAACTGGACGGTGGCACCCGGATCCTCGGCGTAGGTTGCTCACACCACCCACGAGTTCGGAGATCACGCATGCCCACCATCATGGTCCACCACGACATCGACGACGCCGACCACTGGCTCCACGCCTCCAAGCGCGAGGAGATCTTCAGCAGGCTCGGCGTCAGCGGGATCCGCACGTTCCTCAACCCCCAGAACCCCAAGCAGGCGGGGATCATCGCCGAGGTCCCCGACCTCGATGCGTTCCTGGAGATGCTCGGCACCGCCGAGGCCTCCGAAGCCATGAAGCACGACGGCGTCCACGCCGACAGCCTGGTCCTGCTGCTCGAGAGCTGAACGCCCGCACGAGCGCCCACGCAGGCCTCACGCGGCGGGGGAGGCGCGAGCCTGATCGCCGGCGGTCGGCCGCGTGGCGTGACGTCCACGTATCGTCTCGGCCATGAGCGAGCCCGATCTCTCCGGAATTCCGATCGACACGTCCGCGCCGGCCCTCGTCACGGGCGCGACGGGGTACGTCGCGGGGTGGATCGTCAAGGGCCTGCTCGAGGCGGGCGTGACCGTCCACGCGGCGGTCCGCGACCCTGCGAACGCCGCGAAGGTCGCGCACCTGCGCGCCATGGAGGAGGGCGCCGCGGGCACGCTGAAGCTGTTCGCCGCCGACCTGCTGCAGGACGGCAGCTACACCGAGGCGATGGAGGGCTGCGCGGTCGTGTTCCACACCGCCTCGCCGTTCGTCACCGAGGTCAAGGACCCGCAGCGGGAGCTGATCGACCCGGCGGTGCAGGGCACGCGCACGGTGCTGGAGAGCGCCAACGCGGTGCAGAGCGTGCGGCGCGTGGTCCTGACGAGCTCCTGCGCGGCGATCTACACCGACGCGGCTGATTGCGCCGACGCCCCCGGCGGACGCCTGACCGAGGACGTGTGGAACACCACGGCGTCGCTGGAGTACCAGCCCTACAGCTACTCCAAGCTGCTGGCCGAGCGCGAGGCCTGGAAGATCGCCGACGCGCAGGACCGCTGGCGGCTGGTGGTCATCAACCCGTCGCTGGTCATCGGGCCGGCGACCAACGACGCGCCCACGTCGGAGAGCTTCGCGATCATGAAGCGCTTCGCCGACGGGTCGATGCGCACCGGCGCGCCGCGGCTGGGCATGGGCGCCGTCGACGTGCGCGATGTCGCCCGCGCGCACGTCGCCGCGGCCTACCTGCCCGACGCCGAGGGCCGGCACATCACCGCCGGGCACGACACCGACATCCTCGAGATCGGCAAGTCGCTGGCGCCGCGTTTCAGCGCCTACCCGCTGCCCAAGCGCCCGGCGCCCAAGCGGCTGATCTGGCTGGTCGCGCCGCTGCTCAAGCTCGAGCGCCGCTTCATCGCCGCGAACGTCGACCACGCCTGGCACGCCGACAACTCCAAGAGCAGGCAGGCGCTCGGGGTCACCTACCGCCCCTTGGGCGAGTCCACCCAGGAGATGTTCGCCCAGATGATCGAGACGGGGCAGATCCGCCGGCGCGGCTGAGCTGCTGCCCGGCAACGCGCCAACCCGCGCCCCACCGGCCGAACCTTTGCCATTCCTTTGCCAGGGCCGGGGACTTCCACCGGCATGACCGGATTGCTCAGGACGCGAAGGCCGGAGGGCACGGCCCTGTGGTTGTTGGGGCTGGCCGCGTTGGCCGTGGCCGTGGGGGGCGTTGAGCACGCACGGCTGTTCCACCGCGGGTACGCGGAGGTCAAGGTCGTCGGGCCCCTGTTCCTCGTCAACGCCGTGGCCTCGCTGGTCTGCGTGCTGCTGCTCATCTTCGACCGCGCGCTGCTGTTCGTTGCCGGCGCCGTGGCGATCTCGGCCGGGTCGATCGTCGCGATCCTCATCAGCCACAGCTCGTCGTTCTTCGGGTTCGCCGAGAGCGGGTACGACGGCACGGCCAAGGTCATCGTCGCCGCCGAGGCCGCCGCGATCCTGCTCAGCGGCGCCGGATTGGTCGCGCTGGGACGCGCGCCGCGCGGGGTGGTCGCGTGAGCGCGGTGCGCCTGGCCGTCACGGCGCTGGTCGTCGTCGTGATGGGCGGCGCCATCGTCGGCGTGGGCACCGGGTCGGCACCCAAGGGCGATCCGGCACCGACCGGGACGGCGCTGGCCGCATCCAAGCAGCGGATCGCCTCCGGCGGGGCGGCGGTGCAGCGCGGACGCGAGGAGTTCGAGGAGGAGCACTGCGACGCCTGCCACGCGATCGCCGCAACCGGCGCGAAGGGCAAGCTCGGTCCGCGTCTGGACACCCAGGACGAGGCCGCCGCCGAGATCCGCGCCAACATCGCCGATCCGCGCGCGGACATCGCCGAGGGCTACGAGGCGCACCTCATGCCCACCGACTACGCCACGCGGATGTCAGCGCGGGAGATCGACGACGTGGTCGCGTTCATCAAGGCCGCCTCAGGTGGTCAGGAGGGCGAGGACGACGAGGGGTAAGTAGCCGGCCCGTCTGCCGGATGGTGCCGATGCTCCAAAAATCCGCGTAAAGGTTCGGAGCTTCTTCGCATAGGCGTCGGACGGGCGCTTGCATAGCGTCGTCGAATGGGTCGAGATCGGGTCGTCCTGGGCGTCGCGCTGGCGTTGGCCTGCCTGGGCGCGAGCAGCGCCTCCGCGGCGGGCATGGTGAGAATCGAGGTGCTGTCCAACCGGGCGGACGTCATCTCCGGGGGCGACGCCCTGGTGCGCGTCGTGCGGCCGGACGACGCCGCCGCTGCGACCGTGAAGGTCACGGTCGGTGGGCAGGACCAGAGCGCGCGGTTCGGCAGCGACGGGGTCGGGCTCATCGACGGCCTCGTGGAGGGCCGCAACGTCGTGACGGCGCGGATCCCCGACGGGCGTGGCGCGAAGATCGTCATCACCAACCACCCAAACGGTGGTCCGGTGTTCGCCGGCAAGCAGCTGACGCCGTGGATCTGCCGGCCGGGCGCCAAGGACGCGCAGTGCAACCGGCCCGCGACCGTCCGTTACGAGTACATGGACGCCACCAGCGGCAGCTTCAGCGCCTACGACCCCAAGGCCCCGCCGGCGGCGAGCGCCATCGCGACGACGACGACCGACCAGGGCAGGAAGGTGCCCTACGTCGTGCGCATCGAGGAGGGCGTGCAGGACCGCGGTGGCTACGCGATCGCGGTCCTCGACGGCAAGGACGTCTGGAACCACAAGCTGCTGACGACCTTCGGCCCCGCGACCGCACCGCACCACACCCAGCCCAGCCCGTCGTCCGTGCTGGACGACAAGGCGCTGTCGCGCGGGTTCATGGTGGCCAACAACGGCCTGCAGATCCACGGCGAGAACACCAACGACGTCGTCTCGACGGAGTCGTTCATGATGCTCAAGGAGCACATCGTCGAGAGCTACGGACGGATCCGCTACACGATCGCCCAGGGCTGCTCAGGCGGTTCCTATCAGGTGATGGACGAGGCGATGTACCCGGGCCTCATCGATGGCCTGCAGCCAAACTGCACCTACGTCGACCTGTGGACCACCGCCTCCGACGTCTTCGACTGCGGCCTGCTCGTGCACTACTTCTCCGGACAGGGCCCGGGCGGCGCGCCGCTGGCGCCCTGGGTGCCGGCGATCGACGGGCACAAGGAGCCCAGCAACTGCGCGGCCTGGGACGCGACGTTCTTCAACTACTCCGATCCGACCCTGGCCGACCACTGCAAGCTCGACGCGAGCCTGGCCTATGAGCCGACGCGCAACCCGGGCGGCGTGCGCTGCACGATCGCCGACTACATGAGCTCGATCTTCGGGTTCCGGCCGCAGAGCCAGTGGACCGAGCAGGAGAAGCGGATCGGCCACGGCTTCGCGAACCTGCCGTGGGGCAACAAGGGCGTGCAATACGGGCTCGTCGCGCTGCGGTCCGGTGAGATCACGCCCGCGCAGTTCCTCGACCTCAACCAGAAGATCGGCGGCCTGACGATCGACGGCAAGCCGCAGGCCGCCCGCAGCGCCGTCGACGAGAACACGGCCTCTATCGCCTACCGCAGCGGTGCGGTGACCGACGCGACCAAGCTCGCCGACGTGCCGATCATCGACCTGCGCGCCTACAGCGAGAGCGCCGAGATCCACACCACCGGCCACTCGGTGAAGCTCCGCGCCCGCTTGGACCGGGCCAACGGCAACCACGACAACCAGATCCTCTGGACGTGGGACAACGGCGCGCCGATCGTCGGCGTCGGGCCGCCGGTGGAGATCGAGCTGCAGTCGTTCCTGCTGATCGACCGCTGGCTGGCCCGGATGGAGGCCGACAAGCGCGACATTCCCAAGGCGCGCAAGGTCGTCCTCGACAAGCCCGCCGACGCCGTCGACGCGTGCTTCGTCGGCTCGCCGGGGCCCGCGACCACTGGCGTGCCGTCGGCCCCGTTCAGCCAGAAGATCACCGACCCGGGGCAGTGCAACACGCTCTACCCGAACTACAGCGTGACCCGTCCCGCCGCCGGTGGACCCGCAACGGACGACATCATCCAGTGCCGGCTGAAGCCCGTGGACGCCGAGGACTACCTGCCGACGAAGATGAGCGACGCCGACCTGGCGACGCTGCGCACGATCTTCCCGGACGGCGTGTGCGACTGGACCAGGCCCGGTGTCGGCCAGCAGCCGTCGGTGCCGTGGATGACCTACAAGGACGGGCCGGGTGGCAAGGGCCTGGGCGACCGGCCGGTGTCGACCCCGCTCGGCGGGCCGAAGGCCTGCGCGAGCCGGCGCATCGTCAAGCTGCCGACCCGCGCCCGCAAGGGGGTGCGCGTCAGCCGCATCGAGATCTTCATCGGCAAGAAGCGGGTCAAGAGCGTGCGCGGGGCGCACCCCTACGTGTCGGTGCGGCTGTCGGGCCGTGCGCGCGGCACCGTGAAGGTCACGGCCCGCGTCATCGGCACGCGCAACGGCCGCAAGGTCGTCACGCGCAGCCCGCACACCTACCGGCTCTGCGCGGCCAAGGGGAAGGGCTCGTCCTAGACGGTCTGCAGCCCGACCACGCCGAGCAGGGCCAGCGCGTCGGCGTCGCGCGAGCCCGGCTCGGCCGTGTAGACGATGATCCGCAGGTCGCTGCCGGGCACCCGCAGCTCGTCGCAGTCGAGGGTCAGCTCGCCGAGGTCCGGATGGACGATCGTCTTGCGGGCGGCGACGTAGACCGCGGCAGGGCGGGAGTCCCACAGCTCCGCGAAGCGAGGGCTGGCCGCGGACAGGTCGGCGACCAGCGCGCGCAGTCGTGTGTCCTCGGGGTAGCGGCCGACAGCTGCGTGGAGGTCGGCGACCGCGGCCGCCTCGAACTCGGCGTCCTTCCGCGGGGTGCGGCGCACGCGGCCCGCGTGGCCGTTGAAGTGGCGCCAGAGGACGTTGCGTTCGCGGCCCTCGTGCACGCCCGGGTCCCCGAGCAATGCGGCGGCGAGCGGGTTCCAGGCCACGGTGGTCCAGGCCGCGTCGACGACCAGCACGGGCACGTCCTCGAGGCGGTCGAGGATGCGCTGGACACCCGGCGTGATGTGCTGGGAGACCCAGCCCCGTCCAGGCGGCTGCTGTCCGCCGACGCGGTAGAGGTGGTCGCGCTCGGCGTCGTCGAGGCGCAGGGCCCGCGCCAGCGCACCGAGCACCTGTGGTGACGGGTTGGTCGCCCGCCCCTGCTCCAGGCGGCTGAGGTAGTCCACCGACACGCCCGCGAGCTGCGCGAGCTCCTCGCGCCGCAGCCCCGGGGCGCGGCGGTTGTGCTGGGTCGGCAGGCCCACGGCCGCCGGGCCGAGGCGGTCGCGCCAGGCGCGCAGGCATCCGGCAAGGTCGTCCATCGTCTCTCGAGTATGCCCGGCACAGGGCGCGTGAAGGTGGCCCTGACAGTCCTCTGGTGGGCGGCGGCGGCCCGGCGCAGCATGGACCGCATGACCACCACGCTCATCACCGGAGGCAACCGCGGCCTGGGCCACACCGCGGCGCAACGGCTCATCGCGGCCGGCCAGGACGTCTGGATCGGCGCCCGCGACCCCGAGCGCGGCCGGGCCGCGGCCGACGCGATCGGAGCGCGCTTCGTCCAGGTCGACGTCACCTCGCAGCAGTCGGTGGACGCCGCGGTCGCCACCGTCGGCCCGCTCGACGTCCTCGTCAACAACGCGGGCATCCTCGGGAGCCACCGCCCGCTGGCCGACGTCACCGCGGAGGACATCGAGCACGTCTTCGCGACCAACGTCTTCGGCCTGGCCCGGGTGACCCAGGCCTTCCTGCCGACGCTGCTGAAGTCGGCTGCGCCCGTCATCGTCAACGTGTCGTCGGGCATGGGGTCGATCACGGTGACCGGGGACCCCGAGCGGCTTGAATCGTCGTTCCAGAACCTGACCTACTCGCCGTCCAAGAGCGCGGTGAACATGCTGACGATGCAGCTCGCCCGCGCCTACCCGCAGGTCCGGATCAACGCGGTGGACCCGGGCTACACCGCGACGGAGTTCAACGGCCACTCGGGGCCGCAGACCGTGCAGGAGGGCACCGACGCGATCGTCGCCGCCGCCCAGATCGGCCCCGACGGGCCGACGGGGACGTACGTCGACCGTCACGGCACCGTGCCGTGGTGAGCCGCCTAGGACCGCGACAGGCGCGGGCTGGCGGCCAGGAGCCGGCGGACGGCCTCGCTCCAGGCGGCGACCGGGATGGACGGATCAGCGGCGCGCTGGGCGCCGACGCCGAGGACCATGCCCAGCAGGGCGATGGCCATGTTCTCGTCGACCTCCACCTCGTCGCCGAAACGCTCGGCCAGGCTTTCGCGGCTGTGCGCGCGCAGGCGCGCGTAGCGGGCGGCGGTGGCGGCCCGGTAGGCGGCGTCGCCCGCGCTGGTCGCGGCGATCTCCAGCTCCAGCCGCATCCACGCGGGGTCGCCGACGGTGGCCTCGGCCCACTCCGTCAGCGCCGCGAGCCAGTCCTCCTGGTGCAGCGCCTCGGTGAGGCGCTCCTCCTCCTGGGCGTAGAGCGCGTCGATGACCGCGATGCCGATCTCCGTCTTGCTGGCGAAGTTGGAGTAGACGGCGCCGCGCGTGTAGCCGGCCTCCTCGCCGATGTGCTCCAGCGTGGTGGCCCTGAAGCCGTCCCGCACGAACAGCTTGGTCGCGGCAGCGACGAGCTGCGCGCGCGTGCGCTCCTGGCTCTCGGCACGGGTCAGCCGGCGGGGCTTGCCACCGGTCACGCGGGGGCGGCCGCCTTCACCGCCGGGGACTTCGCGGTCGCGAAGCGGTAGTCGTCGAGATCGAAGCGGGCCGAGCGGACGGCGGCGCCCAATGACGTCGACGCGCGGAACGGCACGTCGCCGTGCTTGTCGAAGTAGTAGCTGTTGGCCAGCGCGCAGCTGTCCTGCCAGAAGATCTGCGAGCCGCGCTTGGCCAGCTGCTCCTCGAAGAACCGCTTGTTGGCCTCCGGAGAGATCTCGATCGCGGTCGAGCCCTGCGCGCGGGCCCGCTTCAGGCAGCGGGTGATGTGGCGCATCTGGGTCTCGATCAGGCCGAAGTACGACTGGCCGTTGAAGCCGTACGGGCCCAGGATCAGGAACATGTTCGGGAAGCCCGGCATGCTCACGCCCTCGTAGGCGTGGTTGCGGT
>CAYUDT010000187.1:0-8026 GCA_964443695.1 uncultured Conexibacter sp. | reverse complement strand
AGCATCAGCGGCTTCTTGGCGGTGCCGTCCCAGACGACGCCGGCGTAGTACTCCTGCTTGACCTTGGCCTTCGGGTCGACGAGCACGCCGCGCGGCTCGAGGCCGTTGATGGTCAGCTTCAGGATGTCCGCGGCGTGCGCCTCGGCCTCCTCGGGCGTGTCGGCGAACTTGACGCCGCCGGCCTTCATACGGCCGCCGGTGAGCACCTGGGACTTGATGACCGTGGGGCCGCCGATGCGGGCGGCGATCTCCTTGGCCTCTGCTGCGTCCGTGGTGAACCCGTAGTCCGTGACTGGGATCCCCGCTCGCTTGACGATCTCGCGAGCCTCATATTCGTAGAAGCGCATGGCGGCGCAGAACCCTATTCGCTCGCGCCCGTCGAGGGCCTGACGGCCCGTCAGACACGGGCCACCGACCGACGCGATCAGGGAAATGCCGGATGGTGCGGCGGCGACCCGGGCGGGAGGATCGCGGCATGCGAACGCTCGTGCGCCCGGTCCTCGCTGCCGTCATCGCGCTCCTGGCCCTGGCCGGGACCGCACGCGCGGACTTCGAGTACCGCGCCGGACAGGAGACGGCGGGCCCGGACAACGGCGTCTGCCCCGGCATCGGGATCCTGGCCAAGTCCGGCTACTACCGCAACGCGACGGGGGTGGAGCCGCGGGTGGACGAGCCCTTCTACCTGGAGATCCGGGTGACCTACTTCGAGTCCTTCGACTGCGCGGCATCGTTCACCGGCATCGACGTGACGCTGCCGAGCGGGCTGGCTCCGGCGGCCGGGGGGACGCTGCGGGTGGTCTGCCAGCGCTACCGGCTCAACACGGACATCGCCGACACGCGTGCGACCGCGAACTGCCCTGCCGCACCGGTTGCCCTCGGCGGCTCGTCCTACCGCCTGGACCCCGCGACCGTGAACTTCCCGGACAGGCCGTTCGCGGGACGCAACTACTGGTTCCTGGGCTACGACGGCGCCAACACGTTCCGGACGATGCGGCTGTTGGTGCCGGTGGTGGCGACGTCAGCGCTGTCCAGCGCCACGGCCACCTTCACGCTGAAGCGGTTCGACGCTGCGACCCCGTGGACGACGAGCGTCGCGGTCAACGCCACCGGCACCCCGGCGCCTCCGTCGGGCGGCGGCGGGCCGTTCGTGGCGCCGACCCTGTCGGTCGGCACCGGCGCGGCCGACGTCCAGACCAGCCCGATCGGCGTGCGCTTCCCGTTCGCGACGCGCAAGGGCAGCAGCGACTACGGCGTCTCGGAGAAGACGGTGCTCGGCTTCCAGACCCCCAGCGGCGTCAGCTCGGCGGCCGGCGTGCCCACGTGCGCGACCAACGACTACCCCGGCGTCTTCAACGACGACCAGACGGGTGCCGAGGTGCTCGGTGACTTCCTCGACCCCTATCTCGGGCCCGGCGACCCGCAGTGCGACCTGAACCCGGGGACGCAGTACACGACGCGCTTCTGCGCGACGTGGACTAACGGGACTGCTCAATCGACCTGCCGGTACGCGCAGTACACGACCCCGGCGGTGACCGTCGACGCCGACGTCGAGCTCAGCGCCAGCAACTCGCGGGCGCTGCGCTTCACCCCGGTCCTGCGCAGCGCGCGCCCGGCCGGCACCGCCGTCGTGCGTCTGACCCGGCCCGGGCAGTCGGAGGCGCAGATCGGGTCGGCCTCGGTGGCCCGCGGCACGGCGCAGGAGACGCTGGCCTTCGTCGACTCCAGCGCGACCGCGGGTGACGAGTACAGGCCGCACACCGCCCGCGCCTGCTTCACGCCGACCGCCACGGGCGCCACGAGCTGCCAGACCGCGTTCACGGTGGTCCCCGGGGTCCTGACCGTGCCGGCGACCCCGAACCTGGCGCCGGGCAGCGCCACCGTCACGGGCGCGAAGTTCGCCGCGCCCAACCCGGCCCTTACCGCGCAGCTCCGCGTCGACCGCGCCGACGCCGATCCGGCGGCGCCGACCGACCTGCCGGTCGTCGCCACGCAGCCGCTGGGCCAGCGCACCACCTCGGCGTCGCGGACGATGCCCGACCTGGTCGCGTCAGGGCTCACTCCTGGTGTGCGCTACGCCTGGACCGTCTGCATCAAGCGCGACGACACCGCCGCAGTGGCCAAGTGCTCGCCCGGCCAAGGGTTCGTCGCGGCCTCGCCGTCGTCCCATGTCGTGACCGGGGCGGCGGCCCAGGACGTCACCCAGACCGGCGCAGGTCTGACGGCGACGGTGTCCGGTGCCCACCTGGCCGGTCGCCTGGCGTTCCGCGTGTCGACAGGTGGCGGCGCCGAGTCGGAGGTCGCGGGCAGCGACCTCGCCGCCGCGGGCGGCGACGCCACGCGGTCGGCCACCGCGACCGGCCTGACGGCTGGCACGACCTACAGCTGGCGGGCCTGCTTCACCTCGTCGCTGGCGGTGGCCTGCTCGTCCCCGCAGCAGTTCGTCACGACGGCTGCCCCGGCTCCGGCCGCGCCGGGCGCCGCGACGCCGGGCGCCACCACGCCGGGCGCCACGACGCCGGCAAGCACGACGCAGCCGGGCGTCACCCCGCCTCCGGGCACGGTGGCGGGGCCGCCCGCCCCCGCGGGCACGATCTCGCTGGTGCGGCGCGCCACGGTGTCGCGGCGCACGCGGCAGCTGCGGGTGGGCTCGGCCGACTGTCCTGCGGGCCGCTGCCGCGCGCAGATCGTGCTGACCGTCACGCCGGCGGTCGCCAAGGCGCTCGGGCGGCGAGTGCCCAAGGGCACCCGTGCGGTGACGATCGCCTCGGTGACCCGCACGATCTCCGGGACGGCCCGGCCGCTCACGATCACCTTGCCGGCTGCTGTCGTGGCCCGGCTCGGGACGCGGCGCAGCGTCGGCGTCGGCGTCGGGGTCACGCTGAGCCGGGCGGGCGCGACGGCCGTCACCCGGACGGCGACGGCCGGACTGCGACGCGGTTAGATCGCGCTGGCGACGTCGCAGGTGGCGACGGTGCGGGCCGGCGTCAGGCTCGGCCCGAACGTCCGGGTGCGCAGCCGTCCGCAGTCGTAGGCGTACTCGTCGTCGCCCGCGGGCTCCTCGGTGAGGTAGGCGATGTAGGCGATCGCGTCGTCGTCCACGGCCAGGCGCGCCTGCGACTCGTTCTGGTCCTTCGTGCGGGAGATGTCGACCTCCACGCCGCGCCTGGTCGAGAGCGTGTTGAGCAGGACGTCGGCGCCGTGCTGGTGCTTGGGGACGCGGCGGTAGAGGACCCACGTGGACTCGCCGGCGACGTCGGCGATGCCCTCGACGCTCAGCTCCGACGTCGTCGTGCGCGTCAGGTTGGTCGCGCCCGTCGGGGCCGCACCGGGGATCAGCCGCCGGACCATCACGTCGGCGTTGCCTTTCTTGCCGCCGGCGAGGTAGGCCACCGCCCCGGGGGACAGGGCGACGCTCGGCTTCTTCACCTTCGGCGTCTTCTGCGCGAGGACCGCGACCGTCTGGTGACCGTCCTGGGCCACAGACGCCAGTTGCGCCATGCCGAGCGCGTCGCCGCCGCTGGCGAACGCCACGCGCACGCCGCCGGCGCCGTCGCTGGAGGTCGCGAGGATGCCCCAACGGCCGGCGCTGTTCCTCGTCGCAGCGGCGGCGACGAGGAGCTTGACCTGCGTAGCCTGGGGCGCGGTGCCCTTGGGAACCAGGACCGTCTTGATGCCGTCGTCGTCGGCCCAGACGACGGCGGCGTTGCCGTCGCTGTCGCCGACGACGTCGTAGGCCTCGGGGGTGGCGAGCGTCGAGGTCAGCATCACGCCGCCGGCCCATAGCGACCTTCCCTGCGGGTGCGCGACCAGCGCGCCCGCGACCTTGGCACCGTCGGCGTCGGACCCGTCGGCCGACTCGACGCTCGGCGCGACGAGCGAGCCGTCCTCGGCCAGCCCGGCCTTCTTCGTGCCGCCGGCCACCCAGGCGATTGCGGCGCTGCCGCCGGCGAAGCTCAGGCTGGGGACCGAGCGCGGCGTGGTCGGCGTCGCGGCGGGCAGCGTCCTCTTGGTGTGGATGTTGCCCGAGCTGACCTGCAGGTAAGCGCCGTAGCGGACGGCGTTGCCGTTGTCGTCGCCGTCCAGCGTGGCGTAGCCCAGCAGGGCGTGGTGCTGGGTGGCGATCAGCGGCCCGAGCTCCGGGCCGTAGGTGGTGCAGCAGTCGGCGTGGGCGGCGGGGGCGACCGCGAGCGCCGCGAGGGCGGAGGCGGTTGCGGCGGTGGCGCGGCGGTTCATGTCCGTGCAACGGGCGGGCTCGCCCCGTGTTACGGACCGAGCGTGCACCCATTGGGCTGCCTGCCCAACCAGTGCACGCACGGTCAGGTCGCGGCGTGGCGCAGCGCCTGCAGCTTGATCGGCCAGCCGCGGGCGTGGTCGCTGCGCTCGGGCTCGGGCAGGTCGTGGTGGGTGAGCGTGACCGTGGTGCCGGAGCGCTCGGCGGCCAGCGTCACCTCGACGCGGGAGGCGCCGGGTGGCAGGGCCTCCGAGCCGGCGTCGCCCCAGCTGAAGACGACGCGGTGCGGCTCGTCGAGCTCGAGGTAGCTGCCGCGCACCGGGCGGGTGCCGATGTCGACCGCAAAGCGGCCACCGGGCGTCGCCTCGAGCTCGGCGGCCTCGCCGAGCCACCGCGTCAGGCGAGCCGGGTCGGTAAAGAACGGGAAGACGCGGTCCGGCGGCGCGTCGATCCAGATGCTGGCGACCAGCGGGTCAGCGGTCGCGGCCACCGTGGACCTCCTCCTCGACGGCGGCCTTCAGGGCCTGCAGGCGGGCGGGCCACAGGTCCTCGAGGTACTCGCGCACGGGCTGCAGCCCCTTGGGGCGCAGGACGTAGAGGCGCTGCCGGCCTTCGGGGCGCACGTCGACCAGGCCCGCCTCGTGCAGCGCCTTGAGGTGCAGGGACACCGCCTGCTGGGTGATCTCCGGGAACGCCTGGGCGATCTCCGACGCCGGGCGCGGCGCGTCGCGCACCAGCGACAGGATCGCCCGGCGGCGGGGCTCGGCGAGGGCGGCGAACGCGTGCATCGTGGCCCGATGTTACAAGACTTGACTTGTACAAGTAATGGCTTGTACATTGCGCTCCATGACCACCAACACCGCCGTCCTCAACACCTCCGACTTCGTCGCCGTCCGCGAGGTCGGCGCGCCCGTCGACCGCCTTCGCGACGTCATCGCCCAGCCGCAGCTGTGGTGGAGCACGCGCTGCGAGTGGGAGGGCGATGAGTTCACCGTCCGCTTCGGCGAGAACTGGACCCGCGTCCGCGTCAGCGACGAGGGCGCGCGCTGGACCGTCACCGCGATGGACACGCCGGCGCTGAGCGTCCCCGACGAGTGGGTCGGCGACGAGTTGTCGCTCGTCGCCGAGCCCAACGGCGTCGGCGGCAGCGTCCTGCGCTTCGTCCATCACGGCCTGCGCGCCCAGGACTGCGCCGACATCTGCACCGGCCACTGGCCGCGCTTCGTCGACTCCCTCGTCGACGTCGCCGAGGGCGGCGCCGGCGCACCCGAGAGCCGCGAGGACTCGATCGCCTGAACGACGACGAGGGGCCCGCCTGACAGCGGGCCCTTCGGTCGATCGGTGGGGCGCTGCGGCCAGCGGTCGCGTCACGTGACGCCGACGACGCGCGTGGCCTCTTCGAGGCCGGTGAGGCCGATCGCCGCGGCCGGCAGGCGTCCATGCGCAGCATGCGCGCGCGCCCCTCGCACGGGCGAGGTCGGCGAAGGCGAGGGTCGTGAAATCGCGGCTGGAGAGCAGGTCGATCTCCTCATCGCCGACGATCACGACCTCCATGTCCCGCCCGAGTTAGACGACGGACATCACGTTTAGGATGGCGCGATGCTCCGGGGACTCGTCGTGATCGTCCTACTGCTCGCCTGCGCGGCGCCGGCGTCGGCCAACACGACCGTGACGCCGTATGAGCAGAACGGCACCGTGCTCGTGCTGGTGCGTGAGACCGCCGGCGTCGACCGCAACAACATCACGATCACCGAGCAGCCGACCGATGGCACGCTGCTGATCACCGAGAACGGCACGCGCAGCGACAACGCCGCCGCGCTGCAGCTGTTCGTCGACACCACCTTCTCATCGGCGTGCGCAGCCCAGAGCGGCACGAGCGCGCTGTGCACCGGGGTCAAGATCGTGAGCGCCGAGGGCGGTATCCAGTCCGACCGGATCGACGGCCACGCCGTGCGGACCGTCACCCTGGCCCTCGTCGGCGGCACGCGCAACACCTCCAAACCGCACGGGGACATGGACGAGGACGTCGACTCGTCACCCGACGTGCTCATCGGCGGCGACGCCGATGACGACCTCTTCGGCGGCGACGGCGCGGACGAGCTGCACGGCGGCGGTGGCAACGACATCCTCGACGGCGGCCTGGACTACGACAGCCTGCTCGGCGACGGCGGCGACGACATCCTCGACGGCGGCGACGGGGCCTCCTTCAATGCTGCCAACGCCGCCCCGGGCACCAGCGCCGACGGCGGGCCGGGCAACGACACGATCCACACCTGGGACGGTCCGGACACCGTCACCGGCGGCCCGGGCGACGACCTCATCGAACTCGGCGGCAACCGATCCATCAACGGGGGTGCCATCACCGACAGCGCCGACGGTGGTCCGGGTGACGACGTGATCGACGACGGGGACGACGAGCCGACGGTGAATGGACTGAAGTCGCTGGTCGGCCCGGACACGCTGGAGGGCGGCGAGGGCTCGGACACCGTCGAGAGCTACCGCTCGCGCCTGCTGCCGGTGAGCGTCACGCTCGACGGCCCGACCACCAGCGGCGTCGCCGGCGAGGGCGACGTGCTGAGCGGCTTGGAGAACGTCACGACCGGCTCCGGTGCCGACACCATCGTCGGGTCACCGCGCGCGGACTCGATCAGCGGCGGACGGGGCGCCGACACCGTCACCGGTGGCGCCGGCAACGACGAGCTCGCGGGCGACGGGGGCAACGACGTCCTCACGGGAGAAGCCGGCTCGGACACGCTGCTCGGCGGCGACGGCAACGACGACCTCCGCGCGCAGGACGGAGGCTTCGACGACGTCGACTGCGGTGGCGGGGACGACAGCAGTGCGACCGACGCGGTCGATGCGGTGGCCGCCAACTGCGAGGTCATCGCCGGGGGCGCAATCCGGCAGGGCTCCGAGGTCCAGCAGTTCGCGCCGGCCGGAGGAGCCGGGTCGACGGGCGCGACGGGCGCGCCGGGGCCGGCCGGTACCCCCGGTGCGCCGGGCACCGTCGCGCAGCCGGCCGTCGGCCGCGCGACCTGCGTGGGCAGGCGCAACAAGCGCCGCAAGGTCACCAAGCTCACCTGCGCGACCGAGGGCACCAAACCCGCCAGCAGCGAGACCGCGCTGCTGATTCTTCGCGGCAAGCTGCTGGCCAGCGGCCGGGCGGCGTCGTTGAAGCCCGCTGCGAAGACCAGCGTCAAGGCAGGCAAGGCCACGCTGGTGCTCATCGCGACGAATGGGAGCGCCCGGTCCTTCACCGCGACCGTCGTCCTCCGCTGAGCGATCACCCCGAGCCAGAAAAAAGGGCCCGCCGTTCACGGCGGGCCCTGCAAGAAAGGGGACAGTCACCCTTCTTGCATCAATCAACCATCACCCACACCGCTAGCTAGCTAGCTAGAAGCCGTAGGCCGCCTTCAGCTCCTCGTCCTTCTCGGCCAGCATCTTGGCCAGGTCGACCATGACCTTGCACTGCTTCCAGGTCGCGTCGTCCTGCATCTTGCCGTCGATCATGTGGACGCCCTTGCCGTCCGGGATCGCCTCGAGGACCTTCTTGGCGAAGAGGACCTCGTCGACCGGCGGGGAGAAGACCTTCTTGGCGATGTCGATCTGCACCGGGTGCAGCGACCAGGTGCCCACGCAGCCGAGCAGGAACGCGGCGCGGAACTGGGCCTCGCAGGCCTCGACGTCCTTGATGTCGCCGAACGGGCCGTAGAAGGGCAGGATGCCGTTGGTCGTGCAGGCGTCGACCATGCGGGCGATCGAGTAGTGCCACGGGTCCTGCTGGGCCGTGATGCG
>CAYUDT010000186.1:0-8069 GCA_964443695.1 uncultured Conexibacter sp. | reverse complement strand
GCGTCCTGGACAACATCCTCGGGGGCACCTCGTCGTCGCGGCTGTTCCAGGAGGTCCGCGAGAAGCGGGGCCTGGCCTACGCCGTCTACTCCTTCACGTCGCAGTACGCGCACGCGGGCGAGGTCGGGCTGTACGTCGGCACCCGGCCGGACAACATCGGCGTGGCCCTGGAGGTCATCGCCGAGGAGCTCGCGAAGTTCCGCCGGTCACCCGCCACGGCCGAGGAGCTCCTGCGCTCCAAGGAGAACGTGAAGGGCCGGGTCCTGCTGGGCCTGGAGTCGACGACCGCCCGGATGAACCGGCTGGGGTCGTCGGTGCTCGCCGAGATGCCGCTGCTGTCGATCGACGAGATCGAGGCGCGCATCGACGCCGTCACGCTGGACGACGTCGCCGCGCTCGCCGAGGAGCTGTTCGCCCCGGAGCGGATGAGCGTGGTCGGCATCGGGGCGGACGAGGCAGCGTTCCTACGAGCGATTGGACCGATCAAGGCATGATCCGAGTCGGAGTGGCCGGAGCCGCCGGGCGCATGGGCGCCACGACCTGCGACGCGGTCGACGGGGCGCAGGACATGGAGCTCGTCGCCCGCATCGATCCCGCGCTCGGGACGACGCTGGCCGAGTTCCTCGGCGAGGTGGACGTCGTCGTCGACTTCACCCGTCCGGACGTCGCCCTGGAGAACGTCAGGGCCTGCGTCGGTGCGGGGGTGCACGCCGTCGTCGGGACGTCCTCGTGGGACGTCGGGGCTGTCGCGGACATGGCCGGCGAGGGCAAGGTCCTGTTCTGCCCCAACTTCTCGCTGGGTGCCGTGCTGATGATGCGCTTCGCCGCGGAGGCTTCGCACCACATGGCCAAGGCGGAGATCATCGAGCTGCATCACGACCGCAAGCTCGACGCGCCGTCGGGCACGGCGCAGCGCACGGCCGACCAGATGGAGGGCGACGTGCCCATCCACTCGGTCCGCCTGCCCGGGCTGGTCGCCCACCAGGAGGTCATCTTCGGCGGCGTCGGCGAGACGCTGACGATCCGCCACGACTCGCTGGACCGCTCGTCGTTCATGCCGGGTGTGCTGCTGGCGGTGCGCAAGGTCGCGTCGCTGGAGTCCTCGCCGGTCGTCGGGCTCGAGCACGTCCTCTTCGCCTCGTGATCCGCGCAGCCGTCGTCGAGGACGCTGTCGCGATCGGCGAGCTGCACAACCGCACCTGGTGGCGCGCCTATCAGGACGTCATCGACCCCGCCGCGCTGTACGAGCGCGTGCAGACCGACAAGTCGCAGATGTGGGCGTCGGTGATCTCCGGGGGCGAGTCCGACGTCCGCGTCGCCGACATCGAGGGCGTCCGCGGCGTCATCTCGGTCTGCGCCGATCGGATGGGCGTCGGTCCGGAGTGGGGCGAGATCGCCGCGCTGTACGTCGAGCCTGCTGCGCAGGGGGCGGGCGTGGGCAGCGCGCTCCACGACCACGGCCTGGAGCTGCTGCGGCAGCGCGGCTTCACGGGCGCCACGCTGTGGACCTTCCGGGACAACGGCCAGGGGCGCGTCTTCTACGAGGCCCGCGGCTGGACGCTCGAGGAGGGCTCAGAGGCCCTCAACCCGCCCGACTGGCTGGCACCGGCCGTCCGCTACCGCCGCCCGCTGTGAGCGTCCTCGTCGCGGTGACCGACCACGCCGCGGAGCGCTTCCGCCAGCGCGTGGGCTCCCGCACCGGCGCCGTCGACGTCAAGCCCGAGATCGTCGTCCGCGTGGCCCAGGCCGTCGAGGCCGGCCGCATCTCCGACGACCCGCCGCCCGGCGCCACCGGCGCCCGCGGCTCGGTCTACGTGCGCGACCGCAGCGACCGCAACGTCATCTACGTCTGCCGCCGTGAAGGGGCCGAGCTGCTGGTCATCACCCTCTGGGAGACCGAGGGCGGCGTGACGCCACCACGCGTCCCATCGCGCTTCACCAAGGCGCTCAAGGACACCGACGAGATCGTCAAGGACCGCCGCACCGACCGCTGAAGCAAGTGCGGCAGGGCGCGGGAGTGCGGGTCCGCCCCCAGATTTGTGTCATCTGTTGCATGTCGCGATATCGAGGAGTACCGTCGGAAAAGGTCTGACAAACGGACATTTTCACGGAGGGAACGGGAGATGACACCGACGACACGCCTTCTGGTCGTCGCCAACCGCACGGCCGATTCGGAGGAACTGCTGAGCGCCCTCGAGGCCCGCGCCGCGCAGGCGCCGGTCGAGGTGACGCTGCTGGTGCCGCAGGACACGCACGGCGGCCAGGGGCGCCGGCTGAACACGGCGCTGCGGCGGCTGCACGACGCGGGGATCAGCGCGGTTGGGATGCTGGGGGACACCGACCCGGCAATCGCGGTCCAGGAGACCTGGGATCCGCGGGTGTTCGACGAGATCTTCGTGGCGACGCTGCCCGTGGGGGTGTCACGGTGGCTGGGTTTCGACCTGCCTCAGCGGATCGCGAAGCTGACCGACGCGCTGGTGCACCACATCGAAGCGACCGAAGTGCTCGAAGAGGCGCCGCTGTCGGTGGGGTGATGCGCGCTACGCGGCGAGCAGCAGCTCGGCGGCCTCGTCCTTGAGCTCGTCGCGCAGCTTGCGCTTCATCGCCGTGTGGATCTGGCAGACGCGGGACTCGGTGACGCCGAAGCGCGCGGCGACCTGGGCCAGCGTCATGTCGCCGGCGTAGACCAGCCAGGCCACCTCGCGCTCGCGCGGGGTCAGGCGCAGCAGGGCGCGGCGGACGCGGGCGCCGTTGTCCGAGCGGGTGGCCGCGGCCAGGGGGTCGATCGCGACGTCGGAGGCGACCGTGTCACCGATCTCGATCTCCGAACCGTCCTCGCCGGCGGTCGGGGAGTTCAAGGAGCCGATGTCGGCCCGGGCGACGTTGGCGCGGATCGCGCGCAGCTCGCTCACGTCGATGTCCATGGCGGCCGCGAGCTCCTCCGGACGCGGAGGCCGGCCGTAGAGGGCCAGGAACTCGTTCTCGGCCTTGGCCAGCTCGCGCTCGCGGCGGCGGACCGAGCGGGGCGCCCAGTCATGGCGGCGCTGCTCGTCCACCACGGCGCCGTGGATGCGCGACCAGGCGAACTGCTCGAGCGTGGTGCCGTGGGTCGGGTCGAAGCGCTCGAGCGCCTTCATCAGGGCCTCGATGCCGACCGACAGGAAGTCGTCGACCTCGGCGTGGGCCGGCATCGAGCGCAGGCGGCGGTAGACGATGAACTTCACCAGCGGCGCGTAGGTCAGCACGAGGCGATCGCGGAGGCTGCCCTCCCCGGAGGCGCGCCAGGCCCGCCAGAGCTGCAGCGCCTCGTCCCCGTCGAGCTTGCGGTTGTGCGTGATTGGCGCCATTGATCCCATGACGCGGAATGCATCGGCGCGTCGCACCAAGACACCGATCGCCCAAAGGGACCGAATGCGGGATGACCTCGCACTGACCGATCGGACTAGTCGTTTCGGCGAACATGTTCGCGCAGTGACGTGTGCCGGCGGCGGGCGTCCACGCGCGAGAGGGCATAGGCCAGGGCCTGTGGGTCGCCGACCAGCACGACCAGCTGCGTCGCGCGCGTGACCGCGGTGTAGACGAGGTTGCGCGTCAGCATCATCGAGTGTGAGCGCGACAGCGGCATCACGATGACCGGCGTCTGGGAGCCCTGCGCCTTATGCACCGAGATCGCGTAGGCCAGCCGCAGCGTGTCGACCGAGCCCAGCGACAACCGGATCCTTCGCCCGTCGTCGCCCGCGAAGATCACCTCGTCCTCGGTGCGGTCGTGGTGGACGATCACGCCCAGCTCGCCGTTCATGAGCTGGTTCTCGTGGTCGTTGCGCGTCTGGATGACGCGATCCCCGATCCGGAACGGGGTGCCCGCGATCGCCTCGCCGTCTGGGTTCAGCCTGGCGCGCAGCGCCTCGTTGAAGGCGTCGATGCCGACCGGGCCCTTGTGCATCGGCGCCAGCACCTGGACGTCGCCCACCGGCTGCAGGCCGTAGTGCTTGGGCAGCCGCTCGGCAGCCAGGCCGACGACCTCCTCGAACGCGCCCATGCCGCCGTCCTTGGCGATCACGAAGAAGTCATGGATGTCGTCCGGCCCGGGCTGCGTCGCGGGCGCCTGGCCGGCGTTCATCGCGTGCGCGGCGCGGATGATCATCGAGCGCGCGGCCTGCCGGAAGATCTCCGTCAGGCGCGTCACGGGGACGACCTCGCTGTCGATGAGGTCCCCCAGCACGCGCCCCGGGCCGACCGGTGCGAGCTGGTCCACATCGCCGACGAGCAGCACGTGGGTTGCCGGTCCGACGGCGTCCAGCAGGGCGTGGGCGAGCCGCACCGACAGCATCGAGGCCTCGTCGACCACCAGCAGGTCGACACCCGTGATCGGGTCCTCGGCGTCGTGCTCGAAGGTGTTCTCGGTGGGAAGCCAGCCCAGCAGGCGGTGGATCGTCGTCGCCTCGGCGCCCGTCGTCTCCGACAACCGGCGCGCCGCCTTGCCGGTCGGGGCGCACAGCCGCACCGTCTTGCGCGCATCGGTCAGCAGGTCGACCAGGGCGCGCATGGTCTGCGTCTTGCCGGTGCCGGGCAGGCCGGTGAGGATCGACAGCCGGTGCTGCAGCGTGTCGGTGACGGCGCCCCACTGGGTGTCGGTGGGCGCGAGCTCACCCGTCGGCCGCTGCAGGTCGTCCAGCGAGAACGCGGGGGACGCGCCGAGCAGCTCGCGCACCTTCCGGGCCAGGGCGCGCTCGATGCCGTCCATCTCCGGTGAGGCGATCCTGTCGTCGTCGGCGACGAGCCTGCCGCGCGCGATGAGCTCGTCGATCTGGTCGGACGGGTCGGCGCCCAGCAGCGTCCGCGCGCGCTCGATGAGCTCGCCGCGGGGCAGGTGGCAGTGGCCGTCGTCCTCCGCGAGCGACAGCGCGTAGACGAGGCCGGCGTCCAGCCGCCCGGGTGCGTCGACCGGCAGCCCCAGAGCGACCGCGAGCGCGTCCGCGGTCTTGAATCCGATGCCCGAGACCTCCGTCAGCGCGTAGGGGTCGGCCTGCAGCCGGTCGATCGAGCCGCTGCCGAAGTGCCGGTGGATCCGGGCGGCCGCGGCGGCCGGCACCCCGTGCTCCTCCAGGAACAGGCGCACGGCGCGCTGCTCGACCTGCGACTGCCAGGACTTCACGGCGGCGCGGATCTTGGCCGGCCCGATGCCCGGCACCTCGCTGAGGCGCGCGTGCGGATCGGCGTCGACGACCTCGAGCACCGTCTCGCCGTGCGTGCGCAGCAGCCACTTGGCCCCGGTCTTGCCGATGTGCTTGACGCCCTGCAGGTAGGCGACGATCGCGCGGTCCGACGTGGGCTCCAGGGGCCGGACACCCTCGGCATGGAACTGCCAGCCGTGTGACGGGTGGCGGCGCCAGGCGCCCCGGACGCCGACCGACTCGCCCTCGTGGAGATGCCCGAGGGCTCCGGTGACGGTGATCGGCTCGCCCTCGTCGCTGACGCCCGCGATCACGGCGAAGCCGCCGTCGGGCGCGCGGTAGCGGACGGCCTCGATCTCGACGTTCAGGGACGTCGCTTCGGGATCAGCAGGTTCGAAGGGCATCGATCGGCGGGCCGTCGAGGGTAGAGCCGCGCCGCGACGGAGTCGCCCGATGCCTCAGATTGCTGACGATCTTGCGCCGATCGCGTAACCGATCACGTTGACCAGGAGGTGGACGACGGAGACGAGCACGAAGGCGAGCAGGGCCACCAGCGGGTCGATCACGACCACCGGCAGCAGGCAGAACCAGATGCCGATGACGAGGTCGCCCTGATCCAACGTGGTGAGCAGCAGGCCCATCGCGCCGCCGCGCTGGGTCCCGGGCGCGACGTCCAACTGGCGCTTGAGGAAGGAGTTGGGCAGCTCGCCGACCACGACGCCCAGCCCGACGAGCAGGCCGCAGAGCCACGGTCCGGCGTCCTCGGCGTCGGAGGGCAGGTGCTCCGGGAAGCCGGGGATCTGCCACAGGGCGACCATCGCCAGGAGCGGGCCGAGGGTCATCACGATCGCCCCCCGCCAGGTCTTGTTGTCGCCGAACAGCCGCCGGCCCCGGAAGGTCGCGCCACCGTCGAGCGGGCGGGCCAGCGAGGGGAAGAGCTTCAGCGCCAGGACCGGGCCGTGAAGGATCGGGGCGCCGACGACGGCGACGAACAGCAGCAGGGCGCTCAAGACGACAGGGAGTCTTCCAGCAGCGCGAGGGCCGCGGCGCCCGGGGGCGACAGCTGCTCTGGTGGCAGCGAGGCCCACACTCCGGCCACGTCCGCCAGCGGCAGCACCCGGAGCGTGCTGTGCTCGGTGCGCGGGGCCGACGCGGCCACGTCGTCGGCGTCCGCATCGAGGTCGACGCGGACGACGACCTCGGGGAACAGCCGCTCGAGGTCCCAGCCGATGCCGAGCACCCGCAACGGTGCGCCGCCGGGTTCGAGCCCGAGCTCCTCGCGGATCTCCGTGAACGCCGTGTGGGTGATGGGGTCCACCGATGGTCGCGTGCGGTCCATCGTCCCCGCCGGCACCACGTGCCACACCGCGTCGGCCACCGGCAGGCCGCGCCGCAGGCCCAGCAGGACCGCCCGGCCGCTGCCGTGGCGCAACGTGGCGAGCACCGAGACGCCCGGCGCCGCGCCCCGCAGACGGCCGGACCGCAGCGGGTCGCCGCCCGCGGCCCGGTCGGCGAACGCGCGCACCGACGGGTCCTGGCGGATCGCCTCCCCGATCGCGAACCGGTCGAAGTACCGTCCGGGGCCGAGGTGCAGCGTGTCGCCGTCGAGCGCCGCGAACGCCATCACGCCGCCGTCGAACATCCACGGATGCTGCGCGCGCGCCGCGTCGAGATGGGGCTGGGCGGCCCGGCGCAGGCCGCTGCCGGTGCGCGCGACCGCCCGGCGGACCTGCAGCGCGGCGCGGGGCTCGTAGGCGGCCGCGTACACCCGTCCCGCGCGACGGACGACGGGCGCCAGGTGCCCGTAACGGGTGGCCAGCTGTTCGGGGGTCAACGACACGCGGACGCGAAGCATGCCGTGACGGTGGGATACTCCGGGGCGATGTCAGGCTTCGGCGAGATCCTCACCGCCATCGTCACCCCCTTCGACGATGATGGCGCCGTCGACGAACAGGCGTTCGTCGACCTCATGCACCACCTGGCCGGCCAGGGCTCCGACGGCTTCGTCGTCTGCGGCACCACCGGTGAGGCGGCAACCCTCGACGACGAGGAGCACCTCCGGGTCATCGAGCTGGCGGTGAACGAACGGCCGGAGGGCAAGACGATCATCGCCGGTGTCGGCTCCAACGACACCCGGCACGCGATCCACCTCACCGAGAAGGCCACGGCCCTGCGCCCGGACGGCCTGCTGAGCGTCAACCCGTACTACAACCGGCCCAACCGCCGGGGCGTGATCGCGCACTACACCGAGATCGACAAGGCCACCGACCTGCCGATCCTGCTCTACAACATCCCGCAGCGCACCGGCGCCGACCTGCCCAACGACCTCCTGGCCGAACTGGGCGGGCTGCCCAACATCGTCGGCGTCAAGCAGGCCAACAACGACAACCTGGAGATGATCGAGGGCCTGCTGCTCTACGCGGGCAACGACGACGTCCTCGCCCGGGTCCTCGACCTCGGCGGAGCCGGCGGCATCCTGACCGCCAGCCACATCGTCGGCCCGACGATGCGCCGGATGGTCGACGAGCCCGAGAACCGCCAGGCGCTCCACGACGAGCTCGTGCCGGTGTTCGAGGCGCTGGCCGTCGCGCCGGCCGCCATCTCCAACAAGGCGGCGCTCAACATGATGGGCATCAACGCCGGCACCGTGCGCCTGCCCTACGTGCCCGCAGACGAGCACGAGACCGCGGTGATCCGCGCGATGCTCGAAGCCCGCGGCCTCGTGGGAGCGGCAGCTTGAGCGCCGAAAGCCTCGCCCGGGGGGCTCGCCTTCGGGGCGAGTGCTCGCCTGGCGGCTCGCACTCGCGGTCCATGAGGAGCCCGGCGTGAGCGCCCCGGTCCGCGTCCTGCCGCTCGGCGGCCTGGGCGAGATCGGCAAGAACATGACGGTCGTCG
>CAYUDT010000185.1:0-8136 GCA_964443695.1 uncultured Conexibacter sp. | reverse complement strand
ATGGGCGTCGGTGGCCCGGTCGCGGGCGGCAAGCAGTACATGCCCTGGATCCACGTCGACGACCTCGTCGGGATGTACCTGAAGGCCATCGACGACACGAGCTGGACCGGTGCCTACAACGGCTCCGCGCCCACCCCTGTGTCCAACAAGGCGTTCTCCAAGGCCCTGGGCAAGGCGCTGCACCGGCCGGCCTTCAGCCCGGTGCCGGCGTTCGCGCTGAAGGTCCTCTACGGCGAGATGGCCAAGATCGTGACGACGGGCGTCAACGCCGTGCCCTCACGGGCGCTGGCGGGGGGCTACGCGTTCAAGCACCCCGAGCTGGACGAGGCCCTCAGCTCCGCGCTGGCGTAAGCGTCCTGCGGACCGCCTGGAACGCCAACCCGGCGGCCAGGCCCCAGAACGGCGCGCTGATGTTGGCGGCCGTGATCCCGGAGGCGCTGACGACGAGCGTGACCGTCGCCGCATCCCGGAACTCCGGGTCGTCCATCGCGTGGGCCAGCGCTCCGGCGAGTGCGCCGAGCAGCGCCAGGCCGGCGACGGCCTCGACGAGGATCGGCGGGGCGGCGGCGACCAGCGCCGTCGCCACGCCGGCCAGCGGGCCGATGACGAACGCGGCCGAGCCGTTGGCAAAGCCCGCCTGCCAGCGGTGCCTGGGGTCCGGTTCGGCGTCCGGCCCGGCGACCAGCGCGGCGGTGATGGCGGCGAGGCAGATGCCGTGCGCGCCGAACGGCGCGCCGGCGGCGCTGGCCGAGCCGGTGCCGACGAGCAGCGGCCGCAGCGGCGGCTCGTAGCCGAAGGTCTTCAGGACCGCCATGCCGGCGATGTTCTGCGACGCCATGGTCACGATGAACAGCGGCAGGCCGAGACCGAGCATCGTGCCCAGCTCGATGTCGGGGGTCGTGAAGGTCAGCTGTGGGCCGGTGGGATGGAAGGCGCCGCCGCTGGACGGGTCCCCGATCACGACGGCGATGATCGCCGTCACCCCCGCGCCGATGATGGCGTAGGGCCGGGCCAGCACCACGAACAGCAGCCAGACGATGACGACCGGCGCGGTCAGCCACGGCTCCTGCACCATCGACCGGGCCGGAGCGACGCAGACGGTGAACAGCACGCCGGCCAGCAGGGCGCTGGCCAGGGGCATCGGGATCGCGGCGACCGCACGGGCCAGAGGGCGCCAGAGCCCGGCGATCACCGTGAGCACCCCTGACAGCGCGAACGCGCCCAGCGCGGCCGCGTAGCCCCCGTGCACCTCGCCGGCGCTGACCAGCAGCGCGGCGCCGGGTGTCGACCACGCCACCGCGATCGGCATGCGCTGGCGCCAGCTGGCCCACATGCCTAGGGCGCCCATGCTCATGCACAGCACCATCAGCCCCGACGCCGCCTCCCGGTCGGACGCCCCGATCGCGGTCAGGCCCGCCAGGACGATCGTGAACGCCCCGCTGAAGCCGACGACGCCGGAGGCGATGCCGGCGAGGACCGGCTGACGTCTCACCGGGTGCCGCCGGGCGTGAGGATCAGGTTCACCAGCCTCGCGCCGTTCTTCCCCGCGGCGTAGCGATGCGGCCCGTCGGCCACGAACCACGCCGAGTCCCCGGCCTTCAGCTCGACCTCCTCACCGACGGGCCCCACCGTCACCGAACCCGTCGTGCACACCACGACCTCCGTCGCGCCCTGCGGATGGGCCTCGGCCTGCTGCTCGGCGCCGGGCGGCAGCTCGATGTCGAACAGCTCGCTGCGCCGCGGGCCGGCCTCCTCGGCGATCAGCCACGCCTCCATCCCCGACCTTGCGTGCACCCGCGGTCCCGACTCCTTCGGCACCGCGCGCACCCGTGCGGGCGGCATCGTCGCGAGCAGGCCGCTGAGCTGGATGTTCAGCGCCTTGGAGATCCGCCAGAGCGTCTCGATCGACGGGTTGCCCTCCCCCCGTTCGATGGCCGAGAGCGTCGACTTCGACACCCCGGCCCGTTCGGCCAGATCGTCCAGCCTCAGCCCGTCATCGTGCCGGGCGGTCTTGACCACATGACCGATCGACCTCGCCAATCCAGAATATTGCTCCACGATTCCAGAATACCGGAAAAGGTGCCTGGCACCATGTCCGTTTTGCTGGAACGGGCGTGCAGGATGCTGGAACGGGTCAGGCCGTGATGCCGGCCGCGGCGTAGGCGTCGGCCTGGTCGAGCGTCTCGCGGGACAGCAGCTCGCGGGTCAGGGACTCCAACTGGTCGCGGTGCTCGTTGAGCAGGAGCGTCACGTCGTGGTGCGCGGCGTCGACGATGCGGCGCACCTCGGCGTCGACGAGCTCCTGGGTGGCCTGGGAGGAGCCCTCCGAGCCGGGCAGCAGCGGCCCGTTGCCGTTGCTCTCGGCGACGGCGATCGGGCCGACCGCCTCGCTCATGCCCCATCGCGTGACCATGCCCCGCGCGATGCGCGTCAGCTGCTGGATGTCGGACTCGGCACCGGAGGTGAGGTCGCCGTAGACGACCTCCTCGGCGACGCGGCCGCCCAGCGCGACGAGGATCTTGGCCTTCAGGTCCTGCTCGGAGTAGGAGTAGCGGTCGGCGTCGGGGGCCGACAGCGTCACGCCGAGGGCCTGGCCGCGCGGGATGATCGAGACCTTCCGGACCGGGTCCGCGCCCGGGGTGAGCATGCCCACCAGCGCGTGGCCGGCCTCGTGATAGGCAGTGCGCTCCCGGTCGTCGTCGCTCATGACGACCTTGCGCTCCGCACCGAGGACGACCTTCTCCAGCGCGTCGGTGAAGTCGGCCAGCGCCACCTGCTTGTGCTGGCGCTTGGCCGCCAGCAGCGCCGCCTCGTTGACGAGGTTCGCGAGGTCAGCGCCGACCATGCCCGGAGTGGTCGCGGCGATCGCCGCCAGGTCGACGTCGGACGCCAGCGGCACCGAGCGCGTGTGGACCTCCAGGATCTTCTGCCGCCCCACCTTGTCGGGCGCCTGCACGTAGACGCGCCGGTCGAAGCGCCCGGGACGCAGCAGCGCGCTGTCGAGGATCTCCGGGCGGTTGGTCGCCGCCAGCACGATCACGCCGATCGACGGGTCGAAGCCGTCCATCTCGGTGAGGATCTGGTTGAGCGTCTGCTCGCGCTCGTCGTGTCCACCGAGGCCCGCACCGCCACCGCGAGCGCGGCCGATCGCGTCGAGCTCGTCGATGAAGATGATCGCCGGCGCGGCCTTCTTGGCCTCCTCGAACAGGTCACGCACGCGCGACGCGCCGACGCCCACGATCATCTCGATGAACTCCGAGGCCGACGCGCTGAAGAACGGCACCTGCGCCTCGCCCGCCATCGCCCGCGCCAGCAGTGTCTTGCCCGTGCCGGGCTGACCGGCCAGCAGGACACCCTTCGGGATGCGCGCGCCCAGCGACGCGTACTTCTCCGGCCCGCGCAGGAAGTCGACGATCTCCTTGATCTCGTCCTCCGCCTCGTCGATGCCGGCGACGTCCTCGAAGGTCGTGCGCACGTTGTTGTTCTCCACCCGCTTGGCGCGCGAGCGACCCAGACCGCCGATGCCGCCCATGCCACCGCCGGCCGCACCAGCGGCCCGCCGGGCGATGTAGACGAAGACACCGATGAGCAGCAGCGTCGGCAGCAGCGAGATCAGCAGGGTGGCCAGGAAGCCACGGCCGTTGTCGATCGGCTCGGCGTTGACCTCGACGCCCTTGGACACCAGCAGCGCCGACAGCTTGTCGTTGTCGGCGAACGTCGGGACCTGCGTCGTGAACTTCTTGGTCTTCTCGGCCTTGCCCTCGGGGTCGACCTCCGTCTTGAACTCGCCGGAGATCTCGTCGCCCTTGGAGGAGATCTGCTTGACGTTGCCCTTCTCGACCTGCTCGAGGAAGACCGGCGTGTAGCTGATGCGCTCCGGCCGCTTGGACCCGGGCAGCAGCGAGGTCAGCGCGTAGTTGAGGACCAGCAGCGCCAGCAGCACGGCGCCGAAGCGCCGCCAGCTCATCCCCGTGGGGGACGGCGGCTTCTCCGGCGACGGCGCACCCCGCCCGTCAGGTGCCGGATCGACACGCCACGTCGGCTTGCGGTCCTCCCCACCTGTGGTCTGGGGACTTCGCGGATCGCTGGAGTCGGGCATCGCTGCCCTCAACGGTAGTGCGTCAACCCGCTGACGACGCGCGCGCGACCTCGCGCTGCTCCATCCGGCCGCCCGCGACGACCTGCACGACGTAGCGGTCCAGCGACGTGTCGCCGTCCGCGGAGATCGCGTACGGGCCCAGCACGGAATCGCGCTGTCCGCCCGAGAAGAAGTTCTTCAGCACGACCGACTTGCGGTTGGCCAGGTTGCCGGAGGCCTTGATCGCCGCGAGGACGGCCTTCATCGCCTCGTAGCCGTAGATCGCGTACGCCCCGGGCGGCTGTCCGTAGCGCTCGTTGTAGGCGTCCTCGAAGGCCTTGACGTCGGCCCCGTCGCCCTTGTGGTCCAGCGACGTGATCGTCGTCCTCGCGGCCGCGCCCTTGCTCAGCGCGGCGGCGAAGGCGTCCTCGGCCAGCGCGTCCGGGCCGAACAGCTTGGCCCGGGGCGCCGCGACGTTCACCGCGTTGTAGAGGCCGGCGGCGTCGTCGTTGAGCGTCAGGCCGGTGAAGACGCAGTCCGCGGCGCTCTCGAGCACGTCCTTGGCGACGTCCTCGAACTCCTTCTGCCCGGCGCGCAGCGGCGTCTGGCCGACCACCTCCAGGCCGGAGCGGTCCGCCTCGCGGCCCACCGCCGCGGCGATGCCACGGCCGTAGACGTCGCGGTCGCCGATGACGTAGAGCGTGGTGCAGCCGGCCTCGCGCTGGAGGCGCACCTGCAGGCGGGCCTGCAGGTCGTCGGCGGGGACGACACGGGCGAACGTGCGCTGGCCCGACGGGTAGTACTTCTCCGGCTCTCCCTTGTCGGCGTCCTGCGCCGTCGTCAGGCCGCTGTAGGTCGACGCCGGGGACACCGTGAGGATGCCCGCCTCGTTGAGGACGGGGATCGCGATCGCCGAGGCGCCGGAGTCGGCCTCGCCGAGGTAGGCGATGGCGGTGCGGTCCTCGACCGCGCGCCGCGCGTTGGACAGCACGGTCCCCGGGTCCCAGCGGCCCTTGTCGGCCTTGGAGTCGTCCATCGAGACGTACTTGACGGTGAACGGCCCGACGCGACCGCCCGCCTCCGACAGCGCGAGCTTCTCGGCGTTGATGATCGAGAGCGACTGCTCGCGCGCCGGCCCCTGCAGCGGCAGGCTCGAATAGACCGTCAGCTGCGCAGCGCCGGGCTGCGGCGGCCGATCCGCCGGATCGTCCTTGCCACAGGCGCTGACGGAGGCCGCAACGACGGCAAGCGCGGCGACGACCCGGGCCCGCAAGGGCGGGCCTACCTGGTGCGGCTGCCGGGCAGCTTCGGGACCACGATCTTCAGCGCGGCGCCGATGAGCACGATGACCGTCGTGATCATGAAGCTGTCAAAGCCCTTGGCCCCGATCGACCAGAGGACGATCCAGATGACGAGGCCGGCAGTGGTGGCGAGGACGAGGCCCATACGGCCCGTGATCCTAGTACACGGACCGTCCGCTACGCCGTGTGGGCGACCGGCGCACGCGCGGCGACGTCCCAGCGCCACGTCGGGCCGTCGGGCACCAGGTGCACCCCACCGTGCCAGCGGTCGATGCCGCCGGCGAGGACGACGCGGTCCGCCTCCCCCGCCAGGCAGCGCCGGCCGGCGTCCGTGAGGGCGCACAGGCCGTCGTCGGTGAGCGTCACCAGCGGCACCGGACCGGCGGCCAGCCCCTCCAGCCACCAGAAGAAGGCGGTATCGCCGAGGAACGGGCGCTCGTCGGCGCGCGAGACGGCCACGAACAGCGCCATGCGCGACAGCGGCCCGGCGGTCAGCGCGGCGAGCGTCTGCCGCTCGGTGCGGGCCAGCCCGTCGGCCAGGCCGGGCAGGTCCTCGAGGTGGCGGATCAGCGCCGGCGCGAGGTCGGGCAGCAGCGGCGTGCCCGTCGTGGCCAGCTCGAACAGCGCCAGCGGCGTGTCGGCGCGGAAGGCCGCCCAGGCCTCCACGCCCAGCGCGACGTGGTGTCCGTCCAGCGGCCGGGCCGTGCCGTAGAGGAAGCCGATGTCGACGGCCTTGCGCGGCAGGTCGATCAGCGTGATCGGCCCGCGGTGGGCGCGCAGGTGGTCGAGGACCTGGATGAGCTGCAGCTGGTCGTAGAGGTCGTCCTCGAACCACAGCGTCAGCCGCGTCGCCAGGTCGACGGCCTGCTGGACGGCCGCGTCACGGGCGGCGAAGCCGATCCGCACGTCATCCGCGTCGGCCCACCCCACGCTGCCCAGGAACGCCGCGCGGGTGGCACGCAGCGTGTCGTCGTCCTCGTCGGCCGGCACGGGGCCGCAGTGCAGCACGTCGCGCCAGACGACCAGCGAGGACGAGGGCACCTGCAGGCGCCGGCGGATGGCCTCCGCCGCGACATCCCCGTTGGTGACGTGCAGCTCGGCCATCGCCGCGCCTACTCCAGCCCGGCGGCGAAGCCGGCGACGATGGAGCGGATGTCGTCGTCCTCGGCAGCGGCGCGGACCAGGCGCGTGCCGATGATGACGCCGTCCGCGCCCGCGTCGGCCGCCTCGCGGGCGTGCTCGGGCGTGGAGATGCCGAAGCCCAGCGCGACGGGCACCGACGTGGACCGCTTGGTGCGGGAGACGATGTCGGCGAAGCGGTCTGACAGCGAGGCGCGCTCGCCGGTCGTGCCGGTGGTGGAGACGGTGTAGACGAAGCCGCGGGCCCGGGCCCCGATGGCGTTCAGGCGCTCGTCGGGCGTCGTCGGCGCGACCAGCGGCACCAGCGCGATGCCGGCGTCGTCGCAGGCGGCGAGCACCGCGGGAGCCTCCTCCATCGGCAGGTCCGGCACGATCAGCCCGCTGCCGCCCGCATCGCGCAGCGCAGCGGCGAACGTCTCGATGCCCCGGGCGTAGACGAGGTTGGCGTAGAGCATCATCACGACCGGCATCCGGGTGGCCAGCCGCTCGCAGACTCCCAGCACGCCGTCCAGGGTCGCCCCAGCCTTGAGCGCCTGCGTGCCCGCGGCAGCGATGACCTTGCCGTCGGCCAGCGGGTCGGAGAACGGCACGCCGAGCTCGACGAGGTCGGCCCCGCCGTCGGCGTAGGCCTCGCCGATAGCGATCGACCGCTCGGTGTTGGGAAAGCCGCCCATGAGGTAGGGCATCAGCGCCGCGCGGCGGCCGTGGTTGGCGAACGCCGCGGCGATCCGCTCGGCGCCCGCGTTGGCCTGCACCGTCGTCCCGGTCACTTCAGCTTCTCCAGCACCTGGGCCAGGTCCTTGTCACCCCGGCCGCTCAGGCAGACCAGGTCCAGCGCCGAGTCGGACTCGACCTCCAGCGCGTAGTGCAGCGCGTGCGCGGTCTCCAGCGCGGGGATGATGCCCTCGAGCTTGGTCACCGTCGCGAACGCCTGCAGCGCCTCCTCGTCGGTCACCGCGACGTACTGCGCGCGACCGGAGTCTCGTAGCCACGCATGCTCGGGGCCGGCGCCGGGGTAGTCCAGGCCGGCGCTGATGCTGTGCGCCTCGGTGATCTGGCCGTCGGCGTCCTGCATGATCGCGCTCATCGAGCCGTGCAGGATCCCCGCCTGGTTGCCGACCGTCAGCGGCGCGCCGTGGCGCCCGGTGTCCAGCCCCTCACCGGCGGCTTCCACCCCGATCAGCGCGACGTCGGCGTCACCGACGAACGCGGTGAACATGCCGATCGCGTTGGACCCGCCACCGACGCAGGCGATCACGCGGTCGGGCAACCGGCCCTCGCGCTCGAGGATCGCCGCGCGCGCCTCGTCGCCGATCGTCCGCTGCAGGTCGCGCACCAGCGACGGGTACGGCGCCGGGCCGACCGCCGAGCCGATGATGTAGTGCGTGGTCTCGACGTTGGTGACCCAGTCGCGGATCGCCTCGGACGTCGCGTCCTTCAGCGTCCCCGACCCGGCCTCGACCGGGACGACCGAGGCACCGAGCAACTGCATCCGCTCGACGTTGGGCTTCTGGCGGCGGGTGTCCTCGATGCCCATGTAGACGATGCACTCCAACCCCAGCAGCGCGCACGCCGTCGCCGACGCGACGCCGTGCTGGCCCGCCCCGGTCTCGGCGA
>CAYUDT010000184.1:0-8447 GCA_964443695.1 uncultured Conexibacter sp. | reverse complement strand
GGTTGCGCCGCGTCATCACCCCGTAGGCGCCGATGCAGAAGATCAGCGCGCTCAGGGTGACGTACCAGGTGATGCTCACGCGCGGAGCTCCTCGGACGGCTGGACGACGGGGGTACTGGACCCGCCCGCCCCGGACGGCAGCTCAGGGACGACGCGGGCGCCCTCGGCCATCGTGCCGGTGTTGCGGGGCCGGATGAAGTCCAGGGGCGTCAGCGCGCGCAGCTCGGCGTCCGTCTCCAGCCCGCCGCGGCGGCGGGCGAGCGTCACGGCGCCGACGGCCGCGATCAGCAGCAGGAACGACGCGAGCTCGAAGGGCAGCAGGAAGCGCGTCAGCAGCAGCTCGCCGATCTGACCGGGCGTGCCGAACGCGTCCCGCGCGCCCGCGCCGGTCTGCAGCTGGTAGCCGGCGCCCTCGGTGTCGAGCAGCTTCAGGCCGGAGCCGATCACCGCGATCGCCAGCTCGGCGAACAGCGCCAGGGCGAAGGCGATGGACACGCCGCGCATGGCCTTCGAGGTCACCACGGTCATCTGCTGGGTGGTGCCGCCGACGTAGGACACGACGAAGACGTAGAGCACCATGACGGCGCCCGCGTAGACGACGACCTGGGCGCTCGCGACGAACTCCGCGCGCAGCAACAGGAACAGGGCAGCCAGTGCGATGAGGTGCCCGACAAGGGCGAGCACCGCATAGAACGGGTTGCGAAGGGTGGCAACGCCGATCGCACCACAGAGGGCGACGATGGCAGCCAGGAAGAAGAAGAGCTCGCTCATGCCGGTAAGTCCTCGGAAACCTACTCCACTCGGCCTTTCCGGCGCGGACTTCGTGACAACTTTGTGACACCCGATACAGCCTGAGGCGGATTGTCCGAATACGGGGCAGATGCGGCGTGTGCTGACAAGTTGCGCTCAAGGTCTCCTCCTGGCGGCCGTTGGAGCCGCTCCCGCGCACGCCGCGACGCTGAAGGCGACGGTCTCCGGCAATACCTACAAGGTGTCCTCCGACCGCTCGGCGATCCCCGTGACGTTCGCCAAGGGCAGCGTCAAGGCGGCCCGTCTGCGGTCGGCCGTCGGCATCCTCGTCGTGCGCAGCCGGACGCCGATCGCCGTGCCCAAGGGGCAGCCGATCCTGCCGCGCCGGCTGCGCGTGGGGGACCGCATCACCTCCGCGGCCAACGTCCCCAGGGCCGAGCGCGAGGCGTCGTTCGTGCGCCTCGCAGCGCGGTGGGTCAGCGTCAGCCGCCGCTCCTCGACGCTGTCACCGGAGGACCTGAAGCAGATCCTCGCGGCGATGGACACGCGGATGGAAACCCTGGAGGGCCGCGTCGGGCAGCTGTCGTCCTCGGTCGACGCGCGCTTTGCGTCGCTGGCCGCGCAGGTCCGCGAGTTGTGGGCCAAGCTCGGTGTCGTCACGGCCGCCATCACCGACCTGCGCAGCCGCCTGGACGGCGTCGACGGAGCGCTGACCAGGGCGAGGACCGACCTGACCGCGCGCGCCGACGGCCTCGACGGCGCGGTCGCCGGGCTGGCAGCCCGGATGGACGCCGCCGCCACGCGCGCCGACACCGCCGAGTCGCGGCTGGACGCGCTGGAGGCGGCCACCGCGTCGCTGCAGGCGCAGCTGACGACCGCGGCAGGTGGCCTGTCGGCGCTGTCCACCGACGTCGCGGGTGTCCGCTCGTCGGCCACCGCGCTGACGACGCGGGTCGGCAGCGCCGAGACCTCCCTGGCCGCGCTGCTGGCGCGGGTCGGCCTTCTGGAGAACGCCAGCGACGTGGGCTCCGTGCTGACGCAGCTGGCCACCCTGACGACGCAGTCGCAGACGATCGAGACCGCGCTGACCACGCTGGGCGGCCGGGTCGACGGCGTCAGCGACGACATCGCCGCGCACGTCGCGCAGCTGGCCACCGTCACGTCCGGTGTCAGCAGCCTCACCACCACCGTCATCCCCGCCCTGCAGGCGACCGTCGGCGGCCTGACCGACCAGCTCGGCGACCTCGGCACCACCGTGGGCACCCTGACTCCCGCGCTGAACGCCGTGACCACCACCGTCGCCGGACTGTCGCCCGCGCTGACCACGGTGCAGACCGCGCTGGGCGCGCTGACGACGCGGGTCACGACGGTCGAGGGCCTGGGCACGACGCTCTCCGGCGCGACCGACACGCTGCAGTCCGCGCTGGACACCGTCACCTCGCGCCTGGACGCCGCCGACCTACTCGACTCCGGCGTGGCCGCGACGCTGGCCACCGTGCAGTCGTCGCTGACCGGCCTCGACACGACCGTCGGCGGCCTGACGACGCTGACCGGCACGCTCGGCGGTCGCGTCGGGACGGTCGAGACCGCGCTGAGCGGGCTGGACACCACCGTCGGTTCGCTGAGCACGACGCTGGGCAACGTCGGTGCCGCGCAGACGTCGCTGACGTCGCAGGTGTCCTCGCTGGCGACCTCGGTCACTGGCGCGACCTCGCGGCTGGACGGCCTGGACACCAGCGTCGGCGCGACCGCGTCCACGGTGACCGGCCTGCTGACCACGACCGGCACGCTGACCTCCGACCTCGGCACGCTGAGCAGCAGCCTCGGCACGCTGCAGGCCACGGTCACCGGCCTCGGCGTGACCGACGCGACCCTGCAGGGCTCGCTCACCACGCTGTCGGGCACGGTCACCGGGCTGCAGACGACGGCGACCTCGCTGCAGACCCAGCTCACCGGCGTGTCCAACACGCTGACCACCGCGACCGGCGACCTGACGACGCTGACCGGCAACGTGAGCAGCGCGCAGTCGGCGATCACGACGCTGCAGGGCACGGTCACCGCGCTCGGCGCGACCGACACCGCGCTGTCGGGGCAGCTGTCGACGGTGAACACCTCGCTGACGACGCTGACCAGCGGGCTGGCCTCGACCAACACCACGGTGAGCGGGCTGTCCAGTTCGCTGACGTCGACCCAGACGACCGTGAGCGGGCTGTCGACCACCGTCGCGGGCCTGCAGACCACGACCTCCGGCCTGACCACCTCGGTGAACTCGCTCACCGGCAAGGTCAACATCCTCTGCGGCCTGCCGCTCATCGGCGGCGCCTGCTGAGCCCGCGCGAGCAGGCGTGTCCGATCCGGGCCACCCCTCGGCCCCGATCGGACACGCCTTGCGCCGGCGCACGGGCTGAGACCGACCCGACATTGCCGCTCCGGTCGGGACCTGACACGCTCGCGGCGTGCCCGGCTTCAAGACCCTGAAACTGGCTGCCCAGGCGATGAGCCCGGCGTCGCTCAAGCGGGCCAACGACATGCGCAAGATGTTCCAGGCCGGCGGGCCGACGCCCGAGCAGCGCGCGCAGATGACGCCCGAGGAGCTTGCCGCCTACGAGCACTATGAGCAGGCGGTCACGCAGGCCCAGGCCAACATGCAGGAGCAGGTGGCCGGCGCCCGCGCCCAGCAGGAGCTCGACCGGCCGCTGCTCGGCCCCGCCGGTCGCGAGGTCTACGGTGCGATGGCCGACGAGCAGACGACCGGGGATCTCGGCCTGGACGCGATCAACACGTTCAAGGACATGCTCAAGAACCCGCTGGCCAACCAGCAGCGGCCGGGGACGGGCAAGGGCGAGTCGCTGCCGCTGGGTCCCGAGCGTGAGGCTGTGGCGGCGGCCGAGCGCGCCGCGCGCGACGCGGCCCGCGCGCCCTACCGGGCACCCGTCCAGCACCCCATCGGCGTCGTCCGCATCGCGACGCGCGCGAAGACCCAGCTCGGCGAGGTCGCGCAGTTCCTCGGCCAGGCCGGCTTCACCGCGCACCCCGAGCTCGTCTACGGCATCTCCCGCGTCCCCGACCACCTCGGCGGCGGCCTCAAGCGCGACAAGAACCGCGTCGTGGAGTACGACGTCTTCCACGCCGCGACGCAGCAGCTGCCGCCCTCGGCGCCCGCGACCGCCGGCTACTTCCACGGACGCGAGCAGTGGTGCTCCCGGCGGGTCGGTGAGCCGAGCGTGCTCGACGAGGACCTCGCGATCGACTACCTCCACACGGCAGGCATCGGACCGGAGCGCACGCTGGGCATCGTCCGCGAGCTGTCGGTCTACCAGGCGGGCGGTGGGGACGAGAGCGGCGGCAGCTACACGATCGCGGAGGTCAACGGGGTCCACGCGTTCCATCCCGACGGGCAGGGCGGCCCGCCGGTGCTCGACGCGTTGAAGGCGCGCCGGCCGCTCTCGGGCAGCCCCGTGCCGGGGACGCATGTCGAGGTCCTCAACTGGGGCACGATCCGGCAGGCCGTCCACCCGGAGTCGCACAAGCGCGTGCCCTACCCGTCGCCCTTCGGCTACCTGCCGTCGACCCCCGGCGAGCTCATCCAGATGTACCTCGAGGTCGTCGGCGTCGGCCCCGCCGACTGCTACGCCACCCAGGTCACCCGCGACAGCGCCGGCGACATCAACGGGGTCAGCGAGGGCAAGTACTTCACGACGACGACCAACTGGGGTGAGAAGCTGCCCGCCGCCGACGGCGGCGTCCATCCCAGGCTCAGCGGCGGGACGCTGTGCGTCATCGCCTACCGCGACTCGCCCGACCACGCCGCCGGCCGCGAGCGCTGGGCCGCCTACCAGCGCGATGTGCTCCAGGCCAACCTGCACCTCCGCACCGGTGTCCGCCGCCCGGTGGAGCAGCTCGACCTCGTCGAGCGGCTGCCGCTGCCGCTGCGCGGCATGTGGAAGACGGCGGAGTTCGTCGCGGACTTCGTGGACGGGGACGGGGACGACGCCTTCGCCGACATCCCCCCGCACCGCTACTGCTGGCCGCCCTCGAAGTAGCGCTCCACGCCCGCGATCTTCTCCGGGTTGCGGACGATGTGGATGCGGGTGACGCGGCCGTCGCGCACGGCGATCGACATCACCGAGATGTTGCCGTTGCGCTCCTCCTGGCTGATGATCCCGGCCTGCCCGTTGACCAGCGCCAGGCGGTGGTCCTGTGGGTTGTTGTCGCGCAGCGCGACGAGCGCCCGGGCGACCTTGGAGCACCCCAGCAGCGGCTTGCGCGAGGCGTTGACGATGCCGCCGCCGTCGCTGAGCATCACCACGTCGGGGTCGAGGACCGCGATGAGGTCGTCGACGCCGCCGCCGGCCAGCGCGGTCGCGAACGCGGTGAACACCTGCTCGTGCTCCGACGGCGACGGGTCGAAGCGCGCGCCCTCGTCCTCGACGTGCCGGCGGGCCCGGGAGGCCAGCTGCCGGACCGCGGCCTCGCTGCGGCCGACCGTCTGCGCGACCTCGCCGAAGGAGTAGCCGAAGATGTCGTGCAGCACGAACGCGGTCCGCTCGGCGGGAGACAGCTTCTCCAGCACGACGAGCAGCGCCATCGAGACCGACTCGTCCAGCGTGACCTTGTCCTCCGGCCCGAGCTCGTCGACCACCGGCTCGGGCAGCCACGGGCCGACGTAGGACTCGCGCCGCACGCGCGCGCTGCCCAGGACGTCCAGCGCGCGCCGCGCGACGACCTGGGCAAGGTAGGCCTTCAGATCCTCGATCTCGTCGCGCTCGACGCGCTGCAGCCTCAGCCAGGCGTCCTGCACCACGTCGTCGGCCTCGGCGATCGTGCCGAGGACGCCGTAGGCCACGCGCCGCAGGTAGGGGCGGAGCGCCTCGAACTCGTGCGCGAGCTGCTCGCTCATCGCGCGGCGACCCAGTCGCGGAAGGTGATCGCGCCACGGGGCGCGGTCCTGTCGGTCAGCCCGCCGCCGTTGATCGACCGGACGGCACGGCCGGGGATCCAGACCGGCAGGCGCCGGCCGGCACCTGCCATCCGGGCCAGCTCCTTCAGCGTGTGCACCTCCGGCCCGGCGATCGCCCGGTCGCCGGACGGGCCCTCGGCGATGACCGCCACCGTCGCCTGCGCGACGTCGCGCGGGTCCACCGGCTGGATCAGCGCCTTGCGCGCCGGCAGGACCTTCAGCTTCCCGGTGCCGGCGATGACGTCGCTGACGAGCTGGTGGAACTGCGTGGCCCGGAGCACCGTGAACGGCACCGTGCCCTCACGCACGACGGCCTCCTGGGCCATCTTCAGCTTGTAGTACGGCATCGGGACGCGGTCGCTGCCCACGATGCCCAGCATGACGTAGTGCGCCACGCCCGCCCGCGCTGCGGCGTCCACCGCGTTGGCGGTGCCGGTGACGAGGACGTCCTTGGCGCCCTTCATCGAGTTGGCGGCGTCCACCACCGCGTGCGCGCCGGCGAACGCCTCGTCCAGCCCGGTCCCCGCGGCGATGTCGACGCCGCTGGCCCGGCTGGCGGACACGGCCTCATAGCCGGCCGCGTCCAGCGCCTTGACGATCTCGCGCCCCGCGACGCCGGTGCCGCCCAGTACGACCACCTTCTGCTTGCTCATGCAGAGTGGACGACGCGGCGCCGCGGGGTGTGACATCAGCTGCCCCGTGATCTTCAGCTGATGGCGTGCGAGCTCTGCATCCGCCGCTGCGGATCGATGCGGCGGCGGACCTTCAGCAGACGGGCGTACGCCTCGTCGCTGAAACCCTTGCTGGCGTGGTCGCCCTGCTCGGCGAAGTTCAGGTAGACCCGGCCGGTGTCCCACGGTTTGAGGACGGTCTTCACGGCGTCCAGCGCGGCGTGGATCGCCAGGTCCATCCCCGGCGCCATCGGCAGGCCGAGGCCGAAGTAGGCGAAGCGGCCCTCGAAGCGGTCGCGGGCGCCGATGCCCGGGCGCTCGAGCGCGCCGCCGAGCTGGCGCAGCTCGACGAACAGCAGCGGCGTCTGCACGCCGTCGCCGGCGACGTTGAGGATCGTGTCGATCGCGGTGTCGTCCAGCTCCTCGAGCAGCAGCGTGTCGCCGATGCCGGGCACCGGATGCTCCGGGTCGCCGTGGATGCGCAGGACGTCGGTCGTCGGCACGGTCGCCCAGCTGCTCATCAGCGGCTCGGCCACGCGCGACAGGCGGGCCATGAGCTCCTCGCCGTCGGCGACGACCGTGGCCGCGCCGTCGATCGCGACGACCGGGTTGTTGCGCAGCGGCTCGGGGACGTCGGGGAGGTCGGGCAGACGCAGCAGGCGGGCGCTCGTGGTGACCGAGGCGGGCGCGTCGAGCGTCCACTCGTGCCAGGCCGTGAGGATCTCGCGGGCCAGCGCCATCGGCCAGACGGCCATGCCGGCGAAGGCGTGCGTCAGCTCGAAGAGGTCGATCTCGACGAAGCAGACGACGCCGAAGTTGCCGCCGCCGCCCTGCAGCGCCCAGAGCAGCTCGGGATCGGTCGTCGCGTCGGCGCGGTGGTAGTCGCCGTCCGGCGTGACGAGCTCGACCGCCGTGACGCTCGCGGACGCCAGGCCCTTCTCACGGGCGTAGAAGCTGAGACCGCCACCGAGGACGTAGCCGACGACGCCGACGTCCGGGCTGGACCCGTGCGGCGCGGCGAGGCCGTGCTCGGCCGCGGCGAGGACGACGTCCTCCCACAGCGCGCCCGCGGGCACGCGCGCGGTGCGGTTGACCGGATCGATCTGGACCTTCTCGTTGAGCGCGGTGCGGATCATCAGCGAGGCGGACAGGTCCGGCAGCGCGGGCGCGAGGTGGCCGGTCGTCTGCGGCGTGATCGTGAGGCCCGCGACGTTGGCGCGGGCGACGGCCGCCTGCACCTCGGCAACGGTCGTCGCGGTGACGACGCCGGCGGGACGCAGGTCGGCGTGGAGGTTCCAGGCGGCCCGCGCCTCGTCGTAGCCACCGTGGTGGGGCTCGACGACGCAGGCGCCGGTCAGCGGGGAGGTGGGGGAGGAGAGCAGCGAGGAGGAATGCATGACACACCGCCTCACGCACCACCGGCGCGTGCGTTACAACGTCGTCTCGATGCGCCTGCTCCTCGCCCTCGTGACCGCTGCCCTCGTCCCTGGCTCACTCGCCTTCGCCGCCGGGAAGGAGCCGCCGGCCGGCGCTCGCACGTGCGGCGACGTGCACCTGACGATGCTGCACGGCGGCAAGCGCACACCCGTCAACGTCGGCAGCATCCGCAACGTCAAGGTGAGCTGCAGGAAGGCCCGCGAGGTCGCGCGGGCGTGGGGCCTCGCGACCCGGCTGCCCGACGCGCCCGCCCGCCGCGCGGCGGGGTACCGCTGCCGCTATGAGGCCGTGGCGCCCAGCGTCGGCAACGGCACCTGCCGCGGGTAGACGCGGCTACGCGTTGACGGCGGCCCGCCCCGGCCCGCGCCCACGAGGCGCGTCGATTTGCGCACGGGCCCCCGCGCGGCTCGACACACCCGCCCGGGCCGGCCCGCGCCCACGAGGCGCGTCGATTTGCGCACGGGCCCCCGCGCGGCTCGACACACCCGCCCGGGCCGGCCCGTGCCCACGAGGCGTGTCGATTTGCGCACGGGCCCGCGTGCGGAACTCGACACACCCGCCCGGGAACACCCGCGCCCACGAGGCGCGTCGGTTTGCGCACGGGCCCGCGCGCGGAACTCGACACACCC
>CAYUDT010000183.1:0-8467 GCA_964443695.1 uncultured Conexibacter sp. | reverse complement strand
TCCTGCGCCTGCTCGGGCGTGGCCACCTGGCCGGTGCCGATCGCCCAGATCGGCTCGTAGGCGATGACGACGTCACCGAGCTGGTCGCCGGAGATCTTCTCCAGACCCTCCTGCACCTGGTGGCGCAGCTTGCGCTCCGTCTCGCCGTTGGCGCGCTCGTCCTCGGTCTCGCCGACGCAGAGGACCGTCGCCAGGCCGTTCTCGAAGGCCGCCGGCACCTTCTGCTGCAGCGCGTCGTCGGTCTCGCCGAAGTACTCGCGGCGTTCGGAGTGGCCGAGGACGACGCCGTGGACGTCGATCTCGGTGAGCATCGCGGCGGACACCTCACCGGTGTAGGCGCCCTCGGCAGCCCAGTGCATGTTCTGGGCGTAGACGGCGACACGCGAGCCGCGGGTCGAGTTGACCATCGCCTCGAGGTTGGTGAACGGCACGCAGATCGCCACGTCGGCGGTGGCCGTCGAGACCCGCGGCAGCAGCCCGGAGATGAACATCTCCGCGTCCGCCTGGGTCTTGTACATCTTCCAGTTGCCCGCGATCAGCGGCACACGGTCACTCATGGGTCCCGGAGGCGCCCCCAGCCGCCATCGTCATCCACAGGCCAGCCGTGGCCGCCGGAGGCGGGCCCCACAATCCAATCACTTGAGAACCTCCACGCCGGGCAGGGTCTTGCCCTCGATGAGCTCCAGCGACGCGCCGCCGCCGGTCGACAGATGGGTCACGCCGTCCTCCATGCCGAACTGCTTCAGCGCGGCGGCGCTGTCGCCACCACCGACGACGGTGGTGCCGGGGCAGGCGACGACCGCATCGGCGATCGCCTTGGTGCCGGCCGCGAACGGCTCCAGCTCGAACGCGCCCATCGGGCCGTTCCAGAAGACCGTGCCGGCCTTCTCGATGATGTCGGCGAACTGCGCGGCCGTCTTCGGGCCGATGTCGAGGCCCATCCAGCCCTCGGGCACGTCGACGCCGTCGATGTCCTTGATCGCCGTGTCCGCCGAGAACGCCTCGCCCGCGACGAGGTCGACCGGCAGCTTGAGCTTGCCCTCGTTGTCCTCGGCGAGCACGCGGCGCGCGGGCTCGGCACCCTCTTCCTCGCACAGCGACGCGCCGACCGAGTGCCCCTGCTCCTTGAGGAACGGGAACATCATGGCCCCGCCGATGATCACCGCGTCGGCGATGTCGAGGAACGCGTCGATCACGCCGATCTTGTCGGTGACCTTCGCGCCGCCGACGATCGCGACGAGCGGGCGCTGCGGGTCGGCGAGGATGCCCTTGAGCGTCTCCACCTCGCGCTGCAGCAGGCGGCCCGCGGCGCTGGGGAGCAGCTTGGCGACGCCGTGGGTCGACGCGTGCGCGCGGTGCGCGGCGCCGAAGGCGTCGTTGACGAAGACGTCGCCCAGCGACGCGTAGCGCTGGGCCAGCGCCGCGTCGTCCTTCGTCTCGCCCTCGAAGTAGCGGACGTTCTCGACCATCACGACCTCGCCGTCCGGCAACGCGTCGGGGTCCGGCTCGTCGGCCACCGGCACGTCGAGGCCGAGCAGCTCCCCCAGGCGGGCGGCGACGGGCGCGAGGCTGAACTCCGGCTCACGGTGCTTGGGCCGGCCGAGGTGGGCCAGCAGCACGAGCTTGCTCGCACCCTTCTCGCGGAGCTCCTTGATGGTCGGGAGCGCCGCCTGGATGCGGGCGTCGTCGGTGATCACGCCGTCGCGGAGCGGGACGTTGAAGTCCACGCGCGCGACGACGGTCTTGCCGGCGACGTCGAGGTCGTCGAGGGTCCGCATGGTCGGCCGCCTAGAGCAGCTTCTGCAGGACGTCCACGCAGCGGTTGGAGTAGCCCCACTCGTTGTCGTACCAGGACACGACCTTCACGAAGGTGCCGTCCATGACGACGGTCAGCTTGGAGTCGAAGATCGAGCTGTGCGGGTCGGTGACGATGTCGCTGGAGACGATCGGGTCCTCGGTGTAGGCCAGGATGCCCTTCATCGGGCCCTCGGCCGCGGCCTTGATCGCCGAGTTGAGCTCCTCGACGGAGGTCTCGCGCGAGGCGGTCAGCGTCAGGTCGACGACCGAGCCGGTCGGGACGGGGGCGCGGACCGCGAAGCCGGAGAGCTTGCCGTTGAGCTCGGGGAGCACCAGGCCGACGGCCTTGGCGGCGCCGGTCGAGGCCGGGACCAGGTTGGTCGCGGCGGCGCGGGCCCGGCGCAGGTCGCTGTGCGGCGCGTCGAGCAGGCGCTGGTCGCCCGTGTACGCGTGGATCGTCGTCATCAGGCCGCGCTCGATGCCGACCGTGTCGTTGATCACCTTGGCGAACGGCGCGAGGCAGTTCGTGGTGCACGACGCGTTGGAGATGACGTGGTGGTTGTCCTTGTCGTACTGCTCGAAGTTGACGCCCAGCACGACCGTGATGTCCTCGCCGGAGGCCGGCGCGGAGATGACGACCTTCTTGACCGAGCCCTTGAGGTGCTTGGCCGCGTCGTCACGCTTGGTGAAGAAGCCGGTGGACTCCAGGACGACGTCGACGTCGTAGGCCGACCAGTCGATGTTCGCGGGGTCGCGCTCCTCGAAGACCTTGATGTCCTTGCCGTCGATCTTGAGGCCCTCGGCCGTCTCCTCGACGGTGCCCGGGTAGCGGCCCAGGATCGAGTCGTACTTGACCAGGTGCGCCAGCGTGGCGTTGTCGGTCAGGTCGTTGACGGCGACGATCTCGATGTCGGCGTTGGCAGCCTTGGCGGCGCGGAACACGTTGCGGCCGATACGGCCGAAACCGTTGATGCCCACACGTACGGACATGGTCTAGGGAGCCTTCCTGTCGAACAGCGGCAGAGTCAAAGGAACGGCCTATGACCCTAGCGGGGAGGCGTGTTTCAGTGCGCTCCGCTGACGAGTTCGATCTTCAGCCCGTCCGGGTCCAGCAGGTATCCGGCGTAGTAGCGCGGGCCGTATTGGGGCCGGGGACCGGGCGGGCCGTCGCTGCGGCCGCCGTTGCGCATGCCCGCCTGGAACGCCTCGTCCACCCCGGCCTTGCCCGCGCACTCCAGCGCGATGTGGCCGAACCCCGGGGCGGGCGGACGCCCGCGGGCGACGATCCAGAACGCGATGCCGACCCGCCCGTAGGCGATCGCGTGCTCGCCCTCGTGCATGCGGCGGCCGCCGAGCTTGTGGAAGACGGCGTCGTAGAACTTGGCCGAGCGGGCCAGATCGGAGACCTCGAGGCCGACGTGGGCGAACATCCGGCCGGGAATCGTGCCGCGCCCCTCGGACAGGAGCGCGCGTGCACTGGTTGGGCAGGGAGCCCAACCAGTGCACGCAGGGTCCGTCAGCGGGTGGCAGACACCGTCCTGGAGAGCGTCGCGCTCTTCGCGCCGGTGGCGGTCGCCCTCGCGCTGATCGACAGGCGCAGCCGGGTGTGGCGGCCGAGGGCCCGCTTGAGGACCTTCACGTCGGTCTTCGTCAGCTTCAGCGCGATCGTCGTCCTCCGTCCGGCCTTGAGCTTCGTCGTCACCGCCTTCAGCCTGCGCGCCGGCCGCTTCTTGGTGTCCTTCGGCTGCAGGCGGCCGCTGAGGACCAGCGTGCAGGCGCGGTCGCAGACGGCCGTGAAGGACACCGTCCGCCGGGCCAGGGCCTTGGTGACCTGCTTGGTCTTGAGGCTCAGCGCGAGCTTCGGCGTCGGCGGCTTGGGCTTCGGCGCGGGGATCGGCGTCTCGGGGACCGGCGGGGGCGGCGGCGCGGGGGCGGGCGGCGTGGCCTGGCACGGGGTCGTCGGGGTGCCGGGCACCGTGAAGCGCTGGACGCGGTTGTTCTCCTCGTCGGCCACCGAGACCACGCCGTCGCACCCGACGGTGACGCCGGCGGGCTGGCTGAACTCCCCCGGGCCGGTGCCCTCGTTGCCCCACTTGGCCTCGAACGCGCCCGTCGCGCTGAAGCGCTGGACGCGGTCCTGGCTGCGATCGGTGACGTAGACGTCGCCGGCGGCGTCCACCGCGATGCCGCCCGGGATCGTGAACCTGCCGTCGGCCGTGCCGGAGCTGCCGAAGGCGTCGACCTTCTGCCCGGTCTCGGTGTCGAACACGAAGACGCGGGGCTTGCCGGACTTGGAGGACGTCACGTACAGCCGGCCGTTGTAGGGGCTGATCGCGACGGCACGCGGGCTCTGGAGGTCGGGGTCGCCGTAGAGCTGCCCCGGCTGGCCGCTGGGCTCGATGCGCTGGACCCGGTCGTTGCGGGTGTCGGCGACGAACATCCGCCCGGCGGCATCGACGGCGATGCCCTGCGGGTGGTCGAACTGCCCGGCGTTGGTCCCGGGGCCACCCCAGACGCTGAGCACCGTGCCGTAGAAGCCGCGCTTGACCAGCCGGCTGTTGTCGGTGTCCGCGACGTAGGCGTTGAACCCGCTGTCGAAGGCGATGCCCTGCGGGCGGTGCACATGCTCCGGGCCGGGCGGGCCGATGTTGATGCTGCCGTAGGCCACCAGGAAGGCCCTGTTGGGCAGGAACTGCTGCAGGCGGTTGTCCTCGGCGTCGGGCACGCCCAGGCCGCCGTCCGGCGAGGCACTGAGGTACCCGGGGCTGATGAACTGCCCGGTCGCGCGGCCGTCCTGCCCGAAGGACTGCAGGAAGGCGCCGTCGCGCGTGAACTTGTCGACCCTGCCGTTGGCGGTGCTGGCGACGTAGACGCTGTTGTCGGGCCCGACCGTGATCGCGCGCGGGTATTCCAGCTGCCCGGCGTTGCGGCCGAAGCCGCCGAAGATCACGACGGGCGCGGCCGGGTCGGCGTTCTCCCAGGCCTGGATGCGGTGGTTGTTGTCGTCGACGACGAACAGCCGCCCGCCCGTGTCCACGGCGACGTCGAAGGGTGCGTCGAACGCCCCGGGCGCGGTGCTCGCCGGTCCGCCGACGCCATAGGACGCCAGCAGGGTGCCGGTGTTGAGGTCGAACTTCTTGGCGACGTTGTTCTTGTCGTCGGCGACGTAGACCGCGTCGGGCGCGACCCACAGCCCCTGCGGCAGGTTCAGGCCGTAGCCGAAGTCGGCCTCCAGCGTGGCGTCCGGCGTGGCGTCGGAGACGTCGCTGAGCGCGAACGTCTGGATGCGGTCGTTGCCGCTGTCGGCCACCCAGAGCTTGCCGTGGCCGATCGCGATGCCGCCCTGCTGCGGGTAGCTGACCTCCTGCGTGCCGCCGAAGTCGAACTGCCCCGGCGCGCTGCCGTCGTCGCCGAACATGCCGATGAACGTGCCGTCCTGCGTGAAGTGCTGGATGCGGTCGTTGTCGGCGTCCACGACGTAGACGGAGTTGTCGGCCGGATCGATGGCGATGCCGGTGATGGCGCCGAACTGGCCGTCGCCGCTGCCCGCGATGCCGAACGTCAGCTCGACCTGGCCGAGCTGGTTGAAGCGGGTGATGACGTGGCTGTAGCCGTCCCCCACCCAGACGCGGTTCTGCGCGTCGACCGCGACCGCCTCGGGCAGGCGCAGGAAGCCCCCGGCGCGCTCGCCGATCATGCTCACGCCCGTGTAGGGACAGGGATCCGGACAGGCCGCCCGAGCGGCTGACGGCAGCACCGCCGACAGCACGAGGAAGAGGAGCACGGCCCGCCGCATGTCCCCTCTAACCCTCCCAGGGACGGAGAGGTTGCGCTACGGCTGGCGGAAGCGGTCGGCATCGCGGTGGACGACCTCCACCGAGAGGTCCTCGCGGCCGGCGTAGCGGGCTCCGAGGTGCTCGGCCACGGCGACGCTGCGGTGCCGCCCGCCGGTGCAGCCGATCGCGACCATGAGGTGCGACTTGCCCTCGGCCATGTATTGGGGCAGCAGGAAGTCCAGCAAGGGTTCCAGGCGCGCGTAGAAGTCGGCGAGGTGGCCGTCCTGGGAGACGTACTCCACGACGCGCGCGTCGCGCCCGGTGAGCGGCTTGAGGTCGGCGACGTAGTGCGGGTTGGGCAGGAAGCGGACGTCGAAGGACAGGTCGGCGTCACGCGGCGGGCCGTGCTTGAAACCGAACGACCCGAACGTCACCGCCAGCCGCTGCGCCGCCTGCGGCAGCAGCTCGGAGGCGATGCGCCGCCGCAGGTCGGCGGCCTTGATGCCCGTGGTGTCGATGACGACGTCGGCCTTGGCCTTCAGCGGCTCGAGCAGCTGCCGCTCGGCGCCGATGCCCTGCGCGATGCTGCTGTCCGGGGCCAGCGGGTGACGGCGGCGCGTCTCCTTGTAACGGTTGAGCAGCGCGTCCTCGGTGGCGTCCAGGAAGACGACGCGGTGCGGCGTGTGGTCGCCGAGCTTGTCGATGACCTCGGCCAGCGACTCGAAGTAGTCGCCGCCGCGGACGTCGGAGACCACCGCGGCGTGGGAGACCTTGGAGCCCTCGTGGAGGAAGAGGTCGACAAGCCCGCCGATCATCTCGGGCGGCAGGTTGTCCACGCAGAAGTAGCCGGCGTCCTCGAAGACGTTCATCACCGTCGACTTGCCGGCGCCCGAGTACCCGGTGATGACGACGAGATCCTTCAGCGCGGAGCTCGTCGAGGACATGCCCCCATGGTGGCAAACCCTGATCTCGCGCCGATCGCGCCCGTAGATTTCGCGCTTGCATGACACGTCGCCTCCCAGGTGTCCACCACGAGAAGCCCGCGCGGTTCGTCCCGCGCTTCCACTGGGAGCTGCTGGTCTGCGGGCTCGCCGGGCACCGGCTGGTGGGACGCGACGCGGCGACGGTCCGCGACGCCGACGCGGTCGTCGTGACCGAGCGGGACGGGGTGCGCTGGCACCGCTGCCTGCGCTGTGACTCGTGGCTGCCGCTGGACCCGCCGTCGGGCGCTGCGGTGCTGCGCGAGCACCCGCCCGAGCGCGAGGAGATCGACCTGCCGCTGCGCGGGCGGCCGCTGCGCGACAAGATCGTCCTGCGGGCCATCGCGGTCAACCGGGCGCTGCACTTCGTCGGCCTGCTGCTGCTCGGGGCGGCGATCCTGCTGTTCAGCGCCAACCGCGCCGACCTGCACGACACCGTCTACAAGCTCATCGCCGACCTGCAGGGCGGGGTCACGTCGGAGGGCAACCACCAGGAGGGGCTGTTGAAGGAGGTCGACCGGCTGTTCTCGCTGGAGTCCTCCAAGCTCCACCTGTTCGCGGTCGTGGCGATCATCTACGCGATCATCGAAGGCATCGAGGCTGTCGGGCTCTGGTACGCGCGGCGCTGGGCGGAGTACCTGACGCTCATCGTCACGGCGTCGCTGCTGCCCGTCGAGGTCTACGAGCTGGTCCACCACCTCACGCCCTTCAAGGTCGTGGCGATCATCGTCAACCTCGCGGTGGTCGTCTACCTGCTGCTGGCCAAGCGGCTGTTCGGCCTGCGCGGCGGCGTCGCCGCCGAGCACGCGCTGCGCGAGCGGGACGTCGGCTGGCTCGCGCTGGAGGCGTCGTCGCCGTGACCCGCTCCGCCTGGACGGATGGAGTGCCACGGTTCGCGGTGGCAATCCATACGGCCGGCTACCCGCTGGTGCGGTGCAGGAAGGTGTAGATCTCCCGGGCGACCTTGCCGGGGACGCCGGGGACGCCCTCCAGCTCCTCGCGGGAGGCGTTGAGGACCTTGTCCGGTGAGCCGAAGTGGTTCAGCAGCGTGCGCTTGCGCGCGGCGCCGATGCCGGGGAGGTCGTCGAGCACCGACGCGGTCAGCTGCTTGTCGCGGCGCTGGCGGTGGTGGGTGATCGCGAAGCGGTGGGCCTCGTCGCGGACGCGCTGCAGCAGCTGCAGCTCGGGGGTGTCGTGCTCGAGGATCAGCGACCTGGCGACACCGGGGATGAAGACCTCCTCGATGCGCTTGGCGAGGCTGACCACCGTCACCCCCCGTTCCCGGAAGCCCTCCAGCGCCCGGACGCCGGCGGCAAGCTGGCCGGGGCCGCCGTCGATCACGACGACGTTGGGCAGCGCGGCAAAGGACTCGTTGCGGTTGGGGTCGTGCGGGCTGAGGTCCTGCTGGGCCTCCCACTGCTTCATGCGCCGGCCGAGCACCTCCTCCATCGCCGCGAAGTCGTCGGGCACGCCCTCGGTGTTGCCCCTGATGGTGAAGCGGCGGTAGTCGGACTTCTTCGGCGCACCGCCCTCGAAGACGACCATCGACGCGACGGTGTTCGTCCCCATCAGCGTGGAGATGTCGAAGCACTCGATGCGCAGCGGCAGGACGTCCATCTTCAGCGCGGTCTGCAGACCGTCCAGCGCCTCGACGCGCTGCTGGCGGCGCCGTTCGGACTTCAGCTTCTCCTGGTCCAGCGCGAGGGCGGCGTTGCGCTCGGCCAGCTCGAGGATGCGGCGCTTGTCGCCCCGCTCGGCGGTCCTGACCTCGACCTTGGCGCCCCGTCTCTCGCTCAGGGCCTCGCTGAGCACCTCGCAGTCCTCGGGCTCGATCTCGCCCTGGACGATGACCTGCGGCGGGACGCTCAGCGCGCCGCCGTAGTACTGCAGCAGGAACTCCAGCGCGACCTCGGC
>CAYUDT010000182.1:0-8553 GCA_964443695.1 uncultured Conexibacter sp. | reverse complement strand
TGGTCGATCAACTCGATCTGCCACTTCTTCGGCACGCGCCGCTTCGAGACCGACGACCACTCCACCAACGTGTTCTGGCTGGCGCTGCCCTCGCTGGGCGAGTCCTGGCACCACAACCACCACACGTTCCCGCGGTCGGCCCAGCAGGGACTGAAGCGCTGGGAGCTCGACCCGAGCGCGTGGGTGATCGGGGCGATGGAGAAGCTCGGCCTGGTCTGGAACGTCGTGCGCATCACCCCGGAGCGCCAGCAGCAACGGCTGGCCGGCGCGACGCCCGCGACGGCGGCTACCGAGCCCGAGCGGCCGCGCGCGGCGGCCTGAGCGTCCGCACCAGCCTGCCGTCGAGGCGCACCGCGATCGTGGCGGTGCGCCGGACGCGCAGGGACAGGGTCGTCGTGTCATGCGGGCCGAGGAGGACCTGGGCCCGCTTCGTCGTCCCGCGGGCTGCGGCGCTGATGAGCGCCACGCGCCCGCAGGCCTCGGCGTAGGAGACGCCGACGCGCGTCCGCGTGCGACCGCGGCGGGTCGTGAGGTGCAGGCGCGCCGTGCACGCGGGCGGGGGCGTGCAGGTCGCGGTCCGCAGGTCCGCGCAGTCGCGGCCCCGCAGGTGCAGGTCGGTGGGGTAGAGGAACGACAGCAGCTCCTGGTGACTGCGGCCGCCGACGAGCGGCCGCGCCGTGCCGATCGACGAGGTGTCCGCCGTGTCCGGCGCGGGGCTCATCAGCAGGCGCGCGATGCCGCGGCGGCCGGCGACGTACTCGTCCATCCAGGTGATCAGGCCGAGCGCAGCGGTGCGCTGGCCCCGCAGTGACGCGGGCTGCAGCGAATCGGTGAAGTCGGGGTGGTTGGAGCTGGCGGGCACGAGGAAGCCGGCGTCGACGTCGCTGCGGGTGAAGGCGTCGTAGGTGGCACGCGTGGGGTGGAGCGTCGTCGGGCTGCGCGGCTCGGCGACGGGCGTGAGGTGCGGGCCGATCGTCGACTCCTGCTCGCTCTGCTGCATGAGCGTCGGCACGCGCGGCGTGACGTTCAGGTCGTCCCGATAGAACGCGTCCAGCGCGACGGCGGCGCGGAAGCGGTGCTGCGGGTCACCGTTGCCGGTCATGTTCGCGGCGTAGGCCCCGAGCGAGTGGCCCGCGACGCCCAGACGGGTCGCGTCGACCTGGGCACGCCAGGGGTTGGCGCCGGACAGCAGCCATGCGGTGGCGTCGAGGGCGCCGAGGATGAAGCGCGGCGCGAGCTGCCGGTAGGCCGGGCCGATCCGCTCGGGGTCGACGTGGCCGGCGCGGGCTTGCGCCAGGAACACGACCTGATCGGTCGTGGTGGATGCGGTGCCCTCGGTCGGGTCCTGGCCGGCGCACGACCCCTGCTCGGTCAGCCCCATCTCCTGGGGCTTGCGCCAGTCGCCGTCGGCGTCGCAGAAGCGCGGATCGGGCGCGACGTCGGAGGCACCCTGGCCCTGCGGGTCGAACAGGAGCACGACGTAGCCGTGCTCGGCAAGGTCCTCGGCGGCCCAGCGGTAGGCCTCCTTGCCGACGCCTGCGCCGGGGATGAACACGACGCCCGGGAACCTGCCGTCGCCCTTGGGGGCGAACAGCTCGCCGGCGATGTGCGCGCCGTAGCGGTTGCTCCAGCCCACCGCCCTCCAACGTCCCCGTGCCGGGCTCCACACCGCGGGGTCGCGGGCCGGGTCGGCGACGCCGGCGGGCGCCGCGAGGAACGCGGGGTCGGTCAGCCACGCCTGCGCCCGGCCGGTCGCCGCCGCGAAGTTCGCGGTCTCGGCTGCGGTGAACGCCGGGTCCTGCGCGCCCGCGGGTCCCGCGCAACCCAGCACCATCAGCACCACGACGAGCGCACGCCTCACCGTCCGGAATTCTACGTCACCGTAGCCATACAAGGTGTTCAACCCTCAACCACCCTCAAGGTGCCTGACGCACTGAGGGTGGTTGAGGGTTGGACACCGTGTCCTATGACGTGACCTCGTCCGTGGCTGCGCGGGCCAGCTCGATGCGGTTGCGCCCGAGCTCCTTGGCGAGGTAGAGCGCCCGGTCGGCGCGGCGCAGCAGCAGCTCGGCGTTGGTCGCGTCCTCGGGGAGGATGGCGATGCCGAAGCTGGCAGTGAGCGCCTCCTCCATGCCGGGGACCTGCTCGCGGCTGATGGCCAGGCGCAGCTTCTCGGCCAGGACGAGCGCGCCGTCGGCGTCCGTGTCGGGCGCGAGAACGATGAACTCCTCGCCGCCCACACGGCCGGCGACGTCGCTCTCGCGGACGGTGCGCCGCAGGGCCTCGCCGACGATGGCCAGCGCGTTGTCGCCCGTCTCGTGGCCGTAGCGGTCGTTGATGCGCTTGAAGTGGTCGAGGTCGACGGCGATCGCGGCCAGCAGCTGATCGGAGCGGACCGCGTGGGCCGTCATGCGCTTGATGGTGTCGTTGATCGCGCGGCGGTTGGGCAGGCCCGTCAGTGCGTCGGTGGACGCCCGGCTCTCGGCCATCGCGATGGTCCGCAGGTTCGCGATGACGGGTGCGGCCTGGGAGACGGTCTCCGCGAAGCGCCGCTTCTCCTCGTTCTGCAGCGGCTGCTCGTGCTCGATGAGCACCGACCCGATCACCCGGCCGCCGACGAGCAGCGGGCGGCAGTCGCTCTGCCCCGGCGTCTGGCCGCAGACGCTGCAGCTGACGAGGCCATCGACGCCGGCGCCGTCGCGGTGGGTGCGGCCCATGCGCACCGCGACGCAGTCGTTGGGCTCGGCCTGCAAGAGCGGCAAGGCGATCGACGAGTCGACCGGCACCTCCGTCGAGGCCTCCAGGCGGTTGTCGGAGTTGTTGCGCTTCAGCACCGTGACGTGGGCACCGGCGACGGTCCGCTCGAGGTGACGCTTGAGCACGTGGTGCGCCTCCTGCTCGTCGGACACCGCCTGGATCACGTCGGTGAACTCGTGCTGCGTGGCGCGGTAGGTGATCTCCGTCGCGCCGGCCAGGATGCGGGTGCGGTTGATGCGCCGCAACAGCAGCCAGCCCCCGCCGCCGCACACGAGCAGCAGCAGGGAGACGAGGAGGACGGCCGTGCGTGCGGCCGACGCCATCTCGGCATCGCGCCGTCGGCCGGCGGCCGTGAGCAGCCGCCCGTTGACGGTCCGCAGGTCGGTCATCGCGATCGCCTCCTCGTCGAGGAAGTGGCTCCCGACCGCGCCGATGCCGTCGGCGCGCACATCGCGGATCTCGGTGTTGAGCAGACCCTGCACGCGCGCGGCGAGGTTTGCGAAGCGCTGCAGCAGGGCCAGATCGTCCTGATCGCCGGCGAACCGGCCGCCGGCCTCCTCGAGCTCGTCGCGGAAGTTCGTGCTCGCGTCGGCGTACGGTTGCAGCAGGTCGAGGTCGGCGGTGAGCGCGTATCCGCGGACCGAGGACTCCTGCCGATCCATGTAGAGCATCAGCTCGCGCACGGTCTCCTGGCGCGACACGGCGTTGAGCGCGGTGGTGCGCTGCGCGCGGACGGCGAGCGACATGGCGCCGACGATGACGAGCATCGTGCCGACCAGGACCGCAAGGGGTAGACGCTCTCCACGCATCGCTGTACGGCGTGGTCGACCGGGATCCGGAGCGCTTGATCAGTAGTTGTCCGCAGAGAGGCTCGTCCTACACTCGACGGGTCGTGGACGAACGCTTCGCCGAGCACCTCGAGCATCCTGTGGGCCGCGGGCATGAGCCTGCGGGCGCGCATCGGGGTGCCGCGGGTGGTGCGGCGTGCGGCGACCTCATCCGCATTGACGTCGCGGTCTGCGGGGACGTCGTCAGCGACGCGGGCTTCGAGGCCTCCGGCTGCGGCGCCGTCCAGGCGGCGGGCAGCGCCGTGGTCGACCTCGTCCGCGGCGCTCACGTCCTCGCCGCCGCGCGCGTCGGCGCGCAGACGGTCGCCGACGAGCTGGGCGGCCTGAGCGCCGGCAAGCTCCACGCCGCCGAGCTGGCCGCCGACGCCCTGCACCGGGCGCTCGGCGCTGCGGTCGCGCACGACGCCTCCGCGGACCTCACGGAGGGGCGGATCCTCGTGGCGACGTCCGGCGGCGTGGACTCCAGCGTCGCCGCGCTGCTGTGCGCCCGCGCCGGCCACGAGGTCTGCACGGTCACGCTGGAGCTCTGGCGCGATGAGGACAACGACGCCGAGCGATCCTGTTGCAGTGCCGACGCGGTCCGCGCCGCGCGGATGGCCGCGCACGACCTCGGTTTGCCGCACCTGACGCTGGACCTGCGCGAGCAGTTCCGGGCCGGCGTTGTCGACCCGTGGCTGGCCGACCACGCCAAGGGCCTGACCCCCAACCCGTGCGTGCGCTGCAACGGGCACGTCCGCCTCGACGCGATGCTCGACCTCGCCACGCGCATCGGCGCGCCGGCGCTGGCCACCGGCCACTACGCGCGCGTCACCCCGGACGGGCTGCTGCGCCAGGCCCGCGACGACGCCAAGGACCAGAGCTACATGCTGGCCCAGCTGTCGCCCGCCTCGATCGCGCGGATGCGCTTCCCGCTGGGCGAGCTGACCAAGCCGGAGGTCCGGGAGATCGCCCGGGAGGCCGGTCTGGCATCGGCCAAGAAGGCCGACTCGCAGGACCTCTGCTTCCTGGCGGGCACCGGCAAGACCGCGTTCCTGCACAAACACGGCACGCTGCGGCCACGCCCGGGCGAGTTCGTGACGGCGGCCGGTGCGCGCCTGGGCAGCCACGAGGGCGCCCACGGCTTCACGGTCGGCCAGCGCAAGGGCCTGCCCGGCGGCAGCGGCGGCCCGCAGTACGTCCTGGGCATCGACATCACGAGCAACCGCATCACCGTCGGGCCGCGCACCGAGCTCGAGCGCACCGACGTCCCGCTGCGCGACGTCGTCCTCCACGCGGACGGCCCGCCGGTCGACGCCGTGCGCCTGCGCTACCACTCACGCGCGCTCGCGGCGACCCTCGAGGATGACCGCGTGATCCTCGCCGAGCCCTTTGCGGGAGCGTCCCCGGGACAGCAGGCCTGCCTGCTGCACGGCGACGTCGTGGTCGGATACGCGACAATCGACGGGTGACCTCCGACGAGATCCGCGAGACGTACCTGTCGTTCTTCGAGCAGCGCGGCCACAAGCGCCTGCCGAGTGGTTCCCTGGTGCCTCCGGCCAACGACCCCTCCGTGCTGCTCACGACGGCCGGGATGCATCCGCTCAAGCCGTATTTCATGGGACTCGAGCAGCCGCCGCACAACCGGCTGACCACGTGCCAGAAGTGCTTCCGCACCCCGGACATCGACAACGTCGGCGTGACCACGCGCCACCTCACGTTCTTCGAGATGCTCGGCAACTTCAGCCTGGGCGACTACTTCAAGCAGGGGGCCGCGGAGTTCGCGTGGGACCTCTCGCTCAACGGCTTCGGGTTCAAACCGGAGGACATCTGGATCACGGTCTTCGAGGGCGACGACGCGCTGGGCCTCGGCCCCGACGAGGAAGCCATCTCGGCCTGGGAGGCCATCGGCATCCCGCGCGAGCGGATCGTGCTGCTGCCCAAGAAGGAGAACTTCTGGGAGGCGGGCGCGACCGGTCCCTGTGGCCCGTGCAGCGAGCTCTACATCGACCGCGGCCTGGAGTGGGGCAAGCAGGACGACCTGCCCGGCGGCGACAACGAGCGCTTCCTGGAGTACTGGAACCTCGTCTTCATGGAGTTCAACCAGGAGCCGCAGGGCGCCCTGACCCCGCTGCCGGCCAAGAACATCGACACCGGCCTGGGCCTGAACCGCATGGCCCTCATCCAGCAGGGCGTCGACACCATCTTCGACACCGACCAGTTCGTCCCGCTGATCACCCTCGGCCGGGAGTTGGCGACCGGCGAGGCCGACGACCGCGCGCTGCGCATCCTCGCCGACCACGCGCGCGGCATGACGTTCCTCATCGCCGACGGCGTTGTCCCGTCCAACGAGTCCCGCGGCTACGTGCTGCGCCGCCTGATGCGCCGGGCCATCCAGCAGGGCAACCGCATCGGCATCGAGCACGGCTTCCTGCCCAAGTACATCGACGTCGTCATGGAGACGATGGGGGCGGGCTACCCGGAGATCCTGCGCGAGCGGGACGCGATCCTGAAGTGGGCGACCGCCGAGGAGGACAGCTTCGGGCGCACGCTGGAGTCCGGCATGAAGCTGCTCGACCAGAAGATCGCGGCGGGGACGCTCGACGCGGCGTCGGTGTTCCAGCTGCACGACACGTTCGGCTTCCCGATCGACCTCACCGAGGAGATCGCGCAGGAGAAGGACGTGGCGATCGACCGCGCCGGCTTCGACGCGCTGATGGACGAGCAGCGCGCGCGGTCCAGCGCGGGCGCGAAGGACGGCAAGGTCGACACGGTCGCCGAGGTCGTGGGCCAGCTCGGCGGCGCGACGACGTTCACCGGCTACGACCACCTCAGCGAGGAGACGACGGTCCAGGGCGTCACCGAGCGTGACGGCCGCACGTTCGTGAAGCTGTCGCAGTCCCCGTTCTACGCGGCGGGCGGCGGTCAGGTCTCCGACGGCGGCACGATCACCTGCGCCGACGGTGACTGCGAGGTCCGCGTCGTCGACGCCGTTCGCTCCGGGGACGACCAGGCGGTCGTCGTCGAGGTCGTCCGCGGCTCGCTGAAGGTCGGCGAGACGGTGCATGCGGTCGTCGACCGCGTGGCCCGCAACGCCACCGCGGCCAACCACACCGCCACCCACCTGCTGCACGCCGCACTGCGCGCGCGCCTGGGCGACCACGTCCGCCAGGCCGGCTCCTACGTCGGCCCCGACAAGCTGCGCTTCGACTTCAGCCACATCACTCGGCTCAGCGAGGAGGACAAGCGCGTCGTCGAGGACCAGGTCAACGAGTGGATCCTGCGCAACGACGAGGTCACCTGGACGCAGACCTCGCTCGACGAGGCGCGGGCCAAGGGCGCGATGGCCCTGTTCGGCGAGAAGTACGGCGACGTCGTGCGGATGGTCGAGATCGGCGACGGCGACTACTCGCGCGAGCTCTGTGGCGGCACCCACGTGCGCTCGACCGCGGAGATCGGCGTCTTCAAGATCACGTCGGAGGGCTCGAGCGCCGCGAACGTCCGCCGCATCGAGGCGATCACCGGCCCCGAGGCGGTGCGCCTGCTGCGCTCCGAGGACACGGCCCTGCGCGACGCCGCGGGTGCGCTGAAGACGACGCCCGAGGGCGTGGTCGATGCCATCGGCGCCCTGCAGGCCAAGCTGAAGGAGGCGACGAAGGCCGCCGCCGCCGGTGGCGGGGCGGTCGACGCCGCGGCGCTGGCGCCCAAGGCGATCGACATCGCCGGCGCGTCGGTGGTGGCCGAGGTCGTGTCCGGCGTCGGGCCCAAGGAGCTGCCCGACCTGGCCGACCGCGTCAAGGGCGCCGTCGGCGGCGAGGTCGCGGTCGTGCTCGGGGCCGAGAACGACGGCAAGGTCGCGCTGGTCGTCGCGGTGTCGCCGGAGTTGATCGCGCGCGGCGTGAAGGCCGGTGCGGTCGTCAAGGCCGCGGCGACGGTCGCCGGGGGCGGCGGGGGCGGCAAGGACTCCATGGCGCAGGCCGGCGGCCGCGACCCCGAGAAGCTGCCGGAGGCGCTGGCCGCCGCGAAGTCGGAGATCGAGGCCGCGCTGCGATGAGGGCGATGGGGACCGACCTTCGGCGGCTGCGGCCGCCCCGCGAGCCTCGGGCGCAGGTGAGCCGCCTCCGGCACCCCAAGTGAGCAGGGTGCTGGCCCTCGATCACGGCGCCGCGCGCTGCGGCGTCGCGCTGTCGGACCCCAGCCGCACGCTGGCGACGGCGCTGTGCGTCGTCGAACGGCCGGATTCGCGCAAGGGCATGGCCGCGGTCGTCGGCCTCGTCCGCGAACACGGCGTCAAGCAGGTCGTGGTGGGCCTTCCGCTCGGCCTGTCGGGGGAGGACACCGACCAGACGCGCGAGGCCCGGGCGTTTGCCGAGGCGCTGGCTGGCAAGCTACGCAGCGTGCCGGTCGATCTCTACGACGAGCGCTTCACCACCGCCATCGCCGCGCGGCAGTCCGTCAACGGCGGCGACGCACCCGAGGACGCGCGCGCAGCCGCCGTCCTGCTCGACGACTGGTTGGCCCGTCATGCGGCCGGGGGAGAGACATGAGCCCGCTGTTCGGCCGCGGAGGCGGCGCAGGACACGACGACGCCGACGGAGGTCCGCGCAGCGCCGAGCAGCGCGAGCGCGACCGGCTGGAACGCGCGCGCCGTCGCGCCGAGCGCGAGGGGCGCCCGTTGCCCGAGGAGCCGGCGCCCACCGTCGTCCCGCCGCCGGACCTGACACCCGAGTCGCCCGCCGCGCAGCCGGTCGACCACGAACCGTCCCCGGCACCGCCCGCGCCCGAGCCGCCTGCCGCGCAACCGCAGGCCCCGGAGCCGGTCGCCGCCGAGCCGCCGCCTGCCCCTGCGTCCGCCGCCGAGCCGCCGTCCGCTCCTGAGCCCGCCGCCCCGGCGCCTGCCTCCCTGCCCGCCGCCCACGAGCCGCCGCCCGCCACGGCGCCCTCTTCCATGCCCGCCGCCCACGAGCCGTCG
>CAYUDT010000181.1:0-8559 GCA_964443695.1 uncultured Conexibacter sp. | reverse complement strand
ACTACTGCCACGACGTGCAGGACGGCGAGCGCTTCCACGGCATGGGCGAGTGGGCCTGGGCGGCGGGCATCGCGCCGCTGCTGGGCCCGTGGGTGCGCGGCGCCGTGCAGTGCGTGTACGCGCGGGAGGGCGGCTTCGACCCGCACAAGCAGCTGGACTTCCTGTCGCGCCACGACGTGACGAACGTCTTCACGACCCCCACCGCGATGCGCTCGATGATGTCCATCGAGGACGCGGGGACGCGCTACCCCCAGAAGTTCCGGATCGTCTGCAGCGCCGGTGAGCCGCTGAACCCCGAGGCGATCCGCTGGTTCCGCGGGCATTACGGCGTCACGGTCCTGGACTACTACGGCATGACCGAGTCCTACCCGATGGTTGCCAACTACCCGTTCATGGAGGTCCGCGAGGGCTCGATGGGCAAGCCCGCGCCGGGCTGGGACATGCAGGTGCTCGATGAGGACGAGAACATCGTCGGCGTCGGGGAGCGCGGAGAGCTGTGCCTGCGGGCCCGCTCCAACCCGCACTACCCGCTCGGCTACTGGAACCGCGACGAGGACACGGCGCGCGTCTTCGGCGGCGAGTGGTTCCACACCGGCGACGCGGCGTCCCGCGACGAGGAGGGCTACATCTGGTACGAGGGCCGCGCCGACGACCTCATCATCGCGGCCGGCTACCGGATCGGACCGTTCGAGGTGGAGTCCGCCTGCCTGGAGCACGACGCAGTCGCCGAGGCCGCCGTCGTCGCGTCGCCGGACGAGGTCAAGGGCCACGTCGTCAAGGCGTTCATCGTCCTGGCCGCCGGCCACGAGCCGTCCGACGAGCTGGTCAAGGAGATCCAGACCTTCGTCCGCGGCCGGCTGTCGGCCTACGCCTACCCGCGGCTGATCGAGTTCACCGACGCGCTGCCCAAGACGCTCACCGGCAAGATCCGCCGCATCGAGCTGCGCCAGGCCGAGGAGGAGCGGGTCCGCGGCGGACGCTGACTACTTCAGCCGCAGCCGGGCCACGACGCCCGCGTGGTCGGAGGGCCAGAGACCTCCGACCCGGTCGCTGGGGGCATCGCCGACCAGGCGCGAGGAGAGCGCCTTGATCTTCGGCCGGGCCATGATGTGGTCCAGCCACTCGTCGAACTTCTTGGACGTGTCGTGCAGGTCCTCGGCAAAGCCGGACGTCAGCCGCCGCGGGACGGTGCTGGCGAAGCCGGCCGCGATCGCCTCGTCGTAGGCGTCGCCGGTCCGCTCGGTGCCGCGGTCGGAGCCGCCGACGGACTTCGGGTCGGAGTTGAAGTCGCCGACGAGGATGCTGCGCCGCGCCTTGGACGCCAGGGGCTTGGCCAGCAGCTCCTGCATCTGCGCCTTGGCGATGTCCGGGCTGTAGGCCTCCAGGTGGGTCGACACGAAGCGGAACGCCTTGCCGCCGACCTTGGCGTCCACGCCCACCCAGCCGCGCAGCGACTTCGCCGGCCCGGCCTGCGTGGTGACGTCGAAGTGCTTGGTGAAGCCGCCGCTGAGGCTCTTGCCGAGCTTCACCGGTGAGCCCGCGCGGGCGAGGACCGCGTCGACCTGCTGCAGGCGCACGTCGTAGCCGAGCGAGGTCGGCGCCTCGATGTCCAGCCAGGTCCGCTTGACCACGACCTTGTAGGTCAGGCCCTTCGCCTTGATGGCCTTGGTCAGCAGGTCCAGCGAGTTGTAGATGACCTGGGTGGACGGGGTGGCCGCGCCGTCCTTGACGCCGTCGGGGCTGCGGAACCAGTTCGCCGCCTCCTGCACGCCGATGAGGTCCGGGCGGTTCTTGGCGATCTCGCTGGCCAGGCCCTTGGCGCGCGTGGCGAAGTCGTTGCCGAGGACGATGTTCAGGCGCTCGGTCGCGGCCTTCTCGAAGGACGCGAGGTCGGGCTGCGTGGCCAGGGGGATGATGTCGGCGCCCAGGTACAGGTTGCGCGTCATCACGGTGAGGTCGCTCTTGGTCGACGTCGCGGCGGACGATGGCGCCGCGCCGGCGAGCACCACGGCGGTGGCGGCGAGCACGGCGCCGCGCAGGCGAAGGTGGGACATCGGCCCACCGTACGCGGCACGGGCGCCGTGGTCCTCCGTGGAAAGCCGCAGCTCAGAAGTGGCCCGCCACCGCCGCGGGCGACAGCGTGCGGTGGTCGTCGGGGGCGGGGCGCAGGATCATGACCTCCGCGTCGACGCGCTTGAGCATCCAGTCGAGGTCCTCCGTGGGCAGGCCGTGGCCGTTGACGGAGACGATCACGCGGTCGACCCGCTCGCGCTCCAGCAGGCGGCGCAACGCGTCCCGTTCGGTGCGGCCGCGGGAGACGCGGGCGTCGACGACGACGCCCTGGGCGGAGACCCGCTGCTCGATGGCCTCGAGCATCGGCATCGCGTCCCCGCAGCGCATCGGCAGCGGAGCGTCCAGCGGCAGGGTCAGCGGGACGCGCGCCAGGTAGGCGGGCATGATCACCGCGTCCTCGGCGCGAGCCAGGCGGACGGCGGCCTGCAACGCGCGCTTGGAGATCTCGCTGCCGGTGAACGGCAGCAGGATGCGGCGGGTCGTGAGCGCCGGTTCGACGCGGCGGCGGTAGCGCGTGCCGGCGACGCCGGCGGCGAACGCGCAGAGGATGGCCAGGGCGGTGAGCATCAGGGGTTCCTCCGGGCGCGGTCGGCGACGATGCGGACGTCGACGCCGGGCAGCGCGTGCATGAGCTTCTGGGGCAGGGGTGTCCGCAGGCGCGCCAGGCCCCGGGCGGGGCGCGAGCGACCGAGCAGGATGTAGGTGCTTCCGCGTGCGCCCACGACGCGCGCGACGGCGGCGACGATGTCGTCGGACTCCTCGACGAGCACGGTGGCGCCCAGGACGGAGGCCAGCTCCCGCAGCGCAGCGAGCTGGCGCCGCTGCTCGTCGTCGAGGTCCTGGCCGGGACGGGCCACCCAGAGCAGGTCCAGCTCCGCACCGAGCCGCTGGGCGCTGCGCCAGGCCCGGCGGACCAGCCGCTGGGATCCGGGGTAGGGCTCGACCAGGGCCAGCAGCCGCTCGCCCACGGCCTGGGCGGCCTCGACCTCGCGCGTGCCGACGGTCTCGTGCACCAGCCGCTTGGCCTCGACCTCCTCGGCCACCTGCCGCAGCGCGAACTCCCTCAGCGCCGCGAGGTTCTCGACCTTGAAGAAGCCGTTGAGCGCGGCCTCGATGCGCTCGGCGGGGTAGACCTTGCCGGCGCGCAGCCGACCCAGCAGCTGCTCCGGCGGCACGTCGACCAGCACGACCGCGTCGGCGGTCTTCAGCACCGCGTCGGGCACGGTCTCCCGCACCAGCACCCCCGACAGCTCGGCCACGCGGTCGTTGAGCGACTCGAGGTGCTGGACGTTGACCGTGGAGACCACGTCGATGCCCGCGGCCAGCAGCTCCTCGATGTCCTGGTGGCGCTTGTCGTGCTCCAGCCCGGGGACGTTGGTGTGCGCCAGCTCGTCGACCAGGGCGACGTCGGGACGCCGGCGCAACAGGCCCGGCAGGTCCAGCTCCTCGACGGTCGTGCCCCGGTGGACGACGCGCCGCCGGGCCTGCACCGGCAGGCCCGCCGCCATGGCCGCCGTCTCCGCGCGCCCGTGCGTCTCCAGCAGCCCGATGACGACGTCCCGGCCCGCCTCCAGCTCGGCCTGGCCCTCCGCGAGCATGCGGTAGGTCTTGCCGACCCCGGCGACCATGCCGAGGAAGATCGTGTAGCGGCCCCGGGTGGGTCCCGTGGTCATCTACGCCCCGAGCACGTTGTGGATCACCAGGTCGAGGGCCTTGATGCCGGCGAACGGCGCGACGAGGCCACCGAGCCCGTAGATGAGCAGGTTGCGCCGCAGCAGCGCCGTGGCGCCCGCGGGCCGGTAGCGCACGCCCCGCATCGCCAGCGGCACCAGCGCCGGGATGACCAGCGCGTTGAAGACGATCGCGGACAGGATCGCGCTGCGCGGCGTGCCGAGCGACATCACGTTCAGCTGCCCCAGCGCGCCGCCGTAGGTCGAGGCGAAGATCGCCGGGAGGATCGCGAAGTACTTCGCGACGTCGTTGGCGATGGAGAACGTCGTCAGGGCGCCACGGGTGATGAGCAGCTGCTTGCCGACCTCGACGATCTCGATGAGCTTCGTCGGGTTGCTGTCGAGGTCGACCATGTTGCCCGCCTCGCGGGCGGCCTGGGTGCCGGTGTTCATCGCCACGCCGACGTCGGCCTGCGCCAGCGCGGGGGCGTCGTTGGTGCCGTCACCGGTCATCGCGACCAGACGCCCCTGCGCCTGCTCGGCCCGGATCAGCTCCAGCTTGCGCTCCGGCGTCGCCTCCGCCAGGAAGTCGTCGACGCCCGCCTCGGCCGCGATCTTCGCGGCGGTCAGGCGGTTGTCACCGGTGACCATCACCGTGCGGATGCCCATGGCGCGCAGCTGCTCGAAGCGCTCGGCCATGCCGTCCTTGACGGTGTCCTTCAGGTACACCACGCCGAGGGCCTTGTCGTCCCGCGCGACGACCAGCGGCGTGCCGCCCTCGCGGGCGACGCGGTCGACCTCCGCCTCCAGCGCCGCCGGCGGCGAGCCGCCCTGCTCGCGGACCCAGGAGGCCACCGAGTCGGCCGCGCCCTTGCGCAGCCGCATGCCGTCGTAGTCGACGCCGCTCATCCGCGTCTGGGCGGTGAACGGGATGAAGTGCGCCTCGTGCGGTTGCAGCTCACGCTCGCGCAGCCCGTACTTCTTGGCCAGGACCACGATCGAGCGGCCCTCCGGGGTCTCGTCGGCCAGGGACGACAGCTGCGCGGCCTCGGCCAGGTCCGCCTCGACGACGCCGGGCATCGGGATGAACTCCGCGGCCTGGCGGTTGCCCAGCGTGATCGTGCCCGTCTTGTCCAGCAGCAGGACGTCGACGTCGCCGGACGCCTCGACGGCGCGGCCCGACAGCGCGAGCACGTTGCGCCGGACCAGCCGGTCCATGCCGGCGATGCCGATCGCCGACAGCAGCGCGCCGATCGTCGTCGGGATCAGCGCGACGAGCAGCGCGACGAGCACGGTGATCGAGACCGTCGTGCCCGCGAAGTCGGCGAAGGGCTTCAGCGTGACCACGACGACGACGAACACGAGCGTCAGCCCGGACAGCAGCAGCCCGAGCGCGATCTCGTTGGGCGTCTTGCGGCGGGCCGCGCCCTCGACGAGGGCGATCATCCGGTCCAGGAACGACTCGCCGGGGTTCTGGGTGATCTCCACGACGATGCGGTCGCTGAGCACCCGCGTGCCGCCGGTCACCGCGCTGCGGTCTCCGCCGGACTCGCGGATGACCGGGGCCGACTCACCCGTGATCGCGGATTCGTCGACCGACGCGATGCCGTCGATCACGGTGCCGTCGCCGGGGATGACCTCACCGGCGACCACCACGACGACGTCACCCTTGCGCAACTGCGACGCGGGCCTGGTCGACCCGTCGCGCATGACCGCCGACGTGTCGGCGCGCATCGCGCGCAGCGTGTCGGCCTGCGCGCGGCCGCGCGACTCGGCGATCGCCTCGGCCAGGTTGGCGAAGACGACGGTCAGCCACAGCCAGAGCGCGACGGTGACCGTGAACCAGCGGGGCTCGTCGGTCCCGTCGCCCGTGAGGACGAGGACGGACGCCAGGAGCGCGCCGATCCACACGACGAACATCACGGGGTTGCGGACCTGCTCGCGCGGGTCGAGCTTGAGGAGCGCGTGCTTGAGCATGGTCAGCGGTCCAGGGCGTCGTTGAGGGAGGCGACGTCGACACCGGGCGCCCCGTAGATGCCGATGACGCGCCCGTCGGTGTGGTCGTCGACGAGCCGCTGCACCTGGGCCGGCGGCAGCCGGCGCACGGCGGCGACGCGGCGGGCCTGCAGCCGTGCGTTGGCGACGCTGATGTGCGGGTCGACCCCCGACGCCGACGCCTCGACTGCGTCGGGCGGGATGTCGCGGGCGCGGAGCCCCGGCACGTACGGCGCCTCGCGCCGGAGATAGCGCGCGACCTCACGCCGGTAGAAGAAGACCGCAGCGGCCTGGTTGGGGCCACGGTTGGCGAACGCGGTCGCGGTGGTCGAGTACCTGGTCGCGCTGGGCCGCGGCTGGAAGTAGCGGGCGACCGGATGCCGGGGCGCGACGCCGACGGCGGCGTCGGCCTTCGGCAGGACCTGTGCCACGCCGGTCAGGGCCAGCGGGTAGACGAGGCCGAGGGCGACGGTGGCGGCCAGCACCACCAGCAGGGACTGCAGGGACGTGCGGAGGAGCATCTAGAACACCCGGTGGGTCAGGCCCTGGGTCGCGGGACCCAGCAGCAGGGCGGGGAGGAACGTGAGGGCGCCGACCAGGACCACGACGCCGATGAGGAGGACGACGAACGTCCCGGTGTCGGTGCGCAGCGTGCCCAGCCCGGCGGGGGCGACCCGCTTGCCCGACAGCGCACCCGCGATCGCGAGCACGAGCAGGATCGGCGTGTAGCGCCCGATGAGCATCGCCAGGCCCCCGGTGAGGTCGGCGAACGTCAGGCCGGTGTAGCCGGCGAACGCGGAGCCGTTGTTGTTGGCCTGCGAGAGGTAGGCGTAGAGCGACTCGCTGAAGCCCTGGGGGCCGGACGCGAAGATCGACGGCGCGCCCCACTTGCTGACGAGCGCGGCGAAGGTGCCGAGCAGGACCGTCAGCGGGGTGATGAGCACCGCGAGCGTCACGAGCTTCACCTCGCGGGCCTCGACCTTCTTGCCCAGGTACTCCGGTGTGCGCCCGACCATCAGCCCGCCGATGAAGACGGCGAGCAGGACGTAGAGCAGCATCGTGTAGAGCCCGGTGCCCACGCCGCCGAAGACCGACTCCCCGTAGGCGAGGTCGACCATCGGCACGAGGCTGCCGATGCCCGTCAGCGACTCCAGCGCCGAGTTGACCGCCCCGCAGGAGACGACCGTCGTCGCCGCGGTGAACAGCGAGGAGCCGGCGGTGCCGAAGCGCACCTCCTTGCCCTCCATGTTCGGCCCGTGGATGCCCGCGAGCTGCTGCGCGGGCGTGCCGTGGCGCTCGGCGAGGTAGCAGACGACGACGCTCACGAGGAACAGCAGGGTCATGGCGCCGTAGATCGACCAGCCCTGCCGGCGGCTGCCCACGAACCGGCCGTAGGCGATCGGCATGGCCGCCGGGATGAGCATGATCGCGAAGATCTGCAGCACGTTCGTGAACTGCGTCGGGTTCTCCAACGGCATCGCCGAGTTGACGTTGAAGTAGCCGCCCCCGTTGGTCCCGAGCAGCTTGATCGCCTCCTGCGAGGCCACCGAGAAGCTGGTCGACTGCAGGACGCCCCGCGTGATGAAGACCGCGGCGACCAGCACCGACAGCGGCAGCAGCAGGTGGACGCAGGCGCGGTACAGGTCGCGCCAGAAGTTGCCCAGGCCGGTCTGGCCCCGGCGTCCGGCGATGCCGCGGATCAGGGCGACGGCAACGGCGATCCCGACGCCGGCCGACAGGAAGTTCTGCACGGCCAGCCCGGCCATCTGCGTGAAGTCCGTCATCGTCGTCTCGCCCGCGTAGAACTGCCAGTTCGTGTTGCTCACGAACGACGAGGCGGTGTTGAAGGAGAGGTCCCACGGCACGGGGCCGGACTGGACCCGCATGAGCGCGTAGAGCATCAGCCAGCCGGCCAGGCTGAACAGGACGACTGCCGTGGCGTACTCCTTCCAGCCCATCTCCTGGGTGGCCGGCGCGCCCAGCAGGCGGGCCTCCAGGCGCGACGGCGCGCGCTGGAACAGCCGCGCGACGTAGCCGCCGACGGGCACGGCAGCAACGGTCAGCACCGCCAGGAACAGCGCGAAGCCGAAGAGGTCACGGACCATGCTCAGAAGCGCTCGCCGCGCAGCAGCGCGTAGACGAGGTAGACGCAGATGAGCAGGGAGATCGCGGCGGCGACCGCGTTGGCGGCGGTCATACGCGATCGATCCCTTCGATGAGCGCGAGCATCGCGGCGAAGAAGGCGACCGCGAGTGCCACAGCGAGGATGTCCATGCCTGACAGCGTCAGGCCGGGCGCGTCAAGCTCCTGTGCAGGAACGGTGGCGCCGCATCAAGATCCTGTGAAGGTGCGGGGCGCCACGCGCCGGGGCGCCTGGCGGCGCGCCTGCGCCGGGTCAGTCGGCGAAGCGGTAGCCGACCCCGGGGTCGGTGCGGATGTGGCGCGGGGCGCCCTCGGCCGGCTCGATCTTGCGGCGCAGGTTGGCGATGTGGGCCCGGAGCACCTGCGTGTCCTCGGCGTAACCGGGGCCCCAGACCTCGGTCAGCAGCGCCCGGTGGGTCAGCAGGCGCCCGCGGTTGAGCGCCAGCGTGCGCAGCAGGTCGAACTCGATGGGGGTGAGGTGGACCGGGTCGCCCTCGACGGTGACGGTGCGGGCGGCGAGGTCGACGACGAGGCCCTCGGCCTCGATGACCGGATCCGGCGCGGCGTTGGGCGCGCGCCGCAGCGCGGCCGCCAGCCGGGCGACGAGCTCCCGCGGCGCGAACGGCTTGGTGACGTAGTCGTCGGCGCCGGCCTCCAGCGCGTCGACCTTGGCGTCCTC
>CAYUDT010000180.1:0-8575 GCA_964443695.1 uncultured Conexibacter sp. | reverse complement strand
CCCACATGCCGACCTTGCCGGTCGACCACGGCTGGGACGCGGCCCACTCGACGGCGGCCTTCACGTCGGCCTGCTCGCCGGCGCCACCGAAGTCGTTGCAGCCGGACGACGCGCCGAAGCCGCGCAGGTCCACCTGCACGTAGGCGTAGCCCTTCTGGAAGATCTTGCCCTCCGTGTACATGTCCTTGAACCGGTCGTTGGGACCGGTCGCCGTCGGGTCGTACTCACCGCTGACCGCGCCTGTGGCGCCCGTCTGGCCGGTGTGGTTGAAGTAGGGGCCGACGCTCAGGATCACGGGCACCTTGCCCTCGACGCCCTTGGGGCGCATGACGTCGGCGTGCAGCCGCGTCACCCCGTCGGCGGACATGAAGTACTCGTCGGTGAAGGTCGCTCCCTCGGGCACTGCTGCGGGTGCCGGCGCGGAGGTTGCGGCGAGGGCAACCGTCAGCGTGGCGAGGGCGATCCGTGCGCGGGCCATGTCAGCCCCAACGGTCGCCCCCTGCCAAATCTTGCGCCCACGGCCCGCCGAACACGCTTTTCGGCCGCGGTCCCGCGGCAGAACAGCGTGTTCGGCGCGTGGGGTCAGGCCGGGGCCTTCTCCTCGAAGGCCTCGAGCGCCGCGTAGGCCTCGTCCACCGCGCGCTTGGCGGCGGTCAGCCTGGCGTTGGACTTCGCCGTCTCGTACTGGGTGGCCCAGGCCTCCGGGGCCGACAGCTCGTCCTCGACGCGGGCCAGCTCGGCCTCGGCGGCCTCGACGGCCTTCTCCAGCTTCTCCTGCTCGCGCAGGCGGTTCTTGGACGGTCCCTTGGCGGGCGGCGCGCTCTTGTGCACGGCCATGCCGTCGGGTCGGCGCGCGTTCTTGTCGGTGACCGTCTGGCCGGCGCGGGGTGCGGGCGGCGGCGGGGCTTCGATGCCCAGCGCCTTGCGCTCCTCGCGGGCCTCCCAGTACTCCTGCCAGCCGCCGACGTAGGAGCGCAGGCCGTAGTCCTCGATGGCGATCGTGCGCGTGCCGACCGCCTCCAGCAGTGCGCGGTCGTGCGACACCAGGATCAGCGCGCCCGGGAACGCCAGCAGCGCGTCCTCCAGCGCCTCGCGCGACTCGAGGTCGAGGTGGTTGGTCGGCTCGTCGAGGATCAGGACGTTGGCGCCGGAGGAGACCAGCACGGCCAGGGCCAGGCGCTGGCGCTCACCGCCGGAGAGCCCGTCCAGCGGCTTCTCGGCCTCCTCGCCGCTGAACAGGAACTGGCCCAGCAGCGAGCGCGCCTGGTTGGGCGGCAGGCCGGTGCGCTTGACGCATGCCTCGATGACCGTCCGCGCGCCGCCGTGGCCGAGCTCGTCGCCGTGCTGGGACAGGTAGCCCAGCTGGATGTTGTGCCCGGTGCGGATGCGCCCGCCGTCCAGCTCGCGGCGTCCGGCCAGCGCGCTGATCAGCGTCGTCTTGCCCGTGCCGTTGGGGCCGACGAGCGTGACGTGCTCCTGGGCCTCCAGCCACAGCTCGGCGTCGTCGAGCAGCACCTTCCCGGGCACCTCGAGGTGCGCATGCTCGACCTCGTAGATCACGCGACCGGTGCGCTCGGGCTTCTTGAACTGGAAGCCCAGCGAGCGCGTGTCCTTCGGGTCACGCGTGATCTTCTCCATCTTGTCGAGCTTCTTCTGGCGCGACTGCGCCTGGCGGGCCTTCGTGGCCTTCGCGCGGAAGCGCTCGACGAACTTCTCCAGCCGGGCGATCTCGGCGTTCTGCTTGTCGATGGCCTTCCCGAGGGCGATCTCGCGGGCGGCCTGCTCGACGCGCCACTGGGTCCAGGTGCCCTTGAAGAAGCGGGTGCGGCCGGCCTCGATCTCCAGGACCGACGTGCCGACGGCCTCCAGGAACCAGCGGTCGTGGGCGACCATGATGATCGCCGCGTCGAGGGCGACGAGCGTCTGCTCCAGCCACTCCAGCGACTCGATGTCGAGGTGGTTGGTGGGCTCGTCGAGCAGCAGCAGGTCCGGCTGGGAGGCCAGCGCGCGCGCCAGCGAGGCGCGCGTCAGCTGGCCACCGGAGAACGTCGACAGCTGACGGTCCTTGTCGGCGTCCTTGAAGCCGAGGCCGTGGAGCATCGCGTCGGCCTGGTCGCGCCAGCCGTAGCCGCCGACGGCGTCGAACTCGGCGGTGGCCCGGGCGTAGCGGTCGTAGACGGACTCGTCGCCGGAGCCCATCGCGGCCTCCAGGTCGGCCATCTCGGCCTCCAGGCGCAGCTGCTCGGTGCACAGCGACAGCGCGTACTCGCCGAGCGTGACGTCGCGCTCGCGCGGCGGGCGCTGGTCGTGCAGGGCCACCTTGGTGCCCTTGGCCAGGATCAGCTCGCCGCCGTCGATCGAGGTCTCCCCCGCCAGCATCCGCATCAGGGTCGTCTTGCCCGCGCCGTTGCGGCCGGCGATCGTCAGCCGGTCGCGGCGTTCGAGCTTGAGCGAGACGCCGCGCAGCAGCGGCTCTCCCGCCATGTCCTTGGCAAGGTCGGAGGCGATCAGGACGGCCATCGAATCTGAGGGTAGACGTCAGCTGCATCTGATCGCGTTCACGGTGAACGTGCCCGCGATGGCGAAGCCGGTCGCGCCATGCAGCCCGTCCAGGGCCGCGCCGGGCGCGTCGTCCAGCGGGTGCATCAATCCAGCAGCGCCAGCAGCGTCGCGCGCAACTCCTCGACGCGCTCGGCACCGACCTGCCCGGCCCAGCGCTCCTCGGTGCGCCGGAACGACGTGTGCGCGACCCGCAGGCAGGCCGCTCCCTTGTCCGTGGGCACGACGAGCTTGGCGCGGCCGTCGTCGGGGTCGGGGACGCGCCGGACGTAGCCGTGCTCCTCCAGGTAGGCGACGTGCTCGCCGAGGGCCTGCTTGGTCATGCGCGCCTGCTCGGCCATGTCGCTCATCCGCGTGCCGTCCGGATGGAGGTAGCGGAAGACGCAGGCGTGCGCCGCGCGGATCTCGACGTAGCCGGCAGCGACCACGTCCTGACGCATCTCGTCGAGCATCTGGTCCTTGACCGCTCCGAGCAGCTGGGTCATCTGCATGGCGCTCGGAGCGATGACGGGCATGACCCGTCCCAGGGTACCGCCCCGGTTTCAGACCTCAGCGGCTGCAGCGGTGCGGCGACCGCGCGCCAGGGAGACCAGCAGCGCGACGCCCAGAACGGCAGCGAGCAGCCACCCGGCGCTGTCCTTGAGCCAGTCGATGAACAGCGAGAACGCCGAACGTGTCTGGACGGGCGTGAAGTCGCTGACCTCCGTCTGCGGCGTCCCCGGGGAGGCCAGGTAGGTCGCGGTCGCGCGGTACTGCCCGGCGTCGAGGTCGCCGAGCTCGGCGTCGAGCTTTGCGGACTGCCCGGGCTTCAGGGCCCCGAGGTCGACCTTCACCGTCTTCAGCGCCCGGCCGGTGACGCTCGTGCCGTCCCGGTGGTACAGCCGGACGACGACCGTGCCACGGGCCGCGGCGGTGCCCGTCGAGCGCAGCGTGCCACGGGCGTGCGCGGTCTCCCCGGGGTTGCCGCCGGCGTTGAAGGCGCTCAGCGACAACGCCGGTGATGGCAGCAACCCCGGGCCGACCAGGCGGAAGCGCGTGGCACCGTGGAGGCGGCGACCATGCTTGCCCCGGCCGAAGCACATCGACACGGCGGCGCGGTAGGTCCCGGCCGGCAGCGTGCCCTTCAGGGGGATCGTGAACTCGCGGCGCGACTGCGGGGCGATGACGTCGCCGCGGAACCTCACGCGCCGGATGACGTCTCCCTGCGCGTCGCGGACACGCGCCTGCGCATGGCAGGGCAGGCCGACGCTGCCGCCGCGGTTGGCGACCGTGGCGACGAGCTGCAGCCCGCGCCTGCGCAACGGGTCGGGACGCGCCGCGACGGCGGTGAGCGCGCCGCGGGCCTTCTTGGCCTTGGGCGTGCGCAGGAAGTTGAGGCTGAGGATGCGCGTGACGGTGCGGACGGGTGCACCGGCGCGGGACGGCGGCGTCCCCTGGAAGACGATGCCCAGCGAGATCGCCCGGCGACCGGGCGGCAGCGCGTGCCAGCGCAGCCGGACCTGCCGGGTGCTGTGGGCCTTCAGCGTGAAGGTGCGCGGGCTGACGGACAGCACGTTCGCCGCGGCCCGCAAGGGCGCCGGCTGCTCGACGAAGTCGAACGGTCCCTGGCGGGTCTGCTTCAGCAGCACCGGGAAGACGCGCACGGTGTAGGTCTGGTCGGTCGTGTTGCCGACGAGCGTCGGGCTGAGCGTCAGCGGCGGCGTGGCGGTGACGTCACGCCGGGCCGGCGTGATCGAGAACATGCCCGGGGCCGCGGCCTGGGCGGCGGGGGGCGCGAGCAGGAGCGCCAGCAGCGCGGTGGTGATCGTGCGTCTCACTGGACGGTGTAGGTGAGGGTCGTGGAGTACAGGCAGCCGGCCTTCAGCACCTCCGAGGCGCCGATGGTCTGCTGCAGGTTGGTGTTCAGCGTCGCGGTGCTCAGCAGCGTGAGGGTGGCGGAGTAGGTCGCGATCGTCGCGTTGGACGAGCCGACGGCCTGCCGCGGGTTGACGCTGATCGACGACGCGCCGAGCGGGTCGCTCGCGGCGATCGTCAGCGGGTTGGCCAGCTGCGTCGCCGAGCCGGTGCAGGTGGCGCCGGCCGCGGCCTGCATCCTGCCGGCGTTGGTGGAGTCCTTGACCTGCAGCGTCCAGCCGGTGAGGCCGAGCACCGACGTGACGGTGACGGTTCCGAGCGTGCTGTTGATCGTCTGCCCGGGCTGGAGGTTGGTGCCGAAGGTGGCGGGCACGGCGGCGGAGAGGCCGATGTTGAGCGCCTGCGCGGAGGCAGCCTGGAGCGCGAGCGCGCAGGAGGCGAGGGTCACCGCGGCCAGCGCCCGGGTCACTGGATCGTGTAGGTGGCCGTCATCGTGTAGACGCACCCGGCGGTGAGCAGCTCGCTGGTGGCCACGATCTGCTGGAAGGCCGTGTCGAACACCGTGGCCGCCAGGAGCGCGTTGGTCGCCGAGATGACCGTGGCGTTCGTGGCGCTGACGGTCTTGGCCCCGGCCGAGGTGATCGCGCCGTTGGCCACCAGCGGCGTGACCGTGACGCTCACCGCGTTGCCCAGGCTCGAGGCGCTGCCCGTGCAGCCGACGCCCGCCGCGACGAGGTGGCCGGGCGCACCGGCCGCCTGGTCCTTGACGGTGATGCTCCACGACGGGCTCGTGCTCGTGGCGATCAGCGTGCCGCCGGTCGACGTGGCGGTGCTCCCTGGGGAGAGGGAGCTGAAGACCGCCGGCGTCGCCGCGGTCAGGGCAAGCGTGGACAGCGTGGTGCCGCTGACCAGCTGGTCGAGCGCCTGGGCGGAGGGCGCCAGTGCGCCGGTGGCGAGCAGTGCCGCCACTCCTGCAGGGAGGAGTCGTCGGGCCATGGTCCGGTGGACGACCACTCCCCTGTTTCATGAACCGCGGCTGGACAGATGTTCGGATCCAGCTGCGTCAAGCTGACGCAGCTAGCGGCCCTGGGGCAGGCCGCCACCGTGGCGCTGGAAGTCGACCAGCTCGGCGTTCTCGCGCGCGATCCGGTCGGCCGTGCCGTCGTACTCGGCGAACATCCGCTTCAGGCGGCGCAGGCCGGCCGGGTTGTTCCGGGCCAGCTGCGCGGCCAGCTCGACGGCCGTCGCCTCGGCCTCCTGCGCCGGCGCGACGCGGTGGGCCAGGTGCAGGTGCGCCGCCTCGTCGGCCGTGACCACCCGGCCGCTGAGGACGAGGTCCTTGGCGATGCTCAGGCCCACCAGCGGCGCCAGGCGCGCAGGGCCGACCGGCACGCCGAGGCGCGCGCCGGCCCAGGCGAGCTTGAGGTTGTCACCGGCCACGCGCAGGTCACAGCCCGCGACCAACTCGGCGCCCGCACCCACGCAGTTGCCCACGGCCACCGCGATCGTCGGGGTCGGGAAGGCGTCGATGGCGCTGTAGAAGCGCGCGAAGGCCTGCATCCGCTCCACGCCCTCCTCGGCGGTGAGCGTCTCCCCCACGTCCGCGCCCGCGCACAGCGCGGTCGTGTCGGTCGTGGAGATGACCAGGACGCTGAGGGTCTCGTCGCCCGCCAACTCCGCCAGGGCGGCCAGCAGCTCCTCCAGCAGGGCCCGGTCCATCGCGTTGCGGACCTCGGGACGGTTGAGGCGCAGGACCTCGATGTCGGGTGTGACCCGCTCACGCTCAAGGGACGGCATCGCTGCGGCGTTCTATACGATGCAGGGCGTTATGCGCCGCGCCCTGACCCTCACCGCCGCCACCGTCCTCAGCTTCGCGCTCCTCGCGCCGATGGCTCTGGCCCTCGACAGCGGCCAGGGCGCCTACGGTGAGGCCGGCGACAAGGTCGTCACCAACGCGGGCTTCATCCTCATCGCCTTCTTCCCGCTGTTCATCCTCGTGATGAGCCTGCTGCAGTGGAAGCTCGACAAGCGCAAGTACGCCAAGAAGGCCGCGGCCAAGGCGCGCAACGGCGCCAAGGTCTGGACCTCCGGCTGGTAGTCACGCCGCCCGCGGGGCGGTGCTGAGCACGTCCTCCAGGAACGCGACCTGATGCGCGGCGGCCTGCTGCGTCCAGGCGCCGTCGCCGAAGACGTCGAAGTGGTCGGCGGGGTAGTGCCGCACGCGCGCGCGACCGGTCGCCAGCCAGGCGGCGTCCAGGCCCGCCTGCGGTGACACCGTCTGGTCGAGGTCGCCGATCTGGAAGAGGATCGGGCAACGGCTCTTCTCGACGTCCTTGATCGGGCGGATGCGGGCGAGGTTCAGCAGTTCGCGCGCCGTGGACTCGTTGCGCCAGGTCGGGCCGGCGCACGCCTCGTAGGCCTCCCGCGAGCCCGGTGCGGTGAGCACCGCGCCCTCCGCGGCCGTGCCCGCGACGGGCACGTAGACGGGCGGCCCACCCCGGCGGGCGGCCAGCGCGTCCGCGGCAGCGGCCTTCAGCGTCCGCGTCACGGCCGCGGCGCCGTCGCGCTGCAGCACGGTCCTGATGAGCGTCGTGCCGTCCACGAACGGCACCAGCGAGATGACGGCGTCGATGTGGTGGTCCTCCGCGGCGATCGTCAGCACGTGGCCGCCGGCGAACGACGCACCCCAGAGGACGATCCGCTCCACGCCGGGCAGCGTGCGCGCGTGGGCCACCGCCGCGCGGTAGTCGTCGAGCTGGCGCGCCCGGGTGATCAGCTGCCGCGGCTCGCCGTCGCTGGCTCCCAGGCAGCGGTAGTCGAACAGCAGCACCCCGAAGCCGGCAGCGCTGAGCTGCTCGGCGTACGGCTCAAGGCCCGCGTCCCGGGTGCCGCCGAACCCGTGGGCCATCACGACGCAGGTGTCGCCCGCCGGGTAGTGCCAGGCGGCGCAGCGCGTGCCCTCGCTGAGGAAGTCGGCGTCGACGCGGGTCATGCGGCGACCCCCGCCTCCGACGCGCGGCCCGCCAGGCCCGGCGGGCCCAGCTGCCGGACGCGCTCCAGGCCCGCGGGCATCTCGACGTCCTTCATGTTCAGCTCGTAGGCGTACCAGTCGACCTGCTGCGTGTGGCGCGGCTTGTCGGAGTAGTGCGCGGTGTAGAAGCGCTCGTCCTCGGTGATGACGCGCTCCATCGTCGCCTGGTCGGGCAGGCGGTAGATGCCTGCGGCGTAGCGGGCCACGAGCTTGGACTGCAGCTCGACGAACGGGAACAACGTCGGGATCGGCTGCGCGAACCCGACGAAGACGACGTCGTCCAACCCCGGCTTGAACATCCGCTTGTACAGCGGCAGCCGGTTGTCCGGCGCGCTGATGAACGTCTCGTCGAAGAACGGGAAGGTGATGTTGTAGCCGGTCGCGTAGACGATCGCGTCGACCTTCTCGGTGGTGCCGTCGACGAACGAGACGGTGTCGCCCTGCAGCTCCTTGACGTTGGGCTTGGCCTGCGCGTCGCCGGAGCCGAGCCGCAGCAGCAGCTCGCTGGAGACCGTCGGGTGGGCCTCCAGGAACTTGTGGTCCGGGGTCGGCAGGCCGAAGTCCTCCATCCTTCCGATCATCAACCGGGCGAACGGGCGGCCGAGACGGCGCTGGATGCCGCCCGGGATGTGCGGGTTGTTCTTGACGACCTGGTCGACGGGCTTGCCGAACAGGTACTTGGGGACGACGTAGGCGCCGGACCGCGTCGAGATGAAGACCTTCTCCGCGACGCCCTTGCGGCTCAGCTCGCTGACGATGTCCACCGCGCTGTTGCCGATGCCGACGACGAGCACGCGCTTGTCCTTCAGCTCCAGCGGGTCGGTCGGGTCGATGTAGTCGTGGGAGTGGATCTGCGGGCCGTCGAACGTGCCCGGGAAGTCCGGCAGACGCGCGTCCCAGTGGTGGCCGTTGCCGACGACGAGCAGGTCGCAGCGGTGGGTGTCCTCCCCGTTGATCGTCAGCTCCCAGCCGCCCTGTGGCAGGCGCCGCGCGTGGGTCACCTCGCTGTGGAAGCGGATCGAGTCGCGGAGCCGGTAGGCGTCGACGTACTCGTCGAGGTACTCGATGATCTCGGTGTGGTGCGGGAAGTCCGGGTAGCGCTCGGACATCGGGAAGTCGCGGAAGGAGATC
>CAYUDT010000179.1:0-8629 GCA_964443695.1 uncultured Conexibacter sp. | reverse complement strand
TCAACGAGTTCACGCCGCTGGAGGGCGAGCCGCGCGACGCGATCCTCGGCCTGGCGGCCGAGGCGGGCGTGAAGGTCGGCAGCGTCCTCTCGATCGACGCCTCCCGCCGCACGTCGGCGGCCAACGCGTACGTCACCGGCCTGGGCGCCACCAAGCGCGTCGTGCTCTTCGACACGCTGCTGGACCGTTATCCGCCGGCCGAGCGCGACCTCGTCATCGCCCATGAGTTGGGCCACGTCCGCTTCCGCGACGTTCCCCGCTCCATCGTCTTCCTGGGCATCACCGCGCCGGCGTCCGCCTACGCGGCGCAGCAACTGGCGGGCGCGCTGGACCCGCGCGGGGTCGGCGCGGGCCGGGCCGACGCGGCCTCGCTGCCCGCGCTGGCCCTCGGCTTCGGCCTGGCCGCCGTGCTGACGACCCAGGCCTCGCTGCGCCTCTCCCGCACCGTCGAGAACCGCGCCGACACGTTCTCCCTGAAGCTCCGGCCGCAGGACGTCGACGCGTTCATCGGCTTCGAGCGCCGGATCAACCTCCAGAACCTCGGTGACCCCGATCCGCCCCGCTGGCTGCATCGCCTGCTGGGGACCCACCCGACCACGGTCGAGCGGATCGGCATCGCCGAGGCGCTGCGACCGGCGGTCTAGTGCCGTGAGTCGGAAATTCGCGAGCGGCAGCGGGATGGATCGTGGATGCCTGGGTGCCGTCGGCGGCCCAGGCTCAGACTGGCTGTCTTTGCCGGCCGCCGGCGGCGGCCGGGCGCCGCGAGGCGCCCGGTGCTGCCGCCGAATTTCTGACTCGGGGCACTAGGAGGCGTCGCCGCCGAGGCCCGGGTCCTCGGGACGCTCGGGGGCCTCGGGCAGGTTCTTGATGCCCTCACGGGTCTGCCAGCGCGTGAAGTTGTCCTGCATGGCCGTCAGCAGCTCGGCCATGAACCGCGGCGAGAGGTTGACGCGGGTGACGACGGCGCCGGGGACCTCGCCGGTCTCGACCTCGTGGTCGACCCGGGCGAACGTGATCGTGAACTCGTAGTCGGAGTGCGAGACGTTGGCGAAGTTGGCGTAGACCCCGGGCATGTGCTGGGGGTCGAAGTGGATGTTGAAGCTGCGCTCCGGCTGCTGATCGCTCATGTCGGTCAAGCCTACGGCGCTTCGCCCGCCCGCAGGCGGGCGGCGACGTCAGGGAGGTTGCCCGCGTGGATCGCGTCGCGCAGCCGGCGCACGACGCGCTCGACGAACGCGAGGTTGTGCACCGTCAGCAGACGCTGGCCGGTGAGCTCGCGGGCGTGGACGAGGTAGCGCAGGTACCCGCGGGTCAGGCCCAGCGAGCACGCCGGGCAGGGGCAGTCCTCCATGATCGGCGCCTTGTCGTCCTTGAAGCGGCCCGCGGTGAGGTCGACACGCCAGCGCTTCTCGGGGTCGGGGATCAGGGCGACGCCATGACGGCCCAGGCGCGTGGGCATCGCGCAGTCGAACGTGTCGATGCCCAGCTCGACGCCGCGGATCAGGTCGTCGATCTCACCGATGCCGAGCAGGTGGCGGGGCTTGTCCTCCGGCAGCACGGCGGTCGTCCACTCGACGACCTCGTACATCTGCGGCTTGTCCTCCCCCAGCGACCCGCCGATCGCGATGCCGTCGACACGGGAGGCGGCGATGGTCTGCGCCGACTCGACCCGCAGGTCCTCGTAGACGCCGCCCTGGACGATGCCGTAGACCATCTGGTGCTCGGGGCCGTGGCGGTCGTGCCAGTCCAGGCAGCGGTCCAGCCAGCGGTGCGTGCGCTCCGTGGAGCGCAGCGTGTACTCGCGGTCGACGTTGAACGGCGTGCACTCGTCGAAGACCAGCGCGAGGTCGGAGCCCAGCGCGGCCTGGACCTCCATCGAGGTCTCCGGCCCCATGAACATCTCGGCGCCGTCGATGTAGGAGCGGAAGCGGACGCCCTCCTCCTCGATCGACAGGACCCGCCCGGCCCGGTCACCGCCGAACGGCACGCGCCCCTTGATCTCGTCCGCGACGGTGCCGTAGCCCATGCTGAAGACCTGGAAGCCACCGGAGTCGGTGACGATCGGCCGGCGCCAGCCCATGAACTCGTGCAGGCCGTCGAAGTGGGCGATCCGCTCGTGCCCGGGGTCGAGCATCAGGTGGAAGGTGTTGCCCAGGACGATGTCGTAGCCCAGGGCCTCGACCTCGGCCGGCAGCAGGCCCTTGACGGTCGCCTTCGTGGCCAGCGGGACGAAGTGCGGGGTGCGGATCTCACCGTGGGCGGTGGTCAGGACGCCGGCCCGCGCGCGGGTGCTCGGGTCGCGGGCCTCGATGCGCAGCGGAGAGGTCATGCGGCTGGGCATGGTAGACAGGACATGGATGCCGACCGTGCTCGCCGCTCTGATCGACGTCGCCGGCAACGTCGGCGTGCCGCTCCTGTTCTTCATCATCGCGATCGAGACGATGGGCGTCCCCGTCCCGGGCGAGTCCGCGCTGATAGCGATGGGGATCGTCGCCTCCCAGGGTGACGTCGCCATCGAGGAGGTCATCGTCGCCGCCGCGCTCGCCGCGATCCTGGGCGACAACATCGGCTTCCTCATCGGCCGCAAGTACGGGCGGCAGCTGCTGGTCTCCGACCGCGGGCCGTTCGTCGCCCGCCGCCGTCAGCTCGTCGCGCTGGCCGAGCCGTTCTTCGAGCGGCACGGGCCGAAGGCGGTGTTCCTGGGCCGCTGGGTCAGCGGCCTGCGGATCTGCTCGGCCTGGATGGCCGGCGCCTCCGGCATGCGCTGGCCGGTCTTCACCTTCTACAACGCGGCGGGCGGCGTCGCGTGGGCCACGTCAATCGGCCTGCTCGCCTACTACGCGGGCCACAGCGCCGACACGATCATCAAGACCGCAGGCATCGGCGGCGCGGTCCTGGTCGTCATCGGCGGCGGCCTGGCCTGGGCCTGGTTCCACCGCCGCAAGACCAGCGACGGCGACCCGCTCGAGGCCGACACCAACCCTCAGCCACCCTCAGGGTGACAGGCACGCGGAGGGTGGTCGACGGTTGCGGATTCCGCGGCCGGACCGCGGAATCCGTGGTGCTCGTGGATCGATGCCCGGTGCTCCTGCCTCGATCCGCGGGGGTCAGGACTCGATCGCGGCCGGCTCGCCGGCGTTGATCGCGACGCGGACGGGCTTGCGCTCGGCCGGCTTGGGGATGCTGATCTGCAGGACGCCGTCCTCGAAGGAGGCGGCGATGGCCTCCGCGTCGATGCCCTTGGGGAGGGAGATCGCGCGGGCGAAGCGGCCGGACGCACGCTCGACGCGCACGAAGCCGCCGGACTTGGCGGTGGCCTCGCTCCTGCGCTCGCCGGACAGGGTCAGGACGTTGTCCTTGACCTCGATCGTCACGTCCTGGGCCTTCACGCCGGGGACGTCCGCGCTGACGACGTACTCGTCGTCACGCTCGATGAGGTCGATGGCGGGGGCCCAGCGACGAGCGGCCGGGGCGGTGGGGGTGTCGAAGAAGGTGGTGAAGAGGCGGTACATGTCGGACATGGCTCAAGTATAGAAACCTAAGTCTTTACATGTCAAATCTTCTTCACGCGGCTCTGAGATCTTCTGACTCCCCGCGAGCCGCCACGGCCACGAGGTACAAGCACTCAAAGCGCGACGGACGGCAGGGCGCACCCGCCCCGCAGCGTGCGGCCTGACGGCAGGCCCTGCGTGGTGGTGGTGACCACCGACGGTGCCTCGCCGTCGATGCGCGCAACCTGCCCGGTCTCACCGGACCGGTCGCGCGCGGCGCCCAGGCCACGAGCTCCCTGCTGCGCCCGAGGAGCTGCACCGCTCCTCCAGGCTCAGTGGGCGCCTGGGCGGCCCGCTAGCCGGCTTCGTTGCCCGGGCACATGCCGCGCGGGTCATCCACGCCGGGCTGCGTCAGGACACGGTCGAACAGGCGGCCGAGCAGCTCCTGCTCCTCGGCGCTGAAGTGGTTCAGGAAGAGCGCACGCACGCCGGCCAGGTGCGTCGCACGGGCGGCCTCCAACGTGCGGCGGCCGTCCTCGGTGATGCACGCGAACGAGCCGCGGGCGTCGGACGGGCAGGACTCACGGACCAGCAGGCCGTCGCGGACGAGCCGGTCGACCAGACGTGTGAGCCCGGAGCGCGACAGCAGGACGCGGTCGGCGATGTCGTGCATGCGCATGCGCCCGCCCTCGCTGTCGTCGACGAACATCAGCACCTCATAGGAGGACAGCGGCAGGTCGTGCTCTGCCTCCAGCTGCGCGTCGAGCGCCTTCACCAGGGTGCCGTGGGTCACGAGCATGCCCCGCCACGCCGCGAGCTCGCGCTCGTTGAGACGCTGGGACTGCTGGCTGGGAGTGGGGATCGTCGAGGACATGCGGTTCTTCTTCCTTCCTTGCGCGCACAACAGAGGGTAGTGACAACTTCGGCGTCCAGCGACCGCCTTATAAGTTGCACATGCAATCACTTTCCGCTATTGTTGCACACGCAACCACCGCAGACCAGAAAGGATCCTCAGTCATGGCACTCGAGGGGCTCCACCACATCACCGCCATCACGGCGGACGCGCAGCGCAACGTCGACTTCTACGCCGGGCTGCTCGGGCTGCGGCTGGTCAAGAAGACCGTCAACTTCGACGCGCCCGACGTCTACCACCTCTACTACGGCGACGAGACCGGTGCGCCCGGCTCGATCCTGACGTTCTTCGAGTTCCCCGACGCCGCGGTCGGCCGTGCCGGTGACGGCATGGTGCACACGATCCAGTGGCGCGTCGGCTCGGAGGACACGATCGCCTTCTGGCACCACCGGCTCGACCAGGCGGGCGTCGCCACCGAGCGCGACACCAGCTACCTGCGCTTCGCCGACCCCGAGGGCCTCGCCCACGAGCTCGTCGCCGTCGACGTCAGCGACGCCCCCCTGACCGCCCACGCCGAGGACGTCCCCGAGGAGCACGCGCTGCGCGGGTTCCACGGCGTCCGCGCCTACGCCTCCGACCCGGAGCGCAGCGCCCGCCTGCTCACCCGCCTGGGCTTCACCGCCGAGGAGACCGACGGCGTCTGGACCGTGCGCGGTGAGGACCGCCACGCCGTCCTGCGCTACGAGACCCCGCCGTCATCGGATCCCGTCCAGTCGGCCGGCAGCATCCACCACATCGCCTGGAGCGCGGCCAACGACGCCGAGCTGGAGCTGTTCCGCGGCGCGGCCAACGACGGAGGCGCCCAGCCCACGCCGATCATCGACCGGCAGTACTTCCACTCGGTGTACTTCCGGGAGCCCAGCGGCGTCCTCTTCGAGATCGCCAGCCGCGACATCGGCTTCGACTACGACGAACCCGCCGAGGAACTCGGCCTGAGCCTCAAGCTGCCGCCGCAGTACGAGCAGCACCGCGAGATCCTCGAGCAGCGCCTCACCCCGCTGGTGAACCCCCGTGGTTGAGCAGCTGACGTTCCACGGCGTCCCCCACCTCGTCCGGGAGGGACGGGGTGACGGGACGCTGGTCCTGCTCCACGGCCGCGGTGCCGACGAGCACGACCTGTTCGGGCTCTTCGACATCCTCGACCCGGAGCGGCGCCTGACCGGCATCACCGCCGGCGGGCCGCTGCGCCTGCCCCCCGGCGGCAAGCACTGGTACGTCGTGCCCCGGGTCGGCTTTCCCGAGCCGCAGACGTTCAAGGCCTCCTACGACGCCCTGCAGTCCCTGCTGGACGACGAGCTCGGACTCGACTGGGACAAGACCGTCGTCGGCGGCTTCAGCCAGGGGACGGTGATGAGCTACGCGCTGGCGCTGGGCGAGGGTCGCCCGAAGCCCGCCGGCGTGCTCGCCCAGTCCGGCTTCATCCCCGTGACCGAGACGTGGACCCCGGACCTCTCGACCCGGGCCGGCCTGCCGGTGTTCATCAGCCACGGCACGCTGGACCCGATCATGGAGATCGGCTTCGCGCGCGACGCGCGCGATCGGCTGCAGGCGGCGGGCGCGCAGGTGACCTATCACGAGGCGCCGTTCGCGCACCACATCGACCCGCGGAGCCTGCCGGACGTGCAGCGCTTCCTGAAGGACGCGCTGCCGGGCTAGTCCGCGATGCGCGCGCGGAGGGCGGCGGCGCCGCTCTCCCAGCGCTCGAGCACCAGGTCCACCGCCTTCAGGGCGTCGCCGCCACGACCGGCGGCGATGTCCTCCTCGACCATGCCGGCGGCACTGGCGACGCGGCCCAGGCCGATCGCCAGGCAGCCACCGCGGAGGCGGTGGGACGCGGCGCGCAGCGCGGCCAGGTCGCCCCCGTCGCGGGAGTCGGTCATCGCCTGCAGCTGGCCGGGGGCGCTCTCGAGGAACTCCTCGACCAGCGCCACCACGTCCTCGCGGTCGAAGTCGCGCTCGAGCTCCCCGAAGCGCTCGTCGTCGATGTCGGGCGTGCTGAACGTGGCCGTGACGGCGGGGGCAGCCTCCGGCGCCAGCGAGGTGAACTTGCGCAGGACGGCCTCCAGCGACTCGCCGCTGACCGGCTTGACGATGTAGTCGTCCATCCCGGCGGCCAGGCAGCGCTCGCGGTCGCCGGGCATGGCCTGCGCGGTGACCGCGACGATCGGCAGCCGCGCGCCACCGCCCGCGGACGCCTCGCGCGCGCGGATCTGCCGCGTGGCCTCCCAGCCATCGATCACCGGCATGTTGCAGTCCATGAGGACGAGGTCGAAGCTCTCGCCGCCGGTGGCGTCGATGGCCTTCAGCCCGTCCTCGACCACCGTGGTGCGCACCGCGTGGCGGGCGAGGAGCCGCTCGACCAGACGCCGGTTGATGGCGTTGTCGTCGACGATCAGGACGTGGGGCGCGGCGCCGGTCACGCTCACACCATGAGCGATCGGCCGGTCATCTCCGGCGGCTGCTCGATGCCCAGCAGCGCCAGGACGGTCGGGGCGACGTCGGCGAGGATACCGCCGTCCCGCAGCGTGATGTCCGCCGGCCCGTTGACGACGACGAGCGGCACCGGGTTCAGCGAATGCGCCGTGTTGGGCGAGCCGTCCGGTTCCAGCATGTGGTCGGCGTTGCCGTGGTCGGCGGTGACGAGGAGCGCGCCGCCGCCGGCCAGGACCGTCTCGACGACGTCTCCCAGGCATGCGTCGACCGTCTCGATCGCCCTGACGGCGGCCGGAATGACGCCGGTGTGGCCGACCATGTCCGGGTTGGCGAAGTTGATGATGCCGAACCGCGGGCCGTCGGCCTTCCAGGCGGCGATGAACTTGTCCGCCGCCTCGCGGGCGCTCATCTCCGGCTTGAGGTCATAGGTCGCCACGTCGCGCGGCGAGGGCGCCAGCTCGCGGCGCTCGCCGTCGTACGGGGTCTCCTCGCCGCCGTTGAAGAAGTACGTGACGTGCGGGTACTTCTCCGTCTCGGCAACGTGCAGCTGCTTGGCGCCGGTGGCCGCGATCGTGGACGCCAGCGTCACCGTCGGGCGGTCCGGACGGAAGGCCACCGGCCAGTCCCAGGCCTCGTTGTACTCCGTCAGGCAGGTGAAGCGGGCGACGCGTGGGGCCAGCGCCGCGGTCAGCTGGCGCATCCGGTCGGGCCGGAAGTTGAAGGCGATGACGCTGTCCTGCGGGCGGATCTGCGCCTCGGCACCGACCCGCGTGGCGAGGATGAACTCGTCGGTCTCGTCGCGCTCATAGGCGGCCAGCACGGCGGCCTCACCGGTGTTGGCGTGGTGCAGCGCCTTGCCGTCGACGAGCAGGTCGACCGCGGCGGCCGTGCGCTCGGCGCGGTTGTCGCGGTCCATCGCGTAGTAGCGGCCGATGACGCTGCCGACCCGGCAGCCCGGCCAGGAGTCCACGCGGGTCAGGTGGTCGGCGCCGGAGTGCGGAAGCGTGTCGCGGCCGTCGGTGAAGGCGTGGACGACGACGTCGGGCACCCCGGCCCCGTCGGCCGCATGGACCAGCGCCTCGAGGTGCTCGATCGACGAGTGCACGCCGCCGTCGGACACCAGGCCGATGAGGTGGACGCGCTCGAAGCCCTCGAACGCCGCCTGCAGGACCGGGTTGGTGGCCATCGAGCCGTCCGCGACCGCGTCGTCGATGCGCGTGAGGTCCTGGCGCACGACGGCGCCCGCGCCGAGGTTGAGGTGCCCGACCTCGCTGTTGCCCATCTGGCCCTCGGGCAGGCCGACGGCACGGCCGCACGCGGTCAGCTGCGTGTGCGGGTAGCGCGCCCAGAGGCCGTCGAACACCGGGGTCTCGGCCAGGGAGACCGCGTTGCCCGGGCCGTCGGGCGCCAGCCCGAAGCCGTCGAGGATGACCAGTGCGACCGCGGGTGAGGACATCGAATCGGTCATCGGGACCTCCTACGGCCGCTCGGCCGGTCCGTGACAGTGCGAACGCATGCGAGCGGCGTCCCGCACCCGTTCAGCCGGCCGCCGCGACGATCGCGGCGAAGGACTCCGGATCCAGCGAGGCGCCCCCGACCAGCGCGCCGTCGACATCCGGCAGGGACAGCAGCTCGGCGGCGTTGTCGGGCTTGACCGAGCCGCCGTAGAGGACGCGGGTGCGCTGCGCCTGCGCCTCGTCACGGGTCGCGACCAGCGCGCGGACGAAGTTGCACGCCTCCTGCGCCTGCTCGGGCGTGGCCACCTGGCCGGTGCCGATCGCCCAGATCGGCT
>CAYUDT010000178.1:0-8667 GCA_964443695.1 uncultured Conexibacter sp. | reverse complement strand
GGGCGGCGTAGAAGCCGCCGAACCCGCCGCCGGCGATGACGATGTCCCAGGCCACGGTCAGGCCGTGACGGCGACCGGCGCCAGGTGCCGGACCAGGAACTCGGTCTGGGCGGCCCGCGCGTCGGGGTCGTGGTAGATGTCGAAGTGGCCGTAGCCGTAGCGCAGCAGCTCACCCCGCGGGGCCCGTTCGGCCATCTTCACCGCGGGACCGGGCGGGGTCGTCTGGTCCTGGTCGCAGACGCTGACGAGCAGCGGCATCGCCAGGTCGGCGGCCTTCGCGGCCGGGCGGTAGGCCGGCAGCGTCAGCATGAAGCGCGCGGCGACCTTGTTCTGCCACAGCGTCGCATCGCCGACCAGGGCCACGAAGCCGGGCTCGGCCTCCGCCGCGGTCATCACGGCGACCTGGCCGGGCGCGGCGACGGCGGCGACGGTGACCGGCGAGCGGCCGGCGAGGGCCGCGGCCTGGTCGGCGGCGGCAGCGGCGGTGCACAGCAGCTGGTTCTTCAGCGGGACCTGCTTGAGCGCGCTGAGCCCGTCGGTGAACGGGCACTGCGCGACGACGGCCGCGATGCGCGGGTCACCCGCGGCGACCGCGATGACATGACCGCCGGAGAAGGAGGTGCCCCACAGGGCGATGCGGTCGGGGTCGATGCCGCCGACCGAGCGCGCGTAGGCGATCGCCGCGCGGTAGTCCTCGTGCTGCTTGCCGACGTCCAGCAGCTGGCGCGGCGACCCGGTCGAGGCGCCGAAGTGCCGGTAGTCGAACACCAGGGCGGCCAGGCCGGCGGCGCAGAAGGCCTCGGCGTACGCCGGCAGCCCGTCGTCGCGCGTGGCGCTGAAGCCGTGGGCCATGACGACGCAGGGCAGGTCGGCCTCGGAGTGCTCGTCAGGCGTGTAGAGGTACGCGGCCAGCGTCTCCCCGCCGCTCGGGATGGTCACCTCGGTGCGCATGGCCTGCAGGCTACCCAGCGACCACCGGCAGCGCTGCCCAATCGCCCCGACGGCCCGCGGCGGCGGCGGTCCTTGCGCAGCAGGGGGACCGCCCATCCGCCCGTGCGTCAGTCGCCCACCAACAGCAGGGCCGCCCATTCGCCACCTTCACGGCGGTCGGCCTCGCGCAGGCCGTGGGACGCCGCGAACGCCGCGGCGACCTCGTCGGCCTCGTGGCGCAGCAGCCCCGACGCGACGACGACCCGCGGATCCGGCGTCCCCGGGGCGAAGCCGTCGGCCGAGACGCGCAGCAACAGCGGGCGCAGCAGGTTGGCCAGGACGATCGGCGCGCCGGGGGCGGGACCGTCGTGGACGAGGTCGTGATGGACCGAGTCGACGACGACGCCGTTGGCCGCCGCGTTGTCCAGCGTCGCCTGCACCGACTCACGCTCGTGGTCGAGCCCCAGCACCGGCCCGAAGCCGAGCTTGGCCGCGGCGATCGCCAGGACGCCCGAGCCCGCGCCGATGTCGACGACGGGTCCGTCGGGCTCCAGGCCGCAGAGCAGCTCCAGGCACAGGCGGGTCGTGTCGTGCGCGCCGGTGCCGAACGCCTGCCCCGGGTCGATGACGACGTCCAGCAGCCCGGGGTCGGGTGCCGGGTGCCACGGCGCACGGACGTGCAGCCGGCCGGCGATCTCGATCGGCTGGTGGAAGTCGCGCCAGCGCTCGCTCCAGTCGTCGGCGACGACGCTCGTCACGACCTCGACGAGTGCGTCACCCGCCGCGGCCTCGAGGTCCGGCAGCGCCGGCAGCTCCCCCTCGGCTCCGTAGATCGCGTATTCGATGCGGTCGCCGAGGTCGACCTCCTCGACGCCGCTCGGCGCGAAGGTGAGCAGGTCGGCGAGCGCGATCTCCGCGTCCTCGCGCCGGACGCGGATGGCGAGCCGGATCACGGCCGATCCTCCTTTGGCTGGACCATCGGATCGGCTACGCGTGGAACAGCCGTTTGAGCTTGGCGCCGAGCGAGTCGGACTTGGAGAGCTGCTCGGGCGTGATCGTCTCGGCGAACGCCTCCAGCGCGGACCGCTGCTCGCGCGTCAGACGGCGCGGGACGACGACGTCGACGATGACGCGCAGGTCGCCGGACCGGCCCTGACGGCGCAGGTGCGGCATGCCCTTGCCCTTCAGCGTGATCGTCTCCCCCGGCTGCGTGCCGGCAGGGATCTCGATGTCGACCTCGCCCTCCAACAGCGTCTCGACCGGCAGCGTCGTGCCCAGCGCCGCGTGCGGGGCGGGGACGTCGAGCACGGTGATGAGGTCGTCGCCGTCGCGCAGGAAGCGCGGGTCCGGCTCGACCTGCACCAGGACGTAGAGGTCACCGGGCGGGCCGCCGTGCTCTCCTGCATGGCCCCGCCCGCCGACCTGCACGCGCTGGCCGTCGGCGATGCCCGCCGGGATGGTGACGCTGACGTCGCGGCGGCGGACCTCACGTCCGCGGCCCTCGCAGCGGTCGCACGGCGTCTCGGCCGTCTTGCCCTCGCCGCCGCACACGTCGCAGGCGACGGTGCGCACGACCTGGCCGAACGGCGTCCGTGACACGGCCTGCAGCGCGCCGGCGCCGCCGCAGCGTTCGCAGGTGACGATCGGCGTGCCGGGCTCGGCGCCGTTGCCGTGGCACTTCTCGCAGCTGTCGACCGCCTCGAAGTGCAGCTCGACGGCGTGCCCGCGCGCGGCCTGCTCCAGCGTGATCGAGGTCGCGATGCCGATGTCCTGGCCCTGCATCGGGCCGCCGCGGCCGCCCCGACCGCCGCCCACGCCGCCGAAGAACGCGTCGAAGAGGTCGCTGATGGAGCCGAAGCCGTCGAAGTTCGGTGCCGTCCCGGAGGAGCGCAGGCCGTCGTGGCCGTAGCGGTCGTAGGTGGCGCGACGCTCCTTGTCGGAGAGGATCTCGTAGGCGGCGGCCACCTCCTTGAACTTGCCCTCGGCCTCCGGATCGTGCGCGTTGACGTCGGGGTGCAGGTCGCGGGCCAGCTTGCGGAAGGCCTTCTTGATGGTGCTGTCGTCGGCGTCGCGGGTGACACCGAGGACCTCGTAGGGGTCTCGGGGGGAAGTCGTGCTCATCAGCGGTGAGCGCTAGATGGTACGAGCGGTCACGACTCGTAGACGTCCTCGATGAACCGCGACAGCTGCTGCGCCGCTGCGCGGACGTTGGCGATGACCGTTCCGTAGTCCATCCGGACCGGCCCGATGACGCTCACGGTGCCCAGCTTCCGGGCGGGCAGGCCGTAGCCGGCCGAGACGACCGACAACGTCTGCAGCGCGGGCATCTCGTTCTCGGCGCCGATCCGCACGAGGACGTCACGCTCGCCCAGCGCGGCGCGCATGAGCTCCAGCAGCGTGACCCGCCGCTCCAGCATCAGCATCAGCCCCTCGATCTGCGCGAGGTCCTGATGGCGGTGCTCGGCGATGAGCCGGGCGGTGCCGTCGACGTAGAGCGAGTCGTCGGGCGCGAGCTCGGTCAGCGCCGGGGCCAGCGCGGCGAGGAACGCGCGCTCGGTCGTGCCGAGCCCGCCCTCCTCCAGCCGGGCGCGGAGCGTGCGGGCGCCGAGGCCCACGCCGGCCAGCCGCCCGTTGAGCTCCTCCCCCGCCCAGGCCACCAGGCCGGGGTCGACGGGACGGTCGAAGGTGACCATCCGCTTGGTGACGCCACCGGTGGAGGTGATGACGACGACCATCACGACCTGGGGCTGCAGCAGCAGCACCTCGATGTGGCGGACGGTCGCGGTGTCGATCGGCGGGGCGCTCACCACCGCGAGCAGGTTGGTGACCTGCGAGAGGGTCTCGGTGGTCTGCCGCATCGCCTCGTCGATCTCGCGCCGCATGAGCTGCAGCTCGACGGGACGCTGCGGCTGCGGCGCCGCGGGCAGCAGGCGGTCGACGTAGTAGCGGTGGCCCGCGTCGGTGGGCACGCGCCCGGCGGAGGTGTGCGGGTGGGCCAGCAGCCCGTGCTCCTCCAGCAGCGCGAGCTCGTTGCGGATCGTCGAGGGCCCGCAGTCCAGATCCGCGTCGGCGGCCAGGGCCTTGGAGCCCACGGGCTGCCCGGTCGCCGCATAGAAGTCGACGACCTTGCGGAGGATCGTCTCCTGACGGGGGCTCAACAAGGCACGGCCAATTCTACGCGCGCCGGCGGCCCGACCGCGATGCTCGCGGCCGCCGGCGGCGAACGCGCCACATCCGGCGACCGTCAGGCCAGCCGGATGTCGGCCTCCGCGTTGCGGATGATCTTGTTGCCGCCCTGCTCGGCAACCGCGTGGATCGTGGCGACGCCGTCCTGGACCTTGGCGACCTCCCCGGTGACCGCGATCTCCACCTCGGGCAGCCCCATGCCGCGGAACTGCACCGACAGCCGCTGGAGCTTCTCCGGCCCGCCCGCGGCGTTGGTCGCGGCACGGGCGACCTGCGCCATCGTCCACAGCCCGTGCAGGATCCGGCCGGGCAGGCCCACCGCCTTGGCGAAGTCCTCGTCGATGTGGATCGGGTTGAAGTCGCCCGACGCGCCCGCGTAGCGGACGGTCAGGTACTTGTCCGGCGTGATCTTCAGCTCGGGGATCTCGTCACCGGCCTGCATCAGACACCCCGCACGATGTTGGTCCAGGTGCCGGCGCAGACCGCGACGCCGTCCTGGTTGGTGGACGTGGACTCGAAGACGAAGAAGCCGTTGCCCGCGCGCTCGGAGATCGCGGCGACCGAGACGGTCGTCGTGATCTCGTCGCCCGCCGTCACGAGGCCGTTCCAGCGGAACTCCTGTCCGCCGTGGACCATCAGCGCGAAGTTGATGCCAACCTCGGGGTCGAGCACCGCGGGCCCCATCGCGGGGGCGCTGTAGACGACGGCGAACATCGGTGGCGCGACGACATCGGTGTGTCCCGCCGCGCGGGCCGCGGCGACGTCGAGGTGCAGTGGGTTGCGCTCCCCCGTCGCCAGCGCGAACTCGCGGATCTTCTCGCGCCCGACGGCGTAGACCGTCGGCGGGTAGCTCTTGCCGACGGCGGCGGTGGAGACCGGCATGCGCCGGACCCTATCTGGACCTCTGGGTCGCGACGACGCAACTGACAACGAGGGCCGACGTGACGAGATCGGCGACGCCGACGTGCTCGGACAGCACCAGCGCCGACCAGACCAGCGTCAGGCCCGGCTGCAGCAACTGGATCTGCCCGACCTTGGCGATGCCGCCCCGGGCCAGGGCCGCGTACCAGGCGAAGAAGCCGAGGAACATGCTGAACAGCGAGACGTAGGCGAACCCGAGCCAGGACGTCGTCGCGACGTGGGACCCGTTGCCCGCTGCGCCCGCGACCGCCATCGGGATGGTCAGCGGCAGCGACCCGACGAGCGCCCAGCAGATCGTCACCGCCCCGCCGAGGTCCCGGCTGACGGTGGCGCCGGTCGCGTAGCCCAGCGCGCAGACGACCACGGCGCCGAGCAGCAGCAGGTCGGCAGCGCCGAAGCCGCCGTCGGTGCGCAGGACGGCGAAGCCGACGACGAGCGCCGTCCCCGTGAGCGCGGCGAGCCAGAAGCTGCGCGGCGGGCGCTCGTGCGCCAGCAGGACGGCCCACACCGCGGTCAGGGCCGGCAGCGCGCCGTTGATGACCGCCCCCGTGGCTGGACGGCACGGTCTGGAGCGCCAGCGACGTGCAGAGCGGGAAGCCGATGACGACGCCGCTCGCCGAGACCGCCAGGCTGCGCCACTGCCTCGGCGACGGGCGCGGCGCCCGCACGACCGCCAGGAAGCCGGCCGCGAGGAGGCCCGCGACCACCGCACGGCCGAACGCCACGAACCACGGGTCGAGGTCGCGCACCGCCAACCGCGTGGCGGGGAGCGAGAACGAGAACACCAGCACCCCGACGAAGCCCAGCAGCACCCCGGGCGCCAGGACCCTGCGTGCACTGGTTGGGCTCCCTGCCCAATGAGTGCACACGCGTTCCGGGATCGGGGGTTGCGTTATCCTCTCGAGGTGTGTAGCGTTATCCGCGCCGGACATGACTGAAGATAACACAGAGACACGTGTTATCGCCGATGTGCGAGCGGCGGCCCGGGTCCTCCCCCCGGGCGGTCGCTTGCCATCGGTGCGTCAGCTCATGGCCAAGCACCGTGCATCCCCGATAACGGTGCAGCGCGCGATCAGCCTCCTGGCCGCCGAGGGCGTCATCGAGCCCCGCCCCGGGGTCGGCACCTTCGTCCCCGAGGGACCACCGCCCGTCGCCCACGCCGGGGAGCCGCGCAAGCCCGACCTCTCCTGGCAGCAGGTCGCGCTGGGCAGCAGCCGCGCGGTGGACGCCAGCGGGCTGGAGCAGCTGCTGGCCCTTCCCCGCGAGGGCACCATCCCGCTCAGCACCGGCTACCCCGACGCCTCGCTGCAGCCCACCGCCGCGCTGCAGTCCGCCCTGGCCCGCGCGGCCCGACGCCCCGGCGCGTGGGACCGCATCCCCGTCGAAGGCCTGCCCGAGCTGCGCTCGTGGTTCGCCGGCGAGATGGGCATGCGCCCCCACGACGTCCTGATCTGCTCCGGAGGCCAGTCGGCGCTGGGCACCACGCTGCGCGCGCTGGGCACGCCGGGCGACCTGCTGCTGGTGGAGTCCCCGACCTACGTCGGGGCGCTGGCCGCCGCGCGCGCGGCCGGCCTCGCGGCGTTGCCGGTGCCCGCCGACCATGAGGGCATCCGCCCGGACCTGCTGGCCGACGCCCTGGAGCGCACCGGCGCACGGCTGGTCTACCTGCAGCCGCTCTACGCCAACCCGCACGGCGCGACGCTGAGCCGGGACCGGAGGGCCGCCGTGCTGGAGGCCGTCACCCGTGCCGGCGCGTTCGTCATCGAGGACGACTGGGCCCGCGACCTGCACATCGACGGCGACCGTCCCCCGCCGCTGGCGGCCGACGACCCCGACGGCCACGTCGTCCTGCTGCGTTCGCTGACCAAGGTCGCCGCGCCCGGGATGCGGGTCGCCGCCGTCGGCGCCCGTGGCGCCGCGGCCACCCGGCTGCGCGCGATGCGCCACGTCGACGACTTCTTCGTGTCGGGCCCGCTGCAGCACGCCGCGCTGGAGCTGGTCGCCACCGCCGCCTGGCGCCGGCACCTGAGGACCCTGCGCACCGCGCTGGCCGAGCGCCGGGATGCGCTGGCCGAGGCCGTCCGCCACGCGGCACCGGACCTCACCCTCGCCCCGCTGCCCCACGGCGGCTTCCACCTCTGGGCCGCCCTGCCCGAGGGCGTCGACGACGTGCGCGTGGCCGCCGACGCGGCCACCGCGGGCGTGGTCGTGTTCCCCGGCACCCCGGCGTTCGCGTCGGACCCGCCCGGCGGCTTCCTGCGCCTCACGTACGCCGGCGCGACCGCGCCGGACCTCGCCGAGGGCGTCCGGCGTCTCGCGGGCGTCCTGGCCCCCGCCTAGTCTGCGTCGCGATGGGCCAGTGGACCGCGCGCATGGAGACGTTCTGGGACGCCCAGCTGGCCGCGGGCGCCGTCATCGCGCTCGACGCGGCGCTTCCGTCGCACCTCGTGTTCTCCGAGCGCTGGATCCCGCCGGTCCTCACCGGCGTCCTCCTGGGCGCGCTCATGGTCGCGACCCCCTACGGCGACAAGGAGAAGCTGGCCGCCAAGCCGCAGCTGCGCACGCTGGCGCTGGTGATGCTGGCCGTCGTGGTCGCGGTGCACATCGGCTCCATGGTCGCGCTGGTCGTCGACATCGTCACCAGCCGGGACCTCGGCGGAGGCACGCTGCTGCGGGCCGCGGCCCAGCTCTGGCTGGCGACCGTCCTGCTGTTCGCGGTCGTCTACTGGGAGATCGACCGTGGCGGACCGGCGGTGCGCTCGACCACCCCGCCGCTGCAGCCCGGCGCGCTGCCCGAGCACTACGACGGGCCGCTCCCGGACTTCCTCTTCGCGCAGATGGACGACAGCGCACCGGTACGGCTGCCGTTCCGGCCGGGCTTCGTGGACTACCTGTACCTCGCTGCGACCAACTCGACGGCGTTCAGCCCCACCGACACGCTGCCGCTGACCGGCCGCGCCAAGCTGCTCATGCTCGTGCAGTCGACGACGTCGTTCATCCTCGTGGCGCTCGTCGCGGCCCGGGCCGTGAACGTCCTGGCGTAGGCGCCGCGGCGCTAGACGATGATCGCGACGGCGCCGCCGTCGGCCGACCAGGCGGCACCGGTGACCGTCGAGGCCCGCGCGCTGCTGAGGAAGACGACGACGTCGGCGATCTCGCCGGGCTCCGCGAAGCGGCCCAGCGGCACCTTGTCGCGCTGGATCTGCAGTGCCTCCTCGCGGGAGACGCCGCGGGCGGCGGCGGTCTGGTCGGCCATGCCGCCGGTGTCCATCCACAGCTCGCTGGACACCGGCCCCGGGGTCACCGCGTTGACGAGCACGCCGTCGGCGGCGAAGGAGTCCGCGAACGTCCGCGACAGCGACAGCTGCGCGGCCTTCGTGACGCTGTAGGCGGCGTTGGTCAGCGACGGCCGCTTGCCGGCCGACGAGCAGACGTTGACGATGCGCCCCCCGCCCCGGGCGGCCATCCGCGGCGCGGCGGCGCGCATCAGCCGCATCGGCGCGAGCACGTGCAGCGCGTACTGGTCGAGCCAGTCCTGATCGGTGAGGTCGTCCAGCGCACGGGCGAACGTCGTGCCCGCGTTGTTGACGAGCACGTCGATGCCGCCCATCTGCTCGGCGCACGTGGCGA